>JAXDOC010000028.1:0-56236 GCA_034669165.1 Actinomycetota bacterium
ATGAGGTGTCAGCCATGAGCAGATCCTTTCGGTCCCCGCACCTCGACGGTAGACCTCGGATCACCCTCGCGCCAGAGCGACGTAACACGCTGTTTACTTGGCGCCGACATTCGTGACCTTGCGGCAACATTCGGGAGCCGCAACCGAAACCCGCCCGCACCAAGGTGATCTCCGAAGCGGCGCGCCCCTGCGCGTCACAGCTCTCAACTACCGGAGGTTTCATGGATACCGGCGATACCGCCTGGATCTTGGCCAGCTCGGCCTTGGTCCTGCTCATGACGCCCGGCCTCGCGTTCTTCTACGGCGGCATGACCCGTGGCAAGAGCGTGCTCAACATGATGATGATGAGCTTCGCCACGATCGGCGTTGTCTCGCTCCTCTGGGTCCTTTACGGATTCTCGGTCGCCTTCGGTGAGTCGAAGAGCTCTCTCTGGGTCGGGCTCGACTGGGCCTGCATGTAGCACCTTACCGCCGTGGAAACGACGCTCAATGGATCCGTCTACGGCATCCCGCTGCTTGTCTTCGCCGCGTTCCAGCTGATGTTCGCGATCATCACGCCCGCGCTCATCAGCGGTGCCATCGCGGACCGCGCCAAGTTCAGCACCTGGTTGATCTTCGTGGTCCTGTGGGTCACGATCGTCTACTTCCCGGTCGCCCACTGGGTCTTCGACTTCGGCGACAAGAACGGTGACGGTGCCGGCTGGCTCGCAGCCAAGGGCGTCCTCGACTTCGCCGGTGGAACTGCAGTCCACGTGAAAGCTGGTGCTGCTGGCCTCGCCCTCGCGATCGTCCTCGGCAAGCGTGTCGGCTGGAGGCGCGACCCCATGCGCCCGCACAGCCTCCCGCTCGTGATGCTCGGTGCCGGCCTCCTGTGGTTCGGCTGGTTCGGCTTCAACGCCGGCTCCGCCCTCGGCGCCAACGCCACCGCGGCGACGGCGTTCATGACCACCAACACCGCGGCGGCGGCGGCCATGCTCAGCTGGCTGGCGGTGGAGAAGCTCAAGAGCGGCCACGCCACCACCCTGGGCGGGGCGTCCGGCGCGGTGGCCGGCCTGGTGGCCATCACCCCCTGCGCCGGGTTCGTGAACCCGATGGCGGCCTTGGCCATCGGCCTCATCGCCGGCGTGCTGTGCTTCCTGGCCTGCCAGCTCAAGTTCAAGTTCGGCTTCGACGACTCGCTCGACGTGATCGCCGTCCACCTGGTCGGTGGCATCACCGGGTCGATCCTGCTGGGCGTGTTCGCCAACGAGGCCTTCGGTGGGCTGATCGGGGGTGGCGGCTCCTCGCTGCTGGGCAAGCAGGCCTTGGCGGTGGGGGCCACGATCGTCTACTCCGGCGTGGTGTCGTTCATCCTGGCCAAGATCGTCGACAAGACGATCGGCCTGCGGGTTGCGGAGGACGACGAGGCCTCGGGTCTCGATCTCAGCCAACACGCCGAGTCCGCCTACGCTGCCGGTGAATTCGGGTCCATGGGGAGGGTCGGCTGAAAATGAAGCTTGTGACCGCAATCATCAAGCCGTTCAAGGTCGACGACGTCAAAGAGGCGCTGCGGGCCCTGGGCGTGCAGGGCATGACCGTGTCCGAGGTGCAGGGCTTCGGCCGGCAGCGGGGCCACACCGAGGTCTACCGGGGTGCCGAGTACACCGTCGACTTCGTCCCCAAGGTGAAGGTCGAGGTCGTCACCGACGACGCCGATGCGGCCGGGATCGTCGACGCCATCGTCAACGCCGCCCGCACCGACAAGATCGGCGACGGGAAGGTGTGGCTGACGACGGTCGAGAACATCGTCCGCATCCGCACCGGCGAAATGGGGCACGACGCTCTCTAGACACCTGTGCCTGCGATAAATGTAGGGGCGCAACCGTGAGGAGGGATTTCCGCCAGGAGCGCCTCGCGCTCCTGGCGGATTCCTCGTTGCAGGGCGCCGCGTTCTGCCGGGCCTACACCGAGCTGGCCGACTCGTGGCTGGCCGGCCTGCTCGGGGTGGGCGCGCCGGGCGTGGCCCTGGTGGCGGTGGGGGGCTACGGCCGGGGCGACCTGTGTCCCGGAAGCGACCTCGACGTGCTTCTCATCCACACCCGCAAGGACCGCGACCAGGCCGAGATCAAGCAGCTGGCCGACCAGATCTGGTACCCGCTCTGGGACGCCGGGCTCAAGCTGGGCCACGGCGTCCGGTCGGTGAAGGAGGCGGTAACGCTGGCCCAGGACGACCTCGACACGGCCACGTCCCTCCTCGACACCCGGCTCATCGCCGGCGACCCCAACATCGCGGCCGACCTCAGGGAGCGGGCCACCGCCGCCTGGCGCAACAAGTCGTCCCGCTGGCTGAGCGCGCTGGGCGACGGGGTCAACGCCCGCCACGCCAAGTCGGGGGAGGTGGCCTTCCTGCTCGAGCCCGACCTCAAGGACGGTCGGGGCGGGCTGCGCGACGTCCACTCCCTGCGGTGGGCGGAGGCCGCTCGCCGCATCCTCCTCGACGATGACCACCAGGCGCTGGCCGCGGCCCACGACGTCCTCCTCTCGGTGCGCATCGAGCTGCACCGGCGCACGGGCAAGGCCGCCGACCGCCTCCTCCTCCAGGACCAGGACGGCGTGGCCGCGGCCCTGGGCGACGCCGACGCCGACGTGCTCATGGGCCGGCTGGCGGCGGCCGCCCGCACCGTGGCCTGGACCAGCGACGACACCTGGGACCGCATCCGGTCGTCGCTGCAGGGTCCGGTCGGACGGCGGGCCGCCCGCGACCGCGCCCTCGGCCCGGGACTGGTGCTGCGGGACGGGCGGGTGGAGCTGGGCCCCGACGCCGACCTGGCCCGCGACCGGGGGCTGGTCCTGCGGGCGGCGGCGGCCGCGGCCAGCGCCGGCGCCTCCCTGAGCCGGTCGGCGCTCAACCGGCTGGCGGCGGAGGCGGTCGGTCCCGGCGACCCCTGGCCCGACGAGGCCCGCCACTCGCTGGTGACCCTGTTGGGCGCGGGCCGGGCCGCCATCCCGGTGCTGGAGGCGCTCGACCAGAAGGGCCTGCTCAGCCGGCTGGTGCCGGAGTGGTCGAAGGTGTCATGCAAGCCCCAGCGCAACGCCTACCACCGCTTCACCGTCGACCGGCACCTGTGCGAGGCGGCGGCCAATGCGGCCGCCCTGGTGGGGCGGGTGGCCCGGCCCGACCTCCTGCTCGTCGGCACCTGGCTGCACGACCTGGGCAAGGGCTACACCCCCGGGCTGGGCACCGACCACAGCCTCACGGGCGTGGCCGTCGTGGGCCCGCTGGCCACCCGCATGGGCTTCCCCCCGGCCGACGTGGCCGTGCTGGTGGCCCTCGTCCGCCACCACCTGCTGCTGGCCGACCTCGCCACCCGGCGCGACGTGGAGGACCCCGCCACCGCGGCCGCCGTCGCCACTGCCCTCGGCGACCCGGGCACGGTGGAGCTCCTGCACGCCCTCACCGAGGCCGACTCCCTCGCCACCGGCCCGGCCGCGTGGAGCCCATGGAAGGGGGGCCTCGTGGCCGACCTGGCCGCCCACGCCATCGCCACCCTCACCGGGGGCCAACGTCCTCCCCCCCAGGGCACCTTCCCCTCCGAGCAGCACCTCGACCTGGCCACCCAGGCCAAGGACGCGGGCGAGGTGGTGGTGCGGGGCGACGGTTCGTACGTGACGATCGCGGCCCACGACCGGGCCGGCCTGTTCGCCAAGGTGGCCGGCACCCTCACCCTCCATGGCCTCGACGTGCTCAGCGCCCGGGCGTGGGCGGGCGACGACGGCCTGGCCCTGGAGGAGTTCCACGTGCAGCCCGTCTTCGACAGCCTCCCCGACTGGGCCGACGTGGAGGCCGACCTGCGCAAGGTCCTCGAGGGTCGGCTGTCGCTGGAGGCGAGCGTGGCCGACCGGGCCCGGCGCTACGCCGACCGCCCCCGCCCGCCGGGATCGGTGTCGGCCGTGCCCGCCCGCACGTCGGTCACCGTCGACAACCGGGCCTCGGCCGCGGCCACGGTGGTGGAGGTGCGGGCGCCCGACCGGCTCGGCACCCTCTACCGGATCACCCGGGCTTTGGCCGACCTCCACCTCGACATCCGCCACGCCAAGGTGGCCACCCTCGGCCACGAGGTCGTCGACAGCTTCTACGTGGCCGACGCCAACGGGGCCAAGATCGCCGACGGCGACCACGCCCGGGAGATCGAGCGGGCGGTCCTGGTGGAGCTGTCCCGGATCTAGGGGTCGTGCCGGCCGAGTAGAAACAGGGGGATGACTACTTTCGCGTTCGTCGGCCTGGGCCAGATGGGTCTTCCCATGGCCGCCCGCCTGCTCGACGCCGGCCACGACCTGGTCGTGTGGAACCGCACGCCCGAGAAGGCCGGGCCCCTCGTCGAGCGAGGCGCCCGCCGGGTGGCCAACCCGGCCGAGGCCGCCCGCCAGGCGGAGGCCGTGTTCACCATGCTGGCCACGCCGGACGCGTTGGAGGAGGTCGTCTTCGGGCCGATGGGGCTGGCCGAGGGGATGACCGAGGAATCCGGTCGGCGGCACACGCTGATCGAGATGTCGACGGTGGGGCCCGACATGATCCGCGAGCTGGGCGAGCGCCTCCCCGACGACATCGACCTCATCGACGCCCCCGTGCTGGGCAGCGTCCCCCAGGCCACCGACGGCACTCTGAAGGTCTTCGTCGGGGCCGACCAGGACCTGGCCGACCAGTGGATGCCGGTGCTGGAGGCCTTCGGCCGGCCCATCCACATGGGGCCGTCGGGGTCGGGGGCGGCCATGAAGCTGGTGGCCAACTCCATCCTGGGGGCGCTCATGTCGGGCCTGGCCGAGGCCCTCACCCTGGCCGACGCCTTCGCCCTCGACCAGTCGGAAGTGCTCGACATCCTGGCCGAGTCGCCCATCGGGGTCACCGTCAAGAGCAAGCGGGAGATGATCGAGTCGGGTCGCTTCCCGCCCAACTTCAAGCTGTCGCTGGCCACCAAGGACCTGCGCCTGGTCACCGGCACGGCCCAGAACGCGGGCCTGCAGTTGCCTCTGGCCATGGCCGCCCGGGCCTGGTTCGAGCTGTCCGAGGCCGAGGGCCTCGGTCCCTACGACTACTCCGCGGTCACGGCCCGGGCCCGGAACCGCCCGGTGAAAGGCTGAGCAACAGATGGACATCAACCATGGACATTGAGAAGGCGCGGGACTTCATCCGCCAGCACCACAGCGCCGTGTTGTGCACGTTCCGGGCCGACGGCCGGCCCCAGATGTCGCCCGTCGGCGCCACCATCGACGACGAGGGCCGGGTCGCGATCAGCAGCCGGGAGACCGCCTACAAGGTCAAGAACCTCCGCCGCGACCCGCGGGTGTCGGTCCTCGTCACCAAGCCCAACTCGTGGGACTGGGTCCAGGTCGACGGCACCGCCACCACCCTGTCGCTCCCCGAGGCCATGGACCCCCTCATCGCCTATTACCGCCAGGCGGCGGGGGAGCACCCCGACTGGGACGACTACCGGGCGGCCATGGAGCGCGAGCGACGCCTGGTCGTCCTCGTCGACATCGAAAGAGCCGGCCCCGACCGCTCCGGCTGACGGCGGCGGTCCGACTGGGCTACCGCCCGGGGCCGACCTCGTCCTCGCCGTCGCCCGGGCCGAGGTTGGGTGTCGTCCTCGTCGATCTTGTCCCGGCGTCCGGCAAGGGTCGAAGCCACGATTCCCGGAGCCTCGGCCGGTAGGATCACCGCGGGAGTCGACGAGGGTGGAGGACCCGATGGCGGAACCGCCGAGTCATGGCACGCCACGCACGCCGCACGGGCGCCGGCTCCGGCGCGTCGCCGGTCCCGGGCCGCACCAGGCCTAGCCGGCTCAGGACCCGCCGTCACGGTCGGGGTGCACCCGACGCGCCCGACGGAGCCACCCCCGAGCCGTCCGACCCCTCGCAGGTCCCCACCGGCGCCCGCCGTGACCGCCGGCCTCCGGACCACGAACGCCCCGCCCGCCGAGCCCGGGGCGAGCGGGAGCGCGAGCGCATCCCAACCCGGCAGTTGCCCCGGCAGGCGATCAAGGTGGGGGCCAAGGTCGGCACGACGGTGGCGGTGCCGATCCGCCGGGCCCGCAAGGTCGTCCGCCCGATCGACCTCACCCGGCGGCTGCTCGCCCTCCTCGGCCCGAGCACCGACGGCGCCCGCCAGAGCCTGGTCTCACTCTGCCTGAACAGCTCCACCAGCCTGCTGGCGGGCGCCGTCCTGGGCTCGATCACCGGCACCTTCGAGCGTCTGCCCGGGCTCCTCGTGCTCGTCCCCGCCGCTATCGGCCTGCGGGGCAACGTGTTCTCGTCCCTCGGCAATCGCCTGAGCACATCGATCCACGTGGGGACCTTCCGCCTGTCGCTGCGACCCCGCACCCTGGTGGGGCAGAACGTCGTCGCATCGCTCGTCCTTACCTTGATGCTCTCGATGCTGCTGGCGGTGGTGGCCAAGGTGGTGGCCGTCGCCCTGGGGGTGGCCGACACCATCTCGGTGTTCGACCTGGCCCTCATCTCGGTGGTCGGGGGACTCCTGGCCTCGCTGGTGGTCCTGGTCGCGACCATCGCCCTGGCCGCCGGCTCCGTCCGCTACGACTGGGACCTCGACAACGTGACCGCGCCCATCGTGTCGACCCTGGGCGACGTGCTCACCCTTCCTGCGCTGTGGGTCGCCAGCCTGCTGGTGGTGGACTTCCCCCGGACCTCCGATGTCCTCGGCGGGGTCGTGGGCGCGCTGGCCGTGTTCGGCTTCGTCCTCGCCTGGCGCTCGCACCAGGACGTCCTGCGCCAGGTGGTCCGGGAGTCCACCCCCATCCTGCTGGCCGCCACCTGCCTGAGCACCATGGCCGGCATCGCCATCGAGAAGCGGCTGGACACGTTCTCGACCTACCCGGCCCTGTTCATCCTCTTCCCCGCCTTCATCAGCAGCGCGGGGGCGCTCGGCGGCATCCTCTCGGCCCGGCTGTCGACCAAGCTCCACCTGGGTGTGATGGCGCCCACGCCCGTCCCCAACCGGGACGCCCGCCTGGACGGGGCGATGATGCTCCTGCTCGGCCTGCCCGTCTACCTGTTCAACGGCGTCGGCGCCCACTACGTGGGACGGGCCCTGGGCCAGGCCAGTCCCGGGCTGCCCCAGATGGTGGCCGCGTCCCTCCTCGGCGGGGCGCTGGCGGTGGGCTTCGTGGTGGCCGTGGCCTACTACGGCACCATCGCCGCCGTCCGCTTCGGCGTCGACCCCGACACCTACGGGATCCCGCTGGTCACCTCGTCGGTCGACTTCGCCGGCGCCCTGTTCCTGATCCTCATCATCGTCGCCCTAGGCGTTGCTTGATCTTTTTGGGCATAGGCTCCGGAGGCACCCCTTTCATGGACGAACGACCCCGAAATCTCAAGACGATGCTCTCGGAGGCGAAGGACACCTCCGAGTTGATGATCGACCTGGGCTACGCCGCGGTGTACTTCGGCGACACCGCCATGGCGGAGGAGGTCGAGGAGCTCGAGGACCAGCTCTCCGACCTCATCCACGAGATGCGGGCCATCTGCGTGCTGGCGGCCCGGTCGCCCCGTGACGCCGACGCCATGGCGTCGGTCCTGCAGGTGGTGAGCGCCATCGAGCGGCTGGGCAACGCCGCCGTCGACATCGCCCGCATCGTCACCCGCCGCCTCGGCATCCCCCGGGCCCTGGTGGCCGACCTGTCGCAGGCGGAGGAGATCTCGCATCGGGTGCGCGTCCGGGAGGACTCGGCCATGGCCCGCCACACCCTGGCCGACCTGGAGCTGCCCGTCGAGGTCGGCATGCGGGTCGTCGCCCTGCGCCGGGGGCGGGAGTGGAACACCGAGATCGACGGCGACATGGTGCTGCAGCCGGGCGACGTCCTGTTCCTCCAGGGGGCGGCGGCGGGCATCGCCGAGCTGCGGGAACTGGCGGGGGCGCCGGCGTGGGAGCCGCCCCAGGCCGACGAGGCGGAGGTCTCCGACCTCGACCGGGCCATCGACGTGCTGGTGGAGATGAAGAACATCTCCGAGGTGGCGGTGGGGCTGGCCTACTCGGCGTTGGTCTTGCGCGACCAGGGGCTGGCGGCCGAGGTCAGCCACCTGGAGGACCGGCTCGACGAGATGATGGAGCGGCTGGAGCTGTGGGTGCTGCGGGCGGCCCACGAGCGGCTCGACCCCTCCGGGCTGCGGGGCCTGATGCACCTGGCCCAGGCGGCGGAGGAGATCGGCGACGCGGCCCAGCAGATGGTGTGGCTCATCGAGCAGGGCGAGGAGCTCCACCCCATCCTCGCCCTCGCCCTGGGCGACGCCGACGAAGTGGTGGTGCGGGTGCCGGTGGCCGAGGGGTCGCAGGCCGACGGCCGTTCGCTGCGGGACCTGTGTTTGGAGACGGAGACCGGGTTCTTCGTGCTGGCCATCCGCCGGGGCGGGCGCTACATCTACCGGCCCCAGCCGACGGTGGTCCTGGCCCCGGGGGACGAGCTCATCGCCACCGGCCCCGACGAGGGCCACACCCATCTCGCCGCCCTGTGCGGCTACGAGCTGATCAGCGACGACGAGACGGGCGAGGACGAGCTGGTGCCCACCGGGGCCGGCGACCGCTGGTAAGAGGCGGCGCACCCGGTGGCCCGGAGGCGCCGGGGCCGCCCGGGCTCGGCCCTAGGCGACGGTGAGCTGGCCCCGCATGCCCTTCTGGAGGTGGGTCTGGCCGTCGTCGTCGGTGACGATGCAGAACAGGGTGTAGGTGCCGGGCTTCAGATCGAAGGTGGCTTCGCAGCTCAGGCCCGGTCCGAAAGCCTCCAGCTCGAAGGCGCCGGCGGTGCCGAGGGCGCCCTCGTCGGGGTTGCCCGCGGTGTTCAGGGGCACCTCCCCGCCGCCGGGGAGGAAGGCCAGCTCGTGGTTCAGGGTGCCGGCGTTGGTGACGGCGAACGTCACCACGCCGGCCGCCAACTCGACGGTCGGCGGCGTGAAGGAGTACTCCTTCAACTCCACCGAGACGGTCTTGAGGGCCGTCGCCTTGAGGTCTTCGCCGACCGGTTGGCAGGCGGCGACCTCCGTGGCCGAGTCCCCGGCCACGCCTATGTCGTCGTCGGACGAGCCGCAGGCGGACAGGCCCACGACGAATACCACGGCCATCCCCAGCGCCACCAGTCGACTCGTTCGCACCATGTCCTCCTCGCTCGGAAGACGATGTTCACCCAGGACACGCCCAAACGTCAAGACGGCCTAACAAATGGTCTTCGGACCGCCTTAGGCCGCTAGAGCCAGCCCTTCCGCTTGAAGTAGCGGTAGCCGACGAGGGTGATGACCGCCATCAGGCCGAGGGCCCAGGCGTAGCCCAACTGCCAGTGGAGCTCGGGCATGTGGTCGAAGTTCATCCCGTAGATGCCAGCCACCAGCGTGGATCCGAGGAGGATCGCGCCCCACGACGTCATCTGCTTCATGACGTCGTTGACGCGGTTGGAGATGAGGGCCAGGTGGGCGTCGACGGCGTTGCCCATGAGCTCACGCTGGCTGTCGATCACGTCGACCGCCCGCAGGACGTGGTCGTAGACGTCCTGCATGTGGGTGGCGGTGATGTCGTCGACCCAGTCCGCCTCCCGCCGGAGGAGCACCTGGACCACGTCGCGCAGGGGAACCACGACCCGGCGGAACTCGAGCAGCCGCCGTCGCACCGCGAACAGGTCGGCCTGGATGCCCTCCTCGGGGGGGACGGTGTCGCTGAAGATGCGCTCCTCGAGGTCTTCGAGCTCGTCCTCGATCTCGTCGGTGGTGTTGAAGTACCCGTCGACGATCTCGTCGAGGAGGACGTAGACGAGATAGCCCACGGTCGCCTTGACCACGTGGGTGCGCTCGAAACGGGCCCGGACGCTGGCCGTCGAGTACCCCTCGGGACCGACGGTGACCAGCCACCCGGGGCCCACGAACATCTCGATCTCCAGGTGCGCGCCGGTGTAGGCCACGAGGAAGGAGTGGCTGGGATAGGTCTCGATCTTCGGGCGCTGGTGGCGCTCGCGGATGTCCTCCATGGCCAGGGGGTGCAGCGAGAACTCCTCCTGGACGCAGGCGAGGTCGTCCTCGGTGGGCTCCACCACGTCGACCCACAGGATGCGGTGGTCGGCGCCCAGGAGGTCGGACACGTCGTCGCTCGGGATCTCCTTGAACCCGCCGTCCTCGTAGGCCCAGGCCGTGATCACCGCCCCCGACGCTACCCAGCCGGGGCTACCGCCTGCGGTTCCCGGGCGGAGGGGCATCGTCGTCCGGGGCCAGCGTCGACGGGTTCGGGTTGCCTCGGCGGGCGCGGCCGTCGTTGGCCCGCCGGGCGGCCGCGTGCCACTGCGTGACGGACGGGCCCTCGGGGGCGCCCACAGCGCGCTCCGCCGGCCGCTCGAGGTCGTAGCCGCTCCACATGTTTCTCGGACGGCGTTCGCCGGCGCGCACCGGCTTGACCACGTGCCGGGCGAACAGTCCTGCCAGCACCAGGCCGACGACGAACATGGTGCCCCCGATCGCGGGCGACGTCTGCGGATCGCCGTCGAAGAAGCTCCACGGCCCGAGGACGAGGCACGACCGGTGATCATCAGGTAGGCGAGCCAGAAACGGCCGTCCGCCAGGGGACGGCGGTCGGGCTCGTTGAACGTGTGGGCCACCAGGATCAGGCCGAACGCAGCCAGGACCACCCCGCCCACCGCCTCGACGACCAAGACCCAGACCGGTGAGTGGCGGTCGGGGCCGACCACGAACCGGTCGTACACGACGGTGGCGGTCAGCACCAGGGTCGCTGCCACCCGCAGGGGTCGGGGGACGTGGTCGAGGGCCCGCCGCAGGCTGCTGTCTTCCTCCATCGACCGCATGACGACCAATGATGCCGCCCCTGCCGGTCGGCGACGCGGCGGCCGCGGTGGTTACGGGTGGCGCACCAGCCCGCGGACCTGGTCCTGGCGTTCGTCGACGGTGCCGCGCAGGGTGGTGAAGCGGACGTCGGCGTCGTGGAGGAGAGTGATGATGCGGCGGTCGATGTCGGCTTGGAAGGTGGTGTCGTCGGGGCGGAGGCCGTCGAGGACGATGGGGAACTCGATGGGCAGGTAGAACACCTCGTCGTAGCGGGCCCGGAGGTCGAGGAGGGCGATCTCCCGCGACTCGTACCAGAGGTGGTTCTCCTTGCGGTGGGCGTCGTTGTGCTCCATCACCCAGTCGGCGTAGGCGAGGACGTCGTAGATCGAGCGGTCGGCCACGAACTTGTCGTGGACGGCCTCGGCCCGCCACTGCTTCAGGAAGATGAGCGTCTCCGTCTCGGCGGTGGCGCTCATGTCGAGCGGGAAGCCGAGCTTCACCACTTCGCGGGCGACCTCGGGCAGGAGGGGCAGGTCCCACTCCTTGGCGAACAGGTCGGCCAGGGTGGTCTTACCGGTGGAGAAGGACCCGACGAAGGCGATTTTCACGCTCTGGAGTCTGGCCGCCGCCCCGCACGGGCGACAATCGGCAGGCGCCTCGGCGGGCGTTCTGGTAGCCGGTAATGCACCGGTAGCGTTGAGGAATGGATGTTTCGCCGGACGATGGCCTCCGCCTGCTCACCATCCACGCCCATCCCGACGACGAGTCGTCGAAGGGGGCGGCCACCGTGCACCGCTACGCCCGGGAGGGCGTGCGCTGCGTGCTGGTGACCGCCACCGGGGGCGAGGAGGGCGACATCCTCAACCCGGCCATGGACCGGCCCGAGGTGCGGGAGCGGCTGCACCTGGTCCGCCTCGACGAGCTGGCCCGGGCCGCCGCCATCATCGGCTACCACGAGGTGGTGATGCTCGGCTACCGCGACTCGGGGATGGCGGGCACCGAGGCCAACCGCCGGCTCGGGTCCTTCGCCGCGGCCGACCTGGGCGAGGCCGTCGGCCGGCTGGTGGCGGTGATCCGCCGGGAACGGCCCCATGTCATCGTCACCTACGCCGACGACCAGGAGGGCTATCCCCACCCCGACCACCTGCGGGTGCACGACATCAGCGTGATCGCCTTCGACGCCGCCGCCGATCCCGACCGCTACCCCGACGCCGGTCCGCCGTGGCAGGTGTCGAAGCTGTACTACTCGGCGTGGGCCAAGGCCCGGATCGTGGCCATGCACGAGAAGTTCCTCGAGCTCGGGCTGGACTCGCCCTACCCCGAGGAGTGGCGCGACCGTCCCGGCCTCGACCACCGCCTCACCACCCGCATCGACGTCCTCCCCGAGGACGACGTCGGCGGTGCCGCCCTGCTGGCCCACGCCACCCAGGTCGACCCCGCCTCGCCGTTCTGGTTCGGGCTCCCGCCCGAAGCCGGCAACGCCTATCCGTACGACGACTACATCCTGGCCCGGTCGGTTGTCCCAATCCAGGTGGACGCCCCCGTGCCCGAGGACGACCTTTTCGCCGGCTTGCGGGAGCCCGTCCGCCACTAGAGTCCCGGCCCATGGAGAAGTATCTGACTCAGCCGTGGCTCGACGCCCAGAAGGAACTGGCCCAGACGTTCCCGGAGCGGGCCGGGGCCACCGCCCGCATGCAGTACAACGTCACCGGCGGGCCCAACGGCGACGTCCGGTACTACTGGGTGGTCGAGAGCGGCAAGCTCACCGCGTCGCAGCTGGGCGACGATGTCGACGCCGAGTTCACCCTCACCCTCACCTGGGACGACTCGGTGCGGATCCAGAAGGGCGACCTCGACGCCAACGCCGCCTTCATGCAGGGCCGGATCAAGGTCACCGGCAACATGGGCAAGCTCATGGGCCTCCTACCCCTCACCCAGAGCCCCGAGTACAAGGCCATCCAGGAGAAGATCCGCGAGATCACCGACTACGACGTCTGAGATCAGGAACGTGTAATCGGGGCTACGACGCCGCCTTGTCCGGCACCTGCAGCGGCTCCGACAGCGGGGCCTCGCCCAGGACGAGGCGGAGCAGCACCTGATGCTGCTGGTCGGTGGCCAGGATCTGGGCCGCGGCCTGCACCGACGCCTGGTCGAGCAGGGTGGGGATCGACTTGAGGTAGGTGTCGGCCAGGATCTCCTCCAGCAGCAGGGCCAGCCGGGCCGCCCCCTCCACGTCCTTGACCTGGGCCAGCATGCTGTCGACGGTGGGCTTGAGGCCGGCGTCGGGCGTGTTCACCTCGGGCTTGCCCGCGGCCCGCATCACCTCGTTCCACACGGCCAGGTGCTCGACGTGCTGGGTCTTGGCCGTGGTGACGATCGCTCCCACCACCGCCGGCACCACCCCCACCTTGCCCGCCGAGGCGGTTGCCAGGAGGGCGTCGTAGGTGTCGATGGCCAGGTTCTCCAGCCGGGCGTGGAGGTCGGCCACGGCCACGTCGCCGGTGAGAGGCGGGAGGGTCTCGACGGTGGTGTCGGACGAGTCGTCGCCCCCGCCTCCGCCGCCGCAGGCCCCGGCCGCAACGGCGGCGGCCACGGCTGCAGCCGCCCCGAGGAAGCCCCGCCGGGTGATCCCGGTCATGCGACCGCCCCCGACTCGGGCTCGGCGGTCGAGGAGATCTCCTCGCGGGCGTCGGGGAAGGCGATGGTGGCCAGGGTGGCCGGCAGGTTGACCAGGTCGGCACCGAAGGGGATCTTGAGGAACTGGGGGGTGCCGTCCCGCAGCAGGGCGCCGACGGTGCGCAGCACGGCCAGGTGCTGGGCCTCGACGGCCATCACGCTGGCCAGCGTCTCCTTGGCCTTGACGTTCTCGACCTGGCTGAGGTCGAAGACGTAGGTGTCGGTGAGGATCTTCTCCAGCACCGCGGCGTAGTCGACCAGGCGCAGGGGGCTGCTGACGTCGGCTGCCGCCACCCCCGACCCGTACTTGGGGTTGGGGTCGTTCTGGTCCTTGCCCCCCAGGGCGGTGGTGATGGTCTGGAACGCCAGCCGGTGCTCCCGGTGCTGCTCCTGGGTGTCGGTGAGGAGCCGGACCAGGGTGTCCCGGGCGGTGGTGTTGGTCATGGTGGCCAGGCCCTTGGCCGACGGGGCGTTGGCGCCGAGGGGGCCGGTGCCGAGGGCATCGCTGTAAAGGCCGATCAGCAGCGTCTCGAGCGACGAGGCGGTCTGCAGCACCTGGATGTCGAGGGCGGCGTCGGCGGCGGTGGCGGCCGCCGCGGCACCGATGGGACGGGCCGCCAGGAGTCCGGTGACGATCCCGCCCAGGCACCCGCTGGCCAGCAATCCGACACCTCGGCCGAGGCTGCGCAGCGCCGATCGTCGATCGGCGTCGAGGTCGGCGGCCACGCGGGTCATTCTGCCCGGTCGCGACCGCGGGAGCGCGGCGCGGACGTCATCCGATGGGGGTGGCGGCACCGAACAAGGGACACTATGCACGTGGGACGCTCTGGGCACATGGATCGCCGAGGGTCGCCGGATCGTCCCGGGCCGATCGACGATCTGCGGGACGTGAGCGACGCCGCCCTCGTCGTCGCCATCGGCCGGTGGCGGGAGGACGCCCTGGCCGAGGCCTACCGCCGCCACGCCGGCGCCGCCTTCGCTCTCGCCTGCCGGTTGCTGAACGACCGCACGGTGGCCGAGGAGATCCTCCAGGAGGTCTTCCTCCGGCTGTGGAACCGTCCCGAACGCTTCGACGCCGAGCGGGGGTCGCTGCGGTCCTTCCTCCTGGCCCAGACCCACGGCCGCTCCGTCGACATGTTGCGGTCGGACACATCCCGGCGCCGACGGGAGGAGCGCGACGCCCGGGAGTCGCCCGCCGTCTCCGACGACATCGAGCGCGAGGTCATCGACCTCACCGTCGCCGAGCAGGTGAAGGAGGCGGTGGCGGCCCTGCCCGAGGGCGAGCGCCAGGCCGTCGAGCTGGCCTATTTCGGCGGTCACACCTACCGGGAGGTGGCGGTGCTCCTGGGGGCTCCGGAAGGTACCGTCAAGAGTCGCATCCGGTCGGGTCTGCGCCGCATGCGCACCGGGTTGGTCGACATGGGAGTTGGGGAGCCATGGCTCACGAGCTGACCCACAGCGAGGCGGGCGAGTTGCTGGGCGTCTACGCCCTCGACGCCCTCGACTCCGACGAACGGGTGGCGGTGGAGCACCACCTGGCCGGGTGCGGCCTGTGCCGGGCCGAGGTGGCCGAGCACATCGAGGTGGCCGGCCTGCTGAGCAGCGGCGTGGCCGGCGCGCCCATGGCGGTGTGGGACCGCATCGCCACCGAACTGGTGGATCCGCCGCCGCCCCTCGACCTGGCCACTGTCCGGGCCCTGCGGCCCCGGTCCCCGTCGCGTTCGGTCGGGTCCCCGACCCCGGGGCGCGGGGAGCGGCCGCGGGCGGGAGCCGGGTCGAGCCGGGGCCGGGGCGTGCGCATCGGCGCCCTGGTGGCGGCGGCATCGGTGGCCGCGTCCGTCATCGGGGTGCTCGGCGTGCGGGTGGTGGAGGACGGTCGTCGCATCGACCAGATCGCCTCCGGCGCCCACGGCGACAAGCTCGACCGGGTCATCGACGCCGCCATCGCCGATCCCGAGGCGGTGAAGGTGGAGATGCGCTCGCCCGACGGCGCCCTCTTCGTGGACGCCTGGATCCTGCCCGACGGCCGGGGCTACCTGGCGCGCGACAACCTCCCCATCCTCAGCCCCGACCGGAACTACCAGATGTGGGCCGTGGTGGGCGAGAACAAGATCTCGGTGGGCCTGCTCGGCTCCGAGCCCGAGCCGGCCGCGTTCGTGGCCAGCGGGGCGATCACGGCCCTCGCCATCACCGAAGAGGATGCCGGGGGAGTGGTGCTGAGCCTCCAGCAGCCGGTGGTGGCGGGCGCGGTGCAGCGGGCCTGAGCGCCCGGGGCCGGCGCCCCCCCCATCACGCCGAGCGCTGGAGGTCGCGCAGTTCCCGGTAACCGATGAACACCACGCCCGAGCGGGCGGCGAGGGCCCGCAGGGTGGAGCTGCCGCTGGTGACGAGGTCGTGGTCGTCGACCCGCGCCGACCAGTCGGGCGCCATGGCCCGCAGTTCGCCGGTGTCGAGGGCGGGGCTGACGTGGACCTCGGTGACGCCCGGCGCCAGGTCCTCGATGGCCCGCTCGATGGCGCGCCGCCGCCCGACCGTGCGCACGGCCAGAAAATGGTCGGGCGAGACCACACCCTCCTCCTCCGCCAGCCGGCGGAACGGGAAGCCGACGGCACGCTCGGTGGAGGCCGACCCCAGCCGCAGGGGCAGCCGGAACTCCACCGCCAACTCCAGGTAGACGTCGAAGAACTCGGGCCGCAGCTCGAGGCTGCCCAGGTGGGAGTCGAGGTGGCTGACGTCGAAGCCCCACAGGATGGCCCGCTCGACCTGGGCCCGGCACTCGCGGCGGACCTCGTCGAGGTCGGCGTGGTCCCACAGATCGCCGCGGGTGCGGGGGAACCCGCCGTCGCCGTCGAGCAGGGAGGGCGCGTGGGTGATGGGACCCCACCGGTAGAGGTCGTGCTCGGCGTTGAGGGTGAGGTGGACGCCGATGTCCTCCCCCCGGTAGCGGGCGGCCGCGTCGCGGGCCCACGGGCAGGGCACCATGAGGCTGGCGCTGGTGCCGACACCGTCGCGCAGGGCCTCGTAGACGCCGACGTTGGCCGCGTGGCTTGAGCCGAGGTCGTCGCAGTTGACGATCAGGAGGCGGGCGTCGGGGGCGTGGCCGAGGCGTTCCGCGAGCGATGACACCGCGTCGGACGCTACCGCGGCCCGTCCGCCCCAGCGGCGGTCAGGGGGCGGGCCCGCACGCCGTCCACAGGCCCCGACCCGCCTCCCGGGCCTGCTGGGCCAGCACCACGAACTCGTCGGCGTGGGCCACGTTGGGCGGGATGGTGAGGATGCGGGCGAATCCCTGGCGGAGAAGGTCGGCGTTGACGAAGAGGCCGTCGGGCAGGCGGTAGGCGTAGGCCAGGGTGCGGTCGTAGATGTCGCGGGCCTCGGCGTCGCCCACCAGGCGGATGCCGGTGCCCTCCGGCAACAGGTCGGTGAGGAACGCCGACGCCTCCCGCCCGAAGCACTGCACCGGACGCCGGGGATCCTTGGTCTCGGGCGTTATCTCCGGGTCTAGGAGGAGGGCCAGAACGTGTGGCACACATCCACCACATGCCTGTACGGAACGGTCAGAGTAAGACCGTGCTGCACGTCGACGAGGGGGTAGGGCCGTGGGCGTTGTCGATCTTCAGCGTGAGACGCCCTTCGCGGCCCGTCTGCCGCTCCCTGACGAGCGCCTCGTCTACTGGACGGTGCTCGATGCCGATTTCCGGCGCGTGCCGATCGTGGACGATTACCTGTTCTCGTTGGCCCGCTCCGGCCGCGCCGAGAACACCGGCAAGGCCTATGCCCGCGACGTCACGATCTTCCTGCGCTGGTGCGACTCCCGCCGTCGCAGCTGGCTGGACCCGTCGGCGCTGGACGACTTTCAGGCCTTCCTCCTGATCGACCCCGCTCGCCACGGCCGGGGGCCGAGGAGCGAGACCACCGCCAACCGCCTCCTGACGGCCGTGCGGGGGCTGTTGCGGTTCGCCGTCGAGGCCGGCCACTTGCCCCGCGCGGTCCTCGGCCGCCTGTACTCCGTCAAGGACTACCGGTTCCTGCCCGTGGAGGCTCGGGGGGATCGCCCGATCACCGACGAGCGACTGAGCCCCAGGCACCATCTCCCGGCGCCGTTGCAGTCGGAGCCGCCGAAGGTCATCAGCGAGACCCGGTTCGTTGGCATGCTGCGGGCCGCCAGGTCGAATCGGGACCGGCTCCTGCTCAGCGTCATGCACGACTGCGGCCTCCGGGTGGGCGAGGCGCTCGGTCTGCGCCGTGATGACGTCCACTTCCTGGAGGACTCTCAGGCGCTCGGCTGCGAGTTCGAGGGCCCACACCTCCACGTCCGCCGCCGGCGGAACACCAACGGGGCGGTGGCGAAGTCACGTCAGTCCCGGACCGTCCCGGCCCCGCCTGAGGTCGTCGAATGGTATGGCCTCTACCTCCTTGAGCGCGACCGCGTTCCTGCTGCCCGCCGCTCCGCCTACCTGTTCGTGAACCTGGACCCTCCGGAGGGGGAGCCGATGCGCTACCGCAACGTCTGGGAGCTGGTCGGCCGGCTCGGCCGGGCGGCGGGTATCCCGATGACGGTGAGCCCCCATACCCTGCGCCACTGCTACGGGACGAGCCTGGCCGACGCCGAGCGCCCGATCGACGTCATCGCCGCACTGATGGGCCACAGCTCGTTGCGTTCGACGATGGTCTATCTCCATCCGAGCCGGGAGCGGCGGCGGGCCGCGGTCGCCCACATGGCCGGCGTGCGGAATCTTGCTCGAGGAACCCGGTGACCGCGATCGGCACGGGCTTGGCTCGCGCCCCGCTCACGGTGGCCCCCGAGGAGCCGGTGGTGCCGGCCCGTCCCGACCGCGCCCTCCTCGACGCCCTCGGCTATGTCGCCCACCTCGACGTGCTGATCCCCCCGCCGGACGGCCCGGTGTTCCGGCTGCGGGTCTGCCGGGTGACCGCTTGCGAGGCCACGGGGCCGATGTCGGGGCGCTACCAGGGGATGTGCCGCAGCTGCTGGGAGTGGTTCGATCGCTCCGGGGTGAGCGTCGAGGAGTTCGCCGACCGCCCCCGGGGCACGACGAGGATCGAATATCAAAACCGCCTGTGCGCCATCTGTCGCACGCCGGGTCACCAGCGAGCCGTCGACGCCTACGGGCTGTGCCAGGAACACCTGGCGGACTTCCGCAGCCGTCTGGGCGACCATTGCCTGACCCTCGCGGCCTATCCCGCTCTCGGCGATGTGGGGCCGTTGCCAACGGTCGGCGAGTGCGGCGTCGCCGATTGCGCCGCCCCTGTGGCAGGGCCCGCGCAGCAGCTGTGCCGGGGTCACCGGCGCTCCTGGGCTCGGCACTGCAGCGACCGTGGTGCTGACGGCGCCGACGTGGCCGCGTTGCGCCGGTGGGCGGCGCTGGCCTTTCGTCCCCCGAGCCGCTGGCTCGACCTAGCCGGGCTGCCCCCGACGTTCCTCGATGAGCTGCTCACGGGCCTCGTCGCCACCGCCGAGCTCGGCGGGCATATCTCCTTCACCGAAGTCCGGTGCCTCGTCTACGTCGCTGTCCGCCACCAGGTCGCTCACCTGTCCGCCTGGGCAGCGGTGGGGGCCCGCGCCACGACCGGCTACCGGGCGGCCGAGCTGCTGTCGGTCGCCCATCGGCGGGCGGCCAGCTCGCCCGAGCGTGAGCGTGCGCTCGACGTGTGGGACCTACGGATCTGGGGCATGCCCAAGGGCCTCGTCCGCTTCGGGGCCATATCCCAGTCCTGGTTGAAGGACCTGGCCAAGGCCTTCGCCTTCGCCGACGTGCCCACCCGGGCTCGCACCGGCATCGGCGCCTCCACGACCCGCTATGTAGGCGGCGTCGCCGCTCTGTCTACGTCCCTCGCCCGCCGCCCTGACCGGGGCGAGGTCCCCGAGGCACTCAGCCGCGTCGACATCGAGCGGTTCCTCGATGACGCCCTGGCCAACGAGAACGCCGGGCTGTGGTCAGCTGATTCTCGTCAGCAGGCGCTCGCTCGGGCCCGCTTCGTGCTGACCTGGGCGGCGGAGACGGGATACTTCGAGCCCGCCTCATGCGGGTTCGACATGGACCCGACGTTCACGATCCGCTCCGCTGACGTCCCCCACTCCGCCCGCTGCAAGCGGGGGCGTCCGGAGGAGGAGCCGGGTAGGGCTTACACGACGAGCCAAATGGCCGTGTTTGTCGAGCAGCTCTCTCTGGTCGAGGACCTGGCCAGCGCCAAGGCCCGGGTGGCTATGGAGCTGGTGATCGTCACCGGACGCCGTCCCATCGAGATCTGCCATCTGCGGGCGGACTGCCTGCGCTTGGATGTGACGGAGCGGGAGGACGGCGAGCAGGTCAGCCATCCTCAGCTCCACTACTACGCGTCCAAAATTCGTCGCTGGCACAGCGTTTACATCGACGAGGCCACCGCCGAGCTCGTGCGCGGCCTAATCACCGATGCCCGCCGGGCCTTCCCCGGAGTGTCCGACAGCGAGCTTCGGCTGTTTCCCCGGCGAACGAATCCCCGCAACGGCCGCGAACCGGCCAACTCCGGCTGGCTGACCCGGGTCTTTGCCCAATGGCGGGCCGTCCCGGTCGTCGCTGCCGCGCTCCAGGGCCGCGACGGCGATGCCCGCCTCTATGACTTCCGGCACTCCTTCGCCCAGCGCCATGCGGATGCCGGCGTGCCCATTGATGTCCTGCAGCAGCTCATGGGGCACGGCACCTCCGACAGCACCCGCCATTACTACGAGGTGTCACGTGACCGCCGCCGCCAGGCGGTCGGCGTCATGCGGCGCTTCCGCTTCGACCGCAACGGCGTGCTGGTCGACGCCGGCCAGCGCGAACTCCTCGACAACGAGTACCAGCGAGCCGGATTGGCCGGGGTGGCCGTTCCCTTGGGCGAATGCAGCCACCCCTCGATGCTGCGCCCCGGCGACCAGCGATGCCCGGTGCGCTACCGCTGCATGGGCTGTCCCGCCTTCTCCACCTCCGTCGACCGCCTGCCCGAGCTGCGCAGGTACCTCGACGAGCTGCTGCGCAGCCGGGAGAGCATCCTGGCCAGCGACCTCGCGGAGTGGGCCAAGCAGGATGCGCTGCCCATGCAGGGCGAGATCGACCAGGTCGAGCGCCTCGTCGCCCGGGCAGAGGAGCTGCTGGCTCAACTCCCCCCGGGCCAGAGAGTCGAGGTCGACGACGCCGTCACCGTCTATCGGACCATGCGCGACGAGGTCCGCTCCCGGGCGGCGACCCCGGTGGTGCTGCGCGTCCGAATCGACGGCGCGCCGGTGAACCTCGGTTCGGGCGGCGGGCAATGACCGACAACAGTGCCGCTCTGCGGCGGGCCCGGGTCGCCGACAGCCAGGCCCGGCTCGCACGTTGCGATGCCGTGCTCCGCCGGATGGTCGCCGCCGGCGAGCCTGTCAGCGTTGCCGAACTGGCCCGTCGGGCCAACGTCGGCGAGAAGTTCCCCTACCGCCATCCCGTCCTCAAGGCGAAGATCGACGAGGCGAAGCGAGCAGTGGCCAACGCGACGGCCCCCGACCTCGACCGCGCCCTCGCTGTCGAGCGGGATTTCTGGAAGGAGCGGGCGCAGCAGGTCCAACGCCGGCTCGACGGCGCGGTCAAGCGGATTGCCGAGTTCGAGGGCCGGCAAGTGGCCGAAGAGCGCGGCCTGGTGGCGCCCGAGGGCGAGGAGCAGGCCCTGCGAGCCCAGATCGCCGACATCGAGGCCGTCGTTCGAGTTCTGGAGGCCCGAGCAGGCCGTGGCGACCGGGACCTCGAAGCAGTCCGCAAGCTGAACAGGGATCTGGTGCGGGACAACTCCCGCTTGCAACGAGAAGCCGGCGCCCCAGCGGGCTGAGGTCGAGGTGATGCGCCTACTCGTCGCTGGACTGCTACGTCACAGTTCCGGAGATCTCGATCTCAAGCGTTCGGAGCCAGGACCGTGTTCGTCTGGTCACCTCTGCGAGACGAAGCAACAAGTAACCGGCCAAGGCCACCGTTGGAAGCACCAGGGCGACCACGAGCCACTCCCCGGGGTCGAAGCCACCCAGCACCAGGACGGCCGCCGGGGCGAAGAGCGTTCCTGCGGCTGCGGTCGAGCGGCGAAGACGTTGCCATTGCCGAGCAAGATCCCCGGCAGCGTGGTCAGCGGTTATGCGGTGCATGGCGCCCTCGAACATGAACACCGAACCGACCATCGCCCCGAGCGCGATGAGCATCGCAACATCACCCCAGAGGATCCCGCAGATGTAGCTGAGAACGCCCGCAGCCAGTGCTGCTCCGAGCGGTCGACGCATCTCAGTGGCTGCCGGGGCTCGTCTCAAGCGATTGACAGCGGCCAGGAGAAACGGCGCCGACAGAGCGGTGAGGGTGACGCGCAAGGCTACCGGCCCGATGTGGATCGGACGGTTGAACCCGACGTGGACCAGCGAGATCAACCACAGGCGGGCGATGGCCCCAAGGGAGTGTTCGAGCTCGCCGGGGTCAAACCCGTCCTCTTGCATGACAACAACCAACGCTACAGGTGGATCGGCGGGGCAACAGGATCAGCTTGGCCTGTGCTGAGCGAGACTGGCCTCACCGTGCTCCCCTGAATGGCCCACCTGGGCCTGTCACACTGCGTTCGTGACCATCTGGACGGGCACGGAATCGTTTCGGCTGAGGACGACTCGGGCGACGAAGAGTCGAAGGAAAACCGCCTAAGCGAGGACCGGGGACGTGTCTATTGGTCCCGGTGAGGGTCGATGCTGAAGGGGAACGCCATGCCACGCTGGAGGGGCCAGCCAGGTCGGATCGGGAAACCTAGCCGGCACAGCTCGCTTCCTGAGAGCGTTTTCGGTGTCCCGGCGGGCTTGGGCTGGGGCGTCTCGATCTGCGCCCAGGTCTGCGCCAACACTTCCTGAGCATCGCCGACGTCGAACGCGGCCACCACGGCCGCGTTGCGCCAGCTCAAAGCGGACAAGTCGTCATCCGAGGCGTGTGGCACGACGAACCACAGCAGGTCCGCGGCGACAGGCCCCTGTCCCGACAACGACCTGATGGTGTCGCGGGCGATCATTTCGCCGCCGAAATGGCCAGCGGCACAAGCAACGTCCGCATAACGGGCGAGCGGCATCACGGCCGACGTGTCGCCCAGGACGTGAAGTGCCTTCACCGCCGAGAACGAGGCGTCCGGGTCCTCGAGAAGGTCGATCAGGAGTGGCAGGGCGCGGCGATCGCGTCGTTCGGCGAGGGCCTCTGCCGCGTGACCGCGCCCGGACGAGCCTGTCCGCAACGCCTTGAGGAGGAGGTCATCCACGGTCGGTCCGTCGATCCGGCTGAGGTGGGACACGACGACCTCCACGTCGAGGCGGTCGGCCGCCCATTCGACGAAGGCTTCGTGATGCGAAGCGACGACACCGCCGAGGATTCCGTCAGCAGTCTCAACTAGGACATAGCGACTCAGCGGCTCCCCGGGTGGCGGCTCCTCGACGATGCCGACCAGCGCGGAGAAGACCGCCGGACCAAACTGCACCAGCCGCGACCGCAGCGCCTTCCGATCATCGACGTCGGCGTTTTGCAGGTCGCCGAGGAGCTCGATCATCTCCGCACGTTCGAGCACCACCGCATGGTCGCATGCCGGACGAACCCATCCCCGTCAAGCTCAGCCAGGTGGGGCCAGATCGAGTGAGCACGACTGTTGCTTTGCTTCAGGGACAAGCGCTCCAGAGTCCGCGGTTGGCGAGGCGGGCTTCGATCGCGAGGTTGGCGAACTCGTCGGCATAAGCGATGTTGGGTGGGATCGTGAGCGTCTGCGCGAAGCCCTGGCGGACAAGCTCGGCGTTCACGAACAGCCCGCTGCTGCCGATCCACAGATAGGCCAACGTTCTGTCATACGAATCCAGGAGTTCGACGTCGGACTCGAGGCGGACCTCGGTGCCCGGTGGCAGCAACTCCGACAGGAACCGAGATGCCTCCCGGCCCATGCACTCGATCGGCCTGTTCGGAGCCACGGACTCGGGTGCATCGACGCCGATCAGCCTGATCCGCACCTTGGGCTCGACGATGAGCGTGTCGCCGTCGACGACACGAATGACCTTGGTGACGCCGGGCGGGGAGGCGACCGGGTCGACCTGACGAGCGCTGCAGGCGCTCATCGCGGCGATGGCGAGCGCGGTGACCACCACACCGACGGATCGAATCCTCTTTGCAGCACATGGGTGCTTCACAGTCCAGACCAACCTCTCAGCCTGCAAGAACTGGGTGGTGAGCGATAGGTTTTGGCCTTCGCATCAGATAAGTGGGGTGTCGACACCGATGAGGCGGATGTGGTGGCCGCCGGCCACGATGAGCGTGTCGCCGTCGATCACCCGGTCGACGGTGGTGTCGAGGCCGAGGGGGAGCTCGACCACCGGCGGCGGTGGCGACGGGAAGGGGACCGCCGGCTGGGGCCGGGCGCAGCCCGCGGCCGACGCCACGAGGACCACGACGGCCAATGTGACGAGGAACGCGCCCAGCCGACTTCGGGTGGGGCGGCGGGTCGAGAGCGAGGCCATGGGCGCGTCTCCGAGCGGGGGCTGCACGGGGGAAGCGGGGGCGCCGGCCGTTGACGCCACGTTAGCGGTGGTGGGCCTTCAGGCGGCGGTACGACGGGTGGTGCGGCTCCGCTCGGCGGCGGCGGTGCGACGGAGTGCCTCGCGGGCCTCCTGCAGGCCCCGGCGCCCGACCTCACGGGTATGGTCGTCGAGGCGCCACGGTGGCTCCTCTGGCGAACCGCAGACCAGGAGAAGTTGCTCGTTCATGGTTAGAACCATGCCAGGAGGGTGAGACAACAAGCAGCGAGCCGTCGCGGAACCGAAACACGGTAGAAACCAGCAGTGGCTAGGGTGGGCTGCACGCACACGGGCCTCAAGCCGACGATCGGCTGTGACGATAAATGGGAACAGGGCACACCCTCCGGTGTTAGGAGCACATGAGATGAGCACCACGATCGAGAGAGAGGCCATTTCCGAGGCGCTGCGGATTATCGACCGCAGTCTCGGTTGGATGCACAGCCGCGAGCTGGTGTCGACGGCCGAGGTCTCCGACCTTCTGCTCGACATGCGGTCGGTGCTCGCGTCCCAGTCGCCGGTGATCGACGACCTGGAAACGGTCGGCGTCAACTAGAGGCGTCACCCGCCGACGGCACCACCGTCGGCGCAGGTGGCAGGGGGTACAGGCGGCGGACCAGCAGTCCGAAGGCCGTGCCCAACGCGGCGCCCACGACCACGTCCGACGCATGGTGGATGCGCACGTGGACACGGCTGCTCGCCACCACCATCGCCACCCCGTAGTAGAGCGGCCACAGCACGTCGTCCTCGCTCAGCAGCAGGGCCGCGCTGAAGGCGCTGGTGGCGTGGCCGCTGGGAAAGCTGCTGGTGAGCGGCACCCGCAGGTGGTGGGGGTGGTCCATGGCCACGATCGGCCGTTGGCGGCGGAAGAGTGACTTCACCACCCAGTTGACCAGGAACGACTCCGCGCCGGCAGCCGCGCCCAGGCGCATGGCCGCGTGCCAGTCCCGCTCCGAGCGCAGGCCCCGCAGGGCGCCGAGGATCATCCACACCAGGCTGAAGTCGCCCAGGTCGGACGCCACGTAGAAGACCTTGTCGGGCACCTTCCGGCCCCGAAGGTGGTCGAAACCCCGGTCGACGGCGTCGTCGAAGCGGGCGATGACGTCGGGGACGCGCCGGATGCGGGGGAGGCGGCTCACGTTGGCGTGCACCGTAGCGGCCGGGCCGGCGCCCGAGCGCCGCCGCGGCCCTCCGGTCAGGTGGGGGAGGGGCTGAGCGCGACCGGGGTGGAGGTCGGCGCGGCCGGCCGGGCCAGGGCGGCCAGGGCCGGGTCGCCGCCGAAGGCGGGGCAGTAGGCGTGGAACGAGCACCAGTCGCACAGGCGGGACGGGTGGGGCCGGAAGTCCTCCCGGTCGCACGCCTTCTCCACCGCGGTCCAGATGGCCGACGTGCGCTGCTGCAGGCCCCGGATCGACTGGTCGGACGGCTGGGCCACGATGGCCACCGGCTCCGACAGGTAGAGGAGCTGGATCTTCGACGGCCGCCGGCCGAGGACCTGTTCGCACAGGAATGCGTAGAAGTGGACGCCGCCCAGCTTGCTCTGCTCGTAGGTGACCCGCGGCACCGCCCCCGACTTGTAGTCGGTGACGACCAGCCCGCCATCCTCGTCGAGCTCGAGGCGGTCGATGATGCCCCGGAGGGTGAGGGTGCCGACCTGGGCCTCCAGCATGAGCTCGAGGCCGATGGGACGGATGGTGCGGGGGTCCTCGAGGCGGAAGTAGCGGCGGACGAGGGCCTCGGCGTCGGCCACGAAGTCGGCCCTGGCCTCGGGGGAGAGGTGGAGCTCGGTGAACTCGGGGTCGGTCTCCATCTCCTCGGTGGCGCGGTCGAGGCACGCCAGGGCGGTGGGCACGGTGCGCAGCTCGGCCGGCTCGCAGAAGAGCAGCTCGAGGGTGCGGTGGACGAGTGTGCCCTTGGTGGCGGGCGCCGACGGGGGCTCGGGCACCCGGTCGATGGCCGAGAACCGGAACGCCAGCGCGCAGTCCTTGAACGACGCCACCTTGGAGGGCGACAGGGACCGGGGCAGCGGAAGAGCCATCGATCAGAGGCTACCGATGCCCTACGACACCCACGTGGATACCTCGCCCCACGACGCCCCGTCCGCGGTGAGCCGGTTCTCAGCTGGCGAAGGCGTCCGTGACCGATCGAGCGACCCGGGTGGGGTTCTCCATCGGGCCCAGGTGGCCGAGGCCGGTGAACGTCTCGACACGGCTGGATGGGAGGGCCGCGACCTGGGCCCCGACCACGGCCTCGCCGAACGCCTCGTACCGGTCGCCGGACGCCACCACGACGGGGCACGTCACGGACGCCAGGCGGGAGAAGCCGTCGTGGACCAGGCCCTGGCGGTAGACGGCCGCCTCCCACTCGCCCCGGCAGCGGAGGCGCACCGACCCGTCGTCCGCCGTCTCGAACCCGCACGCCACGTAGGCGTCGAGTGCTTCGGGGGCGAAGCCGGAAAAGGGGCGCTTGGCGGCGAAGTTGGCCCTCGCCGCGGCCGACGACTTGAACCGGTCCCGCCGCCGCAGCGCGCCCTCGATGAGGAAGTCGCGACTGCCCGCCGGCGGGGGCGTGGGCCACACGATCGGCTCGTACACGTACAAGGCCCGGAACGTCCCCGGGCGGCGGGCCTCGGCGTCCAGCACGGCCGCGCCCCCGCACGAGTGGCCGAAGCCGTAGGTGCCCTCGAGCCCCAGCCCGTCCACCACCGCCAGCACGTCGTCGGCGAAGCCGTCCCAATCGAAGTCGAGGCCGTCGGGGGTCACCGCCGACCCGTGGCCCCGCACGTCGACCACGAAGGCATGGAACCGACCCCCCATCGCCGCCACCATCGGCGCCAGCACGCCCCCGCAGAACCCGGTGGCGTGGACGAGGACCAGCGGCGGGCCGTCGCCGCCGAGGTCGTGGACCGCCACCTCCACCCCGTCGGTCGACCGCACCCGGCGCATGTCGGGGGACGCTACAGCCAGCGGATATGGTCCCCGGGCCGATGACTTCCGCCGACGTCGACGCCGTCCTGGCCGCCAACGCCGCCTTCTACGCCGCCTTCGAGGCGCGCGACCTCGACGCCATGTCGCAGCTCTGGGAGCACTCCGACCGGGTCCTGTGCACCCACCCGGGTTGGGCCACGCTCCAGGGGTGGGGCCGGGTGGCGGCCTCGTTCTTCGCCCTCTTCCAGAACGCCCAGCGGCTGCAGTTCATCCTCACCAACGACACCGCCGAGGTGGTGGGCGACACCGCCTGGGTGGCGGTCGACGAGAACATCCTCGACACCGGCAACGCCACCACCGTGGCCGCCCTCAACCTGTTCACCCGCGACGACGCCGGCGACTGGATGATGGTGGTGCATCACGCGTCGGCGGTGAGCGCCTCCGACACCGGCGGGGGGACCTGAAGCAGGTCGGCGATCTGGGCCGCGTTGACCACCGCGTAGTCCTGCCAGCAGTTGTTCATCAGGACGTGGACCTCGTCGGCCGACGCCGCCAGCTCCCGCACCCGGGGGACCCACTCCGCCAGCTCCTCCTCCGTGTACAGGTACCGGAAGCGCTCGGCCGCGCTCGGCACCGGGCCCTCCCACGTGGCCTCGTTCCGACCGTGGAAGCGGACCACGGCCAGGCCCGCGGTGGCCGCCACCACCGGTGGCATCGACGACGGGAAGCCGGCCGGCTCGTCGACGCACACGAACGAGGCCCCGAGCTCCTCCAGCAGCGACAACGTCGACTCGCAGTCGCGCCCCTCCAGCCACCGGGCGTGGCGGAACTCGACGCACACCCGGATGCCCTCCAGCCGGCGGACGGCGTCCGCGATTTGAGCCCGGTGCGCCGGACGGGGCCCGAACCACCGGGGGTACTGGAACAGCACCGCCCCCAGCTTCCCTGCCGCCTGGAGAGGCCCCAGCGAGTGCCGGAAACGGTCCCAGGCCTCGTCGAGGACGGCTGGCGGGAGGTGTTTGGCGTAGAGCCGGCGCTTGGCCCGGTGCTCGGTCGGCACCTCCGGCTGCAGGTCGGGCCACAGCGAGTCGGGGAAGGTGGGATGGCCGGTGAGCAGCGACCACGCCTTGATGTTCATGGTGAAGTCGTCGGGCGTGCGCTCGACCCACGCCGCGGCCAGCTCCGGGGTCGGCGGGAAGTAATAGGTGCTGTCGACCTCGACCACGGGGAACCGGGCCGCGTAGTACGCCAGCCGTTCGGACGCGGTCATCGACCGTTTCGGGTACCAGTCCGTCTCCTTGACCAGGGTGGCGTCGGTCCACGAGCAGGTGCCGATGAGCACTCGGGCGCCGGTGCCGACGTCGATGGCCGACATCCCGCCGACGGTACCGTCGGGGTGGGTCAATGGGAGCAGCTCGGGCGTGGCGCTTGCAGTCAGGTCTGCCTATAGGCTGGTATTAGGTCTACCTACTACTGCCGACCCAGGAGATATCGCCCCCGTGCTCTCGTCCCGCCGCCGGCTCCTTGTCGTTCTCGCTCTCGCTGCCCTCCTGACGGCGGGGGCCTGCGGGGGCTCCTCCGACTCGAAGACCCTCACCCTCTACTCGGGACGGGCCGAGGTCCAGATCCAGCCCGTGATCGACCTGTTCACCAAGGAGACGGGGATCAAGGTCAAGGTCCGCTACGGGGCCACCCCCGAGCTGGCGGCCCAGATCTCGGAGGAGGGGTCGAACTCGCCGGCCGACCTGTTCTTCGCCCAGGACGCCGGCGGCCTGGGCGCGGTCGACGACCGGGGCCTGTTCGCAGCGGTGCCGGCCGATCTGCTGGCCGAGGTCGACTCCAAGTACCACGCCGACGACGGCAACTGGATCGGGATCACGGGCCGGGTCCGGGTGATCGTGGCCAACAGCAAGAACGTTCCCGACGCCGACGTGCCCACCGATGTCTTCAAGGTCACCGACGCCAAGTGGAAGGGCAAGGTGGGCATCGCCCCCACCAACGGCTCCTTCGAATCGTTCCTCACCGCCATGCGGGTCCAGGCGGGCGACGCGCGCACCAAGCAGTTCATGCACGACCTCAAGGCCAACGACGTCAAGATCTACAACGACAACGCCCTCATCCTGAAGGCGGTCAACGACGGTGAGATCGACCTCGGCCTCATCAACCACTACTACTGGTACCAGCTGGCCAACGAGATCGGCGAGGACAAGATGGTGGCCCGCAACCACTTCACCCTCAACGGCGACCCGGGAGCCCTGGTGAACGTGGCCGGCGTGGGCGTCCTCAAGTCCACCGACCACATGGACCTGGCCACCCAGTTCGTGTCCTTCCTGCTGGGGAAGACGGCCCAGACGTTCTTCGCCGACAAGAACTTCGAGTTCCCCCTCTCGGCGGGGGTGCAGCCGCTGCCCAGCCTCCCGCACCTCGACCAGGTCCAGAGCCCCGACATCGACCTGTCGAAGCTCTCCGACCTCGACACCACGCTCACCATGCTGCGGGAGGCGGGTCTCCTCTGAGTCAGACCGCGGTGGCCCCGCCCCCGCCGTCGTCGCCCACCGTGGTGCCCCCGGGGCGGGTCAGGGGCCACCGCCCACCCACGGGGTTGGCCGTCGCCGGCGGCGTGGTGGCCCTGGCCGCCCTGCTCCCGGTCGTCTATCTGCTGGTGCGGGCGGGCGAGGACGGGTGGACGAAGGTGTCCGACACGCTCCTCACCGAGGGGACAGTGCGCCTGCTGGCCCGCAGCCTGGGCCTGGCCGCCGCCGTCACCCTCGCCTCGGCCGTGATCGGCGTGGCCCTGGCCTGGTTCACGGTGCGCTGCGACCTGCCCGGCCGGCGGGTGTGGCGGGTGGTGGCGGCCCTGCCCCTGGCCGTGCCCAGCTACGTGGGCGCCTTCGCCTACCTCTCGGTGTTCCCCTGGCTCACCGGCTTCCGGGGGGCGTTCGTGGTCCTCACCCTGCTCTCCTACCCCTACGTGTTCCTGCCGGTGGCGGCGTCGCTGGAGCGCATCGACCCCTCGTTCGAGGAGGTGTCGCGCTCCCTCGGCAACAACGCGGGGGCGACGTTCCGCAAGGTCACCCTGCCCCAGCTGCGGCCGGCGATCGCCACCGGCGGCCTGCTCGTCTTCCTCTACTGCCTGTCCGACTTCGGGGCGGTGTCGATCCTGCGCTTCGACAGCTTCACCCGCGTGATCTACCTCTCCTACCAGGGCAGTTTCGACCGCACCCCGGCCGCCATCCTGGGCTGCCTCCTGCTGGTGGTGACGCTGGTGGTGGTGTCGGCCGAGGCCCGCACCCGGGGCCGGGCCCGCTACTACGCCAGCGGCCCGGGGGCCAACCGCCCGCCCCGCGTCACCCGCCTCGGACGGGCCCGGTGGTGGGCGTTGCTGGTGCCGGCGGGCGTGGCCGTGCTGGCGCTCGGGATCCCCGCCGTCAACCTGGTGCGGTGGCTGGTCGACAGCGTGCAGGCCGATGTCGACATGGCCCGGGTGTGGCGGGCCGCGGGCGGCTCGCTGGTGGCGTCGGGTCTGGGCGCGCTGGTGACGGGCGCGGCGGCCATCCCCGTCGCCCTCCTGGCCGCCCGTCACCGCAGCCGGCTGGCGTCGGTGGTGGAACGGTCGGCCTACCTCGGCCACGCCCTGCCCGGTATCGTGGTCGCGCTGGCACTGGTGTTCTTCTCGGCCCGCTACCTGACGTCCCTCTACCAGAGGCTGCCCGTGCTGGTGTTCGCCTACCTCGTGCTGTTCCTGCCCCTGGCGGTGAGCGCGGTCTACACGTCGGCCATGCAGGCGTCGCCCGCCCTCGACGAGGTCGCCCGCTCCCTCGGCAAGCGGCCCCTGGCCGTGCTGCGCACGGTGACGGCGCCGCTGCTGGCTCCTGGGGTGGCGGCGGGCACCGCGCTGGTGTTCCTCACCTGCATGAAGGAGCTGCCGGCCACCCTGCTCCTGGGGCCGACCGGCTTCGAGACGCTGGCCACCCGGGTGTGGTCGGCCACGTCGATCGGCGCCTACGGCGACGCGGCGGTGCCGGCGGCCCTCCTGGTGGTGGCCGCGGCCGTCCCCACCTGGCTCCTGTCCCGCCGCCTCGGCCGCCAGGCGGCCTCATGAGTGTGATGGGAACGTGAGCGAATCCGCAGTGCACGGCGTGCTCGCCCTCGGCGTCGAGATCGCCGGGGCCCGGAAGGCGTTCGGGTCGGTGGCCGCCCTCGACGGGGCCGACCTGTCGGTGGAGGCGGGCACCCTCACCGCCGTCCTCGGCCCCTCCGGCTGCGGCAAGACCACCCTGCTGCGCACCGTCGCCGGCTTCGAGCGCCTCGACGAGGGGACGGTGTCGGTCGGGGGACGGGTCGTGGCCGGCCCCAACGTGAACGTGCCTCCCGAGCGGCGCCGGGTGGGCATCGTCCCCCAGGAGCAGGCCCTCTTCCCCCACCTGTCGGTGGCGGCCAACGTCGGCTTCGGCCTGCCCCGGGGGCCGGAGCGGGCGGCCCGGGTGGAGGCCATGCTCGACCTGGCCGGCCTGCCGGGCCTGGGCGGGCGCATGCCCCACGAGCTGTCGGGCGGCCAGCAGCAGCGGGTGGCCCTGGCCCGGGCCCTGGCCCCGGCGCCCTCCGTGGTGCTCCTCGACGAGCCCTTCGCCAACCTCGACGCCGCCCTGCGGGTCACCATCCGCACCGAGGTGCGCCGGATCCTGCGGGAGGCGGGGGCGACGGCGATGTTCGTCACCCACGACCAGGAGGAAGCCCTTTCCACCGCCGACACGGTGGCCGTCATGCGGGCCGGCCGGGTGGTGCAGGTGGGGTCGCCCGACGAGATCTACCGCAACCCGGCCGACCTGTGGGTTGCCCGCTTCGTGGGCGACGCCAACGTCCTGCCCGGGGAGCTGGTGGGGGAGGGCAAGGTCTCGTGCGCCCTGGGCGTGTTGGAGTGCCGGGGCGACGTGGCCGCCACGCCCGGTAACGGCCAGGCGGTCCAGGTGGTGATCCGTCCCGAGCAGGTGCGACTGGCCCCGAGCCCGGTGGCCGGCGCCGTCCTCCACGACCGCCAGTACTTCGGCCACGACGCCCTGGCCCGGGTCACCCTCCCCGACGGCACCGACCTGGTGGCGAGGGGCACCGCGGCCAACCTCCCCCCCGACCGCACCCACGTGTCGGTCGGCTGCGACGGCGAGGTCATCGCCTTCGCCGCCACCGCCGCCACTCCCGCCGCCACCGCCACCTGAGCCCGGACGCGGCGAGGGCCCCCGTCACAAGGGGGCCCCCGTCGTACTGCACGTTGTGGTTCTGGTGACCCTTTACGGGTCGAACGCGATGGCGAAGCCCAGCAGAATTGCGGTGTTGGTTGCCGTGGGGTTGTTTGTCGTGCTCCCCGTGGAACCGCTGCCGCCAGTGTTGCCCGTCGTCGCGTGAGGCGAGCTCACGGACGTCGAGTTGGCCGCACCGGTGCTGCCCGAGTTGGTACCGCTGGATTGCGCGGTACTCGCCCCGGACCCGCCGGACGTGGCGATGGGGTTGGAGGTGATGTTCACCTTGCCCCCGTTGCCCCCGTTGGACTCGCTGATCCCGATGCTCGACCCGCCGATGGCGACGCCGGGCCCGAGCAGGTTGATGGCCGGACCGCCTGCGCCCGAGACGGATGCGGCGATCCCGCCGGATCCACCGTTGCCGCCGACGGCGAAGACGCCTACCAGGTTGGACACCGAGCCGGTGTTCCCCGACCTGGCGACCGAGTTGGCACCTGCCCCCGAGTTGGCCGCGCTGTCGGCGAAGCCGATAGCGATGGCGTCGCCCGTGGGACCGGAGGCGCCCGAGTTCCCCGACGTCGCGTCACCGCCGATGGCGATGGCCGCCCCCAGGATGCCGGTGTTGATGGCAGTGGGGTTGGAGGTCGCGTTCCCGGTGTTTCCGGTGGAACCGGAGTTTCCGGAGACTGCGACCGGCGACGAGGTGGCGCTCGAGGTGGCCGAGCCGGTGTTGCCGGAGTTGGTGGCGCTGGACTGCGACGATGCCGCTCCCGAGCTTCCGGAAGTGGCCGTCGGGCTGATGTTCACCGTGACGTCGCCTCCGCTACCCCCATTGCTCTCGGCGATGGAGACGCTGGAGCCGCCCTGGGCGAACCCGCCGAGGGTGTTGGCCGCCGCGCCGCCGTCACCGGCACCCGCGATAGCGACGCCGCCCGAACCACCGTCTCCGCCGGCAACGCCGATGAGGACAGTGTTGGACGCGCCGCCGCTGCCGCCAGAACCGGAGTTGGAGCCGGCGCCGACACCAGAAGCGGCCTGGCTGTTGGCTTCGCCCACGGCCAGCGCGTCACCGGTCGCACCGCTGTTGCCCGAGTCGCCGCTGGTGGCGTCGGCGTAGGCGCTCGACGATCCGAAGATCATCATCGCCAGCACCGTCACCACCCCGGCCACCAGGGCCAACATGGCCTTGACGATCGATCGATTGCTCTCTGTCTGCATGTATTTCACCTCCTTCCGTCCCGCCCCTCCGCCGGGAGGTGACGGTCAGGAGTCCCCAGCACGTACAAGACGACCGAGGCTGAGCCGTTTGATGTGGCGACAAACTAGCAAGCCAGCCGCCGTTTTGGGCGGTGAAAGGCCCGGAACCTTTCTGCCCGGTGTCTTCTCGGCCACAGTGGCGCACACGCCATGCGGATCGACGTCTTCTCCGTCCTGCCCCAGATCCTGGAGCCGGCCCTCTCGGGGGGCCTGCTGGGCAAGGCGCGGGAGCGGTCGGTGGTCGACGTCCGGGTCCACGACCTGCGGGACTTCACCACCGACCGGCACCGCTCGGTCGACGACTCCCCGTTCGGCGGCGGGCCGGGGATGGTGCTGTCGGCCGAGCCCGTGTTCGCGGCGGTGGAGGCGGTGGCGCCGCCCCGACCCCTCTTCCTGCTCGACCCCGGCGGGCGCCGCTTCGACCAGGGCCTGGCCGCCGAGCTGGCCGCCACCGCCGGGTTCTCGCTCCTCTGCGGCCGTTACGAGGGGGTCGACGAGCGGGTCCGCGGCCACCTGGTCGACGGCGAGCTGTCGATCGGCGACTTCGTCCTCGCCGGGGGGGAGGCGGCCGCCTTCGTGGTCGTGGAGGCGGTCACCCGCCTGGTGCCGGGCGTCATGGGCAACGACGAGTCGGCCGGCGACGAGTCCTTCACCTCCGGCCTGCTCGAATACCCCCACTACACCCGGCCGGCCGAGTTCCGGGGGTGGAGCGTCCCCGAGATCCTCCGCTCGGGCGACCACGGGCGCATCGCCCGCTGGCGCCACGCCCAGGCCCTGGCCCGCACCCGCGCCCACCGGCCCGACCTGCTGGCGGCCAGGGGCGGGTTGACGGCCGACGAGGAGGCCCTGCTGGAGGCGTTTGGCCTGGGCTATCCTGGTGAGGACCCGGGAAACCCTGCTCAGGAGCCGTCCGCGCCATGAACCCCACCGACATCATCGATCGCGACGGCCTGCGCGACGACATCCCGGTCTTCGGACCGGGCGACAACGTCAAGGTCCACGTCCGCGTCGTCGAAGGCAACCGGGAGCGGGTGCAGGTCTTCCAGGGCGCTGTCATCCGGCGCCAGGGCTCCGGCGTGCGGGAGACGTTCACCGTCCGCAAGGTCAGCTTCGGCGTCGGCGTGGAGCGCACGTTCCCGGTCCACTCCCCGATCCTGGCCCGCATCGAGCTGGTCACCATGGGCGACGTCCGCCGGGCCAAGCTGTACTACCTCCGTGACCTCACGGGGAAGGCGGCCAAGATCAAGGAGAAGCGCACGGCTCGTTGAGCCGCCACCGCTCCTGACCCGTTTCGGCTGAATGTGGGTCTGACCAACGTGTCCAACCTCGACGGGCGCGATCGGGTCTCGGCGTCGGGCCGCCTGGTCCGGGAGGCCGTGGTGCTGGTGGCCACGGCGATGATCATCGCCTTCCTCATCAAGACCTTCGTGGCCCAGGCCTTCTTCATCCCGTCGGGGTCGATGATCCCCCAGCTCAACGTGGGCGACCGGGTGGTCGTCTCCAAGCTCGCCTACCGCCTCCACGACCCCCACCGGGGCGACATCGTGGTGTTCGACGCCCCCAACCAGGTCGCGGTCAAGGACGACCAGGGCCTGCCCGGCAAGGTGGTCAAGGGCATCCTCGAGTCCATCGGGCTGTCGACCCCGTCCACCGAGGAGTACATCAAGCGGGTGATCGGCCTGCCCGGCGACAAGGTCGAGGGCCGCGACGGGCGGGTCTACGTCAACGACCGGGAGCTGGTGGAGCCCTACCTGCCCCAGGGTCCGACCACCCGCGACTTCGAGCCGGTGGAGCTGGGCGCCGACCAGCTGTGGGTGATGGGCGACAACCGCGAGAACTCGTCGGACAGTCGCGTCTTCGGCCCCATCCCCGAGGACACCATCGTGGGCCGGGCGTTCGTGAAGGTGTGGCCCGTCCCCGACCTTTCGTTCCTGTAGGTGGGGTTGTCGGTGGGTTAACGGGCGTGTCCCTCGTACACTGCGGGCATGAGCGAAGAGGACCTCGAGCGCTACGAGACCGAGATGGAGCTCCAGCTCTACAAGGAGTACCGCGACGTCCTGCCGCTGTTCTCGTACGTGGTCGAGACCGAACGGCGGTTCTACCTGGCCAACTCGGTCGAGCTCACCGAGCACCCCGGCGATGCCCGCAACCACCTGGAGCTGCAACTGCGCGACGCGTGGGTGTGGGACATCTACCGTCCGGGCCCGGCCCGCTTCGTGCAGTCGGTACGGGTGGTGACGTTCAAGGACGTCAACATCGAGGAGATCCGCCGGGACGCCTAGCCCTGTCGTCAGGCCCTGTCCTAAGGTTCCCCGCCGTGACGCAGGCTCGACGGGCGCTCGGGATCGGTGGCGAGGAGGCGGTGGCCGCCTGGTACCAGGAGCGGGGCTACCGGGTCCTCGATCGCAACTGGCGCTGCCGCGACGGCGAGCTCGACCTGGTCCTGCGGCGGGGAGGGCTGGTGGTGTTCTGCGAGGTGAAGACCCGCACGTCGGACGCCTTCGGGCTGCCGGCGGAGGCCGTCGGCCGGCAGAAGCAGCAGAAGATCCGGATGCTGGCCGCCCGCTGGCTCGACGAGTCGCCGTCGCCCGCGGCCGAGATCCGCTTCGACGTGGCGTCGGTGCTGGCCGACCAGATCGAGGTGATCCAGGCCGCTTTCTAGGGCCGGCGTTCCTCCTAGCCGTCGGTGCTGCTGCACTCCTCGTTTTCGATGTCGCGGAGCTGGTCGAGGCGCGGCTGGTGGCGACCGCCCTCGAAGTCGGTGGTCAGGAAGATGTCGACCAGGCCGAGGGCGAAGGCGTCGGCCAGCTGGCGGGCGCCGAGGGCGAGGACGTTGGCGTCGTTGTGGAGGCGGCACATGCGGGCTGTCCACTCGTCGTGGCACAGGGCGGCGCGGGCGCCGTGGACCTTGTTGGCCGCGATCTGCTCGCCCTGGCCGCTGCCACCCATGACGATGGCCCGGTCGGCCCGTCCGGCGGTGACCTCCCGGGCGGCGGCGGCGCAGAACTTCGGATAGTCGACGGACTCCTCGGAGTCGGTGCCGCAGTCGATGACCTCGTGGCCCTGGTCGGCCAGGGCGGCGGCGATGACCGACTTGAGGCGGTATCCGGCGTGGTCGGAGCCGAGGGCGATTCGCATCAGCCGATCATGGCCCACACGAGGAGGGCGAACACGACGACGAACGCGGCCCCGACGAAGAGGTAGTCGGACGGCCGGCGTCGATGCTGGCGGTACGGGTTGAAGCCCACGCCGACAATTCTGTCCCACGTCCGGCCGTCCCGGCGATGTCGCACGGGCCGCGGTCCGGGCTCAGTGTCGTACCCCCCGGATAGCGTGGGCTCGCTCCGCTCGAGTCGGCCGGCGTCACGGCCCTCGCCTGCCGCCCGTTCGCGCAAGGAGCCCGCCGTGCTCGCCATTATCCCGTCCGCGACCCTGCTCGGCGTCGAGGGGCGCCCGGTCGCCGTCGAGGTCCACGTCTCCCAGGGCCTGCCCGGGTTCACCCTGGTCGGCCAGCCCGACCCGGTCTGCCGCGAGGCCCGCGACCGGGTCCGGGCCGCGCTGCTGTCGAGCGGGCTCACCTGGCCCATGAAGCGGGTCACGGTCAACCTGGCGCCGGGCCTGCTGCGCAAGGTCGGCCCCGGGCTCGATCTCGCCATCGCCGTCGGACTGCTGGTGGCCACCGGCGAGGTGGAGGCGGAGGCGGTGGCGGGCTGCGCCTTCCTGGGCGAGCTCGGCCTCGACGGGTCGCTGCGGCGGGTCCCGGGCATCGTCCCCCTGGTCGGCGCCCTCGACGCCCGGGTGGTGGTGGTCCCGTTCGACTGCGTGGCCGAGGCGACGGTGGTGGAACGGCTGCGGGTGCGGGCCGCCCGCCGGCTGGGCGAGTTGGTGGCGTGCCTCCGGGGCGACGAACCCTGGCCCGACGCGCCCCATGTGCTGGCCGCGGTCGGCCCGCCCATCGCCCGTCCCGACCTGGCCGACGTCCGGGGCCAGCCCGTGGGCCGGACCGCGCTCGAGATCAGCGCCGCCGGTGGCCACCACCTCCTCCTCTCGGGCCCGCCGGGAGCGGGCAAGACCATGCTCGCCCGCCGTCTCCCGGGGCTGCTCCCGCCCCTCCAGGGCGACGACGCCCTCGTCGCCACCACCATCCGCTCGGCCGCGGGCGAGCCGCTGCCGCCGGGCGGGTTGGTGGTCGACCCGCCGTTCCGTTCTCCCCACCACGGGGCGTCGGCGGTCGCCCTCATCGGCGGGGGCACGGCGTGGATGCGACCGGGAGAGATCAGCTGTGCCCATTTGGGCGTCCTTTTTTTGGACGAGATGGCGGAGTTTCCCCGGGCGGTACTCGACGCCCTGCGCCAACCGCTGGAGGAAGGTGTGGTCCGGGTCAGCCGGGCCCGGGCCAGTGTCTGCTTCCCCGCCCGGTTTCTGCTCGTGGGGGCCACCAACCCCTGCCCGTGCGGCGAGGGCGGCCCCGCCGGCGCCTGCCGGTGTCCGGAGCCGGTCCGGCAGCGGTACAACCGCCGCCTCTCCGGGCCCCTGCTCGACCGCTTCGACCTGCGGGTGATGGTGTCCCGGCCCGATGTCGCCGACCTCCTGGGCGGACCGCCGGGCGAGTCGACCGCGGTGGTGGCGGCCCGGGTGGCGGAGGCCCGGGCGCGGGCCCGGAGTCGGGGCGTGAGCAGCAACGCCGACCTGCCGGCGCGGGTCCTCGACGAGGTGGCACCGCTCACCGCCGCGGCCCGGGCCATCCTCGAGCACCGCCTGCGGGTCGGCGCCCTCAGCGGGCGGGGCCTGCACCGGATCCGGCGGGTGGCCCGCACCATCGCCGACCTGGCCGGCGCCGGCGACGTCGTCGACGAAGACCACATCTGCCTCGCTCTCGGTCTCCGGGCCGACATCGCCTCCCCCGAGGTGGCGGCGTGAACGGGCAGGCGAGGTCGGCGGACCCGGCGGGGCGGGCGGGGCCGGCGGAGCCGGCGGGGTCGGTGGGGACGCCGGCGCTGGAGTTGCCGCCGGGGGCGTTCGTGGCGGCCCTGGCCGGGTTGCCGGCGATGGGGCACCGGCGCCTGGTCGCCCTCCTCCGCCGGTGGTCGCCGGCGGATGCGTGGCGGCGAGTGGGGGAGGGCCGGGGCCACGACGACGACTCCGACGTGGCCGAGCTGTGGCGCCGGGCGGCGGCCTCGGTCGACGTCGACGATCTGTGGCTGCGGCACGGCCGGGCCGGCGCGGGCGTGTTGGCCTTCGGCGGCCCCGGCTACCCGTCCGTCCTCACCGACGACCATGAGCCGCCCGGCGCCCTCTTCCACCGCGGCGACCCCGCCGCCCTCGACGGCCGCCGGGTCGGCATCGTCGGCACCCGCCGCTGCACCCGCTACGGCAAGGACCTGGCCCACGAGCTCGGCCGCGACCTGGCCGCCAGCGGCGTGAGGATCGTGTCCGGCCTCGCCGCCGGCATCGACGGGGCCGCCCACGCCGGAGCGCTGGCCGCCAGTGGGGGAGCGCCGCCGATCGCGGTGGTCGGCAGCGGCGTCGACGTCGTCTACCCGAAGCGCCACGCCCAGTTGTGGGCCGACGTGGCCGCCGCCGGCCTCCTGGTCAGCGAGGCGCCCCTCGGCGCGGCTCCCGAACCGTGGCGGTTCCCGGTCCGCAACCGGGTCATCGCCGCCCTGTCCGAGGTGGTGGTCGTGGTCGAGTCCCACGCCCGGGGCGGGTCCCGCTACACGGTCGAGGCGGCCGCCGAGCGCAGCCGCACCGTCATGGCCGTGCCCGGCTCGGTCCGCAGCCCGGCGTCGGCCTACACCAACGCCCTCCTCGCCGACGGGTGCCCGCCTGCGCGCGACGCCACCGACGTCCTGGTGGCGCTGGGCCTGTCGACTGCCGGCTCGTCGGCGGCGACCTCCGCCCCGGTCGAGGTGCGACCGCCCCCCGAGCCCGCGGGGGCGGTCGTCCTCGACGCCCTCGGCTGGGAGCCGGCCAGCCTCGAAGGGGTCGTGCTGCGCAGCGGGCTCTCGCCCGCCCAGGTCATGGTCGCCCTCGCCCACCTGGAGCGCGACGGGTGGGCCACGTCCCGGCAAGGCTGGTGGGAGCGGGTGGCCCATGGCTAGGACCGGGTGCGCAAGCCACGGGCGGTGGCGGCCGCGACCACCGATGGTGGGAAGTTGGGCCCAGAGGCCGGTAGGTTGGTGCGGTGAGCTGGGAACAGGACGCGTTCGTGCGGTCCCTCTCCGCGGTATCGGCGAACACGGTGCTCGCCTACGCCGACGACGTGTCCCAGTTCGTCACCTGGGCCGAGCGGGCCGGCCTGACGGGCCCGTCCGAAGTCGACCGCCTGGTCCTGCGCCGCTATCTCGCCTACCTCGCCACCCGTCGCTTCGCCCGCCGGTCGATCGCCCGCAAGGCGGCCGCCCTCCGGCGCTACTTCGGCTGGCTCCGGCGCACGGGCGTGATCGACGCCGATCCGTCCACCCGCCTGTCGGCGCCCAGGGGCGACGCCCGCCTGCCCCACGTCCTGCGCCCGGCCGAGCTCGACACCCTCCTGCGCCCGCCGGCGGCCGACGACCCGGTGGGCCTGCGCGACGTGGCTGTCGTCGAGCTCCTCTACGGCAGCGGGCTGCGGGTGGGGGAGCTGTGCGGGCTGCGCCTGTCCGACCTCACCCTCGACCCCGACCGTCCGGTGGTCACGGTGTGGGGGAAGGGCTCCAAACAGCGCCAGGTCCCCATGAGCGAGCCGTCGGCCGACGCGGTGCGGGCGTGGCTCGCCGGCGGCCGACCCGCCCTCGTCGTTGCCGGCGTCACCCCCGACGAGAGCGTCTTCCTCAACCGCCGGGGACGCGCCCTGTCACCCCGCGACACCCGCCGCATCCTCGACCGGCGGGCGGCCAATCCCACCCATCCCCACGCCCTCCGCCACACCTTCGCCACCCACCTGCTCGACGGTGGGGCCGACCTGCGGGCAGTGCAGGAACTGCTGGGCCACGCCGATCTGGCCACCACCCAGCTGTACACTCACGTCAGCAAAGAGCGGTTGCGGACGGTGTACGACGCCACCCATCCCCGAGCCTAGGAACCCGTGGACTCCACCGAACCGGCTGGCATCGACCGTCTCTGGGACGCCTTCAAGACCACGGGCACCCTCGAGACGCGCAATCGCCTCGTCGTCCACTTCTCCCCCCTGGTGAAGTACGTGGCCGGCCGCCTCTCCGCGGGACTGCCCCACACCATCGAGCAGGCCGACCTCGTCAGCTACGGGATGTTCGGGCTGATGGACGCCATCGAGAAGTTCGACCCCGGCCGGGGCAACAAGTTCGAGACCTACGCCATGTCCCGGATCCGGGGCTCGATCATCGACGAGCTGCGCTCGGTCGACTGGGTGCCCCGGTCGCTGCGGGCCAAGGCCCGCACCGTCGAGAAGGCGTTCACCAAGCTCGAGCACGAGCTGCTCCGCAACCCCACCGACGCCGAGGTGGCCGAGGAGTTGGGCACCACCGAGGCCGAGCTGCACGACGTCTACGGCCAGATCTCGTTCTTCGGGCTGGTGGCGCTGGAGGAGACCCTCAGCGTCGGCGCCGACCGGGGCGAGTCGGTCACCCTGGGCGACACCATCCCCGACCCGGGCCTGGGCCCGGTGGGCGCCTTCGAGGTCCAGGAGACCAAGCAGATCCTGGCCGCGGCCATCAACCGGCTGCCGGAGCGGGAGAAGATCGTCCTCACCCTCTACTACTACGAGGGTCTCACCCTCGGGCAGATCGGCGACGTGCTCGGGATCACCGAGAGCCGGGTGTGCCAGATCCACACCAAGGCCGTGATCCAGCTCCGGGGCAAGCTGGCCGAGCCCCAGCGGGAGCCGGCCTAAAAAACCCGCCCCGTCGGCCCCGTCGACGCTGGTTCTTGTCTCACCCCCGCGCTATCCTGCGGTAGTCGGTTGTCTTTGACGGCCCGCCACTTCCCCCCAGCAGCTCGTCCACCCCTGGGGGGTTCCCATGCGGCGCATCGCCGTGCTGGTGGCGGTACCTCTCGCGCTGGTCCTGGCCCTGCCCACGTGGGCCCACGCCGCGCCTCCACAAAGCGTCACCTATCAGCCGCCGGTCGACGCGCCCATCGTCGACGGGTTCCGGCCCCCCGCCGAGCGGTGGAGCGCCGGCAACCGAGGAGTCGAGTACGCCACCACCAGCGGTGAGCCGGTGGCGGCCGCGGCCGACGGCGTAGTCGCCTTCGCCGGCCAGGTCGGCGGTCAGCTCCATGTGGTGGTGCTCCACGCCGACGGTGTGCGCACCACCTACGCCTTCCTCCGTTCGATCGACGTGCGCCGGGGCGACACCGTCGGCCAGGGCCAACGGGTGGGCACGGCCGCCGACACGGTCCACTTCGGGGCCCGAATCGGCGACGTCTACGTCGACCCCGTCCTGCTCTTCGGCGACGGCCCGCCCGAGGTCCATCTCGTCCCCGACGACGACCGGGGCCTCCTCTCGGAGGAGGAGGAGAAGAACAGCCTGGTCGGCCAGCTGCTGGACTTCGGCGGGAAGGCGACCGACTGGACCGTCGACTGGGTCAAGGGCCAGGTCGACGACAAGCTCACCGAGCTGTACGGCGCCGCCCACTACGCCGGCGAGGCCACTCCCTTCACCCACCTCATCCGCTTCGGCGACGCCGGCCTCGACTGGTGGCGGCAGCGGTCCGATTGCACGCCGGCCGGCGCAGCCCAGCCCCGGCTGCCGGATCGGCACCTGGCGGTGCTGGTGGGCGGCCTCGGTTCCACCTCCAAGGAGGCGGCCATCGACGACCTCGACACCGCCGCCCTGGGCTACGCCGACGGCGACGTCTCCCGCTTCTCCTACCGCGGCGGCGACACCACCGTGATGCCCTACGACCCCTTCGACACCACCGCCGACATGCGGCAGTCGGCCCGCCTCCTCCGGGAGTACCTGCAGCAGGTGGAGCACGAGCACCCGGGCGTGCCCATCGACGTCATCGCCCACTCCCAGGGGGGGTTGGTGGCCCGGGAGGCCCTCACCAACGAGTTCGACGGGCTCGACCCCACCCTGCCCCAGGTCTCGTCGCTGGTCACGCTGGGCACCCCCCACCAGGGCGCCGACCTGGCCACCGCCGGCGCCATGATCGGCACCACCACGGTGGGTGGGTTGGCGACGTGGGTCGCGGGCCAGGCCATGCCCTGGGACCCGAACGCGGTGTCGCCGGGGCAGCTGTCGGAGACGTCGTCGTTCATCCGCGACCTCAATCGGCGGCCCCTCCCCGACGACCTGTGGGCCACCTCGATCGGCGGCCGCGGCGATGTGGTGGTCCCTGCCGGGAGGACCAAGTACGACGGCGCCAAACAGGTGATCGTGTCCGTGCCCGGGATCGTCACCGAGCACAACCGCCTGCCCGGGTCCGACCAGGCCGAGCGGGAGGTGGCCCTGGCCGTCAACCACCAGTCACCGACCTGCCAGAGCCTGGCCGACGCCGTGTTTGATGCGGTCGTGTCCGACCAGATCGCGACGGCCGAGGACGCGGTGGGCGTCCTCGGCTGGTGGGAGGCCCGCCAGATCGACGAGTTCATCCCCTCCCCGCTCGACGTGATCAAGAAGAAACGAGGTACCGCATGATTCTGTCCCGGCGCTTCCGCCGTTCGACGGCGGCTCTCGTCGCGCTCCTGGCCCTGGCCCTGGCCCTGGTCGGCTGCGGAGGCGGTGACGGTGACGGTGGCTCGACGCCGTCCGCGGCCGGCCCCACGACGCTCGCGCCCGCAGGCGAGGGCGCCGACCGTCCCATCCGGGCCGAGGAGGCGTGGCGGTGGCCGGCACCCCCGCCCGGGTCGGTCGGCATGCCGGCCGCCGACGACGACGGTGTGTCCTTCACCTACGGCCACCTGCGGGTGGTGCTGCTCGACCTCGACGGCTCACCGCGGTGGGAGGTGGAGCGGGTGGGCCTGCGCGACGTCGCCCCCGCCCTCACCTCCGACCTGGTGGTGGCGGCCACCGAGAAGGGGCTGCTGGCCGTCGACCGGGCCACGGGGAAGCTGCGGTGGGACACCGAGGTGGGGGAGCGGGCCAACACCCCCGTCGTCGTGGGCGGCCGGGCCGTGGTCTCCACCTGGGAAGGCTCACTCACCGCCTTCGACCTCGACGACGGTCGGGTGGCGTGGCGGACGGCCCTGCCCGGACCCGCCATCGGGCCCGCGGCCACCGACGGGTCGGTGGTGGCGGCGACGTGGGAATCCACCTACGGCGACGCCGCCGGGGCGGTGGTGGTCGAGGGCGGCGACGGCCGCCAACGGTGGTCGGTGCCCTTCGAGCCGGGCGGGGTGGGCGGGCCCGCCATCGTCGACCTTCCCGAGGGGGAGGGGCCGGGGTCGGTGGTGGTGGCCGTCGCCGGTGACATCGCCGCCCACGCCCTCGACCTGGCCGACGGTCACGAGCGGTGGCGGACCGCCACCGGCGGGCGGGGCTCGCCCGAGGTCCCGCCCCTGCCCTTCGGTGACGGCGAAGTCCTGGTCGCCCACCGGCGGGCGGGACTCGTCCTCCTCGACGCCGGCACCGGGGCCGAGGAGTGGTTCGGCGCGGCCGACGGGGCCGCGGTCCGGGGGGGGCCGGCCGGGCCCGGCCCCGACGGGCCCTTCGCCTTCCCCATCGACGACGGCCGCCTGTTCCTGGTCGGGCCCGGCCTGGAGCCCAACCCGCTCGACTGGCCGGGGCGGGTCAGCGGGGTGGCGATCACCCCCGACGGCCTCCTCCTCGTCGCCACCCGGGAGGCCCGGGCCAACTACCTCATCGCCCTCGCCCTCGACACGGCCTGAGGACGCGTAGACTGCTCTCACCCGGAGCACTTCGCACCCGGGATTCGACATGCCTTGGCGCCGTCCCACGGTCGCCCCTGCGGGGGCGTGGCGCCGGGCACAACCAACCGGTGGGAGAGGAGCAATCATGGCTGTCGTCACCATGAAGCAGTTGCTGGAGGCAGGCGTCCACTTCGGACACCAGACCCGGCGCTGGAACCCCAAGATGCGCCGCTTCATCTTCGGCGAGCGCAACGGCATCTACATCATCGACCTCAACCAGACGCTGGTCCGCATCAACAGCGCCTACACCTTCGTCCGCGACATGGTCGCCGACGGGGGCACGATCCTGTTCGTCGGCACCAAGAAGCAGACCCAGGACCCCATCGCCGACCACGCCCGCAAGTGCGGCATGCCTTACATCAACGAGCGCTGGCTGGGCGGGATGCTCACCAACTTCACCACCATCAGCGGCCGGGTGAAGAAGATGCAGGAGTACGAGCGGATGAAGGAGGCGGGCGACTTCGAGGCCATGCCCAAGAAGGAGGCGCTCATCCTCAGCCGGGAGCTGGAGAAGCTGCAGCGCAACCTGGGCGGCATCCGGAACCTGCAGAAGCTCCCCGACGCGGTGTTCATCATCGACACCAAGAAGGAGCACATCGCCGTCACCGAGGCCAACAAGCTGGGGATGCCGATCGTGGCCGTGGTCGACACCAACTGCGACCCCGACCTCATCCAGTACGTGATCCCGGGCAACGACGACGCCATCCGGTCGGGCAACCTGATGTGCCGCATCATCTCCGACGCGGTCGAGGAAGGCCGCCACATCGCCTCCCGTCGCCACGCCAAGGCCGTGGCCGCGTCGCCCAAGCCCACGGCCGACGCCCCCGACCCTGAGGCCGAGGCCCGCCGCCTCCACCAGCAGGCCGAGGCCCGCCGCCAGGCCGCACTCCAGGCCCAGGAGCGGGAGGCCCGCCTGGCCACCACCCGGCGCCACCAGCAGGCCACCGATATCGCCCCTCCGGGCGACGACATGCCCGCGGCCACCCTCACCGCCCTGGCCGAGCACGGCGCGGCCAACGACACCGTCGGCATGCGCGTCGTCGGCCCCGACGACGAGGAGTCGTCCGACGTCCGGCCGGTGAGCGGTGACGCCGACCTGGCCGCCACCCTCGCCCCGGCCTCGGCCGACGCTGCCGCCGCGCCCACGAACGCCGACACCGCGCCGGCGACCGCGCCCGCCGACACCCCGGAGGCCTGAGCATGGCCGACTTCACCGCCAAGGACGTGCAGGCCCTCCGCCAGGCCACCGGCGCGGGGATGATGGATGCCAAGCGGGCCCTCACCGAGAACGACGGCGACGCCGAGGCGGCCGCCAAGTGGTTGCGGGAGAAGGGCCTCACCAAGGCCGTCGAGAAGGCCAGCCGGGCCAACGAGCAGGGCGCGGTGGCCGTCGCCACCACCCCCACCGCGGCCGCCATCGTCGAGCTCAAGAGCGAGACCGACTACGTGGCCAAGTCGCCCGCCTTCAAGGCCCTGGTCGACACCTTGGCCCAGGCCGTGGCCGCCGACGGCGAGGGCGCCATCGCCGCCCACCAGAGCGAGGTCGACGACCTCGTCCTCACCCTCAAGGAGAACATCGCCGTCGGCCGGGTGGTGCGCTTCGAGGCGGCCGAGGGGGCCCTCCTCGACACCTACCTCCACATCCAGAACGAGCGCGGCGTCAACGCGGTGCTGGTGGAGGTCGTCGGCGGCGACCAGGAGACGGCCCACGACATCGCCCTCCACATCGGCTTCTCCCGGCCCGGGTACCTGTCCCGCGACGACGTCCCCGCCGAGCGGGTGGCCGAGGAGCGCCAGACCCTCGAGGCCATCAGTCGCAACGAGGGCAAGCCCGAGCAGGCCATTTCCAAGATCGTCGAGGGTCGCCTGGGCGGCTGGTACAAGGAGCACGTCCTCCTCGACCAGTCCTTCGTCAAGGACAACAAGCAGACGATCACCGCCCGCCTCGGGCCGGCCCAGCTCACCCGATTCGCCCAGGTGGAGATCGGCCGCTAGTGCCCGGGGCCCGGCGGGAGCGCTGGCAGCGGGTCATCCTCAAGCTGTCGGGTGAGGCCTTCGCCGACGCTTCCATCGGGTACGGCATCGACGGGGAGGTGGTGGCCCGGATCGCGGGCGAGGTGGCCGAGGTCCGCCACGACCTCGGCACCGAGGTGGCCATCGTCGTCGGCGGGGGCAACATCTGGCGGGGGATGGCCGGCGCCGGCGCGGGCATGGACCGGGCCCAGGCCGACACCATGGGCATGCTCGCCACCGTCATCAACGGCCTCGCCCTGCAGGACGCCCTCGAGAAGCTGGGCGAGCCCACCCGGGTGATGACCGCCATCCAGATGGACCGGGTGGCCGAGCCCTACATCCGCCGCCGGGCCCAGCGCCACCTGGAGAAGGGCATCGTCGTCATCCTCGCCGGCGGCACCGGCAACCCCTACTTCACCACCGACACCACCGCCGCCCTCCGGGCCGCCGAGATCGGCGCCCAGGCCATCCTCAAGGGCACCCACTCGGGCGTCGACGGGGTCTACACCGACGACCCCCTCCTCAACCCGGATGCGGCCAAGTTCGACGAGGTGGCCTACATCGAGGTGCTCAACCGGGGTCTGAAGATCATGGACTCCACCGCCATCACCTTCTGCATGGACAACAAGCTGCCCATCGTCGTGTTCGACCTGATGGTGCCGGGCAACATCAGACGCGTACTCGAAGGTGAGCCGATCGGTACGCTTGTCTCATGACGGGCCCATGCTTCGGGCAATCGGTTGACCGATGACCGACGACATCCTGCTCAACACGGCCGAGAAGATGTCGAAAGCCGTCACCCACACCCAGTCCGAGTTCTCCAGCGTCCGCACCGCCCGGGCCACGCCGGCCCTGATCGAGAAGCTGAAGGTCGACTACTACGGCACCGAAGTGCCCCTCCAGCAGATCGCCGGGTTCACCGTCCCCGAGCCCCGGACCCTGGTGGTGGCCCCCTACGACAAGAACTCGATCAAGGCCATCGAGCGGGCCATCCAGCACTCCGACCTGGGCATCACCCCGTCGAACGACGGCGTGGTCATCCGCCTCAACTTCCCCCAGCTCACCACCGAGCGGCGCAAGGACCTGGTGAAGGTGGTCAAGCACAAGGCGGAGGAGGGACGGGTGGCGGTGCGCAACGTCCGCCGGGCCTCCCGCCACGAGCTGGAGGCGCTTGAGAAGGAGGGCGAGATCTCCCTCGACGAGCTCGACCGGGCCGAGAGGGAGCTGGAGAAGGTCACCCACGAGTACGTGGCCGAGATCGACGGCATGCTGGCGCGCAAGGAACAGGAGCTGCTCGAGGTCTAGGAGATCGGGACCGATCTGACCGGGGGAACCGAGCCCCCCTGCCCCGGGCCCGGGGCGGGGACGGGCCGGCCGGGGTGCGAGCCCCGAGAAGGAGGGCACACGTGGACGACCAGGGCGACGACCTCAACGCCAGACCCGGCGACCCGTTGGGAGCCGCGGCCGACGACGACGAGCTGGGCACCGACCCGGGCCCGGCGTGGGCCGGCCTGGGCGCGTCCCGTGGCCCCCGCAGCCCGGCCGAAGGGGTGCGCATCATCGGGGCCGAGGAGGCCGCCGCCGCCCTGGAGGCGGGCCACGTGTCGCCCCGGGTGCCCGACGACGCCCCCCGCTTCGGCGACGTCCCCGAGACGCCGTCCGGGCCCCGGCCCGGCATCCGCTTCCCCGGTGCCGACCCCCGCACCGTCCCCAAGCCGCCGGTGGCGGCCCCGCCCGCCGACCTCGAGCCGAGGCGCAGCGTCTGGGACACCCATCCCCCGGCCGCCTCGTCCCCGGCCGCCCATTACCCGGCCGCCCAGTCCCCGGCCGCCCAGTCCCCGGCAGCGACGTCGGCCCCCGATGAGAGCTTCGCCAGCTCCCGGGCGGGACGCTTCGAAGAGCTGATCGCCCGGGCCGAGGAGCGGGCGGCCGAGCGCGGCATCGGCGGGAGTGGGGCCCGCCCCGGCGGCGACAGCTGGCCCCCGCCCCCCGCGCCCACCTACGGCGGGGCGAGCACCGGCGGCAGCACCGGTTCCTACGGCGCCGGAGCCGGAGCCGGCTCGGGCCCGGCCGGCGGCGACCCCGTGGGTGGCGACGCCTGGCCCCCCGAGCCCCGGGCCTCGTCCGACGACTCGTGGCCCCCGCCGCCGGCGCCCTCCACGGCCGACGACGACGCCTGGCCCCCGCCCCCGTCCGCCTACGGTTCCACCACCGCCGACGACGACGCCTGGCCCCCGCCCCCGTCCGCGCCCGGCGGGCCGTCGTCCGACTTCTGGCCCGCCGACGACGAGGTCGGCTTCGAGCGGGAGCCGGTGGGGTCCTCGCCGTGGGACACCTTCGACGAGCCCCTTCCCAGCGGGGAGTACCCGCGGGTCACCTCCCCGCCGATGCCCACCGGGGACAACTCCGGCAGCATCCCCCTGCCCCACTGGACCGAGCCGGCCACCGGCGAGGTGCCCATGATCCTGGGCGGCGAGCCCCCGCCCCCGCCCCCTCCGGCCGACGAGCTGGGCTCGTGGTCCACCCTCACCAGCGGCCCCCGGTGGCGCGACCAGGCCACCGACTGGGACGAAGCCGACTTCCACGAGGCCATCCTCGACGACCAGTCCACCCGGGTGGGCGCCCTCGACCAGAGCCGCGACGACCTCTTCTCCTTCGACGAGACGGTGGCCCCGCCCGGAGCCGGCCCTGGCCCCGACCCCGCCCCCGCCCGCGGCGGCGGCGGCGCCGGAGGACGGCCCGGCACCCAGGTCTACGCCCCCGTCGCCCCTCCCCGCACCTCGCCGCCGGGCGAGCCCGGCGGGGGAGCCGACGCCGACCTCACCACCCGCGTCATCGTGGGCCTGGTGGCGGCCGGCGTGGTGCTGGGTGCGGCCGTGGTCGGTCCCAAGGCGCTGGTGCTCCTGGTGGCGGTGGCCGTCACCATGGCCGCGGCCGAGCTCTACCAGGGCCTGCGGGCCCGGGGCTACCAGCCCGCCACCCTCCTCGGGCTGGCCGCCAGCGCGTCGGTCGTGGGCGCCGCCTACTGGCAGGGCGAGCGGGCATTGCCCCTGGTCACGGCCATCCTGCTGGTGTTCACGTTCCTCTGGTACCTCACCGGTGTGGTCAAGGGCCGGCCCACCATGAACGTGGCCGTGAGCGTCATGGCCTACCTCTACGTGGGCTTCCTCGGCTCCTACGCCGCCCTCATCTTCCACATCCCGATCGTGGGCAAGGACGGGTTCGTCCACCTCGAGAACTCCACCGGCATCCTGCTGGCCGCGGTCCTGGCCACCGTGGCCCACGACGTTGGGTCGTACTTCGTGGGCCGCTACGCGGGCAAGACGCCGCTGGCACCCGAGATCAGCCCCCACAAGACGCTCGAAGGCCTGGTCGGAGGCACGTTCGTCACCCTGGCCGTGTGCGTGCTGCTCATCCGCAGCATCGCCCCGTGGAACGCGGGCCGGGCCTTCTGCCTGGCGGTGGTGGTCTGCATCTTCGCCCCCCTCGGCGACCTGTGCGAGTCGATGATCAAGCGCGACCTCAACGTCAAGGACATGGGCAAGACCCTCCCCGGCCACGGCGGCATCCTCGACCGCATCGACGCCCTCCTCTTCGTGATCCCGGCCACCTACTACCTGGCGCTCATCCTGTTCGTGTATTGAGCGCATGAAAACTGTGAGCCTGGTCGGCTCCACCGGCTCCATCGGCCGGCAGACCCTCGACGTGGTGCGGGCCGAGCCCGACCGCTACCGGATCGTGGCCCTGGGCGCCTCCACGTCGGTCGAGCAGCTGGCGGCCCAGGTGGTCGAGTTCCGGCCCGACGTGGTGGCCATCGCCGACGCGTCCTGCGAGGCCGACCTCCGGGCCGCCCTCCCCGCCGGCACCAGGGTCGAGATCCACGCCGGGCCCGACTCGCTGGCCGCCATCGCCCGCGACGCCGACGTGGTGGTCAACGGGGTCGTCGGCTTCGCCGGCCTCACCGTCACCCTGGCCGCCCTCAACGCCGGGCACCGCCTGGCCCTGGCCAACAAGGAGTCGCTGATCGCGGCGGGGCCGGTGGTGGCGGTGGCCAAGCGCACCCCGGGGGCCGAGATCGTGCCTGTCGACTCCGAGCACTGCGCCGTCCACCAGTGCCTGCGGGCCAACGCCGTCGGCCCCGACGGCCGCCCCATCGACCGGGTCGCCCGCATCGTCCTCACCGCCAGCGGGGGCCCGTTCCGGGGCCGCAGCCGGGCCGAGCTGGCCCACGTCACCATCGCCGACGCCCTCAACCACCCCACCTGGTCGATGGGGCCCAAGATCACCGTCGACTCGTCCACCCTCATGAACAAGGGGCTGGAGGTGATCGAGGCCCACGAGCTGTTCGACGTCGACTACGACCGCATCCAGGTGGTCGTCCACCCCCAGTCGATCGTGCACTCGATGGTGGAGTTCACCGACGCCGCCGTCATCGCCCAGCTCTCCAACCCCGACATGCGCCTGCCCATCGGCTACGCCCTGGCCTACCCCGACCGCAGCCGCGTCGCCTTCGGCGCCCTCGACTGGACCAAGGGCACCCGCCTCGACTTCGAGCCGCCCGACCTCGACGGCTTCCCCTGCCTGGGCCTGGCCTACGCCGCCGGCCGCACCGGCGGCACCGCCCCCGCCTGGCTCAACGCGGCCAACGAGGTGGCGGTGGCAGCCTTCCTCGACGGAGTTCTTCCGTGGTCGGCCATCGCCGACATCATTAAGGAAACTCTTGACGGGCATGATGGAACTGATCCGATCGGCCCAGACGTTGTCATCGAAGCCGACCGAAAAGCTCGGGACCTGGCCAGGCGAGCCGTAGAACGGAGAGTTGCAGCGGCGTGACAGACACAGGCCGTCCTTCATCCCCAATGTCGGCATCCGTAACGTCGGCAACGACTGAGGCATCCACCACCCCCGGCGACCACACGGTCTCCGTCGAGCCCCAAAGGACAGAAACGACCACCTCGGCCCCGCCCCAGTCCCCCCAGCAGTTCACGCCGCCCGCCAACGAGGGCCTGCGCAAGCTGATCCCCGTCGCCGCCGCCGTCATCGTCGGCATCGTCTGGTCGATCTCCGCCGGATCCTTCCCGGTGGTGGCCTTCGTGCTGGCCATCATCGCCATGGTCATGATCCACGAGACCGGCCACTTCATCACCGCCAAGTGGGCGGGGATGAAGGTCACCGAGTACTTCTTCGGCTTCGGGCCCAAGCTGTGGTCGGTCCGCAAGGGTGAGACCGAATACGGCATCAAGGCCCTGCCTCTCGGCGGCTACGTGAAGATCATCGGAATGAGCAACCTCGAGCGGGGCATCGACCCGGCCGACGAGCACCGCACCTACCGCCAGCAGAGCTACCCCAAGCGGGTCATCGTGGCCGTGGCCGGCGTCGTGACCCACTTCGTGGTCGCCTTCGTACTTCTGATGCTGCTGTGGACGGTGCTGGGCGTGCCCCGCAACGACAAGCCCATCATCGGCACCATCAGCGCCCTGGACACGGGCGAGCAGCCCGCGGTCGACGCCGGGTTCAACACCGGCGACCGGATCGTGTCCGTCGACGGCACCCCCATCAATCACTGGGTGGAACTGCTGCCGATCATCCAGGCCAGTGCGAACCGCGACCTGCACTTCGTCGTCGAGCGCCAAGGTGGCCTGGTGGACCTGACTGCGAAGCCGGCCGCCATCGAGCGGGAGGGCGAGACGGTCGGTTTCATCGGCATCGGCTCGGCTCGGATCACCGAGAAGCTCGGCCCCGTGGCCGGCGCGGCCCGGGCCGGGGGCGACATGTGGGAGCTCACGGTGGAGTCGGTGAAGGGCCTGGGGACGATCTTCACCCCCAGCTCGATCAAGGACTACGCCGGCAACCTCACCGGTTCGGAGGAGCCCGGCATCGACGCCAAGCGGCCGGTATCGGTCGTCGGCGTGGCCCGCATCGCCGGCCAGGCGGCCGACAGCGGGATGTACAACGTCGTCTACCTGCTGGTTCTCCTGAATCTGTTCGTGGCCGTCCTCAACCTGGTCCCCCTGCTGCCCTTCGACGGGGGCCACATCGCGGTGGCCACCTACGAGCGGCTGCGGTCGAGGGCCGGCCGCCGCTACCACGCCGACGTGACCAAGCTCATGCCCATCACGGCCGCGGTGGTGGCGATCATGGTGGTGCTCGGCGTCACGTCGATCTACCTCGACATCGTCAAGCCGGTCGGGAATCCGTTCCAGTAGCCGTCGTCTGCGACAACGGTGTTCGGCTCGGGGCCGGTGGCGGTCAGCCACCGGCCCCCAGTCGTGGGGTGGCAGCGCGCCCGTGGGATGATCCGCGGCCATGGCCAGCGGCGACCCGGTCCGACGACTGACGAACCTCCAGGTCGTCGACTCCCGGTTCGTCGAGCGGCCGATGGTGGTGGCGGGCATGGCCACCATGCCCAGCCGGTCGGCGACGTTCCGCCAGGCGATCCTGTCGATCCTGCCCCAGGTCGACCGCCTGTTCCTGTTCTGCGACCGCTTCGACGAGTTCCCCGACGTCCGCCATCCCCGGGTGGTGCCCCTCCGGTCCCAGGAGTACGGCGACCTCGGCTGCGCAGGCAAGTTCCTCGGCCTCACCATGACGGCGCCGGGCGCCGTCTACCTGGGGATCGACGACGACATCGAGTACCCGCCCGACTACGCCGCCACCATGGTGGGCCACGTCCGGGGCCTGCAGGCGCCGGGGGTGGTCGGAGTCCACGGCATGCGGATGAAGCCCGACTTCTCCTCCTACATCGACGGCGTGGTCGGGTACCACCGCTCGTTGCGACTGCCTCGGCCGGCGGCCGTCCACCTCCTGGGCAGCGACACCGTCGCCTTCGACACCGGCCTGCTCCGGTTCGACCCCCGTGCCTGGCCCCACCGCAACATGGTCGACCTCCACCTGGCCCTGGAATGCGCCCGCCGGGGCATCCGCCGGTGGGCCGTCCCCCGGGAGGACGAGTGGGTGCGCAGCCTCGACCAGGACCAGCCCGACAGCATCTGGCGGGCGGTCAACCAGAACCACCAGATCCAGACCCGGCTGGCGCGGGAGCTGGTGGCCGTCGACGACCAGTGGGGCGGCCTCGACCCCCTGACCCTCTGACCCACTCGGCTGACCCGACGGGTTGCCGGCTGCGACCGCCGACGACCGGCCATCCGTTCGAGACCGGCCGTGCGAGACTGGATCGGTGATCTCCGCCCGTCGACCCACCCGTCAGATCATGGTCGGGTCGGTGCCCGTGGGCGGCGGGGCGCCGGTGACGGTGCAGTCGATGACGATCACCAAGACGGCCGACGTCGACGCCACCCTGGCCCAGATCTGGGAGCTGGCCGGGGCCGGGGCCGACATCGTGCGCTGCACGTGCAACGACCCCGAAGCGGCCGTCGGCCTGGCCCAGATCGTGCCCCGCTCGCCGGTGCCGATCGTGGCCGACATCCACTACCACTACCAACTGGCCCTGGCCGCCCTCGACGCCGGCGTGGCCTGCCTGCGCCTCAACCCGGGCAACATCCGCAAGCCGGGCCAGATCAAGCTGGTGGCGGAGGAGGCCAAGGCGCGGGGCGTGCCCATCCGCATCGGGGTCAACGCCGGCTCCCTCGACCGCGACATCGAGGACAAGTTCGGGATCACCCCCGAGGCGCTGGTGGCGTCGGCCCAGCGGGAGCTGGCCTACTTCGCCGAGGTCGACTTCCACGACGTCAAGATCTCGGTCAAGGCGTCCAACGTCCCCCTCATGATCGAGGCCTACCGCCAGCTCTCGGAGACGGTCGACCACCCCCTCCACCTGGGCGTCACCGAGGCCGGGCCCCCGCCCAACGGGCTCATCAAGGCCACCGCGGGCATGGGCGCCCTGCTGGCGGAGGGCATCGGCGACACCATCCGCTACTCGCTCACCGCCGACCCGGTGGAGGAGGCGAGGGCCGGCCGCCAGCTGCTGGAGGCGCTCGGCCTGCGGGAGCGCAAGACGGTCGACCTCATCGCCTGCCCTTCGTGCGGGCGGGCCGAGATCGACGTCATCCGGGTGGCCAAGGAGGCGGAGGCGGCCCTGGCCGACCGCAACCTGCCCATCCAGGTGGCGGTCATGGGCTGCGTCGTCAACGGCCCCGGCGAGGCCAAGATGGCCGACCTCGGCATCGCCGCCGGCAAGGGCCGGGGCCACCTCTTCGTGCGGGGCAAGATCGTGCGGGTGGTGGCCGAGGCCGACATGGTGTCGGCCCTGGTCGACGAGGCCGAGCGGCTGGTGGCGGAGGGCGTCGAGGCCCGGCTGGCGGCGGCCGACGAGGGGGCGGAGGCGGAGGCCGAGCTTGACCGCCAGGCCCTCCTCGACATCCAGGGCGACGACCCCAACGCGGTGTCGCAGCGGGTGGAGCTCATCCGCAAGGACCTGTCGTAGCCCCCGACACCCCCACCGACGGGACGGTGCTGGCCAAGGGGTTGGACGCGGGCACGTTCCTGACCCGGACCTGGCCGCCGGGCGTGAAGGTGCAGCTGGTCGAGGGGGCGGCGGTGGTCGACGCCCCCGGCGAGACCCACCAGGCGGTGGCCGGGCGGGTCTTCGCCAAGCTGGTCACCTTCACCGGCGCCAAGCCGGGCCGGGGGACGGCGGGCCTACCGGTGGCGGTCACCGTCGGCGCCCGTGACGTCTACGCCCCCGACGTGTGGTGGACCCGGGAAGGCCGGCCCGACGTCGCCGCCGGCCGCCTCGACTCCGTCCCCGACCTGGCCGTCGAGGTCCGGTCGGCCGCCACCTGGCGCTACGACTCCGGCCCCAAGCGCCGCCGCTACGGCATGGCGGGCACGGCCGAGCTGTGGCTGGTCGACCCCCAGGCCCGCAAGATCACCGTCCACCGGCGGTCGGCGGCCGACGCCCGGGGCTTCGACTCGAACTTCGCGGTCGAGGCCGGCGAGTTCCTCGTCACGCCCCTCCTCCCTGGCTTCTCCCTCGACCTCGAGCTGCTGTTCGGACGGTGAGCCCGGAGCCGGCCGGCGACTGGGACGGGGCGATGTACGACCGCATCGCCCACCCCCAGGCCAAGTGGGGATCGGCCGTCCTCGACCGGCTGGAGCTGGCCGGCGACGAGCGGGTGCTCGACGCCGGCTGCGGCAGCGGGCGGGTGACGGAGCAGCTCCTCGACCGCTTTCCCGGCATCTCGGTGGTGGCCCTCGACGCGGCCCCGTCGATGCTGGTCGAGGCCCGGTCCCGCCTGGCCCGCTTCGGGGATCGGGTGGAGTACGTGGAGGCCGACCTGGCCCGGCCGCTGCCCGTGGCCCCACCGGTCGACGTCGTCATGTCCACCGCCGCCTTCCACTGGGTCCTCGACCACGACCTCCTCTTCGCCCACCTGGCCGCGGTCCTCCGTCCCGGCGGGCGGCTAGTGGCCCAGTGCGGGGGCGAGGGCAACATCGCCACCGTCGCCGCCGCCCTCCGCGCCCTGGGCCGCGACCCCCTGCCCTGCCTGTTCGCCACCCCCGCCGAGACCCTCGACCGGCTCCACCGGGCCGGCTTCACCGCCGCCGACGCCTGGCTGCACGAGGAGCTCACCGAGTTCGAGACCACGGAGGCGCTACAGACGTTCCTGGCCACCGTCGTCCTCCGCACCCACCTCGAGCGACTGCCCGTACGCGAGCGCCAACCAATGCTCGACGCCGTGACCGACCTGCTGCCCGCCGAAGCCCTCGACTACGTCCGCCTGAACCTCGTGGCCGACAGGCAGTGACTCGGGGGGCGGAGCCCCCCGACCGACAGGCAGGCGACGAAGGAGCCGGCCCGCCTGTCGGAACAGCAGAGCGCCCGGCCGGAGGCCGGTCCGAGCCTTTGACTCGGGGGGTTGTCGGGGGGCGGAGCCCCCCGACTGTGCGCGGAGAGGTCCCGCGGCCGGACCATGGGCGGCAGCGGGACCACGACCCCCCCCGCGGGGCGACGGAGAGACAGGGT
>JAXDOC010000029.1:0-35720 GCA_034669165.1 Actinomycetota bacterium
AGGGGCTGTGGCGCCCGCCCTCGTCCTTGGTCAGCACGTAGACCTGGGCCTCGAAGGTGGTGTGGGGGGTGATCGATCCCGGCTTGCACAGGACCTGGCCCCGCTGCACGTCCTCCTTGTTGATGCCCCGCAGGAGGGCGCCGATGTTGTCGCCCGCCTGACCCTGGTCGAGGAGCTTGCGGAACATCTCCACGCCGGTGCACACCGTCTGCTGGTTGTGGCCCAGGCCGACGATCTCGACCTTGTCACCCACCTTGACGATGCCCTGCTCGACCTTGCCCGTGACCACGGTGCCCCGGCCGGTGATGGTGAACACGTCCTCGATGGGCATGAGGAAGGGCTTGTCGACGTCGCGCTCGGGCAGCGGGATGTAGTCGTCGACCGCGTCCATCAGCTCGTGGATAGCCGGCGTCCAGGCGGGGTCGCCTTCGAGGGCCTTGAGGGCGGACACCCGGATGACCGGGGTGTCGTCGCCGGGGTACTCGTACTCGGTGAGCAGGTCTCGCACCTCGAGGTCGACCAGGTCGAGGAGCTCCTCGTCGTCGACCGCGTCGGCCTTGTTGAGGGCGACCACGATGTAGGGCACGCCCACCTGGCGGGCGAGCAGCACGTGCTCACGGGTCTGGGGCATGGGGCCGTCGGCGGCCGAGACCACCAGGATGGCGCCGTCGATCTGGGCCGCGCCGGTGATCATGTTCTTGATGTAGTCGGCGTGTCCGGGCATGTCGACGTGGGCGTAGTGACGCTTGGCCGTCTCGTACTCGACATGGGCGATCGAGATTGTGATGCCGCGGGCCTTCTCCTCCGGCGCCTTGTCGATCTGGTCGAAGGCGGTGAAGGCCACGTCGGGGTTCTGCTCGTGCAGGACCTTGGTGATGGCGGCCGTCAGCGTGGTCTTGCCGTGGTCGATGTGGCCCATCGTGCCCACGTTGATATGCGGCTTCGACCGCTCGAACTTCTTCTTCGCCATGTGGTTGCTACCCCTCTCGTGCGGTAGCGGCGGGCGGACTCGAACCGCCGACCCCTCGATTATGAGCCGAGTGCTCTTACCAACTGAGCTACGCCGCCTGGCGGGCTGTGAACGTGTGGATACCCGGAGAAGGTCCCGGGGTTTCCAGCTTACAAGCCGTCCGCCCCCTCTTTCGGCGGGGCGGACGGCGGACGTGCGAGCCCCCTGTCGGAATCGAACCGACGACACCAGCCTTACCATGGCTGTGCTCTACCGACTGAGCTAAGGGGGCGGGTCTTTCCCGATGATAGCCAGCCGGTCCGACCGGCCTGCCGAGAATCCCGGCTTCGAGATCAGGTTGGCCGCGCCCGACGACGCCGAGGACATCCGCGCCATCTACAACCTGGAGGTCGTCGAGTCCACCGTCACCTTCGATCTGGTGCCCCGGTCGGCGGAGGCGCAACGGGCCTGGCTCCAGGAACACGCCGGCGTCCACCCCGCCATCGTGGTGGTGGAGGCGACGGCCGTGGTCGGCTTCGGATGCCTGACTCCGTACCGTCCCCGGCCGGCGTACGCGACGACGGTGGAGAACTCGATCTACGTGCGCCGCGACCGCCAGGGCCGGGGCTATGGGCGGGCCCTCCTCGAGGAGCTGCTGCGGCTGGGGACCCAGCACGGGTTCCATGCGGTGATGGCCCGCATCGTCGACGGCCACCAGGTGTCGATCGCCCTCCACCGTTCGTGCGCCTTCGAGATCGTCGGCGTGGAACGGGAGGTGGGCCGCAAGTTCGGCCGCTGGCTCGACGTCGTCCTCATGGAGCGCCTGCTCTGAGCAACGCCGCCAGCCGGGTAGGTTGAGGGCAGATGGAGGTGACGACCGAACGAGAGGACGGCGTCGCCGTGGTTGCGCTCAAGGGCGCGGTCGACGCGGATCACGCCGACCAGCTGCGCGCCGCCTTTGGTGAGCTGTTGGCGGCCGGCGTCCACAACATCGTGATCGACCTGAGCGACGTGAAGGTAGTCGACGGGACCGGGCTGGCCGAGCTGGTGAACCTGTTCAAGCGGGTCCGCATCGGGCCGGGCGACGTCCGGCTGTACGGGTTCCCGACGTGGGTGAAGGTGATCTTCGCCATGACCCGCCTCAACAAGGTGTTCGACTCGTTCGAGACCCGGGAGGCGGCCGTCGCCAGCTTCGCCCCAGCGGCGGACGCGTGACCACCCGGGCCGCGAAGGCCGTCATCCTGGCCGCCGGTCAGGGCAAGCGCATGGGCTCTGACCTGCCCAAAGTCCTCCATCCGGTTGATGGCAAGCCCATGGTGATCCACTGCATCGAGGCCACCATGGCCGCGGGAATCGACGACGTCATCCTGGTGGTGGGGGTGGGTCGCGACACGGTGATCGACGCCGTCGACGACGCCTACGACGGCGTCGAGTACTCCTTCCAGGACGAGCAGCTCGGAACCGGGCACGCGGTGATGCAGGCTCGGGCGTTCCTCGACGGCTTCGAGGGCGACGTGGCCGTGCTCTACGGCGACATGCCCATGCTGACGGCCGAGACGATCCGTGCCGTCGTTGAGCGGCGAAACGCCACGGGTGCGGCCGCGGTCGTCCTCACCATCGAGCTGGAGAACCCGCCCGACTTCGGCCGGGTCGTCCGCGACGGCGACGGCCGGGTGGTCTCAATCGTCGAGGCCCGCGACGCCACTGCCGAGCAGCTGGCGGTGCGGGAGGTCAACGTCGGGGCCTACTGCTTCGACGCCGCCGCCCTGCTGGGCGCCCTCGACCGCCTCGGATCCGACAACGCCCAGGGCGAGTACTACCTCACCGACGTGATCGGCATCCTGGCCGCCGACGGGGCTCGGGTGGAGACGGTGGTCACCGGGAACATCGAGGAGACGCTCGGGATCAACGACCCTGAACACCTCGACTTCGCCGAGAAGCTGCGCCACATCCGGTACGCGGAGAGGATGTACGGCCGGGTCGACGCCCTGGCCCGCGAGCGGCGGCCGAAGCCCTCCTGAACCGGCCCGTCAGCGGGCGAGGGCGGCGATGTCGATGACCGCCTGCACGACCAGAAAGACGAGGATCGTCCCGCCGATGATCGTGTAGCGCCAGCGCCAGCGGTGGTCGGCCCGGAAGAACCGGCGCATCGACGCCACGATGGCCACGCACGAGACCGCGCCCACCACCAGCCCCAGCACGGGCCCGACGTTTCCGGCGAGCCCGACGACCGGCCCGAGAATCGGCAGGACCAGGTAGGTGAGCAGGCAGCGGACGGCGGAGATGAACACCGACGTCGAGAAGGCGTTCTCGGCCGAGCGGGCGCTGGCCCGGGTGCTGTCGTCGGGAATGCGCAGGACGCGACGCATGCGCAGGTCGGCGGGCGTGCGCGCCGGCGGCAACGTCCGGGACAACGGGGGGGCGTCCATCGGGTCAGAGCGTAGGCCCACGGCCACCCATCCCTCGACTCGCGCCGTCGCGCATCGGCGCGCCACCAGGCCCCCCCTTTCTGAATCCGCGCCGCGGTCACAGGGGCGCGACGGTCGCGTCACGCGGCACCGGTCACGATCGCCCTTCTGAGGAGGCGTCCGTGGATGGCAGCCGGTTGGCATCGACAATCTCTGGTCCGGCAACCGGGTGACCGAGATGAGCGCGATTGCCTCCGCCCGGCGCAGGGCTCTGGTCGCAGTCCTCGGCGTGTTCCTCGGCGTCGGCGGACTGATCGCCGGGAACCTCGCGTCAGCGGCCGAATCGCCGGTGGGCCTGGGGACAGCGGGCGCCTTCGCGGTGCTGGCGGGGACCGGCGTCACCAACACCGGCCCGACATCCGTCGTCGGAGACCTGGGCACGTGCCCGACGCCCGCCGTGACCGGGTTCCCGCCGCTCGTGCTCACCGGCACGCTCCACCAGAACGACGCCGTCGCCTGCCAGGCCCAGTCCGACTTGACGATCGCCTACAACGACGCCGCCAGCCGGGCCCCCACAACGACCTACCCGGGCCCGACCGACCTGGGGGGAAAGACGTTGGCGCCTGGCGTGTACACGTCCCCGTCGTCGCTGGCGATCACCGGGACCCTCGTCCTCGACGCCCAGGGCGATCCGAATGCCGTCTTCATCTTCCAGGCCGGGTCCACCGTCATCACCTCGCCGCTCAGCAGCATGGAGCTGATCAACGGCGCCGCCGCGTGCAACGTGTTCTGGCAGGTCGGGAGCTCAGCCACGCTGGGCGTCGCCTCGCGGTTCATCGGGACGGTCCTCGCCCTCACGTCGATCACCGCCAACACCGGCGCGGTCGTCTTCGGCTCGCTGTTGGCCCGCAACGGCGCGGTGACCCTGGACACCAATGTCATCGCCGCCGCGGGGTGTGGGCCGACGACGACCACGAGCAGTTCGACGAGCACGTCGACCAGCACCACGACCCCGCCCACGACCACGTCGACCAGCACCACGACGACCGTCCCGCCCACGACGACGACCTCGCCCAGCACCACGACGACCGTCCCGCCCACGGCGACGACCTCGCCCACCACCACGACCCTGCCGCCCACGACGACGACCTCGCCCACCACCACGACGCTGCCGCCCACGACGACGACCTCGCCCACGACGACGACCTCGCCCACCACCACGACGCTGCCGCCCACGACGACGACCTCGCCCACCACGACGACGCTGCCGCCGACGACCACCGTGCCGCCCACGACCATCCTGCCGCCCACCACCACGAACTCGCCGACCACGACGACACCGGCGGTGACCACCACGACCTCGCCGACCACCACGACGACCCTGCCGCTGACGACCACGACGTCGCCGACGGCCTCGACCGTGCCCCAGACCGCTACGAGCCTGCCGGTGACCACGACCACGTCGCCGACCACGACGACCACGACGACCACGACGACCACGACCATCCTGCCGTCGACCGGCACCAGTTCGACGAGCACCTCGGCACCGACGACGTCACCCACGACCGGCGGCGGCGGTGCCACCACGTCGACCACCATCCGGGGGGGCGCGATCGGCGGGGCGACGACGACATCCACCACGTCGACTACGACGACCACGACGACCACGATCGTCGGGTCGACCACCACCCGCCCGGTGGCCGCGACGAGCACCAGCCTCGGCCGCCAGTCGACGACGACGACGACATCGACCACGGTTGGCGGAACGACAAACACGACCGCCGGGACGGGGACCGTCAGGGCCGCGGTGACGCAGACCACGATGGGCAGCGGGGCCCTCCCGAGGACCGGCTCGGCCACCCGGCTGCAGGTGCTTCTGGCCTGGCTGGCGGTCGTGACCGGCTGCCTGTTGCTGGTCCTGGCCCACTGGCCGGGAACCCGGAGGCGGCAGATCTGACCGAGCGGCGACCGCGGGCTCGGCGCCCGCCGTCAGCTCACCCGGCCGGACGCTCACCCAAGTGAGCGTCCCGTCGTCCTTGCGAGTGTGCGTGCGTGCGTGCGTGCGTGGGCCGGGAAGGATTCGAACCTTCGTAGGCTGTGCCGGCAGATTTACAGTCTGCTCCCTTTGGCCGCTCGGGCACCGACCCCCTGTGAAGTACGCAGGCGAGCACACGATACCGTTGACCCGATGCCCACCTTCGACGTCGTCTCCGAAGTGGACCTGCAAGAGGTCCGCAACGCCGTCGACCAGGCCCAGCGCGAGGTCGGCACCCGCTTCGACTTCAAGGACACGGGCTCGTCGATCGAGCTGGGTGACGGTGAGATCAAGCTCCAGTCGGCCACCGAGGACCGCATGCGCGCCCTCGTCCAGGTCCTCGAGGAGAAGCTCGTCCGGCGCACGGTGTCGCTCAAATCCCTCACCTACGGCAAGATCGAGGAGGGATCGAAGGGCGCCGTCCGCCAGACCGCCGCCATCACCGCCGGCATCAACGACGTGAAGGCCCGGGAGGTCAACCGGTTCATCAAGGAGCACGCTGTCAAAGGCGTGTCGTCACAGACCCAGGGTGAGCAGGTGCGGGTGTCGGCGAAGAAGCGGGACGACCTTCAGGCCGTGATCGCCGCCCTCAAGGAACACGACTTCGGGATCCCCCTGCAGTTCAAGAATTTCCGTGACTGACGGCGGGGCCCAGTAGCACCACCACCAGCGGCGGGGTGAGGGGCACCAGCACCGAGCTGGCCACCGTCCGGGCCTCCCGGAGGACGTCGGCCTGCAGCTGGGCCGTCGTGGCCCGCCGGTCCCAGTCGATGCTGCCGGCCATCCGCACCGCCTCCACCTCCGCCACCCGCAGCGTCCCGCCGCCCGCGCTCACCGACGACGCCCACAGCAGGGCCGTCTCCGGCGGGCGCCCCGAGCCGGCCAGGCGGCCCTCGTCGAAGCGGCGGAGCATCCCGGCCGAGCTGATCGCCCGGGGGACGTTGACGCCGTAGGCGGCGAGCACGGTGGGGACGTGGTCGAGGGCGGTGGCCAGCCAGTCATCGAGGATGGGCTTGGGGTTGGTGGCCCCGCCGCCGTAGGGGTGGATCTCGAAGTGGAGGTGGGGCGCCCCGTTCTCGGCGTTGCCGGTGTTGCCCACGTAGGCCACCACCTGGCCCTGCTCGACCGTGGCCCCGCTGTACAGGTCGTCGGCGTAGGCGTTGAGGTGGGCCAGGTAGTAGTAGGTGCCGTCGGCCCCGGTGACGTAGGCCGCCCGCCCGCCCAGCCCGCCGTCCTCGAAGCGCACGGTGCCGGCCTCGGGGGCGATCACGGGCGTGCCCCGCTCGGCGAAGATGTCGGTGCCCTGGTGGAGGTGGAACGGCGGCCCGAACCGGGGATCGTGCCAGTCGTCCTCCCAGTCGGCCTGGCCCCGCACCGGGAACTGGCCCATGCCCATCACCGCCGCCTCCTCGGCGGTGAAGCCCAGGTCCTCCAGGCGGCGGAGGGCGTCGAGGATGGCGGCCGTGGAGCGCGGGTTGCGGGCCCGGCTCCAGTCGATGGTGCCCTGGTACTCGGCCGGGATCACCTGGGACGACGTGTCGGGGTCGGCCGCCGGCGGGGGTGCCACCGCCGGTGCGGGCGCCGGCGGGGGCGGAGCGGTGGGGGGCACGGGCGCGGCCACGGCCTGCTGCACCGGAGGCGTCGTCGGCGGCGTGAGCAGGTCGATGAGGACCTGCTCCAACAGCCCCTTGGTGGTGGGAGGCGAGGGCGGGGTCTGGGCGCGCGCCGACACGGTGGCGCCGGCCGTCAAGGAGATGGCGGCGGCGAGTGCGACCAGGAATCGGGCTCGGGTCGGGACGGTCCCTATGCTTCCGTCCGCTACCGGCCCCAAGCCTCCCCCGTACGGGGGAGACGGGGTGGGATGCGGCTCAGCCCTGCGGCGGCGCCGCAGCCCTCGTTGCTCAGCTCTGCCACTCGCCGGCCCGGAGGCGTCGGATGCGGTCCTCCATCGGCGGGTGGGTGGTGAACAGGTTGGCGAAGCGCACCTTTCGCCCGGTGAGCGGGTTGACGATGTACTTCTGGGCCTGCACCGGGTCGACGTTCATGGGGATGGCGCGGGCGCCCTGCTCCAGCTTGGCCAGGGCCCGGGCCAGCGGTTCACCGTCGGAGATCAGGCGGGCGCCGGTGCGGTCGGCCTCGTACTCCCGGCTACGGCTGAGGGCCATCTGCAGGACCGCGGCCGCCAGAGGGGCGAGGAGGGCGAGGGCGAGCAGGGCGAGCGGGTTCGGGTTGTCGTCGTCGCCCCCGCCGCCGAACATGGCGCCCCACATGACCATGCGGGCGATGAAGGTGATTCCCATGGCCACCGCTGCCGCGACCGACCCGATGAGGATGTCGCGGTTGCCGACGTGGCTGATCTCGTGGGCGAGGACGCCCCGCAGCTCGTCCCAGTCGAGGATGTTGAGGATGCCCCGGGTGACGGCGACGGCCGCGTGCTCGGGGTTGCGGCCGGTGGCGAAGGCGTTGGGCTGGAGATCGGGCGTGATGTACAGGGCGGGCATGGGCATGCCCGCCTTGGTGGTCAGCTCCCGGACGATCCGGTAGTACTCGGGCATCTCCGCCTCGCTGACGGGCACGGCCCGGGCCGACTTGATGGCCAGCTTGTCGGAGAACCAGTACGAGGCCCCGACGAAGACGAGGCCGATGACGAGCCCGATGATCGCCCCGCCTCGTCCGAAGAACGACCCGAACAGCACCAGCAGGCCACCCAGGCCGGCCAGCAGGATATATGTCTTGACTGTGTTCTTACTCACCTATTCACTCCTCGTGGACGATTGGGTCCACCCCGATCAACGCTTTCACAGCTCATCTCGTTCCGCGGGGGCGCGCTTGGGCGAACGTTGTCCGCCGGTTGAGAGCCCTGTGTGACCTGATGTCGACGATGGTTCCCTGTACGGATTCCCTGCCGCCGGTTCCGGGCGCCATCCGGGCGCCGCCGACAGGACGGTCGCGTCTCGAGTCGGCCCCCTCGAGCCGGGCCAGACCGTCCTCGGGGAGCGGTTCCGCTGCGAGCGACGGATCAAGGCCCAGCACGGCGTGGAGACGTGGCTGGCGGTTGATCTCCACGCGGACGGCGACGACGGGACCGGCGCCGTCGTCCTCAAGCGGGCGGCGGCGGTGGACTTGGCCGAAGGGGTCGCGGGCCGTCTCGAGCACGAAGCCGAGGTCCTGCACCGCTTAGCGCCCCTCGTTCCAGCGCCGGTCACCTTCGGTCGGGAGGGCGACGACGTCTACCTCGTCCAACCCCTGATCGCGGGCATCACCCTCCAGGAGCGCCTGGCCCGGGGCCCGCTGTCGGTCGCGTCGACCCTCGTCGTGGCCATCGACCTGCTCACCGTCCTCCAGCACGCCCACGACCACGGCGTGCTCCATAGGGACGTCAAACCGGCCAACGTCATGGTCGACGAGGCGGAACCGGTGGGCCAGGCCGTCCTCATCGATTTCGGCTTCGCCCGCAGCTCGTCGCTGGCCGCCCCCCTGCGCGACGAGCACGTCGGCACCGTCAGGTACCTCGCGCCGGAGGTGGCCGGCCTCCTCCCGGGCCCCGTCGACGGCCGCTCCGACCTCTACTCGACCGGCATCGTGCTCTTCGCCTGCCTGGCCGGGTCGCCTCCGTTCGCGGGGGCGGACGTGGGCGCGGTGCTCCAGCAGCACCTCAGCACGCCCGCACCCCGCCTCCGGGCCCTGGGCGTCGACGTCCCCCAGGCCCTCGACGCCGTCATCCAGCGGCTCCTGCGCAAGGACCCGGCCGAGCGCTACCAGACGGCGGCGGCGGCCATCGCCGACCTCACCGCCATCGCCAACGGGCTGCGGCGGGGTCTCAGGGAGCCGGCGGTCGTGGTCGGGCTCCACGACCGCCGCCAGGCCCTGACCGAGCCGTCGTTCGTGGCCCGCACCGCCGAGCTGGCCGCCCTGACCCGTCACGTGAGGCGGGCCGCCGAGGGCCGTGGGGGGCTCGTCTTCCTGGAGGCCGAGTCGGGCGGAGGCAAGACCAGGCTGCTCGAGGAGCTGGCCCAGCAGTCGCAGCCCGACGCCTGGATCCTCCGGGGCCAGGGGGTGGAGGAGGCGGCTCGGCGTCCCTTCCAGCTGCTCGAGGGACTGGTCGCGGGCATCGCCGACGCCTGCCGCCAACAACCGGGGCTGGCCGAGCGCCTGCGGGCGGCGGTGGGCGACCGGGTCGACGCGGTGGTGGCCGCCCTGCCCGCCCTCGGTCCCGTCCTGGGCGGGGAGGGCAGCGCCAACCTCGGGCCCGAGGCCTACGGCGAGACCCGCAGCATCAAGGCCCTGGGCGCCCTGCTGGACGCGCTGCCGGCGGCCGCCCGGCCCGGCCGGCAGGGCGCGCCGGCCGTCGTCGTCCTGCTCGACGACTGCCAGTGGGCGGACGGCCCGACGCTGCGTCTCCTGGCCGACTGGCAGGAGAGCGCCGGGGGCCGCGAGGACGGCACCCGGGTCCTGGTGGTCGCCGCCTTCCGCTCCGAGGAGGTCCCGCCCGACCACCCCCTGCGCTCGCTCGACCGCCTCGCCGCCATCGTCCTGCCCCCGCTGGAGGCAGGCAGCCTTCGCAGCCTGGCCGAGTCGATGGCGGGCCCACTCCCCGAGGACGCCATCCGGACGGTGGCCACCCTGTCCGAAGGCAGCCCGTTCATGGCCGCGGCCGTCCTCCGGGGCCTGGTCGAGAGCGGTGCGCTCGTCCAAGCCCCGGACGGATCGGGTACCGGGGGCTGGGTGGTCGACGACGAGCGCCTGGCCGACGTACAGACGTCGCGCCAGGCGGCGATCTTCCTGACCCGCCGGCTGGAGCTGCTGGCGCCGGCGACGGTGGAGCTGCTGTCGGTAGGGGCCGTGCTGGGCAAGGAGTTCGATCTCCACCTGGCCACGGAGCTGTGCCGGCAGGACCCGGCCGAGGCCGCGGCCGGTCTGGCCGAGGCCAGCCGCCGGTCGATCGTATGGGTCGACGAGGCCGCCGGGCGGGCCCGCCTCCTCCACGACAAGCTGCGGGAGGCCCTCCTCACCCGCCTCGACCCCGCCCATCGCCGCCGCCTCCACCTACGGGCGGCCGAGCGCATCGAGGCAGTGGCCCCGGATCGTGTCTTCGAGCTCGCCTACCACTTCGACGCCGCCGGCGACGGCCAGCGGGCCCTGCCCTATGCCATCCAGGCCGCGGAACGAGCCCGGGCCCAGTACTCCCTCGACGTCGCCGCCACCCACTACCGCATGGCCCTGGCCGCCTGCGCCGAGCCCGGCCAGGACGGGACCCGGGCCGCGGTGGCCGAGGGCCTGGGCGACGTGCTCACCCTCCAGGGCTCCTACGAGGAAGCCACCACCCACCTGGAGTCGGCCATGGCCCTGGCCGAGACCGACTACAGCCGCGCCGTCCTGGGCGGGAAGCTGGGCGACGTCGCCTTTCGCCGGGGCGACCAGCGCCTGGCCCGGGAGCACCTCGAGCGGGCCGTCCGCCAGCTCAACCGGCGTCTGCCCCGCCGGTCCCCTGCCCTCGTCCTGGCCCTGCTCGTCGAAGTCGTCGTCCAGGTGGCACACACCCTGATGCCCCGGCTGTTCCTGGGCCGCCGCCCCCGAGAGGGAGCCGACCGTGAGTTCCTGGTCATCCGCCTCTACAGCCGGCTGGCCTACGTTTACTGGTTCAGCGCGGGCAAGGTCCCCTGCGCCTGGGTCCACCTCCGGGAGATGAACCTGGCCGAGCGCTATCCGCCGTCGCCCGAGCTGGCCCAGGCCTACTCCGAGCACGCGCCGGTGATGACGATGGCCCCCTGGTTCAGCCGGGGGATCGCCTACGCCCGCCGGTCGCTCGCCATCCGCCGCGACCTGGGCGACCTGTGGGGCCAGGGCCAGTCCCTCAACTTTTACGGCGTGGTCCTCTACGCCGCCTCCCGCTACCGGGAGTCGATCGAGCAGTGCCGGGAGGCCATCCGCCTCCTCGACCAGACGGGAGACCGGTGGGAGGCCAACACCGCCGCCTGGCACGTCGCCTTCGCCCACTACCGGCTGGGCGAGCTGGCCGAGGCCCAGGCGGTGGCGGTCGACCTCTATGCCGCCGCCAGCGCCATCGGCGACGACACCGCGGCCGGGGTGAGCCTGAGCGCGTGGTCCCGGGCGTCGGCCGGTCAGGTGCCGGCGGCCCTGGTGCGGGCCCGGCTGGAGGAGCGCAACGACGACGCCCACACCGCGGCCGAGGTCCACGTGGCCGAGGGCGTGCGCCTCCTCGGCCAGGGGGACTGGGACCATGCGGTGGCGGTGTTGGAGGACGCGGCCGCCATCGTCCGCCGGGCCGGGCTGCGTCAGGAATACGTGGCGCCGGTGCTGCCGTGGCTGGCCACCGCCCAGCGCAGTCAGGCCGCGGCCACGTCGCCCTATCAGGCCACCCTGCGCCGGGCCCGGTTGCTGCGGGCGGCGAGGACAGCCCGGCGGGGCTGGTGGGTGGCCCGGTTCTACGAGAACAACGCGCCCCACGCGCTGCGGGAACGGGGCCTGGTGGCGTCGCTCCAGGGCCACGACCGGCGGGCCCGCCGGTTCCTCCACCGGAGCCTGGCCGCAGCCGAGGCCCAGGGCGCCCGCTACGAGCTCGCCCTCACCCGCCTCGCCCTGGCCCGCAACGAACACGCGGCCGACGCCGCCGCAGTGGCGAAGGCCGAGGCCGCGATCCAGGCCCTCCTGCCCGAGCCCGCTCCCGACGCCGACGCCCCGTCCCCGGCCCGACCGGCGCCCGCCCCCGCCACCCTGTCGCTGGCCGACCGGTTCTCGACGCTCCTCGACGTGGGCCGCCACATCGCCTCGGCCCCGTCCCCGGAAGCGGTCTTCGCCGCCGTGCGGCAGGCGGCGGCCACCCTGCTCCGGGTCGAGCGGGTCCTCGTCCTCGACGTCGACCACGACGTGGACGCGAGCGGCAGCGGCAGCATCGACGGGTGGAGCCGCACCCTCGTCCGCCGGGCCCTCGCATCCGGCCGGCCGGTGGTGCTCTCCGACGCGGCCGCGGCCGACCCCGCCGACAGCGTGGTGCTCTCCGGCCTGCGGTCGGCCCTGTGCGCCCCGATCTCCAGCGAGGGCCGGCCGGTGGCCTGCCTCTACGTCACCCACAGCCAGGTGGCCGACCTCTTCGGCGAGGACGAGATCCAGCTCATCGAGTTCGTGGCGGTGCTGGCCGGGGCCGCCCTGGAGCACGTGGCCGGCACCGAGGCCCGCTTCCGGTCGCTGGCCCAGAACTCGAGCGACGTCATCACCATCCTCGACCGCGACCTCCGGATCGTCTACCAGAGCTCGGCCGTGACCCGGGTGTTCGGCCTCCTCCCCGAGGAGCTGGCCCGCCAGCCGCTGGCCGCGTGGATCCATCCGCAGGACGCGGCCGCGGTCCTCTCCGCCGTCACCGGCCTGGTGAAGGACGGGCAGGAGTCGTGTCTCGTCGAGTGCCGCCTGCGCCGGCGGGACGGTTCGTGGTGCGACGTCGAGACCGCCATCACCAACCTCGTCGACGACCCGAGTGTGGCCGGCGTGGTCCTCAACAGCCGGGACGTGAGCGACCGCAAGCGGGCCGAGCGGGAGCTGCGGGTGACGCTCGGGCGGGAGCAGGACATGCGGGAGCGCCTGCAGGAGCTGGACAAGGTCAAGACCGACTTCCTGTCGTCGGTCTCCCACGAGCTGCGGACGCCGCTCACGAGCATCCTCGGCTACCTGGAGATGCTGGCCCAGGGCGCCGCCGGCAACCTCGCCCCGACCCAGCTCGACATCCTCGACATCGTCGACCGCAACGCCCAGCGCCTGCTTATCCTCATCGAGGAGCTGTTGATCATGTCGCGCGTGGAGTCGGGGACGTTCCGGCTGTCGATGGGCCCGGTGGACCTGAGGCCGCTGGTGGAGGGCGCGCTGGAGACCGTCTTCCCCGGGCGGGCGGGCCGCGACCTCCAGATCTCGGTCGACGTCGCCTCCGACGTCGAGGTCATCCAGGGCGACCGCGACCAGCTCGACCGGATGCTGATCAACCTCCTGTCCAACGCCATCAAGTTCACGCCCGACGGCGGGCAGGTGCGGGTGAGCGTGGGGGTCGACGGGCCCGAGGTGGTGATCCAGGTGGCCGACACGGGCATGGGCATCCCCGAGGACGACCTGCCCCGGATCTTCGAGCGCTTCTTCCGGTCGTCCGCCACCCAGCACCTGGCCGTCCCCGGGACCGGCCTCGGCCTGTCGATCACCAAGGCCATCATCGACGAGCACGGCGGTCGGATCTCGATCGTGTCCCGACCGGGAGAGGGCACCGAGGTGACGGTGCGCCTGCCGGGTGTGGTTCCGTCACACCCGTCCGCCGAGAACGGAGTGGCGGCGTCGGCTGCGACTCGCTGACGACGGGCCTGCCGGTCCGCGGGGGCAAATCCGGTCCTGACGAGCGATGCTTGGTGGCGTGAGCTCGCCGACGCCCGGACCGGCAACGCTCGGCGGCGACGTCCTCGTCGGTCGGCGCCGCGAGCTCGACGCCCTCCTGGCCCGCCTCGAAGCGGCCCGGGGCGGTACCGGTCGGTTGGTGCTCTGCGCCGGCGAGCCCGGGATCGGCAAGACCCGGCTGGCCCAGGAGCTGGCCGGGTTGGCCCTGGCCGGCGGTACCGCCGTCGCCTGGGGACGCGGCTTCGAGGGGGAAGGGGCGCCCGCCTTCTGGCCCTGGCACCAGGTCCTGCGTTCCCTCGGCCTCGACCCGTCGGTCACGCGGGCGGGCCACGTCGACTCGCCCGAGGACCGGTTCCGGGTCGTCGACGAGGTGGCCCGGGCGGTGCTGACGGCGGCCGGCCCGCGGGGACTGGTCGTCATCCTCGACGACATCCACTGGGCCGACGAGCCGTCGCTCTTCGTCCTCCGCCAACTCGCCGACCACGCCGGCGGCGCCCGACTGCTCGTCTTCGCCACCTTCCGCGACGTCGAACCGGCCAGCGTCCTCCCCCGCCTGCTCCCCGACCTGCTGCGCTCGCCCGCGGTCGAGCGCCTCGACCTGCGGGGCTTCGGCCTGGACGAGGTGCGCGAGCAGCTCCGGCGGACCTCCGGCGGTGGATCGCCCGCCGACGCCCAGGCCGTGCTCGACGTCACGGGCGGCAACCCCCTGTTCGTCCGCGAAGTGGGGCGGGCCATGGCCGACGGCACGTGGCGGCCCGACCGGCCGCCCCGCAGCGTGCTCGACGTCGTCCGGAGCCGACTCGAGCGGGTGTCCGAGGAGTGCCGGCGGCTGGTGCAGGCGGCGGCCATCGTCGGTCGCGACTTCTCGCTGCGCCTGGTGGCGGCCACGCTCGACTCGCCCATCGGGCCCTGTCTCCCCCTCCTCGACGAGGCCGCCGGGTTCGGCCTGGTCGATCGGATCGGTGAGGCCGACACCGGCGACTACCGGTTCGTCCATGCTCTGACCAGGGAAGCGGTCGAGGCGTCGCTCACCACCGCCGAACGGGTGGGGCTGCACCGGGCCGTGGCCGAGGCGACGGAGAGGCAGTTCGCCGGCCGGCTGGACGAGCACCTGGCCGAGCTGGCCCGGCACTGGGCCGAGCTGGCGCCCTACGGCGAGGCCGCCACCGCCCGCCGGTGGACGGTCGCGGCGGCCGACGAGGCGGTGCGCCGCCTGGCCTACGAGGAGGGTGCCCGCCTGTACCGGGCGGCGCTGGCATTGGCGGGGCCCGCGTCCGACGTCGAGCAGTGCCGGGCCCTGCTCGCCCTCGGCCGGGCCGCCTACCTGGCCGGCGATCTGCCCGGGTGCGTGGCGGCAGCCGTCTCCGCGGCCGAGGTCGCCCGGGCCGCGGCCAGTCCCGAGCTCATGGGCGAGGCCGCCCTCGTGCTGGAGGCCGCCCCTGACCCCGCGGTCAACACCGTCGCCACCCAGCTGTGCGAACAGGCGCTGGCCGGACTGGGCGACTCCGGCGACGGGCACCAGGCGCTGCGGGCCCGGCTCCTCGCCCAGCGCAGCCACCTCGCCTTCTACGACGGCGAGCAGGACCGGGTCGAGGCGTTGAGCGAGGCCGCCCTTGTGCTGGCCCGGGCGGCAGGCGACGACCGCGCCCTGGCCGCCGCCCTGCGGGCCCGCCAGGAGGCGTGTCCGGGGCCGGCCGGTCGGCCGGAGCGGGAGCTGCTGGCGGCCGAGATGCTCGCCCTCGCGCAACGGACGAACAGCCCCCGCAGCGCCATGTGGGGCGAGCTGTGGCGGATCGACTCTCTCGTCGAAGGCGGACGGCTCGCCGCCGCGGCCGACGCCCTGCCGGGCCTGGAGGTCGCCGTCGAGCGGGTGGGCGGTCCCGTCAGCCGGTGGCACCTCGACCGGGTGACCGCCTGCGTGGCCCAGGCCCAGGGACGTTTCGCCGACGCGGCCGAGGCCGGCCGACGGGCGTTCGAGCGGATGCGCTCGCGGGAGCCGGCCCCGGCCGCGGGCGCCTACTTCGGGCTCGAGTGCGCTCTCGCCGGCCATGTCGGCGTGAGCGAACTGGGGGTCGGATTCGCCCGCCAGCCGTTCGAACCGCCGCCCCGCTTCCGGACGATGGCCCGGCTCTCCCGTTCCCTGCTGCTGCTGTACGCCGGGCTTCCCGACGAGGCGGCCGCGTCCTACCAGCAGGCGGGGCCGGTCGAGACGTGGTCCCTGCCCGCCTTCTTCGTCGTCCCCGGCTCGGTGTACGGCGCCCTGGTCGGCATCGGCCTCGGCCGCCACGACGACCTCGCCCAGCTGCTCGACCGGCTCGGGCCGTTCCGGGGCGAGCACGTGGTGGGCAACACCGTCGCCTACATGGGCCCGGTGGAACTCACCCTTGGCCGGGGCGCGGCCGCCCTCGGGCACCTCGACCAGGCCATCGACGACCTGACCGTCGCCGTCGAGCGGGCCGAGCGGGCCGGCGCCCCCGGCTTCGTCGCCGAGGCCCGGTTCCACCTGGCGACGGCGCTGGCGGCCCGTGACCTCCCCGGCGACCGTGACCGGGCCGCAGCCGCCGCCCGGGACGCCGACCGCATGGCCCGGGCCCTCGGCCTGGCCGCCTACGCCGACCGCACCACCGCCCTCGTGGCCCGCCTGTCCTCGACCGACGCCGACACCGGCGTCGGCGGCCTGAGCCCACGGGAGGTGGAGGTGGCGGACCTCGTCGCCGAGGGCCTCACCAACCGCCAGATCGCGGCCCGGCTGGTGATCTCGGAGCGGACGGCCCAGAACCACGTGCAGCACATCCTGACCAAGCTCGGCTTCGCCACCCGGAGCCAGATCGCGGCGTGGAGCGTGCGCTCCCTCTGAGAAGGCGGGAACCGGAGGAGACGGGAATGAGTATGCGGATGAGTCATCCGGCGGATTCGGAAAACGCCGGCGATCCGTAGCGTCCTCCCTGCAGCCGACCGGCCGCACCCAGAGGAGGAAGCCATGCAGTGGATCGCAGTCTCAACCCCGCCCTTCGAGTCGCTCGAGCAGGTCAGCGGCGTGATGGCCCAGATGAACGGCGAGCCGGAGGGCTTGGAGGCCCGCTACATCGGGACGGCCGAGGGCTCGCCCCGGATCGTCACCGTGTGGGAGTCCAAGGCCCACGCCGACCGCTTCTTCGCCGAGACGCTGGGACCGATCCTGGCCAAGACGCTCGGCCCCGAGCCCATGGGCCAGGCCGAGATCGTGGGCATCGAGGTCGCCCGCAGCTACGTCCGCCAACCCGTCGGGTGACCGGCGGGCGGCGGGCGTCCCCCGACGTTGTCGGTAGGGATGGGATGTTCGAAGTGCCTGAATGCTGACCGGGGTGAGGGCTTGCGTCCTGTGGCCAGGCGACGAGCAGCCCGATGCCGATCATCACGAAGACGAGCCCCACATCTCTCTACTGGGCCACGAACAAGCCGCACGCGACAAGAAAACGGCGACTTCTTTCCCCGCCCACCCACCGGGGCGCCCATGAAACAGTTTCGCGACAGTTCGGACGCCCGAGGGCCGATCGGCCGTACTCTCGCCGTGTGACATCGCCGCGGCGAGGGCTGCTTCTGCCGCTACTCGCTCTAGCCCTTGTCGTCGCGGGTTGCGGTTCGGGCCAGGACGCAGCTGACCAGCAGGGCGGGGGAGCGGAGCGCAGCCCCGCCGCTCTGACCGTCCAAACAGACCTCCGTAAGGTCGTTTACACCGCCGACCTCACCGTGCGGGTCGGCGACGCCGCCCAGGCCACGCAGGAGGCAACCCAGCTGTCCAAGGACGCTGACGGGCTCGTGTTCGCTCAAAGTAGCGACCTGGAGGGCCGCCAGGAGGCCCGTCTAACTCTGAAGGTGCCTCCGGACAAATTCGAATCGGTGCTCGCCTCCCTCGCCGGTCTCGGACGAGCCTTGGAGCGCGACGTCAAGGCCCAGGACGTCACCGAGGAGGTGGTCGACGTCGAGGGCCGCCTGAAGACCGCGCAGGCGAGCGCCGATCGCCTGCGGGCGCTCCTCGGCAGTGCGACGTCGACAGCCGACGTCGTGGCCGTCGAGGGTGAACTCGCCAAGCGGGAAAGTGAGATCGAGTCGCTCCAGGGTCGGCTGCGGGTGGTGAACAGCCAGGTCGAGATGGCCACGATCCACGTCTTGCTCACCGAGCGCACCGACCTGGAGGTGAACCGGGAGCTTCCAGGGTTCCTGAAGGCGTTGCGGGCAGGTTGGGTCGCCCTTCTCAACGTGTTGCTGGCAATCGTCGCGGTCGCCGGCTTCCTCCTGCCCTTCACCCCCCTTGCTCTAGGCGGGTGGTGGGTCGTTCGCCGTTATCGCTTGCGCCATCCCCGCCGGCCCCGCCCACACCCGCCATCGTTCCCCCCTTCCTGGGGGACGCCGCCCCCCACAGACGGGGGGCCGACTGGGGCTTCCGAGCGTTCTCCAACTGAGCCGACACCGGCGGACCTCCCGTAGGCATGGATCCACGCCGTGAGCGTGGCAGGTCAACAGGAGGCGTGAAATCGAAGGAGCAATCTCGGCGGTCTGAGAATCTGTTCGATGGTCATCGTTTGGCGACTGGCCCGTGGATACGCGGGTTGGTGTCGTGAGCCCACCGCACCTAATCCATTCTCGCGTGCCGCTGACCGTCTCGCGGACCTGGCGGCTCGGCGGCCTCGGCGATGTGTGCGCGTCCTCCTCAGGACGGCCAAGGTGCTTGGAACGGACGAGCACGATGCGCTCCACAGCCTGGGCGCTGACGCCCTCGAAGCCGTCCTCGGAGATCATTTCGAGATCGCGTGGCCGACCGTGGCAAAGGCAGCCCGCTCGCTGTCCCAGGTGGCGATCGCCCTGGAAGACGTGATCCTGGTTCCGGAAACGGACCAGGCGGGCAAGGTCGCAGAGCTCTTGAGCGAGCTCGGACGAGAGCCGGTCTGGCACGCTGTCGACCAGCCCAGCGGCTCGTGGGACTTTCCCCGGGTCGGTGGTGGCCGGCGTCACCCAATCCGTCGCTTTTCGACATTGGCTGTGCGCATCGCGCGGAGGCGCTAGCACCCCACTGTCTCGCGCCCGAAAAGGGCAGGTAGGGAGCTTCGCCGTCATTGCCGAAGGGCCCGAATCCTTCACCAGGTGAAATAAGGCGGGCTAGTCGTAGTAGCCGGAGTGGATGTAGACGCAGGGAACGCCCTCCGACTTGAACATCTCGATGTTGCGGTGGTCGTCCTCGAGGGCGAGCCTGACCTCGAAGCCCCGTTCCCGCAGCTCCTTCACCGTCAGCCGCTTGAACTCGGGCGAGTGCTGGTAATTGCCGGCGTTGCGCATGACCAGCAGGTCCCACCGCAGGTGGTGGCGGGCCAGCCAGCCGAGCGTCTGCGGCTGCACCCGCACCGGGCGGCCGGTGAGCAGGACGACGGCGATGTCGCGGTCGACGACCTCCACCAGGGCGGCCACGTCGTCCAGCAGGGGGTCCTCGCCGCAGGCGTCGAAGAAGCCCCGCCAGTTCTTCTTGCCCGAGGCGTCGTCGTCGAGGAAGTGCTGGCGGCCGGTGGCGTCGGACAGGACGCCGTCGATGTCGAAGATCACCGCCGGGCGGGGCGTGACCGGCCCCGCCCGCCACACCCAGTGCGAGGGGACCTCGTCGTCGCGAGCGGCCACTACTCCTGGTCGGCGGCGCCGGCCGCCGCCCGCTTCTTGATCTCCTCGACCACGCCCGCGTCGGCCAGGGTGGTGGTGTCGCCCAGGTCGCGGCCCTCGGCCACGTCGCGGAGCAGCCGGCGCATGATCTTGCCGCTGCGGGTCTTGGGCAGGTCGTCGGTGAAGATCACCGTCTTGGGCCGGGCGATGGGGCCGATCTTGGTGGCGACGTGCTTGCGCAACGCCTCGCCGTGCTCCTGGGTGGCCTCGACGCCCAGCTTGAGGGTGACGTAGGCGATGATCGCCTGCCCGTGGACGTCGTCCTTGGCCCCCACCACCGCCGCCTCCGCCACCGTCGGGTGGTGGACCAGGGCCGACTCCACCTCGGTGGTCGACACCCGGTGGCCGGAGACGTTCATCACGTCGTCGACCCGTCCCAGCAGCCAGAGGTAGCCCTCGTCGTCGAGCTTGGCCCCGTCGCCGGCGAAGTAACGGCCCTCGAAGCGCGACCAGTACGTCGCCCGGTAGCGCTCGGGGTCGCCGTAGATCCCCCGGAGCATGCCCGGCCAGGGGCGGGTGAGGGTGAGGTACCCGCCGCCGACCTCGACCTTCCCGCCCTTCTCGTCGACCACCTCGGCCCCGATGCCGGGGAGGGGGAAGGTGGCCGAGCCGGGCTTGGTGGTGGTGGCGCCGGGGAGCGGCGAGATCATGATGCCGCCGGTCTCCGTCTGCCACCAGGTGTCGACCACCGGGCAGCGGCCGCCGCCGACGTGCTCCTGGTACCACATCCACGCCTCGGGATTGATGGGCTCCCCCACCGACCCGAGGACCCGTAGCGACGACAGGTCGTGGGCCTCGAGGTGCTCCGTCCCCCACTTCATGAACGTGCGGATGGCGGTGGGGGCGGTGTAGAGGATCGTCACCCCGTAGCGCTCGACGATCGACCACCACCGGTCTTTGCCCGGCGTGTCGGGGCTGCCCTCGTACAGCACCGACGTGGCCCCGTTGGCCAGCGGCCCGTAGACGATGTAGCTGTGGCCGGTGACCCAGCCGATGTCGGCCGCGCACCAGTAGACGTCGGTGTCGGGGTGGTGGTCGAACACGTACTTGTGGGTGAAGGCGACCTGGGTGAGGTACCCGCCCGTGGTGTGCATGATGCCCTTGGGCTTGGCCGTCGTCCCCGACGTGTAGAGCAGGTAGAGGAGCTGCTCGGAGTCCATGGGCTCGGCCGGGCAGTCGTCGGACGCGCCGGCCATGAGGTCGTGGTACCACTGGTCGCGGCCCTCCACCATGGTGACATCGGCCTCCGTGCGGCGCACCACCACCACGTGCTCGATGGTGGGCGTGTCCTCGAGGGCGACGTCGGCGTTGGCCTTGAGGGGGACGGCCTGGGCCCGCCGCCACCCGCCGTCGGCGGTGACCAGGACCTTGGCCTCGGCGTCGTTGATCCGGTCGCGGAGGGCGTCGGACGAGAACCCGCCGAAGACCACGCTGTGGGCCGCCCCGATCCGGGCGCAGGCGAGCATGGCCACCGGCAGCTCGGGGATCATCGGGAGGTAGATGTTGACCCGGTCGCCCCGCTCGACCCCCAGCGACTTCAGGACGTTGGCGAACCGGGACACCTCGGCCGTGAGCTCGGCGTAGGTGATGGTGCGGGTGTCGCCCGGCTCGCCCTCCCAGTGGTAGGCGACCTTGTCCCCTCGACCCGCCGCCACGTGCCGGTCGAGGCAGTTGGCGGCGGCGTTGAGCGTGCCGCCCACGAACCATTTGGCGAAGGGCAGCTGCCAGTCGAGGATCGTGTCCCAGTCGGAGTCCCAGTCGAGGAGGTCGGCCGCCTGGCGGGCCCAGAAGCCCTCGTAATCGCGGTCGGCCTCGTCGTACATCGACATGTCGGTGACGAGGGCCTGCTTCTTGAAGTCCTCGGAGGGGGGAAACTTCCGCTCCTCGAGGTAGTAGGCCTCGATGGTCGCGCGGTCCGTCGGCTCGTCAGCCATGACCGTCGAGCCTACCCGGCACCTCCCATTCGAGGACCCGGAACGCGCCCAGCCCGGACGGGTCGGTGAGGGCGGCCCCCTCCGACACCCGGCTGCGGGCCTTGAGCGCGGCCAGGTCGCCGACGTGGGCCCGGGCCCGCCACTCGGCCCGGGCGCCAGCCACCAGGTCGTCGAGGCCGTGGAACCGGAGGAACTCGGCCTGGGACCGGTCGAGGGTGGCCGGGGGGAGCTGGTCGACGGCCACCTCGCACGTGATGTCGGCGGTGCCGAGGTCGTGGAGGGGATGACCGGCCCGGCCGTGGCCGCGGTAGGTGCGGACCCAGTCCGTCCACGGCCGGGAGGCCATGGATGCGGTCGAGTCGGCGTAGTCGAACACGACGACCCGCCCCCGACGGAGGCTGCCGATCGCCGCCGCCACCCAGTCCCGGGCCCGGTCCTGCACCGGGATGCGTGCGCCCACCGCCGCGTCGGGAGGCCCGTCGGCGGATGCCGGGACCAGCACTTCGGACAGGTTCTCGTCGACGAACACCTCCTCCCACCCCTCGCCCGTCCGCTCGAGCAGGCGGAACGGGAGGTTGTCGAGCAGCTCGTTGGCCAGCACGACACCGTCGAACGGCCCGGCCGGCACCTCGTCGAGCACCTCGGCCCGGTCGCCCAGGCGCTCGGCCGCCACCGCCCGCAACGCGGCCGAACGCTCCACCGCCACGTAGCGGAAAGCCGCCGGCAGCCCTGTCGCCAGGATCGACGTGGCGAGGGTGCCCCGGCCCGCCCCCGCTTCCACCACCGTAAACGGCTCCGGCCGGCCCAGCTCCTCCCACCACGACACGACGGCCCCCGCCAGCACCGCGCCGAACAAGGGCCCGACCTCGGGACTGGTGATGAAGTCGGCCCCGCCCCGCCCCGCCCCCCGCCCGCCCGAGTAGAAGCCGCCGTCGGGACCGTAGAGCGCCTGCTCGACCACCTCGTCGAACCGCAGCAGCCCCTCGGCGGCCACGGCCCGGGCTCCTACTTCGTCAGCGATGCCAGGTCGCCGAGGTGCCCGAACAGCTGCGGGTAGACACCGATCACGACCACCACCACGACCGTGATCCCGAGGGCGGTCACCAGGGGCGTCGGCACCTTGATGGGCGTGCGATCCCCGTCGGGCACCGGGCTCATCCACATCAGGCGGGCGATGTTGGCGTAGTAGAAGAGCGCGATCACCGAGTTGACGGCCGCCACCACGCCCAGGGCCACGGCCCAGCCGGTGCCGGCGTCGAGCACGGCCCGGAACATGAAGATCTTGGCCCACGCCCCCGCCAGCGGCGGGATACCGGCCAGGGAGAACAGGAAGATCGTCATGAGCACGGCCAGCCCGGGGGCGTACTCGAACAGTCCGCCGAACGACGAGATCTCGCCCGACCGCGTCTTGCGGGCCACCGCCAGCACGATGCCGAAGGCGCCCAGGTTCATGGCCGCGTACACGAGCAGGTAGACGATCGACGCGGTGAGGGCGCTGCTGGCCGCGTCGGGGCTGGTGCCGGCCACCGCCAGCGGCACCAGGATGTAGCCGGCCTGGGCGATCGACGAGTAGGCCAGCAGCCGCACGACGTTGGTCTGGCGCAGGGCGATCAGGTTGCCGACGGTCATCGTCAGCACCGCCAGCACCCCGAACAGCGGCGCCCACACGTCGTCGCGGCCGAGGAAGCCGATGAACACCAGCTGGAAGAGGGCGACGAAGCCACCCGTCTTCGAGGCCACCGACAGGAAGGCGGTGACGGGCGTGGGCGCCCCCTCGTAGGTGTCGGGCGCCCACGAGTGGAAGGGCACGGCCGACACCTTGAAGGCGAAGCCGATGATCACGAAGATGATGGCGAAGGTGACCAGCGGGTTGTCGGCGGCGTTGCCCTGCAGCTGGGCGCCGATGTCGGTGAGGAGCGTGGTGCCCGTGTAGCCGTAGATGAGCGACATCCCGTAGAGCATCACGGCCGACGCCAGCACCCCGAGGAGGTAGTACTTGAGCGAGGCCTCGTTGCTCTTGAGGTCGCGCTTGCGCCAGCCGGCGAGGATGTAGGCGGGGATCGACAACGTCTCCAGGGCCACGAAGATGGTGATGAGGTCGCGCGACGACGCCATCACGACCATGCCCATGATCGAGGCCAGCAGGAGGAAGTAGTACTCCCCCTCGTAGTAGTCACCCTCCTCGACGTAGGTGTTGGAGAGCAGGAGGACCACGTAGCCGACGCCGATGAACAGGGCCTTGAGGACGAGGGCGAAGTTGTCGACCACGTAGGCCCCGCCCACCATCGAGCGCACGTCGTCGCCGTAGAGGGCGAGGGTGATGATGGGGACGAACGTGGCCAGCAGCCCGAAGCTGGCGATGGCCGGGATGACCCACTTCTTGGTCTCGTCGAAGACCAGGTCGGCCAGCAGCACCGCCGCCAGGACCACGCTGAGGACGATCTCGGGCGCCAGGGCGTGGTAGTCGAGATGGGGCGTGGTGAACCCGGTCTGGGCCGCCTGGGCGACCGCCAGCAGCATCACGGATGGGCCACCACGGCCGCGGCCTGGGCGACGCCGCCGACGCCGCTGGCGATGAGGTTCACGGCCGAGTCGGTGACGTCGAAGATGAGGTGGGGGAAGATCCCGAAGGCGAGGATGCCGACGAGCAGGGGCGTCCACGCCAGCCACTCCGGCCCGTGGACGTCGTGGATGTGGGAGTGCTCGAACTCGGCCGTGGCCGTCCCGAACGCCACCCGCTGCAGCATCCACAGCAGGTAGCCGGCGGCGAAGACGGTGCCGATGGCGGCGATCGCCATGTAGGCCCGGAACAGGCCCACGTTGAGGCCCGCGGCCGGCTGGTAGGCGGCCAGGATGGCGGGGAACTCACCCCAGAACCCGGCCAGGCCGGGCAGCCCCAGGGACGCGAAGACGCAGAAGCCGAGGATCCACCCGAGGTGGGGCGCCTGGGTGAGCAGCCCGCCGAGGCGGGCGATCTCCCGGGTGCCGAAGCGCTCCTGGATCGACCCGGCGATGAAGAACAGCATGCCGGTGATGAGGCCGTGGCCCACCATGCCGAACACGGCGGCGTTGATCCCGAAGCTGGTGAGGGTGGCCACGCCCAGCATCACGAAGCCCATGTGAGCCACCGACGAGAAGGCGATGAGCCGTTTCATGTCCTTCTGGGCCAGGCAGCCGAGGGCGCCGTAGATGATGCCGATCACCGCCAGCCCGCCGATCCACGGGGCCCAGGACCTGGCCGCGTCGGGCAGGATCGGGATGGCGATGCGGATGAACCCGTACACGCCCAGCTTCAGCAGGACGGCGGCCAGGATCACCGAGCCCACAGTCGGCGCCTCGGTGTGGGCGTCGGGGAGCCAGGTGTGGAACGGGAACATCGGCACCTTGATGGCGAAGCCCATGAACAGCCCGCCGAAGATGAGCATCTGGGTGCTGTGGCCGATGAGCGGGCCGCTGACCATCAGCTCCTGGATGTCGAAGGTCCTGCCCCCCTTGAAGTAGAGGGCGAGGAACCCCAGGATCATCAGGGCCGACCCGAAGAGGGTGAACAGGAAGAACTTGATGGCCGCGTACTGCCGGTTGGGACCGCCCCACACGCCGATCATGAAGTACATGGGCAGCAGGACCAGCTCGAAGAAGACGAAGAACAGGATCAGGTCCTGGGCCGCGAAGGTGCCGTTCATCCCCGTCTCCAGCAGGAGCATGAGGATGAGGAAGGCCTTGGGGTTGTGGGGCTCGGGGAAGTGGTCCCACGAGTAGATGACGCACAGCACCGTGATCACCATCGACAGCAGGAGCAGCGGCAGGGAGATGCCGTCGATGCCGATGTGGTAGCGGCTGTTGATCACCTCGATCCACTTCTCGTTGGCCGTGAACTGGAGCCTGGCCGTGTCGCCGAAGTCGAAGCCCAGGGTGATCACGACGCCCACCACCGTGGTGGCCAGGGTGATCAGCAGGGCCGCGGCCTTGAGCGCCTTCTCCTGGCTCCTGGGGATCACCCCCAGCAGGGCGGCGCCGAGCACCGGTAGGAAGATCGCAGCAGTCAGAAGCATTCGGACGACTCTCCTACGAGGGGGGTCACGTGAGCACCACGAGGCCGACGGCCAAGAGGGCGGCGGCGCCGAAGAGATAGGCGGCGTACTGCTGGACCTGGCCGGTCTGGGTCTTGCGAAGTTCGGCTCCGCCCGCCTCGGCGCCGGCACCGGCACCGTTGACGAGGCCGTCGACGCCCTTCTGGTCGATGTTGTCGTAGACGAAGTTGGCGACCTTGCGGGACCCGATCCCGAAGGCGTTGACCACCCCGTCGATGACGTTCTGGTTGAACCAGTAGGCGGCCTTGGCGATCGGGTACTGGATCTTGCGCACGATCCCGTTCACGAACAGCTCGTCGAGGTAGTACTTGTTGACCAGGACCTTGTAGCCGGTGGCCAGCACCGGCGTGCGGGCCATCGCCCCCTTGGGCCACGCGTTGTGGGCGTAGGCCCGATAGGCGATGAGGATGCCGAGGCCCGCCACCGCCAGCGATCCGAAGGCGAGCGCGAAGTTGAAAGCGTGGGCGTGGACTATCTCGGGGGCACCGGGAACCTCGAACTCCACCAGGTGGTGGAACTGGTTGCCGAGGAACGGGGCGTTGAGGAAGCCGGCCACCGCCGCGGGAACGGCGAGGATCACCAGCGGCCACCTCATCGACGGCGGCGACTCGTGGGGGTGGCCGTGGCCGCGGTACTCGCCCGCGAAGATGAGGTAGCAGGCTCGGGTCATGTACGCCGCCGTCATGAACGCTCCCGCGATCCCCACCGCCACGAACAGGGGGAAGCCACCCGCGCCGGCCCCGTTGAGGATCTCGTCCTTCGACCAGAAGCCGGCCAGGGGGAAGATCCCGGCCAGGGCCAGCGACCCGACCAGGAACGTCCAATAGGTCGTGGGCATGTGCTTCCGCAGCCCGCCCATCTCACTCATGTTGTTGGAGTGGACGGCGTGGATGAGCGAGCCCGCCCCCAGGAAGAGGAGGGCCTTGAAGAAGGCGTGGGTGAAGAGGTGGAACACGCCCGCCGTCCAGGCCCCGCAGCCGAGGGCCATGACCATATAGCCCAGCTGGCTGACGGTGGAATAGGCCAGAACCTTCTTGACGTCGTCCTGCACGAATGCCAGGCCCGCCGCCATCAGCACGGTGATCCCGCCGATGAGGGCCACGAAGTTGATCCCGCCGGCGTGGATGGAGAAGCCCTCGAAGAACACGCCGTAGAGCCGGGCCACCAGGTAGACCCCGGCCACGACCATGGTGGCGGCGTGGATGAGGGCGGACACGGGCGTGGGGCCGGCCATGGCGTCGGGCAGCCACACGTGGAGGGGGAACTGGGCGCTCTTGCCCATCACGCCCAGGAAGAGGAGGGCGGCCCCGGTGAGGAGCAGGCCGTGGCCGATCTCGCCGGTGAGGGCGGCGTGGTTCAGGTGCTCGATGTCGAACGTGCGCCCGGCGGCGAAGAACAGGGTGATGATCCCCAGCATCAGGCCCACGTCGCCGAAGCGGGTGGTGAGCATGGCCTTGATGGCGGCGCTGGAGTTGACCCCCTCCTCCCACCAGTGGCCGATGAGCATGAACGAGCACAGGCCCACCAGCTCCCAGCCGATCATGAGCTGGAGGGTGTTGTCGGCCACCACCAGCAGGAGCATGGAGGCGGTGAACAGGGAGAGGGCGGCGAAGAAGTAGGTGTAGCGGCGGTCGCCGTGCATGTAGCCGGTGGAGTACACGTGCACCAGCAGCGAGATGAAGGTGACGACCACCAGCATCATCACGGCCAGGCCGTCGATGTGGATGCCGGCCCCGATGTCGACCCCGGCCAGCTTGATCCAGGTGGCGTGGGCGGTGACCGCCTCCCGGTGACCCTCGTGCGTCTCCATCCCGATCCACCGGAAGGCGCACAGCAGGGCCATGCCGAACGAGATGGCGAGGGCGCCGATGCCGATCTCGTGACCCTTGCCCGGCAGCTTCTTGCCGAAGGCCAGGATGAGGACGGACGAGATCGCCGGCAGGAGGGGGATGAGCCAGGCGTTCTTGAGCAACGGGTGGCCCCTAGCCCTTCATCAGGTCGGACTGGTCGAGGTCGATGTTGGCCCGGTTGCGGAAGATGAGCAGGACGATGGCCAGGCCCACGCCCACCTCGGCCGCGGCGATGGCGATCACAAACAGGGAGAAGACCTGGCCGATGACGTTGTCGCGGAAGGCGCCGAAGGCGATCAGGTTGATGTTGACCGCGTTGAGCATCAGTTCGATCGCCATGAGCACGAGGACCGCGTTCTTCCGGGCCAGCACGCCGTAGACGCCGATGCAGAAGAGCACCGCGGCCAGCATCAGGAACTGGTTGAGCATCATGGGCGCGCTAGTTCCCCCGTCAATCTCTCCGGGCCAGGGCGACGGCGCCCACGAGGGCGGCCAGGAGCAGCACCGATGCCACCTCGAACGGGATCACGTAGACCCCGAAGATCGAGTCGGACACGTCGGCCGTGCGTTGGATCTGGCCGAAGGCGATCTCCTGGGATCCGTAGGCGTCGCTGAGCATGGCGGCCAGTGCCCCCAGCAGGAACACCGCCACCAGCGCCGGCACCCACTTGCTGTCGTTGTCGAGGGCGGACTCCCGGCCGATGGGGGCCCGGGTGAGCATGACCCCGAAGAGCAACAGGACCACGACCGCCCCGATGTAGACGAGCACCTGCACCCACGCCACGAACTCGGCCGCCAGGAGGATGAACATGCCGGCGGTCGCGCCCAGGACGATGGCCAGGAACAGCGCCGCCCGCACCACGTTCTTGGTGGTGACCAGGCGCACGGCGGCGCCGACCATGGCGATGGCCATGAGGTAGAAGGCGATGTTCTGGGCGACCACGGACGGGGTGCTCTCCCTACTTCTTCTTGACCGCCCCGGCCTCGAGGGCCTGGGGTTCGGGGACACCTTCCATCCACTCGCCGAGCTTGTCCTTGTCGTGCAGCAGGTCGGCGATGCGGACCTCGGAGTACTCGAACTCCGGGCTCCAGAACAGGGCGTCGAAGGGACACACCTCGACGCAGATGCCGCAGTACATGCAGAGGGCGTAGTCGATGTCGAAGCGGTCGAGGGCGTTCACGGTGCGGGGCTTGCCACCCTCGCGGCGGGGCGGCCGCTTCTCCTTGTGGCCCTCGATGTAGATGCACCAGTCGGGGCACTCACGGGCGCAGAGCATGCACGCGGTGCAGTTCTCCTCCTTGAGGGCGATGACGCCCCGGGCCCGGCCGACGGGCTCCTCCCGCTCCTTGGGGTACTGCACCGTGACCGAGGGCTGGAGCATGGTCTTGAACGTGACGCCGAGGCCCTTGACGAGGCCCTGGCCGGGGATCTTGGGCATTAGAGCCACACCTTCAGTAGGCCAGTCACCACGATGTTGGCGAGGGAGAGGGGGATCAGCACCTTCCAGGCGAAGGCCTGGAGCTGGTCCTCACGGAAGCGGGGGAACGTGAACCGCATCCAGAAGATCAGGAAGGCGACCAGCATGATCTTGGCCCCGAGCACCACCGGGCCCAGCACGTTGGCCAGGTTGCCGTCGACGAAGGGCACCGACCACCCGCCGAGGAAGAGGGTGGCGGCGATGGCGGACAGGGCGAAGGCGGTGCCGAACTCGGCCATGAAGAAGAACAGGAACCGGAAGCCCGAGTACTCCGTCATGTAGCCGGCCACCAGCTCGGACTCGGCCACCGGCATGTCGAACGGGGTCTGGGTGAGCTCGGCCTGGGAGGCGGCCACGAAGATCACGAACCCGACGAACTGGGTGAGGATGTAGGGGTTGCCGATGATGTCGACCCCGAAGATCGACCCGTCGGCTTGGGCGTGGACGATGCCCTGCAGGCTCATGGTGCCGGCCTGAATGACCACGCCGACGACCGCCAGCACGAGGGGCAGCTCGTAGGCGATGAGCTGGCCCGCGGCCCGCAGCGAGCCGAGGAGGGAGTACTTGTTGGCCGACGCCCACCCGGCCATGAGCACGCCGATCACCGACAGCGACGACACCGCCAGGGCGTAGAAGATGCCCACGTCGAGGTCCTGCACGACCAGGTCGGGGCCGGCGGGGAGGACGATGTAGAGGAGGAAGGTGGAGACGAGGACGACCACCGGGGCGATGGCGAACACCCGCCGGTCGGCCTCCGACGGGATGATGTCCTCCTTCTGGATGAACTTGATCCCGTCGCCGATGAGCTGGAACCAGCCGTGGAACCCGCCCGGCTCCATGGGCCCGAGCCGGCTCTGCATGTGGGCCATCATCTTCAGCAGGAAGACGTAACCGAGGATGATGGCGGCCGCCGGGATGACCGACAGCACGACCACCGTCTTCAACAGGGTGGACTGCCAGAAGGAAAGTTCGAAGGCCAGCATGACTCGCCCGGACACTAGTGAAGCGGTTCACAGAAGGACAACACGCCGGACATCGGCCCTAGCAGCGTTGAGGCCGGAAGAGGCCGCGGCTGGGACGATCGAGATCAGGGAGTGGTGTGACCCGGTCCCAGGAGCTGCGCGGCGTCGAGCTCCTCCAGCAGGTACCGGACCCTCGGCGCCAGCACGAGGTGCGGATACGTCCGCTCGACGTATCCAAGGGCATCGTCGACGCCCTCGAACCCGGAGAAACGATGGAGGGCGACGATGTCGTCGGTATCCCGCTCGACTCGAGAGGCGGCCAACTTCATGACGAACAGGTATCGCGGCGACGCGACGCGCACCCGGAGGCCCGGATGGTCGAACACGACCGTTGCCGCCGGATCCTCACCGAGCAGGAAGCCCTTGACCGCGTCGTTGAGCCAGTCGGTGGGCAGGTCGGGGTGGCGCTCCGCCACCCGCCGCGCGGCCTGGTAGACGAGTGTCTTGGGTTCGAAAACAGCGTCGATATCACGCGTCGAGCGACGGGTGTTGTAGGCGAGGGCCATGGCGGCGCCGCCGACGATGAACAACTCGCCGCGCACGCCGGCAGACGACAAGTCGTCACCCAGCTCCGCCAGATGGCGGCGAATCTCCTCCCCGCCGAGCAGCATCAGACGCTCTGTAGGGACGACTCGTGGACGAAGACGCCGCGGTTGGCCAGCTCGGCTGGCGTCTCCACCAGGGCAGACGCATGCAACGACCGGTAGGGGGTCAGGAACCACCACTCATCCAGGAACCTGGTTGCGGCGGCAGTCCACAACGGCACCCGCACCTGGGCCACGTGCGCGGCCCGCTCGACCACCCCGGCGACCAGTGCGTCCCACCGTCGGTCACCCGTAGAACCGGGATCGACCTCGATCTCAGCCCAAGAGCTTCTCGCGCTGGTTGACGTCAGCCGCGTCCAGAGGTCGGCGGCCAGGCGCAACGCCTCCTGCTCGTCGCCCACGTGCAGGGAGCGAGCGATGGCGTCCACGGTGTCGTGGACGACCGACCGGTCCGGACCCAGGAACCAGGCCACCGAGCAGCCAGCAGCCGACAGGAGCCGGTTCAACGTGGTGAACGACGGTTCCTTCGCCCCACCTTCGTACGCCGCGACTGCCGACTGCGTTGTCGCCGACCGGTTGGCCAATTCCTTCTGAGTAAGCCCCGAGCGCCGACGGGCAGCCCGAAGCATCACTGCGGCGTCCACCCCGCCAGTATATCCGATCGTCTATATCAAGAGCCCCGGGGTGCTTCGACTCAGCGGTCGATGTCGCCCAGGATGAAGTAGAGGCTGGCCAGGATGGTGATGATGTCGGGGACGTAGACGCCCTTGAGCAGCCACGGGACGATCGACACGTTGTTGAAGGAGGCGGAGCGGATCTTGACCCGGAACGGGCCCAGGCCGCCCTCGCTGACGATGTAGTAGCCCATCTCGCCCAGCGGGTTCTCGGTGTGGGCCCACGCCTCGCCCGCCGGCACCTTGATGATGCGGGGCACCTTGGCCTGGATGGGACCGGCGGGCAGGCCGTCGAGGAGCTGGTCGACCATCTTGGTGGCCTCCCGCACCTCCTGCAGCCGCACCCAGTAGCGGGCGAAGGAGTCGCCGTCGGGGTGGGTCCAGACCTTCCAGTCGAGCTCGCTCCACACGAGGGGCGAGGGGGCGTCGCGGCGGAGGTCCCAGTCGACCCCGCTGGCCCGGATGTTGGCGCCCGACAGCCCGTAGGCCAGCCCCATCTCGGCCGGGATCACGCCCACGCCGCGGGTGCGGGCCTCGAAGATCTCGTTGCCCATGAGGAGGTCCTCGAGCTGGTCGCAGTAGGTGCGGATCCGCTTCATGGCGCCGTGGGTCTCGGCGATCCACCCGCGGGGCAGGTCTTCCTTGAGCCCGCCGATGCGGTCGTAGTTGGGGTGGAACCGCCCGCCGGTGGCCGCCTCGATGAGGTTGAGGACGTACTCCCGGTCGCGGAAGGCGAAGAAGACGGGCGTGAGGGCGCCCAGCTGCACGCCCATCTCCCCGATGAAGAGGGTGACGTTGGCGATGCGGCTCAGCTCGAACATGATCGTGCGGATCCACTGGGCCCGGGGCGGGGCCTCGATCTCCATGAGCTGCTCGGCGGCGAGGATGAACGGCACCTCGTTGGCGAACGACGACAGCCAGTCGATGCGGTTGATCAGAGTGGTGACCTGCGGGTACGTGCGGACCTCGGTGAGCTTCTCGTAGCCACGGTGCATGTAGCCGCAGATGACGTCGGCGCTGATGACCTGCTCGCCGTCGAGGCGGGCCACGATGCGCAAGGTGCCGTGGGTGGCCGGGTGCTGCGGGCCCAGGTTGAGGACCATGTCCTCGGTCTGGAGCTCGACGTTGACCCGGGCGTCGGCCGCCTGGGACGCGATGTAGGCCATGCGCTGCTGATCGGTGACGGCCATCAGCCCGCGTCCTCCTCGGTCGTGGCGTCGGGGGCGGGGGCCTCGGGGTCGGCGGCCTCGGCGTCGGCGCCGGTGGTGGCGCTCTCGGTGCCGGTCGCGTGCGCCTCCTCGGCCGTCTCGGGCACGGAGTCCGCGGCCGGCGACGAGGGCGGGGCGGGCTCGGGCGCTGCGGCAGGCTCGGGCGACGCTGGCTCGGGCTCGGGTGTCCCACTTGCCGCGGCGGCCTCGGCGGTGGGCGCAGCCTCGGCGGTGGGCTCGGCCTCGGCGGTGGGCGCAGCCTCGGCGGTGGGCTCGGCCTCGGTGGTGGCTTCGGCCTCGGCGGCCGACTCGGGGGCGGGAACGTCGGCCGCGGGCTCGGCCTCGGCCTCCGGCACCTCGGGCATGAGCTCGACGTCGACCAGGCCGGGCCATGGCTTGACCTCGCGGGCCAGGAGCGGGAAGTCCTTGCGCAGGGGGAAACCCTCGAACTCGCCCGGCAGGTAGAGCTTGATCAGGTTGGGGTGGCCCTCGAAGACGAAGCCGTACATCTCCCAGGTTTCCCGCTCGTTCCAGTCGGCGCCGGGGTAGACGTCGCACCACGTGGGGGCGGTGGGCGCGTCGGGGTCGAGGTCGGCCTTGAGGGTGACGCCCTCGTGGCGGGTCGTCGAGTAGAGCCGGGCGAAGACCTGGAACCGGGTGTCGCCGCCACCCACGCCGGTGGGGTACCCGAGCCCGCTGGCCGGCGCCGCGTCGGCCTCGGCGTCGGCCTCGGCGACCGCGGCGTCGTTGTCGGCCACCGCCTCCGCCTCTTCCTCGGCCTCGCCCCGGGCCTCGGGGACCTCGTCGTCGCCCGTGTCGAGCTCGTCGGACACCGACGCCCGCGGGTTGGGCGAGGTCGACGGCATCCAGTCGAGGCCGGACAGGAAGCAGAAGTAGTCGTAGCCCTGGCCCTTGCAGACCTCGGCCGCCCGCCTCCAGGCGCTCACCGAGACCCGGATGAGGGTGTCGCCGTTGCGGACGACCTCGGAGCCGAGGACGTCGTCGCCCAGTTCGGTGACGAGGGAGTCGAGGCGGGCCCGGGCCTGGTCACCGTCGGTGACCGTGGGGGTGGTTATCTCAGCCGACGACAATCGGCTCACCCCGCCAGCGCTCGCCCATGTCCTCGTTCTGGATGCGCTGCTGGAGCAGGACGATGCCCTCCAGCAGGGCTTCCGGCCGGGGCGGGCAACCGGGCACGTAGACGTCGACGGGGATGATCTGATCGACGCCCTTGGTAACGGAGTAGGAGTCCCAGTAGGGGCCGCCGCAGTTGGCGCACGAGCCCATGGAGATCACGTACTTGGGGTCGGGCATCTGCTCCCACAGCCGGCGGATGGCGGGGGCCATCTTGTCGGTGACCGTGCCCGACACCACCACCAGGTCGGCCTGGCGGGGTCCGGCGGGGAAGGGGATGACGCCCAGGCGCATGACGTCGTAGCGGGGCGAGCCGAAGGCGGCGCCCATCTCGATGGCGCAACACGCCAGGCCCCACTGGTACACCCACAACGAGTACTTGCGGCTGTAGTTGAGGAGCCAGGTGAGGGGCTTGAGCTGCTTCTTGGCGAACGTGCCCCGCTCGACTAGGCCCAACGCAGAACCTTCTTTCGCCAGGCGTAGAGGAGGCCGAGGGCGAGGATGAGGATGAAGATCGTCATCTCGACCAGCCCGAACATCCCGTAAGCCTCCAACCGGACGGCCCAGGGGAAGATGAACACCGCCTCCACGTCGAACATGACGAAGAGGAGGGCGAAGACGTAGTACCGGATCTGGCTCTGCGACCAACCGGTGCCCACCGGGTCGACGCCGCACTCGTAGTTGATGTACTTCTGCGACTGGGGCCGGGTGGGTCGCACCAGGCTGCCCAGGCCGAGCATGCCGCCGACCATGGCGATGGCGGCGACGCTGAAGATGGCGACCGTGAGGTACTGCTGCAGAAACTCGGACATCGCAGCGGAGGCTAGTGAAGCCCGTCACGTACTGCCAAGACGGTCCGTCGGCGTCAGTGGTGGTTGCGGGCGGCGCAGGCGCAATGCGCAAGCTTCGACGCCTTCGGGTTGCAGGCGCGGTGCCGGTTGCCGGCGCAGGCGGCGCAGACCTCGTTCACACAGACCTCGCAGCCGAGGTAGCCACTTCCCTTCGCCCACAGGACGGTCGTCCGCTCCTTCGGGTGGAGCCGGTACTTCTCGAGGGCCGCGGAATCGTTCCGCAGATGGAACGCGCTTCCCTTCGGCGTGATCCAGCAGGGCTTGTGGGCATCGATGCAATACGGACAATCGGCAGCCGCGACCGTCCCCTCGTAAGGACAGAGGTCGACGTGCTCGGTCATCGCTCCGTCAGCTTGGCAGCAGGGTGCGACACCGGCCTTGGCGCGCCTCGAAGATTTTCTTCGCCGGGTGCTTGCATTGTCTTGATGAGGTGGTAGGATGCGAACACCAGTTCGCTCTGGGCTGACATCACTTCCCCCTGTAGGTCGCTCGTTTCGGATGGTTGGCACGGCTATGGGCGTGGGGATCGCAGAGCTGCGGGAATCGCTGAGCAAGTACGCCGCCGGCTTCGACGCGGCCCTGCTCTCAGCGGCCCAGGCCGAGGAAGTGGTCGAGCAGGCGTCGCGGATCGAGAAGATGGCCGCCACCGTCAAGGCCCTGGCCGCGGCCCGTGTGGCCGAAACGGGCTCGTGGCGCAGCGACGGCGACCGCTCGGCGGCCCACCAACTGGCTCGGCGTACCGGCACGAGCGTCGTGCAAGCCGCAGCCGCCATCGACACCGCCCGCCGACTCGAGACACTGCCCGAGACATCGGCCGCCGCCCGGCGGGGCGAACTTTCGGCCGACCAGGCGTGCGCCATCGCCGACGCCGCCGGGGCCAATGCCGGTGCCGAGCACCACCTGCTGGAGGCAGCCCGGCGCTCGCCGTTGGCCGAGCTGCGGGAGCAGTGCGCCCGCACCAAGGCCACGGCCCATGTCGACCTCGAGGCCCGTCGCCGCCGCATCCACCAACGCCGCTCGCTCCGCTCCTACACCGACCCCGAGGGCGAGTGGCACCTGCACTGCCGCAACAACCCCGAGGTAGGGGCCCGCATCATGGCCGCCCTCGACCCCATCCGGGAGGAGATCTTCCGCCACGCTCGGTCCGAGGCCCGCCACGAGCCCCCCGACGCCTACGCCGCCGACGCCCTGGCCGAGATGGCCCGCCGCTCGAATGCGGAGGACGCGAACGAGCCCACCACCGGAGCCGCTCACACGGACCCTGACACCGACAACACGACCGGCGTCGCCGAACCCGAGGGCGCCGCCGGAACCGCCGGGCGGGCAGAGCCCAGCCGCCACCGGAAGCCGACCCGGCGTCGGGCGGGGACGCACAAGGTCATCCTCCGGGTCGACCTGGGGACGCTGCTGCGGGGCTATCCGATCGAGGGCGAGGTGTGCGAGATCGCCGGCTTCGGGCCGGTGGCGG
>JAXDOC010000030.1:0-94768 GCA_034669165.1 Actinomycetota bacterium
CTGACATGGTGCCCGTACCCCAAACCGACGCAGGTGGGCAGGTAGAGAATACCAAGGCGATCGGGAGAACAGTGGTTAAGGAACTCGGCAAAATACCTCCGTAACTTCGGGAGAAGGAGGGCCTCATTAGGGTGACGCACTTCGCGTGCCGAGCTCGAGGAGGTCGCAGAGAGCAGGGCCAAGCGACTGTTTACTAAAAACACAGCAGCGTGCGAAGTCGTAAGACGATGTATACGCTGTGACGCCTGCCCGGTGCTGGAAGGTTACGGGGAAGGGTTAGTCCGCAAGGGCGAAGCTCTGAACCTAAGCCCCAGTAAACGGCGGCCGTAACTATAACGGTCCTAAGGTAATGGACTCGGGTGTCGTGCCCCGAGTGTTGCCCCTGTCGGGAGTGATCCCGAACAGTGCAGCTGGCTAAATGCTGGAAACCCCGTGTATCCGTCGGTACTCGTTCACTGTCGCACCCTGTTCCTAGGGTGTGGGCGGTGAGCAGTGACAATCCGTTCGGTGCGGCCAATCAGCAGGAAAGGCCAGGATTCGAGCAGTGGGTCGTCGGCTTCGTCGACGGCGAGGGCTGCTTCAGCGTTCCGATCTTCCGGAACCCCACGTGTCGCCTCGGCTGGCAAGTCCAGCCGGAGTTCACGGTGGTTCAGGGCGAGAGGAGTGTGCAGGTACTGCATGAGCTGAAGTCGTTCTTCGGATGTGGGCGTGTCGGCCGCAATGGTCGCCACGACAACCATCGGGAAGACCTGTACCGCTACAACGTCAGGTCCCTCGATGATCTTGTGATCCGCATCATTCCGTTTTTCGAGGCGTATCCACTGAGAACGGCGAAACGCGATGAGTTCGGCAGGTTTGCCGGTGTCGTGCGGTTGATGATCGAGCGGCGCCATCTCACGATGGCCGGCCTGATCGAGATCGCTCACATCGCGCAGACGATGAACCATCGCAAGCCGTCTCGTTTTCTGGAATCCTCAGAGGCCATACGCCAGCCACCTCACCTCGACGGGTGAGGCGAAGATATGGTCCAAGCCGTATGGCGACATGCGGAACAACTTGAGCGAAATTCCTTGTCGGGTAAGTTCCGACCTGCACGAATGGCGTAACGACTTGGCTACTGTCTCAACCACTGACCCGGCGAAATTGAACTCCGAGTAAAGATGCTCGGTAGCTGCGACAGGACGGAAAGACCCCGTGGACCTTTACTATAGGCTGATGTTGAGCTTTGGTACGGATTGTGTAGGATAGGTGGGAGGCTTGGAAGCTGCGGCGCTAGCCGTGGTGGAGCCAACGTTGAAATACCACCCTGTTCGTACTGGGGCTCTAACCCAGGTCCGTTATCCGGATCGGGGACAGCGGCAGCTGGGTAGTTTGACTGGGGCGGTCACCTCCTAAAATGTAACGGAGGTGCCCAAAGGTTCCCTCAGGCTGGTTGGCACTCAGCCGTCGAGTGCAATGGCACAAGGGAGCTTGACTGCGAGACAAACACGTCAAGCAGGTGCGAAAGCAGGGCATAGTGATCCGGCGGTAGCGTGTGGAAGCGCCGTCGCTCAACGGATAAAAGGTACCCCGGGGATAACAGGCTCATCTTCCCCAAGAGTCCATATCGACGGGAAGGTTTGGCACCTCGATGTCGGCTCGTCGCATCCTGGGGGTGAAGCATCTCCCAAGGGTTGGGCTGTTCGCCCATTAAAGCGGTACGCGAGCTGGGTTTAGAACGTCGTGAGACAGTTCGGTCCCTATCCGTCGCAGCCGTAGGAGATTTGAGGAAGGCTGTCCCTAGTACGAGAGGACCGGGACGGACGCAGCTCTCGTGTGCCAGTTGTCCTGCCAAGGGCATGGCTGGTTAGCGACCTGCGGGTGGGATAAGCGCTGAAAGCATCTAAGCGCGAAGCTCGTTCCAAGATGAAATCTCCCACAGGGTTAACCTGGTAAGGCCCGTGGCCAGATGACCACGTTGATAGGCCGGAAGTGTAAGGACTGCAAGGTCTTCAGCTGACCGGTACTAATCGGCCGAGGGCTTGGGGATTAATTTTTGCTTGTGCTCGCTATCAAGTTCTCGGGAGAGATCCCGTTGACAACAGGTTTCCGGTGGCTATAGCGGTGGAGTTACACCCGTTCCCATGCCGAACACGGAAGTTAAGCCCACCAGCGCCGATGGTACTTGGGGGGAGTCCCCCTGGGAGAGTAGGTCGTCGCCGGAATTTCTTTGAGAAAGGCTCCCCTCCGGGGGAGTCTTTTTCGCGTTCTGGGTTGGACTGGGCGGCCGGTAGTCTGCAAGCCATGGTTACCCGTCGTCCGCCCTCCGACGACGAGCCCCGGAAGCGGCCCCGGCCGGGCACCGACCGGTCACCACGGCCCACCGGCAGCGGACGTCCACCGGCCGCTCGAGCTGGTGGATCGGCGTCGGGGTCTGGCCGACCCACGGGCAGATCGTCCGCCGCGAGCGGCGACCGCCGACCGCCGCGCCCCGGGCGTCCGTCCGACCGGCCGGGTGGCGATACCTCTGGCCGCGGTCCCGCTCGTGCCGGCGGCGATCGCGGGCGAAGCCCCCGACCCTTTCCCAACAGCGACAGCCGCCGCCCCCCTCGGGCCGACGACGACCGCCGAGGCAGCCGGCCGCCGACGGCCGGCGACAGCCGCGCCCGCGGGCCGGTGCGTTCCGACGACGACCGGCGCGGGTCTCGGCCTCCCGCAGGGCGACCGGTTGCCAGTACGGGGGGCGACAGTCGCAGCCGAGGTCCGGCCCGCGACGGCGAGGTCCGCCGGCCCTACGCCGCCGATAGCCGCAGCCGGAACCCGGCCCGGGACAGCGACGACCGTCGGCCCGGGGCGGGTGACAGCCGCGGCCGACCTCCGGCCCGAGGCGCCGACGATCGAGGTCGTGGTTCCGGCCCGCCCACTGGCCGGCCCGCGCCACGGTCCGGGGACGACCGCCGTCCGTCGCGTCCTCCCGCGGGTCGGGTCGGCGATGGCGGCGGCGACAGTCGGGGGCGGGGGCCCCGGCCCGCCGATTCCGGTCCGTGGTCCCCTCCCGGTCCCAAGGGTTGGGGAAGCCTGGCCCGCAAGGGCGCCATCAACATGCAGGTGGCCGACGAGCGGCCCCGGAACGACGAGTACGACAAGCGGGGCGGGCCGCCGCCGGCGTGGGAGCCGGAGGACTGGCAGAGCGAGGCGGTGCCGGCCGCGGGGCCGGTCGACACCACCAGCGGAGCGCCGTCGCCCGTCCCCGAGCGGCCCCGGCGCAAGGCACCCAAGCCGGTGGCCGACGAGCTGGTCCGGGCCGTGGGCGCGCCGGTGGCAGCCAAGATGGAGGCCCGGCTGGTGGAGGCCGCCTCCGCCTTCGAGCGGGGTCGGCCCCAGGACGCTATGCGCCACCTGCGACCCCTGCTGCGGGACGCGGCCGACGTGCCGTCGGTGCGGGAACTGGCCGGCCTCGCCTGCTACCGGCTCGGGCGGTGGGCGGAGGCGTCCCGCCACCTGGAGGCCTTCCGGGCCGCCACCGGGTCGTTCGAGCAGCACCCCGTCCTGGCCGACTGCTATCGCGCCCTCGGCCGCTACGCCAAGGTCGACGCCCTGTGGGAGGAGCTCCGAGAGGCGTCGCCGGAGCCGGAGCTGGTGGTCGAGGGCCGCATCGTGGCCGCGGGGGCGCTGGCCGACCGGGGCGACGTCAAGGGCGCCATCCGCCTGCTCGAACGGGGCCCGCTCGAGCCCCGCCGCATCGTCCGCCCCTACCACCTGCGCCTCTGGTATGCCCTCGCTGACCTGCACGAACGGGCGGGCGACGCCCCCCGGGCCCGGGAGCTCTTCGCCCGGGTGGTGTCCGCCGACGCCGGCCTGGCCGACGCCGCCGAGCGCCTCCAGTCCCTGGGCTGACCGGCACCCGGGCCGTCGGGGCCGTTCCTGTCTCACCCTCTCGGTAGGGTTCTCATCGGACGCTTCCCCCTCGTCTTCCGGCCCCTTCTCTCAAAAAGCTGGGGCACGACTACAGGGGTGATGGCGATGACGAACGTGGTGGCGCTGGTGGGGCACCTGGCCCGGCCGGCCGAGGTCCGAGAGCTCCCGTCGGGCGACCGGATGGTGACCTACGAGGTCACCGTGCCCCGGGAGGGGGAACGGGCCGAGAGCGTGCCGGTGGTGTGGTTCGAGGCCCCGGCCCGGGCCGCCGAGCTCCCGGTCAACGAGCAGGTGGTGGTGGTCGGTCGGGTCCGGCGCCGGTTCTTCCGCACCGCGGGCGGCACCCAGAGCCGCACCGAGGTGGTGGCCGACGTGGTCCTCGCCGCCCGCCAGGTCAAGCGGGCCCGGTCGGCGCTGGAGGCGGCCCAGGCCCGGCTGGAGCAGGCGTGCTCCTAACGGCGGCGCTCGGGCGCGGCCCCCATCGTCGCCGTGGTCAGTCCCGGAGGCGGCGGAAGACGAGGCCGGTGCGGGGCTTGGGGGCGAAGAAGGTGGTCTTGGCCGGCATGCGGTGGCCGGCCCGGGCCGCGGCCGCGATCTGGCTCACGGCCACCGGGCGGACGAGCATGGCCGCCTGGGCCTTGCCCGCGCCGACCAGGTCCGTCACCACTTCGGCCGACTGGTGGAAGTCGAGCTGGTGGTCGGGCAGGGCGGCCAGGGCCGCGTCGAGCACGATGGCGTCGGGCTCGCCGGTGGGCTGGCGGGCCCGGAGCAGCCATGCCCGTTCGCCAACCACGAGGGCCAGCGCGCCCTCGGTCTCCATGCGCCCGGTGAGCCAGGCCGCGCCGCCCGTCGGCTGCCGGTCGTCACCGGCCGGGGGCCTCACCGCCTCCTCGACCTCGAAGAACGGGGCCAGGGTGCCCACCAGGTCGAAGTCATCGGGGAGGCCGGACACGATCCGGTGGATGGGCTGCACCTCCAGCTGGTCGGCGGTGAGCTCCACCACCAGGGCCATGAGCAGGTCGAAGTCGCCCCGGGCATCGCCCGTCGCCGCCCGTCGCTCGTCGCGGTAGGCGAGGGCCGTCTCGTAGCGGTGGTGGCCGTCGGCGATCACCACCGGCGCCGACCCCACCGCGTCGGCGATGGCCGACACCACGCCCGGCTGGGTGACGCGCCACAGCCGGTGGTGCACGCCGTCCTCGTCGGTGGCCCGCCCCACGGGGGGCCCGCTCACCTGGCACAGGTCGGTGAGGCCCGGGGCCAGCGACAGCCCCCACACCGGCGACAGGTTGGCCCGGCTCGCCCGCAGCAGCCGGAGCCGATCGCCCTTGGGCTTGCCCATGGTGCGCTCGTGGGGGAGGACGCGTCCCTCTTCCGGCAGTGACAGCTCCAGCGCGCCCAGGATGCCGGTGGTCTGGCGGGCGACGCCGGCGTCGTCGTGCCACCCCATGCGGTAGACGTAGAAGCTCGGCTCCTCGTCGACGCGCAGGATCCCCTGGGCCAGCCAGTCGTCGAAGTGATGGGTGGCGCGGTCGTAGCGGTCGTCGTCGGCACCGACCCGCCCCAGCTCCACGAAGACGGCGTTGTAGGGGCTGCGGGCCTCCAGCCGGGCCGCGGCCTCGTCGTCGACCACGTCGTACGGGGGGGCGAGCACGTCGGCCAGGTCGACCCGTTCGGGGTCGTAGCGGATGCCGGGGAAGGGTTCGAAGCGGGCCATCGCGGGTCAGTACACCACCGGAGTCGGGTCGACGGGGGCCGGCTGCGGCCGGCCTCTCAGGAAGAGCGCCACCAGGGCGCCGAAGGCAAACCCACCCACGTGGGCCACCCAGGCGACGCCGGCCGATGGGTTGGTGAAGAACTGGAGGACGAACCAGAAGCCGAGGAGCCACTTGGCCTGGATGTCGCGGATGAGGATGAGGAGGAAGAGGAACAGGGTCCGGATGCGCACGTTGGGGAAGAGCACCAGATAGGCGCCCATCACGCCCGCAATCGCGCCCGAGGCCCCGATCACAGGAATGGTGCTGTTGGGCTGGACCAGGATGTGGGCCGCGCTGGCCACCAGGCCCGACAGAAGGTAGAAGCCGAGGTAGGGGACCGGGGTCATCCGGTCCTCGATGTTGTTGCCGAAGATCCACAGGAAGAGCATGTTGCCGCCGATGTGGAGCAGGCTCCCGTGCAGGAACATCGAATACAGCAGGGCCAGGTAGACGTTCTTGTCGGGGAACACCTCGGGCGAGGTGTCGTCGTGGACGCACGACTCGGTGTCGCCTTCTTCCAGGGTGCGACGGACCTCCTGCTCGGAGAGCGGTTGGCCCTCGACCACCTCGCAGGGGATGGCGGCGTGGGAGTAGGTGAACTGGGCCTGGCCGTTGCGGTTCTCGTTGGGTTGCTGCACCAGGAAGTAGACCCCGACGTTGATAGCGATCAGCACCACCGTCACCACCGGGAACCTGCGCGTCGGGTTGTAGTCCTTGAGCGGGATCACGCCCGACCGAGCTTACGCTCGGCGGGAAGGTCGATTGGTACCCTCGGGCCATGCCCGAGGACGACCCCTTCCGCCGCTACCTCCAGGCCGGCATGGCCTGGTTCTCCGTCACCCAGCAGAAGGCGGAGGGGATCCTGAAGGATCTGGCCGACTCGGGCGAGACGGCGGTGAGCCAGGCCCAGAAGGCGTTCGAACGCATCGTCGAGCGCAGCAAGCAGGGCTCGGAGGAGCTGCGGGAGCTGGTGCGGTCGGAGATCCGGGAGCAGGTGGCGGCCCTCGGCCTGGCCACCAGGGACGACATCGCCCGCCTGGAGGCCAAGATCGACGCCGCCCAGGCGCCCGCGCCGGCCGCCGACGCCGACGTCGCCGCCGCCGACGACGACGACGACGCCGACGCCGCCGGCGACACCTCCTCCCCCGAGAAGGCCTGAGCGAGCTGCGCCGGCGGCTGGACGCGGAGATGGTCAGGCGTGGCCTGGCGCCCACCCGTCACCGGGCGCGCCACGACATCGAGGCCGGCCGGGTGCGGGTGGGCGGCGTCCCCGCCGACAAGCCGGCCCGCTTGGTGGCGCCCGACGACCGCCTGGAGATCGAAGGCCCCCCGGCCCGGTTCGTGGGCCGGGGCGGCGACAAGCTCGACGCCGCCCTCGACCGCTTCGACGTGGTGGTCGAGGGGCGGCGGGCGCTCGACGCGGGGTCGTCCACCGGCGGCTTCACCGACTGCCTCCTCCAGCGGGGGGCGGCGTCGGTGGTGGCGGTCGACGTCGGCTACGGCCAGCTCGACCTCCGCCTGCGCCAGGACCCCCGGGTCACGGTGGCCGAGCGGACCAACGTCCGCCACCTCACGCCCGACCGGCTGGAGACGGACCCGTTCCCCCTGATCGTGGCCGACCTGTCGTTCATCTCCCTGCGCACCGTCGCTCCCGCCCTCATCGGACTGGCCGCCCCCGGCGCCGACCTGGTCCTGCTGGTGAAGCCCCAGTTCGAGGCGGGACGGGCCGAGGCCAGCCGCCACAAGGGCGTGATCCGCGACCCCGAGGTGTGGGCCGGAGTCCTGCACGAGGTCGTGGCCGCCTACGCCGGCGCCCACGCCGGCCTCCACGGCCTGATGGTCTCGCCCCTGCGGGGGGCCGAGGGCAACGTCGAGTTCCTCGCCCACCTCAAGGCCGGCGGGCCCGGCACCGCCGATGTCGAGAACGACATCAACCGGGTCGTGGCCGAGGCGACCGCGACGACGACAGTGGAGGGCTGAGTGGCCACCGTCGTCCTCGTCGCCCACCCCCGGCGGCCCCCCGCCGCCGAGTACGCCCGCCAGGCGGCGGCGTGGCTGGCCGAGCGGGGCCACCTCGCGGTCGTCCCCGACGACGACGCCACCGTCCTCGGCACGGACGAGCTCGGGGGGGCGGGCGAGGGACTGGCCGATCCGGCCGACCTCGTCGTGGCCCTGGGAGGAGACGGCACCGTCCTGCGGGCGGTGCGCATGATCGGCGACCGGGCCGTGCCCGTCCTGGGCGTCAACCTCGGTCGTCTCGGCTTCCTGGCCCAGGTGGAGCCGGACGAACTGCTCCCCGCCCTCGACCGCTTCCTCGCCGGCGACGCCGCCGTCGAAGAGCGGATGATGCTGGCCGTCCAGATCCGGCGGGGGCCGGCGACGGTGGGTGAGCTGCTCGCCCTCAACGACGCCGTGGTCGAGAAGCCGAGGCCGGGCAACACCGTCCACCTCACCGTCACCATCGGCGACCGGCCGTGGGCCACCTACGCCGCCGACGGCGTGATCGTGGCCACGCCCACCGGGTCGACCGCCTACTCGTTCTCGGCCCGGGGCCCGGTGCTGTCGCCCCGGCTGCGGGCCCTGGTCGTCACCCCGGTGTCGCCCCACATGGCCTTCGACCGTGCCCTGGTGGTGGCCGCCGACGAGCCGGTGCGGGTGGAGGTGGCCGACGACCGGCCCGCCGCCCTCACCGTCGACGGCCGCGACCGGGGGCTGCTGCGCCGGGGCGACGCCATCGTCTGCCGGCCATCGCCGCAGTCGGCCCGATTCGTCACCTTCGGCCACCGGGACTTCTACGGCGTCCTGCGGGCCAAGCTGGCGGTGGCCGACCGCTGATGCTGGTCGAGCTGCACGTTCGCGACCTGGGGGTGATCGCCGACCTCACCCTCGTCCTCCGGCCGGGGATGACCGCCCTCACCGGCGAGACCGGCGCCGGCAAGACGCTGGTGGTGGAAGCCATCGAGCTATTGGTGGGTGGCCGGGCCGACCCCGTCCTCGTCCGTCCCGGCGCCGACGAGGCCCGGGTCGAGGGGCGCTTCGTGGCCGGCGACGACGAGGTCGTCCTGGCCCGGGCCATCCCCCGCACGGGACGGTCGCGCGCCTACGTCGACGGGCGGCTGGCCACCGTCGCCGAGCTGGCCGAGATCGGCCGGCGGATGGTGGATCTCCACGGCCAGCACGACCACCAGTCGCTGCTCGGGGGACGGGTGCAGCGGGCCGCCCTCGACCGCTTCGGCGCAGTGGACCTCGCTCCCCTCGCCGCGGCCAAGGAGCAGGTCGCCGCCCTCGACGCCGCCCTGGGCGCCCTGGGTGGCGACGCCCGGGCCCGGGCCCGGGAGATCGACCTCCTCGCCTTCCAGGTGGGCGAGCTCGACGCCGCCGGCCTCACCGACCCGGGCGAGGAGGACGTCCTGGAGGCGGAGGAGGACTTCCTGGCCGCGGCCACCGCCCACCGCCAGGCAGGGGTCGCGGCCCACGCCGCTCTGCGGGACGACGGGGGGGCGGCCGACGCCGTCGCCCTCGCCATCGAGGCCCTCGCCGGCCGCACGCCGTTCGCCGAGATCGAGTTCCGCCTGCGGTCGGTGGCGGCCGAGCTGGACGAGGCCGCGGCCGACGCCCGCCAGGCGGCTGACGCCATCGCCGAGGACCCCGAGCGCCTCGACCAGGTCCGGAGCCGGAGGCGACTGCTCCGGGAGCTGTGTCGCAAGTACGGTGAGCGGTTGTCCGACGTCTTGGAGTACCGGGTCGACGCCCACAATCGGTTGGCCGAGCTCCACTCGCACGACGAGCGGGTGACGGAGTTGGAGAAGGAGCGGATCGTGGCCCTGGCCGCCGTCGAAGAGGCGGCCGCGGCCGTGGGCCGGGCCCGCCGGGAGGCGGCGCCCCGGTTGGCGGCTGCGGTCGAGCGCCACCTGAGAGAGCTGGCCCTGCCCCGGGCCCGCTTCGAGGTGTCCGTGGCCGACGACGACCCCGCCGGCGGCACCGTCACCTTCCTCCTGGGTGCCAACCCGGGCGAGGCCGCCCTGCCCCTGGCCAAGGTGGCGTCGGGCGGGGAGCTGGCCCGGACCATGCTCGCCTGCCGGCTGGTGCTGAGCGAGGCCCCGCCCACCCTGGTGTTCGACGAGGTCGACGCCGGCGTCGGCGGCCAGGCGGCCCTGGCCGTGGGCCGGGCCCTGGCCGAGCTGGGCGGCCCCGGCCCCGGCGACGGCCCCGGCGACGGCGACGGCGACGGCGACGGAACCGGCGGCCAGCGGGGGGCCGGTCACCAGGTCCTCGTCGTCACCCACCTGGCCCAGGTGGCGGCCTTCGCCGACCACCAGGTGGCGGTCACCAAGGACGAGCGCGACGGGCGGACGGTGGCCGACGTCCACGTCCTCGACGACCGTCAACGGGTGGTCGAGCTGTCCCGCATGCTGTCGGGCCAGCCGTCGAGCATTACCGCCCACGACCACGCCCAGGAGTTGCTGGCCACCGCGTCCCGGGAGCGGGGGCGCTGATGGCCCGGCCCACGGCCGACCGTCCCCCCGACGCCCCGGCCGACCGTCTCCCCGACGCCCCGGCCGACCCGCGGGCCCGCCTCGCGCCCCGGCTGCGCCAGGCGTGGTCGCGGGCCAACCCCAACGGCACCGGCCCCATCGGTGGCAGAGCCAACGGCAAACCGACCGCCGCCCCCGAGGCCACGGGCGTGGCCACCGGCCGGGCCCGGGTCGACCGCCGCACCAAGAACCTCATCCCCCGACTCCAGCCGGGCGAGATCGCCGTCATCGACCACGAGGATCTCGACCGGGTGGCGGCCGAGGGGCTCATCCGGGCCCAGGCCGCGGCGGTGGTGAACGCGTCCCGTTCCATCTCCGGCCGCTACCCCAACCTCGGCCCCCTCCTGCTGGCCGCGGCCGGCATCCCCCTGCTCGACGAGGTCGGCCCCGAGGTGATGGACCGAATCCGGGAGGGCGACACCCTGCGGGTCGACGGGGGCGACGTCGTCCGCGACGGGGAGGTGGTGGCCACCGGCACCCGCCACAGCCTGGAGTCGCTCGAGGCCCAGATCGAGGTGGCCAAGCAGTCGATCGACGTCGAGCTGCAGGCCTTCGCCGAGAACACGCTCGAATACCTCCGCCAGGAACGCCACCTCCTCACCGAGACGCCCGTCCTGCCCGACCTCAAGATCGACATCGCCGGCCGCCACGTCCTGGTGGTGGTGCGGGGCGGCTCCGACTCCAGGGCCGACCTCCAGGCGCTGCGGGCCTACATCCACGAGATCAGCCCCGTCATCATCGCCGTCGACGGCGGGGCCGACGCGGTGCTGGAGGCCGGCCACCGGCCCGACATCATCATCGGCGACTTCGACTCGGTGTCCACCGAGGCCCTCAGGGGCGACGCCGAGCTGGTGGTGCACGCCTTCCGCGGCGGCGACGCGCCCGGGGCCGCCCGCCTCGAGGAGCTGAGCCTGGCCTACACCACCTTCGAGGCCGCCGGTACCAGCGAGGACGTGGCCATGCTCCTCGCCTACGAGAAGCGGGCCGAGCTGATCGTGGCCGTCGGGACCCACGCCTCGATGGTGGAGTTCTTCGACAAGGGGCGGGCGGGGATGGCGTCCACCTTCCTCGTGCGGCTGAAGGTGGGGCCCATCCTGGTCGACGCCAAGGGCGTGAGCCGTCTCTACCAGAGCCGGGTCCGAACCCGCGACCTCGGGTTCCTGGTGGCGGCGGCCCTGTTCGCCATGCTCATGATGGTGGCCGTGGCCCAGCCCCTGCACGTCTTCGTCAACGCCCTGTGGTTCAGCCTCCAAGAGACCTGGCGGACGCTCCTGTGATCAACCTCCGGTACCACGTCGTCTCCCTCGTCGCCGTCTTCCTCGCCCTGGGGATGGGGATCGTGATGGGGTCCACCGTCATCGACCGGGTCACGGTCGACGCCCTCAACAACAACCTCAACTCCGTGCGCAACGACATCAACCGCACCCGGGAGGAGAACCGCAAGCTCGCCGACGACGTCCGGGAGGGACAGGAGTTCGCCGACCAGTCGCTCTCCCATGTCCTTCGGGGCCAGCTCCCGGGCGTGCCGGTGCTCGTGATCGCCGTCAACGGCGTCGACCGCAAGCCGGTGGACACCCTGCGTCAGTCGCTGGTGACGGCGGGGGCGTCGGTGCAGGGGACGGTGTGGATCACGTCGAAGATGCGCCTCGACAACGTCGACGAGACCCGGGCCCTGGCCGCGGCCCTGGCCGGAGCCGTGCCCACCACCACCACGACGGCCCCCGCCGCCGGGGCTTCGGCCGCGCCCGCGGCGGCGGCGCCGACCACCACCATCGACGATGCCGCTTCCTCCGCCGATACGGTGCGCCAGCAGGCATTGGCCCGGCTCATCGCCGACCCCGCGTCGCTGGCGGCCATGGTGTCGGCTGGGTTCCTGGGCTACGACCCGCCCCCTGAGGGCGACGCCGGCCCCGGTCTGGGCACCGTGCCCGCATCCGGGACCCGGTTCGTGGTCGTCTCCGGCGCCGGCGCCGAGGTGGGCGACGCCATCCTCGCCGTCCCCCTGGCCCAGGCCCTGGCCACCGGGGGCGGGCGGGCGGTGGCGGCCGAGGCGGGACAGGACACCGACGGCGGCCGAGCCGTGTTCGTGGGCCTGCTCCGGGATGACGCCACCGCCAACGGCAAGGTGTCCACCGTCGACAACCTGGAGTCGCCGATGGGCCAGGCCGCCGCCATCCTCGCCCTCGAGGAGCTGGGCGAGTTGCGGGTGGGCCACTTCGGTGTCGGACCGGGGGCCCAGCGGCTCCTCCCTGCCCTGCCTGCGTGACCGCCCCGTCCCCCCTCGGGCGTCCGGGCTCCTGGCGGGTCGGGTTGGCCGGCCCCACCGCCCAGGTGACGGCGGGCAACGTGGTGTCGCGCGCCACCGGGCTGCTGCGGGTGCTGGCCATCGGCGGGGCCCTGGGCACCACCTTCCTGGGCAACGTCTACCAGACCGCCAACCTCGTCTCCAACCTCCTCTTCGAGCTGCTGGCGGCGGGGATGCTCTCGTCGGTCCTGGTCCCGCCGTTCGTCGCCCTCCTCGGTACCGACTCCCTCAGGTCCGACCGCCGCGACCCTGATCGTCGGGCGGATGTCGAGCGCCTGGCCGGGGCCCTGCTGGGGATGACCCTGGCGGTGATGGCGGTGGTCACCGTGGCCGGGCTGGTGGCCCGTCCGTGGATCATGCGGGCCCTCACCGTCACCGTCCCCGACGCCGACATCCGCCAGGCCGAGATCCGGTTGGGCTCGTTCCTGCTGATCTTCTTCATCCCCCAGGTCCTGCTCTACGTGGTGGGGGCCGTGGCTACGGCCGTGCTCCACTCCACCCGCCGCTTCGCCGCCGCCGCCCTGGCGCCGGTGGCCAACAACGTGATCGTCATCGCCACCCTGGGCGCCTTCTGGGCCGTCACCCACGGTGGGGGACGGGGCGCCGGCCTGCAGCTCGACCTCGGGCCCAAGCTGCTGCTGGCCGTCGGGACCACCGCCGGGGTGGTGGCCATGACCGCGGTGCCGGTGCTGGCCGCCCGCCGGGCCGGCCTGCGGCTGCGGCCCCGCTGGGACCCTCATCACCCCGGGCTCAAGGCGCTGGGCCGGGCCGGGCTGTGGGGGGCGGCGGCGCTGGCCGCGTCGCAGGTGCTGCTGGCCACCACCCTGGTGCTGGCCAACCGGGTGGAGGGCGGGGTGGTGGCCTTCCAGATCGCGTTCACCATGTTCCTGTTCCCCCACGCCCTGTTGGCCCATCCCGTGCTCACCACCCTCTATCCCCGCCTGGCGGCCGACGCGGTGGAGCGGCGGTGGGCCGCCTTCGCCGCCGCCCTGGGCAAGGGGGCCCGCACCATCGTGTTCTGGACGGCGCCGGCCACCGCCCTGCTGGCCGTGCTCGGCGGGCCCGCCCTGCGCCTGATCCGGGTCGGCGCCCTCGACCCCGACGGGGCCCGGCTGGTGGCGGGCGTGCTGGCCGCCTACGCCTTCGGCCTCACCGGCTACGCCGGGATCCACCTCCTCACCCGCGCCTCCTATGCCGCCGGCGACCTGCGCACGCCGGCGGTGGTCAGTCTGGGGGTGGCCGTCGGGGGGTCGGTGCTGATGGTGGCGGGGGTGGCCGCGGCCACGGGCGACGGACGGGTGGTCGCCCTCGGGGTGGCCCACTCGGTGGCCATGGTGGTGGGCGCGGTCTGCCTGTTGGCCCTCGTGCGACGGCGGGTGGGCGAGCCGGTGCCGGTGGCCGCCGGCGTGGCCCGGGCCGGGGTCGGGGCGGCGGTGGCCGCGGGCGTGGCCGCGGCGGCGCGGGCCGTCGTCGAGGGGGCACTGGGGGCCGACAGCCGGCTGGCGGCCGCCGTCACCCTGGCCGTGGCCGGCACCGCCGGGGGGGCCGCCTATCTCGCCGCCCAGCGGCTGCTGCGGGCTCCCGAGCTGGTCCGGACCGGCCTCGTCCCCGCTCTGGACGGATCGTGAGCGAGGACGAGGGCGTGACGCCCGGCGTGACGCCGGCGCCGGCTCCGGCTCCGGGGCGGCCGCGGGTCGTGGCCATCGTGGCGGCCAAGAACGGAGCCGACTCGGTGGGAGAGACGGTCGCCGCCCTCCGGGGCCTGGCCGGCGTCGACGAGGTGCTGGTGGTCGACGACGGGTCCACCGACGCCACGTCGGCCGTCGCCGCCCAGGCCGGGGCGTGGGTGCTGCGGCTGCCGGTGAACGTGGGCAAGGGCGGGGCCGTGGCCGCCGGCATCGCCACCAGCTCGGAAACCGACATCTACCTCCTGGTCGACGCCGACGTGGGTGTCACCGCGGGCGCGGCCGCGGCGCTGCTCGAACCGCTGCTCGAGGGGCAGGCCGACCTGGTCATCGGCGTCCTCCCCGGTGCCGGGGGCAAGGGCGGGTTCGGGCTCGTCCGGCGGCTGGCGGCGGCCGGGATCGAGCGGGCGTGCGGCTTCGTCGCCCAGGCCCCCCTCTCCGGCCAGCGGGCGGTGCGGGGCGAGCTCCTCCGCGGCCTCGACCTGGCGCCCCGCTTCGGGCTGGAGACGGGCTTCACCATCGACGCCGTCCGGGCCGGGGCCCGGGTGCTCGAAGTCCCGGTGGCCATGGATCACCGCCACACCGGCCGCCGCCTGGCGGGGTTCGTCCACCGGGGCCGGCAGGGCGTCGACATCAGCCGTGCCCTCTGGGTGCGCCTGACCACGGCCCGCACGCGGGTGGCGGTCGTCGTCGGGTCCCTGGTGCTGGCCCTGCTGGCCATGGCCTGGACAGGGTCGCGCTGGGAGGCCGACACCCTGCCCGCCACGACCACCGCGTCGAAGGTGCTGCTGGTGGGCATCCCCGGCCTCGGGTGGAACGACGTGGGCGACGGCACCATGCCCAACCTCGACCGCCTGATCGAGTCGGGGGGACTGGCGGCCATGAGCGTGCGCACCGGGTCGAGCCACCCGGCGGTGGCCGAGGGCTACGCCACCCTGGGGGCGGGGGCCCGGGTGCGGGTGGACAACACGGCGGCGGCCGACGTGGCGTCGGACGGGTTCGGCCCGGTCTCGGTCGCCGCCGCCGCCGACCTCCGCCGGACCGCGGGCCGGCATCTGCCCACCCGACCGGGCGACCTGGGGGAGGCCCTCCACGCCGCCGGCCGGACGACGGCGGTGGTGGGCGTGGCCGACATCGCCGAGGGCCTGGTCGGCCCCAACGTCCCCCAGGACCGGCCGGCCCGGTTCCGCCCCGCCCCCCTCGCCCTCATGGATCGCGACGGCGATGTCGACACGGGTCAGGTCGACGGCTCGCTGCTCATGGCCGACGGGTCGGGCCCCTTCGGGGAGCGGGCCGACCCGGAGCAGGTGGCCGCGGCCACAGCCCGGGCCCTGGCCGAGGCCGACGTGGTCCTGGTCGACACGGGGGACATGAGCCGGGCCGAGGCCCTGGCCGAGCTGGCCCCGCCCGTGTTCGCCGACCTCAAGCGCGACTTCGCCCTCAAGGACACCGACGCCGTCCTCGGCCGCATCCTGGCCGACGTGGAGCCGTCGACGCTGGTGCTGGTGGTGTCCGTCGTCCCGCCCGACGACGAGTGGCGGCTGACCCCGGTGGTGGCGGCCGGCCCCGGCGTGGCCCGGGGGCTGCTGGCGTCGCCGTCGACCAAGCGGCTGGGGCTGGTGACCCTCACCGACATCGCCCCCACCGTGCTGGCCGCCCTGGGCGAGGCCGTGCCGGTGGAGATGATCGGGCACCCGCTGCGCTACTCCACCGTCGAGCCCACGCTCGGGCGGTTGACCCGGCTCGACCGCGACGCCGCCTACCGGGAGCGGGTCTACTTCGGCGTCGCCGCCGGCTTCGTGGTGGCCCAGGGCGTGGTGTACGCCCTGGCCCTGGCCGTGTTCTCCGGCCGGCGGCGCACCCCGATCCGCGCCGCCCACGCGGCCGACGGGGCCGGCGGGCCCGGTGACCCGGCCGGCGCCGGGCGGGCGCGGGGACGATGGCCCCGGGGGGCCGACCTCGCCGCCCGCCTCCGGGCCCGGGCTCCCACCGGCGGCGATGGGGTCGAGGGCCGCCCGCCGCCCGCCCCGACCACCGCCACCCCCACCCGGGGCGCCGCCCCCCGGGCTGGGGCCGGGGGCCGATGGCCTCCGCCGGCCGTCGCCGCCACCCTCGTCCGCCTGGGCGTGATCGCCTTCGCCGCCTTCCCGTTGGCCACGTTCCTCCTCCGGGCCATCCCCTTCGTCCCCGCCCTCGGCGCCGGGGGCGTGGCCGTCCTCGTCGCGCTCGACGCCGCCATCGTGGCCCTGGCCGTCCGCGCCCGCCGCCACCCGCTCTCGCCCCTGGCCTGGGTGATGGGCGCCACCGTGGCCGTGCTCGCCCTCGACGTCGCCACCGGGGCCCGCCTGCAGACGGCCTCGATCCTCGGCTATTCGCCCCACACCGCGGCCCGCTTCTACGGGCTGGGCAACAGCGCCTTCGCCGTCCTGGCCGGCACCACCATCCTCGCCGCCGCCCTCCACCTCGAGCACGCCCCCCGCCGGCGGGATGCGCTGGTGACGGTGGCGGCCCTGTTCGCCCTCGTCCTCGTCGTCGACGGCGCCCCCAGCCTGGGCGACGACGTGGGCGGCATCCTCACCCTGGGGCCGATCTTCGCCCTCACCCTGGTCGCCCTGTCCGGCCGCCGGATCACCTGGCGGGCGGTGGCCGTCGCCCTGATGGCCACGGTGGCCGTGCTGGCGGTGGTGGCCGGCATCGACCTCCTGCGCCCGCCCGAGGCCCGGACCCACCTGGGCCGGGTGGTGTCCGACACCCTCAACGGCCACGGCGGGCTGGGCACCACCGTCGCCCGCAAGGCGGAGGCCAACGTGCGTGTGTTCCGGGCGTCGATCTGGGCCTGGGTGGTTCCGATCGTGGCCGCCTTCGTCCTCGGCCTGCTCGTCTGGCAGCTGAAGCTCGACGACCTCCTGCCCCCCCGCTCGGCCCGGCGCATCGGGGTGGTGGCGGCGGTCGCGGCCGGCGTCCTCGGCTGCCTGGTCAACGACTCGGGCATCGTCGTCACCGCCCTCGTCCTGGTGTTCGTCGCCCCCTTCCTCACCCTTTTGGCCCTGTCCGACGAACGGGACCGGGGCCGGCCGGTGCTGCTGGAGCCCGCCCTCGACCTGACCTCCCCGTCGTCACTGGCGCAGCCCACCGAGGCCCGGTGACGGAGCTGTCCGCCCCACCGTCCGTGGCGCGCGACCGCACGGCGGCCGCCCGCCCGTGAAGGCCCTCGTCGCCGGGCTGGTGGTGGGCGTCGTGGTCACCCGCCTGCTGTGGCGGGGGTTGGCCCCGCTGTTCGCGTCGCCCTCCCTCACCCGGACCAACTACCGGGGAGCCAGCCTGCCCACCGCGGCCGGCGTGGTCCTGCCCCTCGTCCTGCTGGCGGTGGAGGGGGGACGGGCCCTGGCCGCCTCCTTCGGCGTGGGCGAGGTGGGCCTCAGCGGCCCGCGGGTGCTGGTCCTCATGGCGGTCATGGGCTACGGCGTGCTCGGCCTGCTCGACGACGTGCTCGGGTCGGCCCACCACAAGGGCTTCCGGGGCCACGGCTCGGCCCTGCTGTCGGGGCAGGTCACCAGCGGGCTGCTGAAGCTGGCCGGCGGGGGGGCGGTGGCGCTGCTCGTCGTCGCCCCCATCGTGGGCCAGTCGCCCGGGCGGCTGCTGGCCGACGCCCTGGTCGTGGCCCTGGCCGCCAACCTGGCCAACCTCCTCGACCGGGCCCCCGGCCGCACCTCCAAGGCGGCCGGGGCCGGTTTCGTCCTGCTGGTGCTGGGCGTCGGGGCCCCCTCCGAGCTGGTCTCGGTGGCGGTGGTGGTCGGCGCCGCCCTGGGCCTGCTGGTCGACGACCTCCGCGAACGGCTGATGCTGGGCGACGCCGGGGCCAACCCCCTGGGCGGGGTGCTCGGCCTGGCCGTGGTCCTGGCCACCGGCCCCGGGGTGCGGGACGTGGTCCTGGTGGCCCTGGTCACCCTCAACGTGGCCGGCGAACTGGTGTCGTTCAGCCGGGTGATCGACCTGGTCCCGCCGCTGCGGGCCCTCGACCGGGCGGGCCGCCGCCGGTAGGCGCGGCCGCGACCGCGGCCGCGGTTACCGGGTGACGTTCACCTGATTCGACAGCGGGCCCTCCCGGGTCCCGTTCTCGGCCGAGACGGCGTAGGTGTAGGTCACCCCGACCGTCCCCGAGCTGTCGGAGTAGCTGGTGGTGGCGCCGATGTCGGCGATCTTGGCGAAGGCGGTGCTGGCCGTCTTCCGGTACACGTTGTACCCGGTGACGGGGCCGGTGACGGGCGCCGTCCACATCAGCCAGATCCCGCTGAACCGGTAGGCGGCCAGGCTGCGGGGGGCCGACGGGGTGCCGCTGGGCGCGGTGGTCGTCGGGCCGCTGGTGGTGGGTGGGGCGGTGGTCGGGGTCGTCGTGGTCGGGGCCGTCGTGGTCGGGGTCGTGGTGGTCGGGGCCTTGGTGGTGGAGGTGGTCGTCGTCGGCGGCGGGGGAGGCGGTGGAGGCGGTGGGGCGCCCGGGTCCGACGGGGCCAGGAAGGCGCTGTTGGCCACGTTCCAGTGGGTGGCCAGCCACGACCCGGCCGGCGGGGCGGTGTTGAAGTAGTCGTTGCCGTTGCAGTCGAGCAGGCGCTCGTTCGACGCGGCGCAGACCTGTGTCATCACCACGCCGGCGGCGTCGACGTAGCACATGCGGTCGGACTCGTCCCGGCAGTGGAACCCGGCCGTGCCGCGGGGGGCGGTGGGTTGCACGCCGCCCAGCATGTGGGTGAGCTCGTGGGCCTCGACCGAGTCCGACTGGTTCCAGCAGCCGTTGTCGACCCGGGCGAACGTGGTGCGCACGCCGGGGTTGGCGTTGGCGTAGTTGCTCGACGACTGCCCGGGGACGGCGTTGGGCCGGTCGTCCTTGTAGATCTCGCCGATGCCGCAGTAGGTGTTGGCGTCGACGTACGCCAGGTATTTCCGGTCGGTACGGGTGAAGCCCTTGTTCACGAGCTCGTTCACCATGGTGGTGAGGTTGCCGAGGGCCGAGATCGAGACCTCCACCTTCTGGATGACCAGGTCGCAGCTGGCGTCGGTGACGTAGCGGATGTTGCGGACGCCGCCGGTCTTGGCCGCGCTGTCCCGGTAGGTGGTGTTGGCGTTGGCCGCGGCGTTGACGAACGTGGGCAGGTAGGTGGCCAGCTTGTCGGTCGTGCCCGACCGGCGCACGTAGAGGAGCTGGACGCGGTAGCCGTCGCTGCCGGTGCCGTAGCAGGGGATGCCGGCCTGGGCCGCGGCCACCCCCGGCTGGGGGGTTGCGGCCGCCCCGAAGTCCCGGTGGACGCGCACGTCGACGCCGTCGGGGGCGGGATCGGGCCCGTGGGTGCAGCGGGTACGGCCCGTCACCCCGTCCTCCACGATCTCGAAGGCGTCCCCGCACGGGCCGGCGGGCCGCTGGCGGAGGCCGTCGTAGACCATGCCCCGCCGCTCGTCCCGCAGCCGCTGGGCCAGGTCGGTGGTGGGCGGCGAGGTCTGGCCCCGGACGGGGCCGGCCGACAGCAGGGAGGCGCACAGGGCCATGGCCCAGGCCGCGATCCAGTAGGTACGACGCACGACGAACACCCCCCGGAGAACGGCCCACGCTACCGGCGGTGGACCGTCCCCGCCACGCCAGGCGGCGCCACCGCCGAAGGCGGGCGAGGCCCTTGCCTGGGAGGGTCGACGCTCTTGACTCGGGGGGCCGTCGGGGGTCGAAGCTCTTGACTCGGGGGGCCGTCGGGGGCGGAGCCCCCCGAGTGTCACCTGGCGGTGGCGGTGGCCTGGTTCGACAACGGTCCCTGGCGGGTGCCGTTCTCGGCCGACACCGCGTAGGTGTAGCTCACGCCCGACACGGTGCCGGTGTCGGACCAGCTGGTCACCACGCCCAGGTCGGCGATCTTGACCAACGCCCCCGTCCCCGTACGGCGGAAGACGTTGTAGCCGGTCACCGGCCCGGTCAGCGGCGCCTGCCAGGTGAGGCGGACGCCCCGGCTGAAGACGGACGCGCGGGTGGCGGCCAGGTTGCGGGGGGCCGACGGCGTGGCCGGCGCCACCGTGGTGGTGGTCGTCGGGGGCTTGGTCGTGGTGGTCGCGGGCGGCGTGGTCGTGGTGGTGGTGGGTGGCTTGGTGGTGGTGGTCGTCGGGGGCGGCGTCGTCGTGGTGGTGGTGGTCGTCGGCGGCGGGATGGTGGTGGTGGGCGTCGTCCCCGGGTCGGACGGGGCCAGGAAGGCGCTGCTGGCCGTGTTCCAGTGGGTGGCCAGGTAGCTGCCGCCCACCGGGCTGGTGCTGAAGTAGTCGTCGTGGTTGCAGTCGAGCAACCGCTCGTTCGACGAGGCGCACACCTGGTTCATGACCACGCCGGCGGCGTCGACGTAGCACATGCGGTCGGACTCGTCGGTGCAGTGGAGGTTGGTGGTGGCGTGGGGCGCGCTGCGTTGGACACCGCCCAGGTTGTGGAGCAGCTCGTGGGCCTCGACCGGCTGTGACTGGCCCCAGCAGCCGTTGTCGGTGCGGGCGAAGGCGCCGCTCACCTGGGGGTGGCCGTTGTTGTAGTTGCTGGAGGACAGGCCCGGTGCGGTGGCGGGCTTGTCGTCGAGGTAGATCTCGCCGATGCCGCAGTAGGTGTTGGCGTCGGCCCAGGTCAGGTACTTGCGGTTCGTCTGGTTGTAGCCCATGGCCTTGAGCTCGGAGACGTAGGTGGAGAAGTTCCCCATGGCCGCGGCGGAGACCTCGGCCTTGGCGATCACCAGGTTGCAGGAGGCGTCGGTCACATAGCGGACGTTGCGGATGCCTCCCGTCTGGGCCGCGCTGTCCCGGAAGACGGCGTTGGTGTTGGCGGCCCAGGTCACGAAGTTGGGGAAGAGGGTCGCCGAGCGGTCGGCCGAGCCCGCCAGTCGGACGTACATCAACTGCACCCGGTAGCCGTCGCTGCCGGTGCCGTAGCAGGGGATGCCGGCCTGGGCCGCGGCCACCGCCGCCTGGGGCGCGGTGGAGGCGCCGAACTCCTTGCGCACCCGCACGTCCACCCCGTCGGGGGCGGGGTCGGGGCCGTGGGAGCAGCGCACGCGGCCGTTGCCGACACTCTCCACGATCTCGTAGGCGTCGCCGCAGGGTCCGCCCGCCCGCCGGACCAACCCGTCGTAGACCAGGCCCCGACGCTCGTCCCGCAAACCCTGGGCGACGGCGGAGGTGCCGGTGCCGGGCGCGGCCTGGCTGCTGGACGCGGAGGAGACCAGCCCGCTGGCGAAAGCGACGAAGGTCACCGACACGACAAGAAGACGACGGAGTGTGGACGGACGCATAGGAAATCACCTCGGGTGCCGACGGCTGGCCAAAAAACAGGCATCGGCCCCTCCGCCGGGAACCTTGATAAGTCGTTCGACCCCCTCGAGGCCGGTCCGCGTATCATCCGGCCGACTCCGCGCTCCAGGTACCGACACAGGTCACCATCAGCGGAGGGATCGACATGTCCATGTCAGGCGGATTCGTGAACGGCAACGGCAACGGCAACGGCTTCGGGTCCGACAGCGGGTCCGACGACTCGGTCGAGACCACGGGCCGGTACATCGTCACGTTCAGTGACGAGATCCACGGCGACGAGGCGGCCCAGGCCGAGGCTCTGGCCTCGATCGCAGGGACGCAGCGCGTCGCCAGCACCCGGGACTTCGAGTCCGGGGCGCTCGACGTCGAGGAAGTGGCCCCGGCCGACGCGGTCGTGTTCGCCGAGCTCGGCGTGGCCGTCGTCGGCGGCGGCGAGGTGGGGGAGAGGGGCCTGTCGATGCTGGAGTCGGCCGCCGCCGACCCCCGCATCCTGGCCATCGAGCCCGAGCTGGTCCTGCACGCCATCGACGAGGGCAACCTCATGACCGTCGACTACCTGCGGGGCTACCGCGACGCGGCCGCCCACCTGTTCGACCTCACCGGCGCCCTCAGCGAGGGGATCGAGGCGGTGGCCGCGGCCATCTACGCCGACGACGCCCAGTTCACGTGGGGCCTCCAGGCCACCGGCGTGTCGACGTCGTCCAAGACGGGCACCGCGATCAAGCTGGCCGTCCTCGACACCGGCCTCGACCTGCGCCACCCCGACTTCGCCGGCCGCAGCATCACCAGCCAGTCCTTCATCGCCGGCGAGGCCGTCCAGGACGGGCACGGCCACGGCACCCACTGCATCGGGACGTCGTGCGGGCCCCGGACCCCGGTCGGCACCCGCCGCTACGGCGTCGCCTTCGAGGCCCAGATCTTCGCCGGCAAGGTGCTCGGCAACACGGGCCGCGGCGGCGACTCCAACATCCTGGCCGGCATCGACTGGGCCGTGCGCAACGGCTGCCGGGTGATCTCCATGTCCCTCGGCGCCGACGTGCGTTGGGTGTCGACCGCCTACGAGACCGCCGGCCGGCGGGCCCTCGACGCCGGTTCGCTCATCATCGCCGCCGCCGGCAACAACGCCAGCCGGCCGGGGCGCAAGGGCTTCGTGGGCGTCCCCGCCAACTCGAAGTCGATCATGGCCGTCGGCGCCCTCGACCCCCGCCTGGGGATCGCCCCGTTCTCGGCCCGGAGCAACCTGCTGGCCAACGGCGGCCAGGTCGACATCGCCGCCCCCGGCGTCGACGTGTACTCGACGGCCCCCATGCCCACCCGCTACGCCACCCACTCGGGCACGAGCATGGCCACCCCCCACGTGGCCGGCATCGCCGCCCTGTGGGCCACGGCCGGGGGTGGCACCGGCCGCACCCTGTGGTCGACGCTGGTCCGCAGCGCCCGCCGCCTGAGCCTGCCCGGGTCCGACGTCGGCGCCGGCCTGGCCCAGGCGCCCCGGTAGTGGCCAGCCGCGAGCGGGTCACCGTCACCGTGGCCGACGCCGGCAGGGACCGGTTCGACGACGTGGTCGGGCGGCTGCAGGCCGAAGGGATGGAGGTCGAGGAGGCCCTCGGCTCCCTCGGCATCGTCGTCGGCTCGGTGGGGGAAGGGGGGAGGGCGGCCATCTCCGCCCTCCCCGACGTGGCCGCCGTCGAGGGCGAGCACCGCTTCCACCTGCCCCCGCCCGACGCCGACGTGCAGTAGTCGACAAGCAGCTCTGCCGGGACCGGGCCCTTTTAGTCGGCCTCGGTCCCGACGGGCGTCCCCGCGGCGACGGCGGCGTCGGGGTCGGGTGGGGCCAGGGCCGGCGCCGAAGGCAGCCGGTTGAGGACGTCGATGAGCGAGCGCAGGCGACCCTGGCGGGCCCGGTCGTAGCGCAGCACCAGGCGGGGCAGGTCGACGTGGTCGTCGTCGGCCACCTCCGAGGACAGGGCGCCGGAGGCCTCGATGCGGCCCTGGGTGACGATGTCGGCGAAGTCGCGGTTGATCGCCTCCAGCTCCTCGGCGGTGGGGGCGGACCGGAGGCGGACGACCAGCCGCTGACCGACGAATCGGATCGAGTGGTAGTTGCGGAAGAAGCCGAGGATCTCGTCGCGGGCGACTTCGGCGTCGTCGGTGATGCGGTACAGGGCGAGGTCGTCGTCGGAGATCAGGCCCCGGGCCAGCACCTCCTCCCGGATGAACCGCTCCCACGCCCGCCAGTAGGTGCCGCCCGGTACCTCCAGCAGCACGATGGGGGCGGGGGCGGCCTTGCCCGTCTGGAGGAGGGTGAGCAGCTCGAACGCCTCGTCGAGCGTGCCGAAGCCCCCGGGGAGGACGGCGAAGCCGGCCGACTCCTTCATCAGCATCAGCTTGCGGGTGAAGAAGTACTTCATCGACACCATGTTGGGGTCGGAGATCAGCGGGTTCGGCGTCTCGAACGGCAGGCGGATGTTGACCCCGATCGAGTGCTCCGGGCCCGCCCCCTCGGCCCCGGCGGCCATGATCCCGGGCCCGGCGCCGGTGACCACCATCCACCCGGCGGCGGCCAGGTCGGCGGCCAGGTCGCGGGTCTGGAGGTAGAGGGGGTCGTTGGGGTGGGTGCGGGCGGAGCCGAAGATCGTGACCTTGGGGACGTCGGCGAAGGGGGTGAAGAGGGCGAACGCCTCCCGCATCTCCCGCAGGGCGGCGTTGGTGATCTTGAGGTTGAGACGCTCGGCGCCGTCGCCGGCCAGCCCGGCCACGGTGACGAGGATCTCCATGAGCTGGTCGCGGTCGGCCGTGGCCGGGGCCGCGTCGAGCACCTCGACCAGCAGGCGGTCGAGCTCGGCGTTCCCGGTGTGGTTTCGCGACATGCTCACGGGGCGAGGCTACGGCCTGGCGCAGGCGAACTATCCCGGTTTCGGGGCCGGCCGGTAGGGCAGACTTCAGGCATGCCTGCTGCTGTCCTCCTCGTCGTCACCTCGCTGGTCGTCATGGTCGCCCTCCTGGCGGGAGTCACCTGGTTCGAGCAGCGGGTGCTCTCCCCGAAGTCGATCATCGTCCACACCGCCCGCTGCCGGAGCAACAAGGTCGAGCACGTCGAGCGGCTCGTGCGGATGGAGGCCGAGCGTCTCCTCGCCGCCGAGGACCTCGCCACCCGCAGCTGACGCCCGGGTGGACGAGGTCGAGGCGCTCTACCGCGCGCTCCTCGACGCCTGGAACGAGCGGGACGCGTCCGCCTTCGGGGGCCTGTTCACCCTTGCCGGCACCATGGTCGGCTTCGACGGGAGCCCGGTCGGCTCCCGGGCTTCGATCGTCGAGCACCTGACCGGGATCTTCGCCGACCACCAGCCCGCGGCCTACGTGGCCAAGGTCCGGGAGGTGCGGGAGCTGGTCCCGGGGGCGGCGCTCCTCCGGGCGGTCGTGGGGATGGTCCCGCCGGGGGAGTCCGCCATCAAGCCCGACGTCAACGCCATCCAGTCGCTGGTGGCCGTCGCCCGCCCCGAGGGGTGGCGGGTGGCCCACTTCCAGACGACCCCGGCCGCCTTCCACGGCCGTCCCGAGGCGGGGGCCGCCCTCACCGCTGAGCTCCAGGCGGTGCTCGGGAGCCAGGGCGACGGCTGAGACGGGGGGCTGAGACGTGACCGACGGCGCCGGCTTCGAGCTGTGGCCGATCGGCCGGGTCGAGTCGCCTCTGGTCGACCGGGCCGCCGCGCCCAAGCAGGGCGGTGAAGGGGCGCCCGACGCCTGGGTGGTGTTCGACGCCGAGGTGGCCGAGGGCCTGGGCGACCTGCGGCCGGGGGATCAGGTGATCCTGCTCACCTGGCTCGACCGGGCCGACCGCGACGTGCTCGTCGTCCGCCCCCGCGACGACCCCGCCAACCCGCTGACGGGCGTGTTCAGCACGCGCTCCGCCGACCGCCCCAACCCCATCGGCCTCCACCCGGTGGAGATCCTGGCCGTCGACGGCCTCCGCATCCAGGTCCGCCCCCTGGAGGCCATCGACGGCACCCCGGTCATCGACGTCAAGCCCGTCCTCTGACCGACAGGCCCGGCCGGAGGCCTTGGCATGTCGGAACAAAGAATCAGTGCGCCGCAGGCGCAGCGATGCTGTTGACTCGGGGGGTCGTGGGGGGGCGGAGCCCCCCGACTGTGCCGTACAACGTCGTGCGTTGGCGTAGCGGGCGGCCAAGGGGGTCGACGATGCCCTGGAAATCGTCCTCGGCCATGCGCTGGCCGTGGCTGGCGCCGGCGGCGCGGGAGATGTTCTCGTCGATGAGGGTGCCGCCGAGGTCGTTGGCCCCGGCCATGAGCGCCTGCCTCGACCCGACCACACCCATCTTCACCCACGACACCTGCACGTTGGGCACCAGCTCCCGGTAGGCGATGCGGGCCACCGCGTGCATGAGCAGGGCCTCCCGGAACGTCGGCCCCCGCCTCGACTTCCCCTGCAGGAACATCGGCGTGGCCATGTGCACGAAGGGCAGGGGGACGAACTCGGTGAAGCCGCCCGTCTCCTTCTGCAGGTCGCGGGTGCGCAGCAGGTGGCGGGCCCACGACACGGGCTGCTCGATGGCCCCGAACATGATGGTGATGTTCGACCGCAGGCCGATGGAGTGCGCCGCCCGGTGCGCCTCCAGCCACTCGTCGGTGGTGATCTTGTCGGGGCACAGCACCCGGCGGACCTCGTCGTCGAGGATCTCGGCCGCGGTCCCGGGCAGGGTCGACAGGCCCACGTCCTTCAGCCGGCGGAGGTAGTCGACCAGGGGCTCGCCCAGCCGGCGGGCGCCCTCGGTGACCTCCAGGGCGGTGAAGCCGTGGACGTGGATGCCGGGGGCGACGTCCTTCACCGCCCGGCAGACGTCGATGTAGTAGTCGCCGTCGAAGCTGGGGTGGATACCGCCCTGCAGGCAGACCTCGGTGGCGCCCAGGTCGACCGCCTCCACCACCCGGCGCTGGATCTCGTCGACGCCCAGCAGGTAGGGGTCGCCCCGCAGGTTGAGCGAGAGGGGGCCCTTGGAGAAGGCGCAGAAGCGGCACTTGAACGTGCACACGTTGGTGTAGTTGATGTTGCGGTTGGCGACCCACGTGACGGTGTCGCCGACGATCTGGCGGCGCAGGTCGTCGGCCACCTCGGCCACCGCCGCCACCTCCCGGCCCCGGGCCCCGAAAAGGGTGACGATCTCGTCCTCGCCCACCTCCTGACCGGCGACGACGCCGGCCAGCACATCCGCCACCCGTCCACCGGCCGCCGGGAACGCGGGGAGGAGGCGGGGGGGCGGGGACTCGCCGCCCGCGTACCAGCCGTCGAGGTCGCGGCCGAGACCGTGGGCGTCGGAGGCGGCCAGCACCGCCGGGCGCAGGGCGGGGTCGAGCCAGCGCCCGGGAGCCAGGGCGAGCTCGGGGTAGATGGTGAGGCGGGGGGCGAGCTCGTAGCCGGCGGCCTCGGTGGCGGCCCGGAGGACGTCGAGGGCGGGCCACGGCCGCTCCGGGTTGACGTGGTCGGGCGTCACCGGCGACACCCCGCCCCAGTCGTCGATGCCGGCGGCCAGCAGCGGGGCCAGGTCCTCGGACAGGTTGGGCGGGGCCTGGAGGTGGATCTCGGCCGGCAGGATGAGGCGGGCCGCGGCCACTGTCCACACCAGCTCCTCCGGCGGGCAGGGGGCGGTCGACCACATGGCCGTCCCCGCCTTGGGCAGGAAATTCTGGACGATCACCTCCTGCACGTGGCCGTGGCGGCGGTGGCTGGCGGCGATGGCCTCCAACGCCTCCAGCCGGTCGGCCCGGGACTCGCCGATGCCCACCAGGATCCCGGTGGTGAACGGGATCCCCACCTCGCCCGCCGCCTCCAGGGTGGCCAGTCGCCGGGCCGGAGCCTTGTCGGGCGCCCCCCGGTGGCAGTCGAGGCCGGCGTTGAGCGACTCGACCATCATCCCCTGCGACGCCGACACCGCCCGCAGCCGGGCCAGCTCGGCGGCCGACAACGCCCCCGCGTTGGCGTGGGGGAGCAGGCCCGTCTCCGAGAGCACCAGCCCGCACATGGCCACCAGGTAGTCGACCGTCGACCCGTAGCCGGCGGCGTCGAGCCACTCCCGGGCCACCGGGTAGCGGTCCTCGGGGGCCTCGCCCAGGGTGAACAGGGCTTCGATGCAGCCAGCAGCGGCGCCCGCCCGGGCGATGCCGAGCACCTCGTCGGCGGACAGGAACGGCGCCGCCACCCGGGCCGGCGGCTGGGCGAAGGTGCAGTAGCCGCACCGGTCCCGGCACAGCTGCGTCAGGGGGATGAAGACCTTGGGCGAGACGGTGATGCGGGTGCCGGTGGCGGCGTCCCGCGCCGCCGACGCGGCCGCGACCAGGTCGGCCAGATCAGCGGTGAGGACGTCCGCGGCGAGGAGCTCGGCGGCCGTCACCCGGCCCAGGTTACGACCAGAAGTCGTCCCAGGCGTACTGGTCGCCGGGGTAGATCCAGATCTCGTCGAGGGTCCCGTCGCCCATGCGCCACACGTGGACGTTGTCCATGGCCAGCGTCTTGCCGTCGCGCTCGGCCAGGTCGCGCAGCAGGCCCACGCCCCGGTCGCCGGCCACCAGCACCGTCCGGGGCTCGAAGCGGATGCTGCCCCCCGACCGCTCGGCTAGCGAGCCCACGTAGCCGGCCACCGCCTCCTTGCCCACGTAGTCGCCCGCCACCGGACTGGAGCCGGGCACGTGGCCGATCACGTCGTCGGACAGGTAGCCCAGGACGGCGCCGAAGTCGCCCGCCCCCAGGGCGTCGTAGAGGGCCTGCAGGACCTGGCGGTTGGTGTCGTCCACGAGCGCGGACGATACCCCCGGCTGTGGCCCCCGGCTAGCGCAGAACGCGCCGGCGGCGGGTGGTGGGGCTGCCGAAGGCCTCGTAGTCGGCCACGAGGGGCACCGCCGCGTAGGCGGTGAGGCCGAGGGCGACGAAGCCGAGCTCGTTGACGCTGAGGGCGTCGGTGAAGGCGGACAGCGTGGCGATGGCGAAGCAGGCCACGGCGACGATCAGCAGGATTCGGGTCATGACTGATCCGTACCCCGTCGGGTAGGTTCGCCACCACTGACCGGGAGCTGGGAGGGGACATGAACGTCCGAAGCCGTCCGTGGGCCGCCGTCGCCGGCCTGAGCATCGCCCTGGCCGCCAGTTTCACCGCCTGCGGGGGCGACGACGACGAGAGCGCGGCCGACGTCACCGCCGCCTGCGAGGCCCACGCCAACGTGCTCGCCGGCTTCAACACCCTGTTCACCGTCGTCCCCGAACCGCCGGAGGACGGGCCGCCGCCGCCCGAGTTCAAGGGCCAGCTCCAGTCGGCCTACGACGCCAACATCGCCGCCCCCGTGGCGCAGCTGGTGTCGTCCGCTCCCGACGAGATCAAGGACGAGGTCGACGAGATCGCCCTGAAGGTGAAGCAGTTCCGCGACGACGCCGACCCCTCCGCCATCGACGGCGACGACTTCGAGCGGCTCACGGGCACCGTCGACGCCTACCTGCACGAGAACTGCTCCGGGCCCAAGGCCGACGTCAAGGCCGTCAACTACGGCTACCAGGGCCTCCCGGCGACGCTTCCCTCGGGCACGGTCCGCATCAAGTTGGACAACAGCACCGACGAGGCCCACGAGATCGTCATTCTCAACCGCAAGCCCGGGGTCACCGAGACCTATGACCAGCTCCTGGCCCTGCCCGACGACCAGGCCCAGGCCAAGCTCGACTTCGTCGACGCCACCTCCACCGACCCGGGCGGCACCGGTTACATCGTGGCCAACCTGCCGGCCGGCGACCTCGTCTTCATGTGCTCGTTCGGCAAGGGATCCACCGACGACGACGATCCCAAGCAGGAGGAGCCCCACTTCACCCTCGGGATGAAGCAGGAGGTCAAGGTCGCCTAGCGGCGAGCACGAGCAGCTCCCGCACCCGGTGGAGTTCCGCCCCTCAGGGGAGTCATCCCGGTTCGTTCCCCCGCAGAAGTTGGCGCAATCGGGGTGTGGGCTCGATGCGGAGCTCTGCCTGCAGGAGCGAGCGATAGGACTCGAAGGCGGCGACGGCCTCCGACTCGTCCCCCTCCGCCAGGTGGACCCGGATGAGGGCGCCCCGGGCGCTCTCCCGCAATGGTTCGGCTCGCACCGCGGCCAGCGCCGCTTCCTTGGCCTCGGCGAGGCGATCAGCGGTGACGAGCCGGCCCGCCAACGCCTCGAGGGCACGGACCCGGAGCCGGCGCCAGTCCTCGGCTGCGATCAGGACCCAGTCGTCGTACCAGCCCGGGAGCAGATCCTCGGAGAGCGCCGAGATGTCGTCGCCGCCCACGTCCCACGCATCGGGGGGCCCGTCGTCGTCGAACAGCCTGTGGGCCAGGGCGTAGGAGCGATGGACATCGACGACGACGTTGTCGTCGTCGAGGCCCAGGTCGTGCGCGGTCACCCTCAGGGCCTGGCGCGCCGGGCCGGGGAGGCGGGCGATGGCTGAGCGCAGGCTGCTGCCGGCCCGCTCGTCGCTGGATTCAGGCCACAGCATTCCGGCCACCTGAGCCCGTGTCATCACGTGTCTCCTCAGGGCCAGGAGGGCGAGCAGTCGCTGGGAACCGGCCGAGATCTCAGGCAGGGCCTCCCCACCCGCCGAGAACGCGAAGTGGCCGAGGAGCGACAGTTCCGACCGACCGGTCATGCGTCACAGACGAGCCCCATGTCCCCGACTTTCGTCGTCGGCGGAGCATCCGCCCAGACCCGATTGCACTAGTGCATTCGCACCAGTCGGTGCGGGACACGCGGTCAGGGCGCTGGCTCTTACAGGCCCTCCCGGGAGGTGAGGACGACCGCCTCCAGCTTCGAGTGCACGTTGAGCTTGGACAGGATCCGTTGCACGTGGTTGCGGACGGTGTTGGCACTGACACCCAGGCGTTCGGCCACCTTGGCGTTCGGCAGGCCCTCCCGCAGGCAGGCGAGCACCTCCTCCTCCCGCCGGGTGAGCCGGGTGGCCCGGCCCGCCGGCTCTTCACCGCGGACCTTGGCCAGCACCCGCTGGAGCTCATCCTGGGAGATGGTCGTCTCCCCGTGATAGGCGGCTCGCACCGCGCTCGCCAGCTCGACCCAGGCCCGACTCTTGTCGAGAACGCCGGCGCAGCCGGCCTCGATGCCGGCGATGGCGACGGCGTCATCGTGGCCCTTGGTCATGAGGATGACCTTCGTCGACGGGGCGTGCGCCCTGATGGTCTTCGTCGTCATGATCCCGTCGCCGTCTGGAAGGTCGGCGGTGACGAGCGCGACGTCGGGCCGGAGCCGGCGAACGCAGTCGACCGCCAGGGCCGACGTCCTGGCGACGCCGATCACCTCGATGCCTTCGTGACGGTCGAGCAACGCCTGGAACGAGGCCGTCGTCGCCCGGTCGGTGTCGACGATCAGGACTCGGATCATGTTGGGGGAGGAGCCCGGTTCGCTGATGTCACGGAAGACCACGGCCACGCCTTCGACCCTCGACCCCGTACGTAGGGGAACGGCGGAGTAGGCGACCGGAAAGGTCGAGCCGTCCTTGCGGATGAACGCTTCGCCCTCGCTCCGTTCGAGTCGCCCGTGGGGCGCCTCCGTCACCAGGGCGCATTCGGTGACGCCGGCCCCGGACCCGTCGGATTTGTGGGAGTGCACGAGCTCGTGCATGTCCTTCCCCCGCAGCTCGAACTCGGTCCAGCCCAGCATCTTCGATGCCGCGCTGTTCATGTACATCAACCGGCCGGAGTAATCCTGGGTGTAGACGCCATCCGCCACCTGGCTCATGACCACCGAACGGAACTCCTCCGCTCGGAGCCGTTCGGTGATGTCGTGGACGACCACCCCCAGTCCGATGATCTCGTCCCCGACTCGAACCGGGTAGTGGCTCGCCAGCCGCTCGCGTGGCCGGCCGTTGACGCCTGGTTGCTCCACCACCGGCCGGTTGCAGATCGCCTCCCCGGTGTCGAGGACATGACGGTAGACCGGCTCCAGCTCATCCCACAGATCAGGGGGGAGCACCTCGGCGACCCTCCGCCCCACCACCTCGTCGATCGGCGCGTCGATGATGTGGGCGAGCTCGTGGTTGAGGCGCACGAAGCGCAGGTCACGATCCACGAACGCGAACCCGACCGGCGCCTCCGCCTGGAGGGTGGCGAGGAGGTTCAGGGCTTCCGCGGCCGTGTTGTGGGCCAGCTGAAGCTCGCCGTGGGCCTCCTCCCGCCGGCTGACGTCGGAGGAGGTGCCGATGACCGCCACCACCCGGCCCGTCTCGTCGAACACCGGGTGGCGGGTGATCTCGGCGATGAAGCTCGAGCCGTCCCGCCGTCCCAGCTCCATCAGGCCCGACCAGCGCTCGGTACCGGCCAAGTCCTTCCTCACCGTGCGGGCGTCGTAACTGTCCCGCACCGCCGGGATCATCTCGGTGATCAGGCGGCCCTGGGCCTCGTCCGCCTTCCAGCCGTACAGCTCCTCGGCCGCGGGGCCCCAGTAGATGACCGTGCCCTTGGTGTCGGTGGCGATGACCGCCTCGCCGACGGCGTCGAGCAGCTGGGCCTGGAACCGCAACCGCTCCTCGGTCCGCCTGCGCTCGGTGATGTCCTGGGAGGTTGCGTGGACACGCACGACCTCACCGTCTTTGTCCAGGACCGGCTCGCCTCGAGCCGCAAACCAGCGCACCGAGCCGTCCCGCAGCACGAACCGGAACTCGTCGTTCCAGGCCTCCCCCTGGGATGGGTGCGCGGCGATGACTACCCGTGCTCGACCGACGTCGTCCGGGTGAAGATGCTCGAGGGTCCGCTCGGTGGTTGGCTCGAACTCCTGGGGCGCGTACCCGAGGAGCCGGTACATCTCGTCGGACCAGGTCCGCTTCCCGGTCCTCAAGTCGACGGACCAGCTCCCGAGGTGGGCGAGGCGCTGGGCCTCCGCCAGCCGATCTCCGGTCTCCCTGAGCGCGGCCTCGAGGCGCTTCTGGTCGTCGATGTCGGTCGCGGTGCCGATCCACCTGGCGACCTGGCCGCTGGCGTCGCGCACGGGCAGGCCCCGCCCGCAGAACCAGCGGTATTCGCCGTCGGCTCGTCGGGCGCGATAGTCCGCGGAGAAGGCGCCTCCGGTGCGAATCGCATGCTGCCAGGCGCGGTGGGCGTCGGCCTCGTCGTCGGGGTGGACGACAGTTCCCCAGATCTCTTCGTACGACGCGCCCGGCGGCCAGCCGGTGTAGTCGTTGGCCCGCTGGTTCATGTACTCGACGGTGCCATCGGGTGACGCCATCCACACGATGTGGGGGATGGATTCGGCAATCAGCCGCCAGTCGGAGTCAGCCACGCCGGGTGCCCGGACCTGCTCCACGTGAGCCATCGAACTCAACCGACCTCCATTGCGGCCGGTCGCCGCCGAGCCATCCTCTCGCCGGTCCCACGGGGACATCTCCGGCTGCATGGTACGTCGGGCGGATCAAGTCCGCGCTGCCGGGCTACCCCCCGGCGGCGGCTGAGCTACCCGCCGGCGGCGGCGGGGTTGACCAGCCACACGATGCGCTCGGCCCGCACCCGGGCCGCGGGGCACGCCAGGTCGCCGGCGCGGACCCGGGCGAACGCCTCCCGCTTGGCCTCCCCCTCGACGGTGAAGATCACCAGCCGGGCCCGGGCGATGCCCGAGTAGGTGAGGGTCATCCGGGGGTGGGGGTTGCGGCCGTGGGGGTCCTCGTTCATGGCCACCAGCCGGCCCGGGTCGGCGTCGATGGCGGGGGAGTCGGGGAAGAGGGAGGCGGTGTGGCCGTCGGGGCCGAGGCCGAGGTGGACGACGTCGAAGCGGCCGGCGGTGGCCACCCGCTGCTGGTAGGCGTCGGGCCCCTCGTCGCAGCGCATGGGATAGACGGCGTTGGCCGCGCCCACCCGCTCCAGGAGGGCCTCCCGCACCAGCCGCTCGTTGGAGTCGGGATGGTCGGGGGGGACGCAGCGCTCGTCGCCCCAGTAGACGTCGACCTGCCACCAGTCGATCTGGTCGGCGCCGTCGGCGGCCAGCTTCTCGTAGCAGCGGCGGGCGGTGCCGCCGCCGGAGACGGTGATGGCGAAGCTCTCCCCGGGCCGGGTGTGGAACGCCTCCACCACCCGCTCCGCGAACTCGCTGGCCACGTCGTCGACCACGATCAGCTCGCCGTTCAGGTGGCCCTGCTCGGGCTCGGTGCCCGTCATGCCGCACCCCGGAGCTCGCGGGCGCCGGCCAGGGCCTCCTCGTAGGGCTCGTCGTGGCCGACGTTGGTGAGGGCGCCGGCCAGGGCGAGCGCCGGCCACCGCTGCTGCATCTGGAGCAGCTGCTCCAGGTGGGGTCCGTCCTCGATCTCGACGGTGGCCGTGATCCGGCGTTCGGCCCCGGCCCGGGTCACGCAGAACGACCCCCGCCGGCCGTGGGTGTCGGTGGCGTCGATGCACACCGACACGTGGGCTGCGGGCGTGAGCTCGACCCGGGCCGGGGCGAGGGCGAGGCGGCGGAGCAGCCAACCGCCCAGCAGCTGGCGGGGACCGGCGTTGCCGGCCACCTGCACCCGGTCGATGCCGCCGAGGAAGGGTTGGTTGACCGAGCCTTCGAACAGGCCGGCCAGCAGGCTGCGCCACGGCGCCAGGCGGATCCAGGACAGGTCGGTAACCGGCAGCCGCCGGGCCAGCACCGCGGCCCGGGCCAGGACGTCGCCGCCCCCCTCGTCGGCGGCCCGGCTGTCGACCACCAGCCGGTCGGCCACGTCGAGGAGGGGATCGCCGGGGGCGGGCAGGCTGGCCGGCAGCCACACCACGAGGGGGACGTCGGGTAGGGCGAAGGGGCCGACGATGGAGTCGAGGTGGTAGCGGGCCGGCCCCCGGACGAGCAGGCGGACCTCCTCGAAGCACACCGCCCGCCCGTCCTGCTCCAGGGCGTGGACCCAGAGCGCGGCGTCGACGCCGGTGCCGCCGGTGCCGGACGGCAGACTGGGATCGCCCTTCTCCAGCACCACCACCAGGGTGCGGGACGGGTGGCGGACCCCGAGGTCGTGGATGATGCCCCGCACCAGGTCGGCCTCGGCCTGGCTGTTGGTGACCGCCACCAGGGTGACCACGCTGGCCCGCACCGCGGCCCGCTGCTCGTGCCGGCGCAGGCCCGACAGGGCCCGCTCCACGTCGCCGATGGAGACGTTGTCGGCCTCCCAGGTGCCGATGGTGACGGACGTGGGCGTGGTCACGGCCGGCGCCAGCCCCGGCCGTCGCGGCGGAGCAGGTCGTCGGCCTCCTCGGGGCCCCACGTGCCGGCCTCGTAGCGGGCCAGGGGGATGTCGCCCTCCTCGAACGCCTGCAGCACCGGGTCGACGATACGCCAGGCCTGGGCCACCTCGTCGGAGCGGATGAACAGGGTCTGGTCGCCGAGGAGGGCGTCGAGGAGCAGCCGCTCGTAGGCCTCGGGGGTCTCCTCCAGGAAGGCGGCGCCGTAGAAGAAGTCCATCGACACCGATCGCACCCGGAACGTCTGCCCCGGCACCTTGGCGCCGAACCGGAGGGTTATCCCCTCGTCCGGCTGCACCCGCAGCACCAGGGCGTCGGGGTCGAGGCCCTCGGCCTGGTTGGCGGCGAAGGGCAGGTGGGGGACCCGGTTGAACTCCATGGCCACCTCGGTGACCCGCTTGGGCAGGTACTTGCCGGTGCGGACGTAGACGGGCACGCCCGCCCACCGCCAGTTGTCGACCCGCAGGCGCATGGCGATGTAGGTCTCGGTGGTGGAGTGGGGGTCGACGCCCTCCTCCTCCCGGTAGCTCTTGACCTCCTGGCCCTCCACCCAGCCCTTGCGGTACTGGCCCCGCACCACCTCGAAGGGCACCTCCTCGGGGGTGAGGACGTCGACCGCCCGCAGGGCCTTCACCTTCTCGTCGCGGATGCCGTTGGCGTCGAAGGTGGCGGGCGGCTCCATGAGGGTGAGGGCCAGCACCTGCATGACGTGGTTCTGGACGATGTCGCGCAGGGCTCCGGCCCGCTCGTAGAAGCTGCCCCGGTGGCCGACGCCGAGGGACTCCGCCACTGTGATCTGCACATGGTTGACGTAGCGCCGGTTCCACAGGGGCTCGAAGATGGCGTTGGCGAAGCGCAGGGCGAGGACGTTCTGCACCGTCTCCTTCCCGAGGTAGTGGTCGATGCGGTACACCTGCCACTCCTCGAACGCCTCGTGGACGATCCGGTCGAGCTCGGCCGCCGACGCGCCGTCGCGCCCGTAGGGCTTCTCGATGACGATGCGCACGAAGCCGTCGTCGGACGACGGCTTGTTGAGGCCCTCGGCGGCCAGGCCCTGCACCACCGTGGGGAAGGTGTCGGGCGGCGTGGCCAGGTAGTAGAGGCGGTTGCCGGCCGTGCCCCGCTCCCGGTCGAGCTCCTCCAGCACCTCCTTGAGCCGGGTGAAGGTCTCGGGCGCGCCGTAGTCGCCGGCGACGTAGCGGAACCCGCCGGCGAAGGCGTCCCACACGTGGCGGACGTCGTCGGCCCCGGCCCCGTCGTCGCCCTGCCCCCGTTCGTCGAGGACGGCCTTGGTCATGCGCTGGAGGAACTCCTCGTCGTCCATCTCGGTGCGGGCCACGCCGACCACGGAGAACGACGCCGGGAGCAGCCGGCGCAGGGCGAGCCGCTCGACGGCGGGGATGAGCTTGCGGCTGGTGAGGTCGCCCGACGCGCCGAAGATGACGAGGACGGCCGGCGGCGCGACCCGCTCCGCCGTCTTCTCGGCCAACGGGTTGTCCGAGGTCACCCCGCCATGCTACGGCGAACAGTCGGGGGGCTCTGCCCCCCGACTCCCCCCCGGGTCAAAGTCTTGGACCGCCCTTCGGGCGGGCTGACTTCCTGTTCCGACCCGACCAGGGCCTCGCTGCGCTCGGCCGGTCGGTCAGGCGCAGAGCTCGTCGGTGGCGGACAGGCCGGCGGAGCCCGACCAGATCACCGAGACCCGGCCGTCGGCCATCCCGAACACCATCTCGAAGTCGGCCAGCGCGGGATCGTCGGGGTGGTGGATCATGCGTCCGTCGCCGTTGATGGTGAGCCGCTCCTCGATGCCGGGATACGCCTGGCGCACCTCGGCCACCGTGTTGCCCACCCCGACGCCGGCGTCGGTGCGCACGCCCGGAGCGTCGACGGTGATCACGTCGACCCGGTCCTCGCCCGCGGTCGACACCAGGGCCACGCCGGCCGGCCGGCCGAGCGACAGGCTGGTGCACGACTCGCCCTTGTCGCGTGTGGTGGCGACTCCGGCCACCCGGGCCGCCTCGGCCAGGCTCATGCCCAGCCGCACCGGCCCCAGCCCCGACGGCCCGAGCAGGGAGGCGTCGTCGAGGCCGTGGTACTCGAAGCCGATGACCCCCCCGCTCAACCGCTGGTCGGACACGACCACCTTGCCGTCGTCGCCCTCGTGGCGGACCTGGACGATGAGGTCGGACCCGGCCGACCCCTGCACCGTGAGCGACGCCGCCTTCCCGGCCGCCACCGTCTGGGTGGTGGCCTGGTTCCACTCACCGCCCGGACGCTTGGTGCGCACGACGACCTTGCCCGCGGCCGCGGCCGTCAGGTCGACCGCCAACCGGTCGCCCTGGTGGACGACCTTGAGGTGGACGATGCGGTCGCTGTGGGACCCGCTCACGTAGTAGATCGAGCCGTTGGCCATCTGGGCGACGGTGACCCAGCCGCCGATCCCGTCGGCCGTGTACCGCAACGCCCCCGGCTCGCCGACCGACACTGGGGCCCCCGCGTCGGAGGTGGTCAGGCCGCGGTTGCCCAGGTACGACGCCGCCACCATCCCCGGGTCGACCCACCACGGCTGGTGGCCCTCGGCCACCTGGGCCTCGATCGTCTCCAACACTGCGGCGGTCTCGGGATAGACCGCTTCCGGCTCCACGCGGGCGGTCGTGGCCGACTGGCCGCCGGGCCCGCTGCCGGTGCCGGGCGCGACCACGGTGGTGGGCCCGAAGGGCGGGTCGTCGCCGGTGACGGCCTCGCCCGTCACCGGGTCGACGGCGGGCACGGTGGTGGGGACGGCGAAGGGGAAGGCGACGGTGGTCGTCGGCCCGAACAGCGGGGCGGGGCCGCCCGAGGCGGACAGGCTCTGGTCGGTGTCGGGGATGGCGTGGGTGACCAGAGCCACCGCCACCGCCACCGCGGCCAGGGAGAACCCGCCCACGATGGAGAGGGTGACGGTGCGGGTCCGCCGCTGGCGGCGCTCGATGCGGCGGGTGATGGCGGGCCAGCCGTCGGCCGCCGGCTCCACCCCGTCCGCCCGCCGGTGCAGCGCCTGCTTCAGGTCCTCCCCGACCCCCATTGGGTCGACTGGGTCGACGGTCATCGGGTCAACGGTCACTGGTCCACCACCCTGCGCAGTTCGGCCAGGCCCCGGTGGAGGAGGGACTTCACCGTGCCCGGGCGGCAGCCGAGGGCGACGGCGATGTCGGCCTCGGACAGGTCTTCGTAGAAGCGCAGCACCAGCGCCGCCCGCTGGCGGGAGGGGAGGGCGGCCAGGGCGTCGAACAGCTCGTCGGCGTGGGGCAGGACGGTGTCGGCCAGCGCTGCCGGGTGGCGCCGGTAGGCCCGCTCCAGGGCCAGGCGGCGCAGGTGCGACCGGCAGGCGTTCACCACCGCCATGCGCAGGTAGGCCCGGGGGTGCTCGGCGTTGTCCCAGTGCCGGTGCATGCGGGCGAAGGCGTCCTGCACCAGGTCCTCGGCCACGGTGGTCGATCCGACCATCAGATACGCCAGTCTCACCATCGGCACGTATCGCTCCCGGTAGAGGTCGGCCAGCGAGGCGGGCGGGGCCGCCCGGACGATGTCTGCGGCCGGGACGGCTGCGACCGGGACGGCTGCGACCGGGACGGCTGCGACCGGGTCGGCTGCGCCCGGGTCGGCCGGCGCCCGGACGCCCACCGCCGCGTCGATGGCCGCCACCAGCGCCTCGTCCTCGTCCACCTCGTCCGCGGCCGCCACCTCGCTTCTCACCCTCGCACAGACGCACGGCGACCGCCCCCGGTTCCATGGGCGGCGGCGACTCGGGCCCGGATCACCGTGGCGGCCCGGGTGGGGCCGGTCCTAGGCCTGGCGCAGCATCTCGCTGCACTCGGCCGCACTGGTGCAGAGGACGATGGCCTCCTCCAGGCGGGTGATCTTGACCAGCCGGCGGATGGGCGACGTCTCGGGGACGGCCAGCGCCACCCGGCGGCCGGAGGTCGCCAGTTGGGCGGCCAGCTCGAAGAACACCCGCACGCCGCTGCTGTCGACGTAGCGGACGTCGGTGAGGTCGAGGGCCAGGCCCACCGCGGAGTCGGGCACGGCCCGCGAGACGTCGCCCCCCAGGTCGACGGCAGTGCCGAAGTCGATGTCGCCCGTGATGACGGCGACCACGACGCCGTCGTCGTCGGTCAGCTCAAGTCGCATCGCCGCCGGCCTCCCGTGCCGACGGGCTGGGGGCAGATGGGCTGGGCACCAGCCGGCGCCGCATCCGGATCTCGGTGCTGTCGACCCCGCCGTCGACCTCGGTGTCGTCCATGAACTGGCGCATGATGTCGAGGCCCCGTCCGCCCGGCGACGACGGCCGCCGCTCCCGCCACCGGCCCGAGCTGCGCACGACGATGGCCAGGTCGCCGTTGAGCTCGGCCCGCAGGTCGAAGTGGGTGGCCTGGGGGGAGCCGTGGCGGATGGCGTTGCTGCAGGCCTCGGTGGTGGCGACCAGGATCTCGTAGGCGTCGTGGTCGCTCACCCCCGCCGTCGCCAGCCACCGGCGCAGGGTGGCCCGCAGCGGTCGCAGGACCCGGGCCTGGGTAGGCAGCTGCAGGTCGAGCGTGGCGCCCAGCTCCAGCCAGCGCACGGCGAGGAGGGCCATGTCGTCCTGGGCGCCCTCCGCCGTCCGGACGTGGGCGGTCACGTGCTCGCACATGGCGTCGAGGTCGTCGGGGGCGTCGCCCAGGCTGGCCCGCAGCCGTTCGAAGCCGACGTCGAGGGGCATGGTGCGGTCCTCCACCAGCCCGTCGGTATAGAGGAGGAGGGTGGATCCGGGGGTGAGGACGAAGGTGGCCTCCTGGTAGTCGGCGTGGCCGATGGCGCCGAGGGGCACGCCCACCGCCGCCTCGAGGAACCGGGTGGAGCCGTCGTCGGCCTCCACCAGGGGCGGAGGATGGCCGGCGTTGGCGTAGCGCAGCTCGCCTGTCTCGGGGTCGAGCACCATCACCACCAGCGTCGCCATCTGGTGGGGTGCCCCGCAGTCCCGTAGCAGCCGGTTGAGCAGGATGAGGACCTGGCCCGGCGGGCGTCCCTCCACCACGTAGGCCCGGAGGCCGTTGCGGAGCTGGCCCATCAGCGACGCCGCGGGGATGCCCCGGCCGACCACGTCGCCCATGGCCAGGGCCAGGCGGCCGTCGGTGAGGGCGAGGACGTCGTACCAGTCGCCCCCGATGTCGACGCCCGGCCCGCCCGCCTGGTAGCGGCTGGCGATCTCCACCCCGGGGAGCTCGGGCAGCACCTCCGGCAACAGGCTGTGCTGGAGCGTCTCGGCCGCGCTGCGCTGGCTGGCGTAGAGGCGGGCGTGCTCGACCGCCACCGCCGCCCGCCGGCCGAGCTCCTCGGCCAGAGAGACGTCGTCGCCGCCCAGCCGACGGCCCGACGCGGCAGTGGTGGTGAGGGCCAGCGCGCCCAGGGGTCCCTCCCGTCCGACCAGGGCCACGACCAGCCCCGATGTGGCCGGCGGGCCGTCGGAGGCACCGGCGCCGGCGACCAGCCGAAGCTCGGCGCACGGCTCGTCCAGCAGGAGGCTGTGACCGGTCCGGAAGCTGCGGCCGATCGGGTCGCCGGCGTCGGTCGCGTCGATCGGTGCCGGCCTCGGCGGGCGGGGCCCCGTGCCGTCGGCCGGGCCGGTCACCACCGACCGGAGCGTGCCGGCGTCGTCGGCCAGGTACACCACGCAGCCATCGCCGATCCCGGGGGCGGCGATGTCGGCCAGGTCCCCGAGGATCTGGTCGACGTCGAGCGACGACGCCAGCACCCGGCTGGCGTCGGCCAGCACCGCCAGCCGGCCCTGGGCCCGCTCCGCGAACTCGCGGGACCGGTGCTCGGCCTCGTACAGGCGGGCGTTGTCGATGGCCACGGCGGCGTGGGCCGCGATCAGGTCCTCGTCCTCCCGCCAGGTGACCAGGCAGGCCACGCTGATGCCGGCGATGAAGAAGGCGTGGATGGCGGCCCACTTCCACGGGTGGTTCAGGGCCGCGTAGTGGTTGAAGACCGAGCTCGGGTCGATCGCCCCGAGGATGCCGTGGTGGACGAGCACGTAGGCGATGGCGGCGAGGAAGCAGATCCAGTCCTGGTAGAGGGCCACCACCGCCACCATGACGAAGAAGTGGAAGTGCATCTCGATGACCCCGCCCGAGAGGTGCACCAGCACCGCCGAGCACGACAGCAGCCCGAAGGCGGCGGCCGCGCTGCGAACCCGGCGGTTGAACGACGGCGCCGTCGCCACCAGGGCCAGGCCGGGCACGACCGCCGCCTCCAAGGCGACATGGAGCAGGGGGTAACCCCGCACCACCGCGAAGACGGGGATGACTAACGCGTGGGCCCAGAGGAGGATGAGGATTCCCCGGTGGCGGCGGGTCCAGAGCTCCTCCGGCAGCGCCCGCCCTTCCGGCAGGGCCCTGCGAATCCTCGCTACGTCGACCGGCAACGACACCCCCCTCGTCGGGAGGGATGGTAACGAGTTACGACAGCCGAGTCTCGGCTCAGGGTTTGGGCCGGCCACGAGCACGGCCGCAGGCCGTCTCTCGTGGCTGGCGCCGAACGCGGCCGCAGGCCGCCCCTGGGGGGAGGTCAGGAGGGGGGCCTGCCCCCCTCCTGGAAAAGAACGACCGAAGCGGTGAAGCCGTGGACGAAGTTGCGCCCGCCGATGGGGCCGAGCTCGCCGGCGCAGAACATGCCGGCCAGGGGGACGCCGCCCAGGCTGTCGGACACCACCGACGCGTCGTGGCTGGGGGTGGGGAAGAGGTGGGAGCCCCGCCCGTTGCAGGTGAACAGCAGGGCCGCGTCCGGCGCCCGGGAGCCCATGAGCTGGACGAGGTCCTCGCCCGCCGACACCGCGTCCCGTACCTGGAACTGCAGGGTCGACCCCACCTCGACCACGTCGTTCACCATGATCGCCCCCGCCCGGGGGTCGGCGCCCAGCACGTTGCGGGTGAGGAAGTCGCCCCGGTCGAAGTCGACCTTGCGCTCGTCGATCACCCGGCCGATGTGGATGAACTGCGACAGCAGCCGGCGGTCGGCCTCGCTGGCCCCCGCCGCCACCTCCTGCAGCCGCTCCAGGGCGGGCTTGCCGCCCAGCTCGAACACCACGTTGTCCTCGGCCCGGGTGACCGCGTAGGGGGTGCCCAACGGGCGGCAGCCTTGGGACACGACGGTGGTCACCGTCAGCGACGATGGGAGGAAGGCGCCCACCGCCCCCTCGGTGACCACCCGGTCGTCGATCACCAGCCGGTTGCCGCCGGGCCCCCGGGCGGCGGAGGCCATCCCGCCCACCACCGGCAACCCGGGCCGGTCCTGGGCCAGGCGCTGGAGGAAGGCGTCGGCCGGGAAGCTGAAGGGGTCGGGGAGGAGGAGCAGGGCGCTGGGGTCGTCGTCGATCCGGTCCGGCCAGCCGGTGACGGTCTGGCCGTCGGGCGTGGCCACCACGGTGAGGTGGAACGGCGTGACCGGGCCCGTCATCCCCGCCCACAGGGAGACGCCGGGCGTCTGCTCCACCTCGTGGCTCCCACCCACCACCGAGACGGCCGCGCACCCCAGCAGGGCGTGGGGCCGGAGCAGGGCGTGGATGGCGCGGGCGGAGTCCTCCAGCGCCCCCGCGTGGGGCGGCGTGACGAACAGGAGGGCGAGGTCGGGCGGGTTATCGGGACCGAGCTGGTCGAGAACTTGGCCCAGAACCTCGCCCACCGCCACCGCCGGCGACGGGTGCTCAGAGAGCCCCGCCGCGAACGTCGCCCCGGTCACTGGCTCACGGCGCCGGCAGCAGGGTGAGGGGGACCACCACCGTCGGTCCGCCCACCAGGCGGACGTGGGCCTCGATGGTGCCGTAGTCCTCGTACTTCATGTCGCCCTTCACCAGCTGGCGCCCGAACTTGCCCGGCTGGACGTTGACCGGCTGGGCGTTGCGGGCCACCTCCTCGCCGGCGGCGTCGAGGAAGCGCACCTCCATCGTCCCCTGCCCGGGCTCGTCGGCCCGGCAGCGGATGAACACGATGAGGTGGGGCGAGATCGTGAGTGGCGGGGGAGACGGGGCGGCGATGGAGAACATCACCCCGGTGAGGTCGAAACGGGTCGACGGGCCGGGCACCTGACGCATGTCGATGCCCTCGACGAACAGGGCCGAGACGATGTCCATACCCCCGAAAGTAGTCGCCTCGAAGTGGCCACTTGCGGTGAACATAGGATGGGGGTCTCGTGAGCGAGCCGTAGGCGAGCGACCAAATGACCAGAGCGGCCCCGCTCGGGGGGCCGGCCGCCGAAGGCGGTTGCCCAACGAGCGGCTCGACCCTGCCCGGGGATGGCCCGGCCGCCGCCCAGCGAAGGAGTTCTTGATGAGCGAGTCCCAGCAGTGGCGTGACCTCGGCCAGCAGTTCCGGGTCGACGCAGTGAAGATCAGCGGTGCGGCCAAGTCCGGGCACCCCACGTCATCGATGTCGGCCGCCGACTTCATGGCCGTACTGGTCACCAAGTACCTGCACTACGACTTCGACGACCCCAAGAACCCCAACGCCGACCACCTGATCTTCTCCAAGGGCCACGCGTCCCCCCTGATCTACGCCATCTACAAGGCGGTGGGGGCGGTCACCGAAGAGGAAATGACCACCTACCGCCACATCGGCAGCCGGCTGGAGGGCCACCCCACCCCTCGCCTGCCGTGGGTCGACGTCGCCACCGGCTCCCTCGGCCAGGGCCTGCCCATCGCCGTCGGCGTCGCCCTCGCGGCCAAGCGCCTCGACCAGCTGCCCTACCGCACGTGGGTCATCTGCGGCGACTCGGAGATGGCCGAGGGCTCGATGTGGGAGGCGGCCGCGGCCGCGGCCTACGAGGAGCTCGACAATCTGGTCGCCATCGTCGACGTGAACCGCCTGGGCCAGAGCCGGGCCACCCGCTACGGCTGGGACATGGAGCCCTACAAGAAGCAGTTCGAAGCCTTCGGCTGGCACGCCATCGAGGTCGACGGCCACGACGTCGACGCCGTCGACGCCGCCTTCGCCGAGGCCGTGTCCACCACCGGCCGGCCCACCGTGATCCTGGCCCGCACCAAGAAGGGCAAGGGCGTGAAGGCGGTCGAGGACCAGCTCAACGCCCACGGCAAGCCCCTGGAGGACATCCCCGGCGCCATCGAGGAGCTCGGCGGCGACCGGGGCATCACCGCCACCGTCCCCAAGCCCCCCACCGACGGCAAGCCCCACGTCTTCGAGACCAGCGGCGACCTCGAGCTCCCCGTCTACGAGCTGGGCAGCTCCATCGCCACCCGCAAGGTCTACGGCGAGGCCCTGGCCGCCCTCGGCAACGCCCGGGGCGACGTGGTCGCCCTCGACGGCGAGGTCTCCAACTCCACCTTCTCCGAGATCTTCCGCGAGGCCCACCCCGACCGCTACATCGAGTGCTTCATCGCCGAGCAGCAGATGGTGGCCAACGCCGTCGGCATCCAGGTCCGGGGCTGGGTGCCCTACGCCTCCACCTTCGGCGCCTTCCTGGCCCGGGCCTACGACTTCGTGCGCATGGCCGCCGTCAGCCGGGCCCGCCTCAACCTGGTCGGTTCCCACGTGGGCTGCTCCATCGGCGAGGACGGCCCCTCCCAGATGGCGCTGGAGGACATCGCCTCCCTGCGGGCCATCCACGGCAGCACGATCCTCTACCCCTGCGACGCCAACCAGACGGCGAAGCTGGTGGCGGCCATGGCCGACATGGACGGCATCGTCTACCTGCGCACGACCCGGGCCAACACCGAGACCATCTACGGCCCCGACGAGGAGTTCCCCGTCGGCGGATCCAAGGTGGTCCGTGAGTCCGACTCCGACCAGGTCACCATCGTCGGCGGCGGCATCACCGTCGGCGAGGCGCTCAAGGCGGCCGACGCCCTGGCTGCCGACGGCGTCAACGTCCGGGTGGTCGACGCCTACTCGGTCAAGCCCATCGACGGCGCCGGCATCGCCGCCGCGGTCCAGGCCACCGGGGGGAAGCTCGTCGTGGTCGAGGACCACTGGCCCGAGGGCGGCATCGGCGACGCCGTCGCCTCGGCCCTGGTCGAGGCCGGCCTGGCCGTGTCCTACGCCCACCTGGCCGTCTCCGGCATGCCCACCTCGGGCAAGCCCGACGAACTGCTGGCGGCGGCGGGCATCGACGCCTCCGCCATCGCCGACGCCGTCCGGGGCCTCCTGAAGTAGCCCCCCGCGCGCCCTCTGGCGAACTGGTGACGTATTCCGGTGCTCAGGCCCGGAAATCGTCACCGGTTCGCAGGGTGGGGCACCGAACGGGTGACGATCGCCGGGCTCCGGCCCCGCCGGAGGCCGGGCGCGGTAACCTGGCCGGGATGCTGCCCGACGACGTTGCGGGCGCGCGCGTTGGCTAGCGGCAAGTCCAGCCCCCTGGCTCCGGCCGGGACCCCACCGGACCTGCCTCCCAAGGGTGCGTCGGCCAGGGTCTCGTCGCCCAAGCCCCAGCCACCGCTCACGACACGCGACGCCATCCTGGTCGAGGCCCTCCGGTGCTTCTCGGAGCACGGCTACGACGGCACGTCCCTCAACGACATCGCCGCCGCCGTCGGCATCCGCCGGCCCAGCCTCCTGCACCACTTCCCGTCCAAGGAAGCTCTCTACCGGGAGGTCTTCGAGCGGGCCCTGGCCGACTGGTACCAGCGGGTGGAGGAAGCCACGCTGGCCAACGGCACCCGGGTCGGGTGGGAGCAGGTCGACCGGATCATCACCGCCGGGTTCCGGTTCTTCATGGCCCACCCCGCCTTCGTCCGCCTGGTGCGGCGGGAGGCGCTGGAGGACGCCAGCCGGCTGGGCGCGGAGATGGGCGCCGGGCTGCGGCCCCTCTTCACCCGGGCGGTGGTGTTCTTCGAGGGGGAGATGGCCGCCGGCCGCCTGCGCAAGCACGACCCCGAGCAGCTGTTCTTCACCATCTACGGCGCCCTGCTGAGCTATTTCAGCGACGTGCCCTTCCTGGAGGACCTCCTGGGCGGCGACCCGCTCGCCCCCGACGTCCTCGAGGCCCGCCTCCAGCACCTCCGCTCCATCTTCCGCGCCGCCCTGGAGCCGTAACCGGCACGGCAATAGGCCATTCGGGTCATCCAGCGGGCCTGCTCGTCTGACGACGACAGGTAGGTGAGGAGATCGGCACGAGCACGGCTGGACGGCCAGCGGGGGAACTCGGTGCTGGAAGCGGCGTTTGTCACGCCGTTGGTCCTGTTGCTCCTCTTCGGGGTCATCGAGGGCGGGTACGGGCTGCACGAAAAGCTGAGCGTCGACAACATGTCGTTGGTCGGGGCCCGCAGCGGTAGTGGGAACGGGTCCGACGTGCAGGCCGACCGGCTGGTGCTCCAGGCCATCGGCAAGGGCGCCGGCGGCGTGGCCACCTCCCAGATCACCACCATCGTCGTGTACAAGGCGGCCGGGCCCAGCTCGGTGGTGCCCACCGCCTGCAAGACGGCGAGCGTGGCCGCCGTCTGCAACCGCTACACCGGGGCCGACCTGGCCAAGGCCAGCACCGAGTTCGGCTGCGTCGGCCCGCCCGGGCCGGTGACCAAGATCGACAGCTTCTGGTGCCCGACCGTGCGCAAGACGGCCCTGGGCGGGGCCAACGGCCCGCCCGACTACATCGGGGTCTACGTGCGGGCCTCGCACCGGAACCTCACCGGCGTGCTGGGGCTCGGGCTCAGCTTCTCGACCGACACCGTCCTGCGCCTCGAGCCCCGGACGCTCACGTGATGCGGACGCACGTGAGGCGGACCCTCACGAGACGGCGGGGCGAGCGTGGGGGGGCGATGGTGGAATTCGCCTTCGTCCTGCCCCTCCTCACCCTCTTCGCCTTCGGTGCCATCGAGATGGGTCTGGCCTGGAGCGGCCGGCTGACGGTGCAGACGGCGGTCCGGGCCGGTGTCCGGGTCGGCAGCGCCCAGGGCACGGTCGCCAACGCCGACCAGGTCCTGCTGGTGTCGACTGGCGCCGCCCTGAACGACCTGGGGCTGGCCAACGTCAACTCGGTCGTCGTCTTCAAGTCGATCACCATCGACGGGGCGGTCCCGACGGCCTGCCTCACCGGCACGCCCCACAGCGTGAGCGGGTCGTGCAACGCCTACACCGGGGCCCAACTGGCCCAAGTGGTGGCGGGGACGTCACCCGGCTCGTGGTTCGGCTGCGGTGTCGGGTCCCTCGACCTCTCGTGGTGCCCGACCTCGCGCCAGGCCATCCAGGCCCTCGGCAACGACTACCTCGGGGTGTGGGTGTCGGCCCGCCACCCCATGCTCACCGGGTTCTTCGGGTCCACGCTCACCATCGTCGACCACGCCGTCATGCGCCTCGAGCCCAAGGAGACGTGAGATGACCCTGCGGGCCCGGGTCGGCTGGTGGCGCCGGATGGGGAACCGGGACGAGGGCGGCTACGTGCTCGTCATGCTCACCGCGGCCCTGTTCACCCTGATCGTGGCCGCCTCCTTCGCGGTCGACATCGGCGGCTGGTACGCCCGGGCGGCGACGATCCAACGAGCCGCCGACGCCGCCGCCCTCTCCGGCGTGGTGTGGATGCCCGACTTCCCCACGTCGCAGGCGGCGGCGCTGGCGGCGGCCGCCCGCAACGGCTTCGTCCCCGGCGGGACCATCTCGATCGTGGTGTCGCCCCAGCCGGGGAACAGCCGGCAGCTGACGGTGGCGATCTCCGACACCGACGTGTCCCGGCACTTCTCCGGCTCGGTGGCGGGTGGCAACCAGGTTTTGGCCCGGTCGGCGACCGCCGAGTACGTCCTCCCGGTCCCCCTGGGCAGCCCCAAGAACACGTTCGGCACCGGCGACCTGCTCCCGACCGCCCCCGAGAACTTCTGGGCCGCGGTCAACGGCTACTGCGCCGGCCACGAGAGCGGCGACGTGAAGCTGGCCCGGTTCGAGTCCTACACGACGTCGACCGGCGCCGCCCTGCAATGTAGCCCCGCCGGATCGCCCCAGACGGCCGACTACGAGCCCAACGGGTACCTGTACGCGGTCGAGATGCCCCAGTCCGCCCTCGCCCTGCACCTGGAGGTCTACGACGGCGGCTACAACACGTCCGGCGCCACGCCCGACATCGCCCTGGCCACCGAGGCGCAGGCGGTGACGACCACCTACCAGGTCTTCGGCACCGACAACACCCCGCTCGACACCAGCGACAACCCCCTGCTGTCGACGACGACGATCGCCACCAACAACATCCTCTACAAGAACCTCTGGATGCCCCTGCAGACGTGGGTCAACCCGGCGGCGGGCACCTACTACATCCGGATCAAGACCTCGGCCGCCCAGACGACCGAGAGCCGGGCGTCGAACGGCTTCGCCCTGCGGGCCTACACCGGCCTCCTGTTCGCCACCTGCACGTCGATCGTGGGCGCCACCGGCTACTCGGCGTCGTGCCCCCAGATCCACGGCGTCGGCGACATGTCGATCTACGCCAACCTGGGCGGCGTCGCCGGCAGCACGGCGACCTTCTACCTGGCCCAGGTGGCCGCCCTCCACGCGGGCAAGACCATGCAGCTCACCCTGTTCGACTCGGGGGAGGGCGCGACCAAGATCGAGGTCCTCGATCCCAACGGGAACCCCGCCACCTTCAACTGGCGGACGCCGTGCAACCCACCGACGGCGGCCAGCGGCGGCTGCAGCGCGTCGAGCGTCACGTCGCTGAACGTGAGCGGCACGGGTACCCAGCCCTACACCGGGCTCCAGAGCACCTCGAAGTACAACGACCGGCGCATGATCCTCGACGTCAGGCTGCCGGCCAACTACACGACCGTCTACGGGACGAAGGTGTGGTGGCAGATCCGCTACACGGTGGGCTCGACGCCCAGCGACCGCACGACGTGGTCGGTGAACATCATCGGCGACCCCGTCCACCTCGTCGGCGGCTGAAGGCGGCTCCGGGCCCGAAGGCGTCTATGGGTCATATGGGCCATATCCCGGACCCCGGCCGGCGTCGACAAGGGACAGGAGCAGCACGGAAGGATTCACATTGAGAGCTCCTCTCGCCACCAAATCCAAGATGGGATTCATCGCCGGCCTCGTGCTTTTCCTCGTCGGCGGCAGTGCCGCCGCCTACCTCGCCACCCGGTCCCCCGCTGCCCCCACCGGTGCCGCCGCCACCCGGGTGCAGGTCTTCTTCGCCACCACCACGGTCGACACCGGCACGTCGGGGTCGATCGCGGTCGCCCAGGGCCTGCTCCAGACCCGGGCCGCCGACCTCGCCACCGTGCCCCTGAATGTCGTCACCGACCCGAGCCAGATCGCGGGGGGCGTGGCTGCCACCGCCATCCCCGCCGGCACCGTCGTGACCACCGACATGTTCCCCGCCCCCCAGACCCGGATCGGGACGGTCGTGATCCCTCCCGGGAAGCGGGCTCTGGCCATGATGCTGCAGCCGATGCCGGGCATCGCCGGATTCGCCGGCGCGGGCGACCTGGTCGACGTCTACGGCATCGTGCAGGGGATCGACCAGGCCTCGTCGAGGGTCCAGCTGGTGCTCCAGTCGGTGGAGGTCCTCAAGGTCAACGGAGCCGGCCTGCCCGCGGTTCAGGGCGCGGTCGACGGCCCCAATCTCGTCTACCTGCTGGCCGTCACGCCCGGCGACGCGGAGAAGCTCATCTTCCTCAGCGAGTTCAACAAGCTCTACTTCGACCTGGTGGCCAAGGGCGAGCCCCCGGTGGTCACGCCCGGTGCGGGCCCGGCCGAAGCCCTGCGGGGGGTCTAGGCCTCGTGCGCATCCCCACCATCCTCGTCGTCGACGACGGCGAGGACATCGGTCGCCAGGTCGAGCGGGCCATCGCCTGCCTGCGGCCCCGCCCCGAGCTCGTGCAGTGCGCCGGTATGGCCGCCATCGGCGAGGCCCTCGTCCGCAACCCCGCCGTCGACGTCATCATCGCCGGCCCCAGCGTGGTGACCGAGGGCGGACTGGTCGCCCTGCGCAAGCTCCGCGTGCGGCTGCCCGAGTCGAGCCTCATCCTCGTCTTCGACCGCCGCCGCACCGCCAGCCTGCGTGACACGATCCGCACCGGCGCGGTCGACATCCTGCGCCTGCCGGTGTCCGACTCGGCGATCGTCGACACCATCCTCCAGGCGCTCGAGGTGCGGTGGGGGTCGCTGGCCGAGGAGGCGGAGGGTCCCGGCCCGGGTCGGGTGGGTGAGGTCATCGCCGTCGTCTCGGCCACGGGCGGCTGCGGCAAGACGTTCTTCGCCACCAACATCGCCTACCACCTCCACTCCAAGCTCAAGAAGAAGGTGTGCCTGATCGACCTCGACCTCCAGTTCGGCGAGCTGTCGACGTCGCTTCGAATCAGGCCCGAGCTCACGATCGTCGACCTCCTGTCCCACGAGGACGAACCTGACCTCTCCGCCCTCCTGCCCGAGCACCTGATGGTGCACGAGACGGGGCTGCGGGTGCTGGCCGCCCCCGACCGGCCGGTCGAGGCCGACGGGATCGTGGCGGCCGACGTGGTCCGGGTGATCGAGGCCGCCCGGCGCAAGTTCGACTACGTCGTCATCGACACGCCGCCGGCCCTGTCGGAGGCGGTGCTGGTCGCCCTGGAGTACGCCGACCGGGTCTTCGCCCTGGCCACCCTCGACCTGCCCAGCGTGCGCAACCTGGGGCTGCTGTTGGAGACGATGCAGCAGCTCAAGGTGCCTGCCGACCGGGTCAAGCTCATCCTCAACAAGGTGGAGCCCGACGTCGGGATGGACGTGCCCCAGGTCACCCGCTATTTCCCCCAGGGCTTCGAGATGGTCATCCCCTACGCCCGGGACGTCAACCGGTCGCTCAACATGGGCATGCCCGTGCTGGCCAACGCCCCCCATTCCGACGTGAGCAAGGTGCTGGGGGCGGCGCTGGCCACGGTGCTCCCCGGAGTTAACGGAGCCGCACCCTCTGCCGCCACCCGCCGCCGCCTGGGTCGCCGCCGCGGCGCCGTCCCCCAGCCGGCCTCGGTGTAGGGGGCTCGACGATGGTGATCCCCCTGGTCCTGGTCGTGGCCGGCATCTGCCTCATGGTCGGCTTCGCGGTCGCCCAGGGCCGCCGCGAGCGGGACGCGATCGACGAGGTCCTCGGCCGGCTTCCCCTGGGGCCGACGGTCGCCGAAGCCGGCGCCGACGGGGCTTCCGGCGACGGCGCCGAGTCGCCGGAGCTGGAAGGGCTGGCGGGCCGGGCCACCGACCTGGCCGAGGGGGTTTTGCGCCGGTTCGACCCCCGCCAATCCCTGGGGCCGGCCCTGGAGCGGGCTCGCATCCCGATGCACGCGGGTGAGTTCCTCATCGTGACTGCGGCCGCCGGGCTGGGCCTGGCCGCGGTCCTGCTCGCCCTCACCGGCTCTGTCCCGCTGGCGCTGGTCGGCCCGGTGGCGGCCGGCATGCTCAGCTACAAGGTGGTTCACCGCCGCATCGTCAAGCGGCGCAAGGCGTTCGAGAACCAGCTGCCCGACGCCCTCAGCCTGGTGGCGTCGTCCCTGTCGGCGGGGCACACCTTCCTGCGGGCCATCCAGATGATGTGCGAGGAGGCGGGGCCCCCGCTGTCCGAGGAGTTCGCCCTCGTCGTGGCCGAGACCCGCCTGGGCGACCCCGTCGTCGCCTCCCTCGAGCGGATGGCGGCCCGCCTCCAGGTGCGGGACATGGACATGGTGGTGCAGGCCATCCGCATCCAGCAGACGGTCGGGGGACGGCTGGCGACCCTGCTCCACACCCTGTCCGACTTCATCCGCATGCGGGCCGAGCTCCGGCGGGAGGTCAGCATCCTGACTGCCGAGGGGCGGATGTCGGCCTACGTGCTGGCCGGTCTGGTGCCCTTCCTGCTGCTCATGATGCAGGTTCTGAACCCCACCTACGTCCGTCCTCTCTACAGCGGGTCGGGCCTGTTCCTGCTGATCGGCTGCGGGCTGTCGGTGGTGGCGGGCATGTTCACGATCCTGCGCATGGTCAAGATCGACGTCTGATGGCCGTGCTGATGGGTTCGGGCGCCCTCCTCGCGGTCGGCCTGGCCCTGCTCGGCGGGTGCGTCATGGGGGTCGCCTTCGCCCGAGGCCGGCGGATCGTGCCCGACATCGGCCACTTCCTCCCCCAGTCGGCCGAGCTGGGGGCGTTCCACGAGCGCCTGGGCGAGCCCTTCGTGGGGCGGATGGTGCGCGTCGTCGGCAAGCCGGTGGCCGATCGCCTCGAGCGGCTGCTGCCCCGCAAGCACCTGGACAAGATCGAGCGGCAGCTGATCCTGGCCGGGCTGGAGGGACAACGCCGGCCGGGGATGCAGCTGGCGGCCCAGCTCGGGCTGGCCGCGGTCCTCGCCCTGGTGGCCGACCTCATGTGGGGGATGCCCCTGACGCCGGTGGCCAAGAAGAGCCTCGTCATGCTGCCGGTCATCGGCCTGATCCTGCCGTCGGCCCGCCTGAAGCGCCGCATCCGCAAGCGGTCCGACACCATCTTCAAGGACCTGCCCGACATCATCGACATGCTGGCCGTGGCCGTGGAGGCGGGGTGCGGCTTCGACGCCGCCCTCAGCATCGTCTGCCAGCACTTCGACTCGCCCATGGCCGACGAGCTGCGCCTGGCCCTGCAGGGCATGGAGCTGGGCATGCCCCGGCGGGAGGTCCTCCAGGAGCTGAAGAACCGGACCGACCTCGACGTGGTCCGGACGTTCGTGCTCGCCCTCATCCAGGCCGACGCCCTCGGCATCCCCGTGGGTCGGGTGCTGACCTCTCAGGCCACCGAGATCCGCTCCCGGCGCCGGGCGTGGGCCCGGGAGAAGGCGGCCAAGCTGCCGGTGAAGATCATGTTCCCCCTGGTCCTGTTCATTTTCCCGCCGATCATGGCCATCGTGATCGGCCCCGCCGTCGGCTCCTTCGGAAGCCTGTAGGCGGGCGACGGAGGAAGGTGCATCCATGACGGGCCTATCCTGGGCCGGGCGGCGGCACCGACGCACCCGAGATCCCGACCAGTGGCCGCCCGAAGAGGTGCAGGTCATGGGGCACGACGACGGGATCACCGTGCTGGTGGTCGACGACCAGCCGATCTACCACGAGATGGTCCGGCGGATTTTCGCGGACCAGGCCGACATCTCGGTCGTGGCCGTGGCCGACACGGTCAGCGAAGCGGTCGACCAGGCCCGGGCCTACCAGCCCGACGTCGTCCTCATGGACCAGCAGCTGCCCGACGGCCGCGGCACCGACGCCGCCCGCCGGATCCAAGGGGTGATCCGCAACGTCCGGGTGGTGATGGTCACGGCCACGGCCGACGACCGCACCCTGACCGACGCCAGGAAGGCCGGCTGTGCCGGCTACGTCCTCAAGGACCGCCTCCTCCACGACCTCGTGGGCGCGGTCCGGGCCGCCCACCGGGGCGAGTCGGCCCTGCCCGACCACAGCGTCGACCTGTTCCTGATGCCCCTCGTCGACGAGGACGTCCCGATCTAGGCGGCTTTCAGGCGTCGACCGGGCGCGAGGGTCCTCCGACCCGCGACATCGCGGACCTTCGGCCCTAGCCGCGCCGGCCGGGAAATCCGATCCTTAGGACACGACCTAAGGAGACAATCGTGAAGCGCAGAACCCTCGACATCCTCTTCAGCATCGGTGGCGCGGGCCTGGCCGGCCTGCTCCTCGTCATGGGCATCGTGATGTCCAGTAACGCCAACTTCTCCGACGACTACGTCACCGACCAGCTCACCCAGCAGAAGATCACCTTCAAGGCCGCCGCCACCCTCACCGACGAGGAGATGGCGTCGCCCTGCCTGGTCGAGTTCGCGGGCCAGCCGCTCACCACCGGCAAGCAGGCCGAGTGCTACGCCAACGAGTTCATCGGCCTCCACGTGAAGACCAGCGCCGGCGGCAAGACCTACGCCGAGCTGGGCGACGTGCAGTCCGGCATCCGGACCCAGATCGCCGCCGCCCAGACGGCCAACGACCCCGGGCTGGCCGACCTGCAGAAGCAGCTGGCCGACACCACCAGCCAGCGGGAGAGCGTGTTCAAGGGCGAGACCCTGCGGGGCATCCTGCTCACGTCCTACGGCTTCAGCGTCCTGGGGAGCAAGGCGGGGCAGGCGGCCACCGTCGTGTACCTCGGCGCCGGCCTCATGCTGCTGCTCTCCCTCGCCGGGTTCGCCCACGCCTTCGCCACGCCCAAGACCCAGTCCTTCGCCGCTCCCGAGCGGACCGACTCGACTCCGGCGATGGCAGGGCGGCGCTGACCCCCTGACGACGTCCACGCCGAGGTCCGCCATCCCGCCGAGGCCCCGCCACTGTGCGGGGCCTCGGCCGCGTGGGTGGGAAGGGGCCGAAAGGACCCTGGGGCCGGCGGCCGCGGCCACCGACAATGTCCTTGACCCGGTGGCCCTCGACCCGGTGGGTCGGGCCGAGATGGAGGAGGTACGGACATGACGGAGGTGGTCGACCTCGACCCCGGCCCGTTCGAGCAGATCCGGGGACTGGGCCAGGACTTCCTGGAGTCGCTCGTCGCCGACTTCCGGATGGGGACGCCCGACGACCTGGCCCGCCTCAGGCAGGGCCTCGCCGCCGCCGATGCCGACACCGCCGTCCGGGCCGCCCACCGGCTCAAGGGCACCTGCCTCATGCTCGGCGCGGCGCGCATGGGAGCGCTGGCGGGCGACGTCGAGCGGGCCGCGTCCGAAGGCGCCCTCGACCGGGCGGGCGATCTCATGGTGGCCCTGGAACGGTCGTTCGGCGACGTCGTGTCCGTCCTCGAAGCGTCGGTCCCGGGGCCGGCGGGACCGGGCGCTTAGTCGGGGTTGACGGCGGCCCGCACCGCCACCGCCAGCTCGTCCAAACGGGCTCCCTTGGCCACGAAGCCGCAGCAGCCGGCGTCGAACGCCGCCTTCCGGGTGGCCTCGTCGTCCCGGCCGGTGAGCATGATCACCCGCAGGTCGGGAGTGGCCTGCCGCAGCCGCCGGGCGCCCTCGGCCCCGTCGCCGTCGGGGAGCGTGTAGTCGATGACCACCACGTCGGGATCGGAGGCGGCCGTGACCTGCAGGGCGTCGGCGATGGTCATGGCCGAGCCCACCACGTCGAAGTCGGGCTGGGCCGCCATGGCCGCGACGAGGAGCCGGAGGACCATGTCGTGGTCGTCGACCAGCACCACCCGGATGCGCTTCAACCCGTCCGTGGCCGGTTCTCCTTCCGGAGCACGAACTTCAGCCCCGACCAGACCTCGGTGACGGCGCACACCTTGGTGTCGACCCACCCGAGGGGGAGGCAGACCTCGCGCAGGACGTCCTCGGTGAGGTCCGTCACAATGCCCGACTTCTTGGGCACGGACGACTTCTTGGGCCACGCCACCCACAGGGCGCCGGCGGGCGGCAGGTGGGCCGCCAGCGGCAGGAACCGGTCGGCCAGGTCGTGGCGGGAGGTGACGAACAGCAGGGCCAGGTCGACCGGGGCGGACGCGCCCAGGCGGCGGACGAGGTGGACGCCGGCGGGGAGGGGGTCGAGCTCGGGGCCGAAGCCGGCGGGCGTCCCCACCAGGGCCACCCGGAAGCCCTCCTTGATCCCCAACTTGCGGGGGAGCGGCGTCCCCGAATAGCCGGCATCAGTCCCGGGCACGAGCGTCCACCGTAGTGTTGGGACCGGTGGACGTCGACGACCAGCCGCGGCGGGTGACGGTGCCGCGGGTCCTCGACGGCGCCGCCGCCTGGAGCTGGCGCATGCTCCTCGTGGTGGCGGCGACGGCGGTGGCCGTGCTGATCCTCATCCAGCTGTACGTGGTGGTCGTGCCGGTGGTGCTGGCCCTGTTCCTGGCCTCGGTGCTCGAGCCCCTGGCCGCTCGGCTGCGCCGGCACGGGTGGCCGGCGTCGCTGGCCGCCATCACCGTCTTCGTGGGCGCCCTCGGCGTGGTCCTGGCGGCCCTGGTGTGGATCGGCGCCAGCGTCGCGTCGCAGTTCGGCGACCTCGGCGAACAGATCGACAAGGCGGTCGACGACGCCAAGGATTGGGCCCAGGGCGAGCCCCTCAACTGGTCGCAGGAGAAGGTCGACGAGCTGGAGTCCGAGGTGCGGGAAACCGTGCGGAGTGCGTCGGGCGGGGTCGCGGAGCAGGCCGCGGGCCAGGCCCGGCTGGCAGGCGAGGTCCTGGGGGGCATCGTCCTGCTGCTGTTCACCCTCTTCTTCGTGATGAAGGACGGGGCCCGGATGGCCGACTGGCTCCTGGAGCGGGTCCCTCCCCGCAACCGCGACGACGTGGTGGCCATCACCCGTCACTCCCGGTTCATCATGAAGCAGTACCTGGTGGCCACCGCCGCCACCGGCTTCATCGACGCGGTCTTGATCGGCCTCGCCCTGTGGGTGCTGGGGGTGCCCCTCATCCTGCCCCTGGCCGTGCTCACGTTCCTGGGCGGCTTCATCCCCCTGGTGGGCGCGTCGGTGGCCGGGCTGCTGGCGGCCGTGGTCGCCCTCGTCACCAACGGCCTGGGCACGGCCCTGCTGGTGGTGGCGGCGACGGTGGCGGTGCAGCAGATCGAGGGCAACCTGCTCCAGCCCCTCATCCTGGAGCGGGCGGTCCGCCTCCACGCCCTGGTGACGGTGTGGGCGGTGTCGGCCGGACTGCTGGTGGGCGGGCTGCTGGGGGCGTTCATCTCCGTCCCCCTGGTGGCCATCGCCGTCGGGATCGGCAGCCACTACCGGTCGGCCAGCGCCGCCCCGGCCGCGGGATCGGCGGCGGCGGCCGTGGCCCCGGCGTCGGTCGGCGAGCTGGGCGCAGCACCCCCCGTCCCCGACCCGCCCGCCGACCCCGACCCCGAACCACCCGCCAGCACCTTCTGAGCGGCGGCGACGAGTCGATCCGGACGAGCCCAGCCTCACCGTCCTGCGCCTGGTCGACGGCCGCTACGCGGAGGCGGCCAAGGTCGTGGGCGACGAGCCGTATGTCGCCACCTACCCGTTTCCCGTCACGATCGTCCCCTCCCAGCTCGGCCGCCCTCGCCGCCCGACGCCGTAGCGGTAGGGCCCACCTACGGGGCGAGGGCGGCGCGCAGGGCCTCGACCCGGTCGGGCACGACCCGCCAGTAGACCCACCGGCCCCGCTTCTCGCCGACGATGAGGCCGGCGTCGGCCAGGGCCTTGGTGTGGTGGCTGATCGTCGGTTGCGACTTGCCCAGCGGCTCCTGCAGCTCGCACGAACAGACCTCGTCGGCCGCCGCCACCAGGCTCAGCAGGCGCAGGCGGACCGGGTCGGCCAGGGCGGCGAAGGACTGGGCCAGGGCCTCGGCCTCGCCCTCGGCGAGGGGGGCGGCCAGCACCGACGGGCAGCAGGCTTCGTCGGTCGCCTCCGCCACCGTCATCGGTCGGGTGCGCATTCCCACCTCCGTATTGACAACCGTCGATACATTTGCGAGGATCGATCAATCGACAACGACCAATGTATCAGGAGGAGCTCGATGTCCCGAGTGCAGCTGGCCATCAACGTGTCCGACATCGACGCCGCGGTTGACTTCTACTCCAGGCTCTTCGCCACCGAGCCGGCCAAGCGCCGTCCCGGCTACGCCAACTTCGCCATCGCCGAGCCCCCCTTGAAGCTCGTCCTCATCGAGGGCACGGGCCGGCCCGGCACCCTCAACCACCTGGGCGTCGAGGTCGCCAGCACCGACGACGTCGCCACCGCCACCGCCCGGTTCCGGTCGGAGGGCCTCGCCACCGCCACCGAGGACCAGGTGTCGTGTTGCTTCGCGGTGCAGGACAAGGTGTGGGTCGACGCCCCCGACGGCGAGCCGTGGGAGATCTACACCGTCCTGGCCGACGTCGACACCCACGGCGACGGCGCTCTCCGCACGGTCGCACCCGGCCAGGACGCCATGTGCTGCGGGTCGGCCGCCGAGTCCGCCGCCCGCTGTTGCTGACGACGATTCCCCTGGGCCGCCGGGCCCTGGCCGAGGGCCTGGGCACCGGCCTGCTGGTGGTGGCCGTGGTCGGGTCGGGGATCGCGGCCGAACGCCTGTCACCCGGCGATACCGGCCTCCAGCTCCTGGAGAACGCGGCCGCCACCGCCACCGCCCTGGTGGCGATCATCCTGGCCGTCGGCGCCGTCTCGGGAGCCCACCTGAACCCGGTGGTGACCCTTGCCGACCGGTTCCTCGGGGGACTGTCCACCGTCGAGGCGGGCGCCTACATCGCGGCCCAGGTCGCGGGCGGGGTGATCGGGACGATAGTCGCCAACCTGATGTATTCGTTGCCCGCGGTCGAGGTGTCCACGCACGTCCGGAGCGGGGGCGGGCTGTGGCTGGGCGAGGTCGTCGCCACCTTCGGGCTCCTCCTGGTCGTCCTCGGCCTGGTGCGGTCGGGTCGGGCCTCGGCCGTCCCCTTCGCCGTCGGCGCCTACATCGGCGGGGCCTACTTCTTCACCTCGTCGACGTCGTTCGCCAACCCCGCCGTTACCGTCGCCCGCGCCCTCACCGACACCTTCGCCGGCATCGCCTGGCGCTCGGTGCCCGCCTTCGTCGTGGCCGAGGTGGTCGGCGCCGCCCTCGCCGTGCTCGCAGCCCGGGCGCTCTACCCGCAGGTGGCCGTCGCCGTCCACCCGCAACCGGAGGATCTCCGTGTCTGACGTGCCCCGCGTGCTCTTCCTCTGCGTCCACAACGCGGGCCGCTCGCAGATGGCGTTGGGGTGGTTCAACCACCTCGCCGGGGGACGGGCGGAGGCGTCGTCGGGCGGCTCCGCGCCCGCGCCCGAGGTCAACCCGGCGGCCGTGGCGGCCATGGCCGAGGTCGGCATCGACATCTCCCGCGAGTCCCCCAAGCGGTGGACAGACGAGATCGTGGGGGCGGCCGACGTCGTCGTCACCATGGGCTGCGGCGACGCCTGCCCGTTCGTCCCCGGAAAGCGCTACGAGGACTGGTTGCTCACCGACCCGTTCGGCAAGAGCGTCGACGAGGTCCGCCCGGTGCGGGACGAGATCCGCCGCCGGGTGGTCGACCTCCTCGACCGCCTGGGCGTGCCTGCCGCATGACCGCGCCCCCCGACCTCGGCCTAGATTGGCCACCGATGCCCGAGGTCCGGATCTGACCGCCCGCCGGGCCCGAGCCCTCGTGCTGGCGGCCGCCCTCGCCTGCGGCGCCACCCCGGCCCGGGCCCAGGCGCCCGCCGACGACGCTCAACCGGCCCCCCTCACCACCCCCGTCTTCAGCCTCCGCCGGCTGCCGACGGTCGTGTCCCGGACGGTGGCCGACGACCGCCTCACCGCCGCCCTCGACCAGATCACGGGCGAAGCTGCCCTCGGCGACGCCTCGGACGACACCTGCCTGGCCGTCAGCGACCCGTCCGGGCGCTCCCTGTACGCCCGCCGCGTCGACCAGCCCCTCATCCCCGCGTCCTCCCTCAAGCTGGTGACGGGGGCCGTGGCTCTGGCCAAGATCGGCGGCGACACCCGCCTCACCACCGAGGTCCGGGCCGCCGGCGCCCCCCAGGGAGGCCCAATCCAAAACGGCACCGTGGCCGACCTGTGGCTGGTGGGCGGGGGCGACCCCCTCCTGGCGACGGTCGACTTCGCGGCCGACGGCGGCTACGCCGGCCAGCCCCGCCTGGCGACTCCCATGGAGGACCTGGCCGACCGGGTGGTGGCGGCCGGGATCCGCACCGTCCAGGGCCGCGTCGTGGGCGACGACAGCCGCTACGACGACCAGCGGCTGGTGCCGACGTGGCTGCCCCGTTACATCGCCAACTTCGACGTCGGGCCCATCTCCGCCCTCACCGTGAACGAGGGCCTGGCCACCTTCCCGCCGGCCCCGTCCTACGCTCTCTCGCCCGCCAACCTGGCCGCCGACGTGCTCACCAACCTGCTGCGGGCCCGGGGGGTCACCATCGGCGGGACGGGCACCGGCACGGCCCCGGCCGCCACCACGCTGGTGGCGTCGATCGACTCACCGCCACTGGCCGAGGTGGTGGGCGCCGTCCTCCAGCACAGCGACAACATGGGCGCGGAGATGCTGGTCAAGGAGCTGGGCGTCCGCTTCGGGAGCGGGGGTTCCACCGCCGCCGGCCTGGCCGTCATCCGCGACCACCTGGCGGCAGCCGGGGCGCCCCTGGCCGGCGTGGCCACGGTCGACGGCTCCGGCCTCGACCGCTCCGACCACCTCACCTGCCAGCTCCTCCAGCAGGTCCTGACCACCGCCGGCGACGACAGCGAACTGGCCCGCGGCCTGGCCGTGGCCGGGCGTAACGGCACCCTCTACAAGCGCTTCCTGGGCACGCCGGCGGTGGGCAAGGTCCGGGCCAAGACGGGTTCGCTGCTCGGGGTGGCCGCCCTCACCGGGTTCGCCAGCGGCGCCAGCACCGACGCCGACGCCGGCTCCCTCCGCTTCTCCCTCCTGGCCAACGATCTTCCCACCGAGGCGGCCGGCCTCCGCCTCCAGGACAAGGTGGTCGACGTCCTCGCCGCCTACCCCCAGGCGCCCCCCGCGACCGCCATCGGCCCCCGATGAGCGCCAAAAATGAGTGAATTGCCCATGTTCCCCCTGGGGACGGTGCTGTTCCCGTCGATGATCCTCCCCTTGCACGTCTTCGAGCCCCGCTACCGGGCCCTGGCCCGGCGCTGCGTCGACGGCGACGGCGAGTTGGGCGTGGTCCTCATCGAGCGGGGGAGCGAGGTGGGCGGCGGCGACACCCGCAGCCACGTCGGTACCCGGGCCCGCTTGCTGCAGGCGGCCGAGCTGGACGACGGGCGGTGGGTCCTGGGCCTGGTCGGCGTCGAGCGCATCCGCGTCGACCGGTGGCTGCCCGACGACCCCTACCCCCGGGCCGAGGTCACCTCCTTCGACGGCGAGCCGGCGGGCCCGGACGGTTCCGACCACCGCCACCAGGTCCAACGGCTCCTCCGCCGGGTGCTCGCCCTCAAGGCCGAGCTGGGGGAGTCGGCCACGCCGGCGACGGTGGTCCTCGACCCCGACCCGTCGCTGGCGGCCTTTCAAGCGGCCGCCCTGGCGCCCCTCGGCCCGTTCGACGCCCAGCGGGTTCTGGAGTTGGAAGCGGCCGACGACCGGCTGGCGCTGGTGCTCGCCCTCCTCGAGGACGAGGCAACCGTGCTTGCGCAACGGGTCGCGGGGGGATAGGAACGTCGCATGGCCACTCGCTCGCAGGCGAAGCAGACCAAGGCGAAGGCGTCCTCCGACCGCGGCTTCCTGGGCGACGTCTCCAGTCTGTGGCAACTGGTCGTCGCCTACTTCAAGCAGGAGACGCTCGAGCCCATCAAGGGCCTGAAACGGTTCGTCGCCTGGGGCTTGGCCGGAAGCCTGTTGGTGGGCCTGGGCAGCGTCATGATCGTCCTCGGCGCCCTCCGCCTGCTGCAGACGGTCGACGCCTTCGACGGCAACTGGTCGTTCATCCCCTACCTGGTGACGCTGGTCGTCGCCTTCGGGGGCACGCTGGCGGCCGTCAGTGCCGGCAACAAGGATCGGAAGAAGGCGAAGTCGTGACAGTCAGCGAGAACGGACGCATCACCCGGGCCGACATCGAGGCCAAGCTCCGCGACCTGCGGGGCGAGGTCGAGGACACGGGCGAGGCCGTCGTCGAGAAGGGCAAGGCCGTGATCGGGGTGGCGGTGGCCGGGGTGGTCGGCTTCGTCTTCCTGCTCGGCGTGCGCCGGGGCAAGAAGAAGAGCACCGTCGTCGAGATCCGCCGGGTCTGAGGATGCTCACCCGCCTGCGCCGGCTGGGCCTGGCCCGGGGCCTGGGCAAGTCCAACGCCTGGCTGGCGGTCGGCGCCGCCGCCTGGGCCCTGCAGACGCTCAAGAAGTTCGCCACCAAGGAGCCGAAGGTGGTGTTCAGCGAGAAGCTGAAGCCGGGCGAGCGCCTGATCATCTCCCACCTGCCGCCCGACGCCTGATCGACCACACCTGATCCGGCGGCCCCGGCCGAACCGGCAATGATGGGCCGGACATGAGATCCGGTGGACCCTTCGCAGTCGGCGACAAGGTGCTGGTGGTCGACAACAAGAACCGCCGTTACCTGGTGACGCTGCGGGAGGGGGGGCAGTTCCACACCCACGCCGGCTTCATCCCCCACGAGCAGTTCGTGGGCCAGCCCGAGGGCACCACTTTGCGCTCGTCGTCGGGGTCCAAATACCTCACCCTGCGGCCGACCCTGTCGGACTTCGTCCTGTCGATGCCCAGAGGCGCCCAGGTGGTGTACCCCAAGGATCTCGGGCCCCTGCTCATCCTGGCCGACGTGTACCAGGGCGCCCGCATCCTGGAGGCGGGGGTGGGGTCGGGGGCGCTGTCGATGGCGATGCTGCAGGCGGGGGCGTCGGTGACCGGCTACGAGATCCGGGCCGACTTCGCCACCGTGGCCCTCAAGAACGTCCACTCCTTCCTCGGCCCCGACGTCGACTACCGCATCGAGGAGCGCGACGTCTACGACGGCATCGACGTGGGGGGGATCGACCGGGTCGTCCTCGACCTCCCCGAGCCGTGGCGGGTGGTCAAGCACGCCGAGGTCGCCCTCCAGCCGGGCGGGATCTTCGTGTCCTACCTGCCCACCATCGGCCAGGTGGCCCAGCTCCACGAGGCCCTGGACGCGAGCGCCTTCGGCCTGGCCCAGACCATCGAGGTGCTGCAGCGGTCGTGGCACGTGGCCGGCCAGTCGGTGCGCCCCGACCACCGGATGGTCGCCCACACCGGGTTCCTCACCTCGGCCCGCCTGCTGGTGCCCGACAGCCGCTCCCTGGCGCCCTCACCCGAGCCCCTCCCGGTGGACGAAACCGACCCGGGGGCCGACGACGACCCGCCGGTGCCCGACAGCTGAACGCCCTCGACCTCGCCGTGGTGGCGGTGGCGATCAGCTCGATGGTGGGCGGCTACCGGTTGGGACTGGTCACCGGGGGCACGTCCTGCGTCCTGCTCCTCCAGGGACTGGTCCTGGCGACGCTGGCGGTGCCGTCGGTGGTCACGTTCCTGGGCGGCACCGACCCCACCGTCCGCCTCGTCATCGGCGCCTTCTTCTTCGTCGGCGTCGGCTACGGCGCCCAGTACCTGGGCCGGATGGCCGGCACCCGGTTCCGCAACGAGCTCAACCTCGGTGCCTACGAGCCCTTCGACCGGATGGCGGGGGCGGCGGCGGCCCCCTTCGTCGTCCTCCTCGGGCTGTGGCTCCTCGTCCTGCCCGCCCTCTCCGACGTCACCGGCGCCCCCGCCCGCCTGGCCCGCCACTCGGCGGTGGCCCGCGTCGTCGACGCCCTCCTGCCCGACCCGCCCGACGCGTCCCAGGCCCTGCGCCGCCTGGCCGGGCCCGCCGCCAGCCCCCAGGTCTTCGGCGGCCTCCTGCCGTCGCTCGACACCGGCCCGCCGCCCACCACCACGCCCCTGACGGCGGCGACCGTCGCCCGGGTGACGGCCAGCACGGTGATGGTGGAAGGCACCGCCTGCCGGTCGGTGCGGGACGGGTCGGGCTTCAGCGTGGCCCGTGACCTGGTCCTGACCAACGCCCACGTCATCGCGGGCCAGGACGACACCGTCGTCGTCCGCCCCGACGGCACCCGCCTGCCGGCGACGGCCGTCGCCTTCGACCCCGACCGCGACCTGGCCCTGCTGTCGGTCCCCGGCCTCGGCCAGGCGCCCCTGACCGTCACTGCGGGCGCGGTCGGCACCACCGTGGCCGTCTTCGGCCACCCCGGGGGCCAGGCCGACATCCAGGTTTCCCCGGCGTCGATCCGCCAACGGGTGCGAGCGGTGGGACGGGGCCTGTACGGCTCGGCCCTCGTCCGCCGCGACGTCTACGTGCTGGCCGCGGACCTGGCGCCGGGGGACTCGGGTGCGGGCCTGGTGAACGAGGACGGCGACGTGGTCGGGGTGGCCTTCGCCATCGCCCCCGACCGTGACACCACCGCCTACGCCCTCACCGCCGACGAGCTGCGGCCTTTGCTGGACATGTCGCCCAGCGCGGTCCCGGTAGACACCGGCCCCTGCCTATCCTGATCGGCCATGGGAGACGTAGGCATGGGAGATGACATCGCGACCACCGACGAGGAGTGGCGGGCCCGGCTGACGCCGGAGCAGTACCAGGTGCTGCGCAAGAAGGGCACCGAGCGCCCCGGAACAGGCAAGTACGTCCACGCCCAGGACGACGGGATGTACGTCTGCGCCGGCTGCGGGGCGCCCCTGTTCAGCTCCGACACCAAGTTCGAGTCGGGGACGGGCTGGCCCAGCTTCACCGAGCCGGCGGTGGCCGACGCCGTCGACCTCCACGTCGACAAGAGCTACGGGATGCGCCGCACCGAGGTCACCTGCAAACGCTGCGGCGGCCACCTGGGCCACGTCTTCGACGACGGCCCCGGCCCCAACCACCAGCGCTTCTGCATCAACTCGGTATCGCTCGACCTCGAGCCGGCGGAGCCGTTCAAGCTCTCCGAGGGCTGACCGCGCCCGCTATCCGCTACCAGCGGTGGGCGACGTCGAGCACGATGCGGCTGTGCTCGCCGGGCCCGGCGAGGGTGAACACCCGGTACGGCAACCGGGCCCGAACGCCGACCCCGAACGTGGTGTAGCCCTCGAAGCACCCGCCGAACTTCACGTCCCGGAGCGTCTTGTAGCCGGCGACGTCGAGCCGGTCACCGACCCGGCCCGAGTAGTGGAGGTGGCCCAACTCGTCGAAGACGTTGCCCAGGAGGACGACTTTTAGCCGGGCCCCCCCGGCCAGGGGCAGCACCGCCCCCTCGCCCTCGGTCCGCACCTCGGAGACGTACTCGACCCGGTACCCGGGCGCCGGCCCGTCGATCTCGAACACGACCCTGTCGAAGCAGTCGTGCTTCCCGGTCCGAACCTGCCCCAAAGGGGCCAACCCGTGCTCGCCCGCGGCCTTGGCCCCGCTGCCCCAACTGATCGGACAGAACGGCCGGGCCCCGGCCGGCGCAGCCGTGACCACCAGCGTGGCGACCGCAACCGTGAGGCCCGCCAGCACCGCGGTGGTACGTCGGAGAAGCGACATCGTGGGGACCTCCCGAAGGCCTCGAAGTTCCATGGCATCACCATCGGCCGCCCAGGCAACGAACCCTTCTCAGCGAGGTAACAACCAGGTCACAGCCGGCCGACCCCCGCCACCGTCCGGGAGCACACCCGTGGGACGATGAATGGCTGACGAAGGAGGCGGCCATGTCCGACGGGGAAACGCTGTCTGCGGGTGACTTCGGCCACGCCTTCAAGGGGTTCCTGGAGCAGTCCATCTCGCAGGCGACGGCGGCGGAGCCGTTCTTCCGAGCCCGCCTCGCGACCCATTTCGGCGGGCCCGCGACGAGCGCCCCGATCCTCAGCGAGCAGTTCCCGAGTCACGACCACCCGAACCTGCAGCTGGCGCTCGACGCCTACCTGAGCGAGACGGGGCGGACGTTCGAGCTCCTCGGGGTGTCCGTCCAGCACCGGGCGATGTTGGCCCTCGGCCTCGGCGACCTGGCCGCAGCCGGCAGGGGTGGTCTCTTCGCGGAGGGCACACCCCAGGAGGGACCGGTCGACTACGTGAACCTGGTCGCCGGCCGGGACGAGAAGATCGCCTGCGTCCAGTTCGGGCTCTACCTGATCGGTGACGGGGAAGCACCCCTCGCCGTGTTGGTCCGGGGTCCCGATCCCCGGGGCTATGGACAGAGCGGCACCGTGGTCGAGGTCATGGCCGCCGACCGGGCCGCGGCCGAGGCCTTCCTGGCCGACCTCCGTCTGCGGATCCGTCGTCGCAACGTGTACAAGGGACGGGTCGTGTCGCTGGTCAAGCAGCAGATGGGCCCGTTGGAGGTGAAGTTCCACCACCTGGCCCCGATCGACCGCGACGCCATCGTCCTGCCGGCGGGCGTCCTCGAGCGCATCGAACGACAGACGATCCGCTTCGCCCAGCTCAGCCAACGCCTGCTGGCGGCCGGCAGGCACCTCAAGCGGGGACTGCTCCTGTGGGGCCCACCAGGTACGGGCAAGACCCTCACCGCCATGTATCTGGCGCAGCAGATGCCCGATCGCACGGTCCTCGTCCTCACCGGGCAGACGCTCGGCCTGATCGAGGCCTCGTGCTCCATGGCCCGTCTCCTGCAGCCGGCAACCGTCATCCTGGAGGACGTCGACCTGGTGGCCGAGGAGCGGACACGCCAGGGCACGGGCACCAACGCCGTCCTCTTCGAGCTCCTCAACCAGATGGACGGACTCGGCGACGACGCCGACGTGTTGTTCATCCTCACGACCAACCGGCCTGAGCTCCTCGAACCGGCCCTCGCCTCCCGTCCCGGCCGGGTCGACGAGGCGATCGAGGTGCCGCTGCCCGACGCCGCCTGCCGGTCGCGGCTCATCGACCTCTACAGCCGGGGGCTGACGCTCGACCTCGTCGATCGCGGGCGGCTGGTGGAGCGGACCGAGGGCGTGAGCGCAGCCTTCGTCAAGGAACTCCTGCGCAAGGCGGCGCTGTTCGCCGCCGACGCGTCAGACGAGGATCCGATTCGAGTGACCGACGACGACCTCGACCGGGCGCTGTTCGACCTGGTCGTCGAAGGGGGTGACCTGGTCAAGGCCCTCCTGGGCGGCGTTCCCACCGGTCAACCCCGGCGAGGCGACTGCGACTGAACGCCGACGGGCCGCGCCGGCGTCGGTGGCCGACGAGATCAGTACAGCTCGATGAAGATGCACTCTCCGGGGCACTCCTCGGCGGACTCGATGGTGCCATCCTCCTGGCCCGCGGGCACGACTGCGAGGGCCTCGGTGCCGCTGCCGGTGAGGGTCTTGCCCGCCTCCCGCACGTAGGCCAGGCCGTCGTCCTTGAGGGTGAACACGTCGGGTGCGATCTCCTCGCACAGGCCGTCGCCCGTGCAGAGATCCTGGTCGATCCAGACCTTCATGACCATGGTGATCGTGCCCCTCGTGTCGTCGCCTGCTGTGGCGGATGATGTGGTGACTTTCGTCTTGGAACCAATTTACCCGGAAATCGCCGGGAAAACCAGTCATCGGCCAAGTCATCGGCTCTGGACTCTGAACCGGTCTTGGTTGCGGGGGGTCCGGTGTATGTTGGCCGTGCAACCCATTGGGAGACCTACTGGACGACCCATCGTGGAGCCGGCTGGAGGAGGTGGTCCACTCGAGCAACGCCGAGTACGAACGTCGCCTGGGCTCCTACGAGCAGCAGGTCGGCACCCTGCTCGAGCAGGTCAAGGTGTTGGAGGAGGAGGTCGTCCAGCTCCGGCGCAAGCTGCAGGACGCCCCCAAGCGGGTGCGCACCCTCGAGGAGCGCCTGCTGGAGACCAAGGGCCAGCTGGCCCAGGCCGTCTCCCAGAACGAGAAGCTCTCCTACACCCTCCGCGAGTCGCGCGAGCACATCGCCGAGCTGCGCCGCGAGGTGGAGAAGCTCACCCAGCCGCCGTCGGCCTACGGCACGTTCCTGGCCCGCAACGACGACGGCACCGTCGACGTGTTCTCGTCCGGCCGTAAGATCCGGGTCGCCCTCCATCCCGAGCTCGACGACGACGAGCTGGTGCGGGGCCAGGAAGTCGTCCTCAACGAGTCCCTCAACGTGGTCATGGCCCGGGGCACCGAGATCAGCGGCGAGGTCGTCACCCTCAAGGAGCTCCTCGACGACGGCGTGCGGGCCATGGTGGTGGGCCGGGCCGACGACGAGCGGGTCGTGGAGCTGGCCGACAAGCTCATCGGCACCAAGCTGCGGGCGGGCGACACCATCCTCATGGACCCCCGCACCGGGCTGCTGCTCGAGCGCCTACCCCGTCCCGAGGTGGAGGAGCTGGTGCTGGAAGAGGTGCCCGACGTGTCCTACGCCGACGTGGGCGGGCTCGACGACCAGATCGAGGCCATCACCGACGCCGTCGAGCTGCCCTTCATCCACCGGGCCCTGTTCGAGGAGTACAAGCTCCCCGCGCCCAAGGGCATCCTCCTCTACGGCCCCCCCGGCTGCGGCAAGACCCTCATCGCCAAGGCGGTGGCCAACTCCCTGGCCCACAAGGTGAGCGAGGTGACGGGCGACAAGAACGCCCGCAGCTACTTCCTCAACATCAAGGGCCCGGAGCTGCTCAACAAGTACGTGGGCGAGACCGAGCGCCAGATCCGCCTCGTCTTCCAGCGGGCCCGGGAGAAGTCGGAGGAGGGGTGGCCGGTCATCGTCTTCTTCGACGAGATGGACTCCCTGTTCCGCACCCGGGGCACCGGCATCAGCTCCGACATGGAAGCCACCATCGTTCCCCAGCTGCTGGCCGAGATCGACGGGGTGGAGACGCTCAAGAACGTCATCGTGATCGGTGCCTCCAACCGGGAGGACCTCATCGACCCCGCCATCCTCCGCCCCGGCCGCCTCGACGTGAAGATCAAGATCGAGCGCCCCAACGAGCGGGCCGCGGCCCAGATCTTCAGCCGCTATTTGGTGGCCAGCCTGCCCCTCGACGCGGGCGAGGTCGACTCCCTGGGCGGCGGCGACCCCCAGAAGGCGGTCGACGTGATCATCGAGCGCACCGTCGCCGAGATGTACATGGACGACGACGCCAACCGGTTCCTCGAGGTCACCTACCAGAACGGCGACAAGGAGATCCTCTACTACAAGGACTTCTCCTCCGGCGCCATGATCGAGAACATCGTGCGCCGGGCCAAGAAGCTGGCCATCAAGCGGCGCATCGCCGGTGGCACGGGCGGCATCCGCACCTCCGACCTGCTCGAATCCATCAAGCAGGAGTACAAGGAGCACGAGGACCTGCCCAACACCACCAACCCCGACGACTGGGCCAAGATCTCGGGCAAGAAGGGCGAGCGCATCGTCTATGTGCGCACGCTCATGTCCGAGGGTAAAGAAGCCACCGGCGGCCGGGCCATCGAGCGCGTTGGTACGGGTCAGTATTTGTAGCGGAGGGGGGCGGGCCCCCCTCCGCACCTCCCCCCGTGATGCCGGCCGGGGGCCGGCGGGGGGCCAGCCGATGGGGGCCGCCTGCGGCGGCGGGCACGGCCGGCAGGAAAAGGCCAACGTTGTTCCGCCCAGCCCCCGCGGCGGGTAGGGTCCCGCGATGGCTGTTCGCAAGGTCTGCGGGATCGAAACCGAGTACGGGATCATCCTGCGGGGCGGGGAATCCAACCCCATCACCGCCTCCTCCCTGCTGATCAACTCCTACGTGTCCCGCCTCCAGCGCAAGGTGGCCTGGGACTTCGAGGACGAGTCGCCCGGCCGCGACGCCCGCGGCTTCTCCCGGGAAGGACCGTCGGCGCCCGAGGTGGAGACCCACCTGGTCAACGCCGTGCTCACCAACGGGGCCCGCTACTACGTCGACCACGCCCACCCCGAGTACTCCACGCCCGAGTGCGCCGACGTCCTGGAGCTGGTGCGTTTCGACAAGGCCGGCGAGCGCATCCTGGCCCAGTCCATCGAGGACGCGTGCGACGTCCTGCCCCCCGGCCAGTCGATCGCGGTCTACAAGAACAACTCCGACCGCAAGGGCAACTCCTACGGCACCCACGAGAACTACCTCATGGACCGATCGGTGCCCTTCGGGCGGGTGGTGCACCACGTCATGCCCCACTTCGTGTCCCGCCAGATCTTCACCGGAGCGGGCAAGGTGGGCTCCGAGGCGGCCGGGGTCACGTCGGCCGACGTGCCGTTCCAGCTCACCCAGCGGGCCGACTTCTTCGAGGAGGAGGTCGGCCTCGAGACCACGCTGAAACGGCCCCTGGTCAACACCCGCGACGAGCCCCACTGCGACTCGCTGAAGTACCGCCGGCTGCACGTCATCGTGGGCGACGCCAACCTGGCCGAGGTGTCCACTTTCCTCAAGGTCGGCACCACCTGCATCGTGCTGGCCATGATCGAGGACGACGAGTTCCACGGGATGGACCTGTCGCTGGCCCAGCCGGTGCCGGCCCACCGCCAGGTGTCCTACGACCTCTCCCTGCGCCGGCCCCTCGAGCTGGCCGACGGGCGCCGGATGTCGGCCCTCGAGATGCAGTGGGAGACGCTCGACCGGGCCAAGAAGTACGCCGAGAGCCGGGGCCTGGAGGCCGTCGGTCCCGAGGTCGGGCGCATGGTGCTCGACCGCTGGGAGTTGGTGCTCACCGCCCTGGAGGACGACCCCATGTCGCTGGCCGGCCCGCTCGACTGGGTGGCCAAGAAGCGCATGATCGACGCCTACCGTGAGCGCCACGGCCTGGGCTGGAACGACCCCAAGCTGGCGGCGCTGGATCTGCAGTACCACGACGTGCGCCCCGGTCGGTCGCTGTTCGCCCGCCTGGGGCTGGAGCGGCTCACCACCGAGGACGAGGTGGTGGAGGCCATGACCGAGCCGCCCCGCTCCACCCGCGCCTACTTCCGCGGCCGCTGCCTGCAGCGCTGGGGATCGTCGATCGCGGCCGCCAACTGGGATTCCCTGGTCTTCGACCTGGGCACCGACCCCCTCCGGCGGGTTCCGATGATGGAACCGCTAAGGGGAACGGCCGCCCACGTCGATAGCTTGTTCGAGACGTGCCGAACCCCGGCCCAGCTGCTTGAGGCTCTGGGTTCGACGTAGGAGGAGTCAGTCATGCCGGAACGAGAGCAGAAGCGCAAGGCCACCACCAGTCGCACCGAGGAGGTCGTCGAGGAACTCCCCGCGACGAACAAGCAGGGCGACAAATTGAAGGCCGAGCTCGACGACCTATTGGACGAAATCGACGAAGTCCTCGAGGACAATGCCGAGGAGTTTGTACGAAGCTACGTTCAGAAGGGCGGCCAATAAGTGTTATGTACAAGTCGAAAAGGGCTTGAATAACGAACGCCTGTTCGGCTATAATGCAGACATGAAGATCTGCAAGAAATGCGGCAAAGAGAAACCGCTCGAGGACTTCTACCGATCCTCGGGCATGCGCGACGGGCATCGCAACGACTGCAAGGCCTGCAACCTTGCCGAAAAGCACGACCGATACCTCGCGGACCCCGCCGCCGTGAAAGCACGGGTGAAGCGCTGGCAGCAGGAGAATCCTGAGCGGCTGAATGCCTACCGCCGCATGCGGCGTGAAGAGCCGGCGGTGAAACGGGCTGAACGCGCTGGCCATTTGAAGCGGAAGTACGGCATCACGATTGAGCACTACGACGAATTGCTGGCGAGGCAGGTCGGTGGGTGTGCGATTTGCGGGCGGGAGCCGCGGCCGGATATCAGCCTGCACCTCGACCACGATCACGGGTCGGGGCAGCTGCGGGGCATCCTCTGCTTCCGGTGCAACAACGCTTTGGGCGACTTCGACGACGATCTCGGGCTGCTGCGGGCGGCCATCCGCTACCTCGAGTCCTACCTGCCCATCGACGACGAGGTGGCCCTCATCCGGGAGCGGGCCCGGCAGCTGCGGCGACCGGCCTGAGTCGACCAGCGGTGTTCATCCGTCCCAAGCTCGACGCCCGGCCCCTCTCCGAGCCCCATCCGAGCCGGTTGGCGCCCGACCACCCCCAGCGCGAACGCATCCTCGCCGCCCACCAGAGGGCCCTCGACAGCGGCCAGTTCTCCTACATCGACCCGGTCACCGGCCTCTACGTCTTCACCGCCGCCGCCCACGTGTCCCGGGGCTACTGCTGCGAATCCGGCTGCCGCCACTGCCCCTACATCCATTGATCCCCAGCGAACTGGTGACACATTCGGCCGGGGCGACCAGAAACGTCACCGGTTCGTTCTAGGGGAAGCAGCCGTTCTCGTCGCAGGCGCAGTTGGCGGTCTCGGTGGTCACGATGGCGTCCATGACCGCGTCGACCACCGCGTTGTAGTCGGGTTCGGTGCCCTGGTCCTCGACGTACTCCACGTAGCGCACGTGGCCGGAGCCGTCGATGACGAAGATCGACCGTTGCAGGGCCCGCCACTCCTTGATCAGCACCCCGTAGTCGCGGCCGAAGTCCTCGTTGCGGTGCGAGGAGCCCGGCGTGTGGCGGGCGCACGCTTCCCGGGTCCAGCGGGCCATGGCGAAGGGCAGGTCCATGCTCACCGTGATCAGGCGGGCACCGTCGAGCTGCCAGACGAGCTTCTTCGTCTGGGTGTCGCACACCGGCGTGTCGAGCGAGTTGACCACGTTGAGGACCCGCACGAAGCCCTTGGTGTCCGACAGGCGGACGGTGCGGAACCCGTTGTCGTCGAGGCAGTCGAGCTCGAAGTCGGGCGCCAGCTCGCCCGGCGCCAACCGTCGACCGAACACCGTGAGCGGCTGGCCGGCGTCGACCGCCCCTCCCGCCCGCTCCTCCACACCGATCTGACCCATGAAGAACCAGCCTACCGGCGGGCTAGCCTCCACCCTCGATGACACTCCCCTTCTTCGGGCAGGGACAGGACCCCGGGCCCAGCTTCTCCGAGCTCCTCCGCCGCAGCGGGTTGAACCCGCCGGTGCCGGAGACGGCCATGGCCCACGACAAGGTCGTCCACGCCACGACCATCGTCGCCATCGTCTACGTCGACGGGGTCCTCATGGCCGGTGACCGCCGGGCCACCGAGGGCTATTCCATCGCCGACCGCGACATCGAGAAGGTCTTCCCCGCCGACCGCTACTCGGGCGTGTCCATCGCGGGGGCGGCCGGGCCGGCGGTGGAGATGGTGCGCCTCTTCCAGACCGAGCTCGAGCACTACGAGAAGGTGGAGGGCATCGCCCTCAGCCTGGAGGGCAAGGCCAACAAGCTGGGCCACATGGTCCGCGACAACATGCCCATGGCCATGCAGGGCCTGGCCGTCGTCCCCATCTACGCCGGCTACGACCTGCGCCGGCGGGTGGGCCGCATCTTCAAGTACGACATGACCGGCGGCCGCTACGAGGAGACCGACTTCCACGCCACCGGCTCCGGTGGACGGGACGCCCGCACCACCATCAAGCTCGGCTACCGCAAGGGCCTCGACCGGGCCGCCACCATCGAGCTGGCCGTCGAGTCCCTCTTCCAGGCGGCCGACGAGGACTCGGCCACCGGCGGTCCGGACCCCATCCGGGGCATCTACCCGACCGTGGCCACCATCACCGCCGAGGGGTTCGCCCGGGTCAGCGACAGCGAGGTCGCCGACCGCTTCCAGACCCTCATCGCCCGCATGACCGAGGGGCAACGCAAATGAGCATGCCCTACTACGTGGCGCCCGAGCAGATCATGAAGGACCGGGCCGACTACGCCCGCAAGGGCATCGCCCGGGGCCGGGCCCTGGTCGCCCTCAGCTACGACAAGGGCATTCTCCTCTGCGCCGAGAACCCGTCCCGGACCCTGCACAAGGTGGCCGAGATCTACGACCGCATCGCCTTCGCCGGGGTGGGCAAGTTCAGCGAGTTCGACTCCCTGCGCACCGCCGGCATCCGCCACGCCGACCTCAAGGGCTACAGCTACTCCCGGGAGGACGTCGACTCCCGCTCCCTGGCCAACGCCTTCGCCCAGCTCCTGGGCAACGTCTTCACCCACGAGATGAAGCCGATGGAGGTCGAGATCCTGGTGGCCGAGGTCGGCTGGCAGCTCGAGTTCGACCAGATCTTCCGGATCTCCTACGACGGCACCGTGGTCGACGAGGAGCACCGCACCGTCCTCGGCGGCGACTCCGACGCCATCTCCCAGCGCCTCAACGCGGCCACCGCCGACGACGCCTCCATCGACCTGGGGGCGGCCCTGCGGGGGGCGGTGTCGGCTCTGGCCGGCCCCGACCGCACCATCCCCGTGGGCGAGCTCGAGGTGGCCATCCTCGACCGGGCCCAGACCCACCGGGCTTTCCGTCGCCTGACCCAGGCCGAGCTCGAGCCCCTCCTGGTGGCGCCGTAGCGCTCCTGGCCCTCAGCCGGGTCGCGGCCCAGGTGCTCGGCCTGGCGATCCTCGCCGTCCTGGCCGGATTGGCGGCGGTTGTAGGCCATCCGGCCGTTGTCCGGGAGGAACGGCGTCGCCTGGACGCGCTGCGGCAGTACGAGGGGCGGATGGTCACCCTGAGCACAAGTGCGCGCTACGTCACCCAGCGCACGGGTGTGCTCGTCCTCGATCCGGACGGACGAGCAGTGCATCTGGAGGTGCCGGAGGGGACAGGCCCCCTCGGGCTACCCAGCCGGCCGCGAACCCTCCACCACCGCGTGGGCGACATTCGCAAGGTGGTCGACTGCGAGACGGGCGACCAGGTCCGCTGGAGCTGGCCTCGTTAGAACGTCGCGCCTAGAACGTGCGGACGAAGAGGACCGTGGCCATCAGCACGACGGCGCCCAGGATGACCCACAGCTCGCGGGGGGTCGACGGGTCGTCGGAGTCGTCGATCATGTCGAAGGCCGACTCGACCTCGTCGACCAGCAGCAGCTCCTGGGCCGACGGCAGGTCGTCGGCGTCGACGAAGACGTGGACGTCGCCGATGGGGTAGATGCCGTCGACGTTGCCCCGCAGCTCGATGGTCATGCCCTCGACACCCAGGCGGGCGGCGATCACCCGGGCGTGGAAGCTGCTGGCCACAGTGGCCAGACGCACCATACGGGTCTGTTGCACTCCATCGACGGTACCGTGGTCGGCACATGGACCGTCGCATCTTCGGCCTCGAGAACGAGTACGGCGTCACGTGCACCCTGCGGGGCCAGCGCCGGCTGAGCCCGGACGAGGTCGCCCGCTACCTCTTCCGCCGGGTGGTGTCGTGGGGCCGGAGCAGCAACGTCTTCCTGGAGAACGGCGCCCGGCTCTACCTCGACGTCGGCAGCCACCCCGAGTACGCCACCCCCGAGTGCGACTCCATCGAGGACCTCGTCGCCCACGACAAGGCCGGCGAGCGCATCCTGGAGAGCCTGCTGGCCAGCGCCGAGCAGCGCCTCCGGGAGGAGGGCATCCGGGGCATCGTCTACCTGTTCAAGAACAACACCGACTCGGCCGGCAACTCCTACGGCTGCCACGAGAACTACCTCACCAGCCGGCGCGACGACTTCGGCCACTACGCCGAGGTCCTCATCCCCTTCTTCGTCAGCCGCCAGATCTACGCCGGGGCGGGCAAGGTGCTGAACACGGCCCGGGGCGCCACCTACTGCATCAGCCAGCGGGCGGAGCACATCTGGGAGGGCGTGTCGTCGGCCACCACCCGCAGCCGGCCCATCATCAACACCCGCGACGAGCCCCACGCCGACGCCGAGCGCTTCCGCCGCCTCCACGTGATCGTGGGCGACTCCAACATGAGCGAGTACGCCACCTTCATCAAGATGGGGACGACGAGCATCCTCCTGCGCATGCTGGAGGACCCGGGCGTGGTGCTGCGGGACATGACCCTCGACAACCCCATCCGGGCCATCCGCGAGATCAGCCACGACACCACCTGCCGGCGCAAGGTCCGCCTGGAGAACGGGCGGGAGCTGAGCGCCCTCGACATCCAGCGGGAGTACCTGGGCCGGGCCCTGCGCTACTCCGAGAGCCGGGGCCTCAGCCCCCTGGAGGAGCAGGCGCTCAAGATGTGGGAGCACTGCCTCACCAAGATCGAGGTCGACCCCATGCTCCTCGACCGCGAGTGCGACTGGGTCATCAAGCACAAGCTCATCGAGGCCTACCGCGACCGCCACCAGCTGCCCCTCAGCCATCCCAAGGTGGCCCTCCTCGACCTCCAGTACCACGACGTCAACCGGGAGCGGGGCCTCTACTACCGGATGCAGGAGCGGGGGCTGGTGGAGCGCATCGTCACCGACGCCCAAATCGAGACGGCGGTCACCACGCCGCCCCAGACCACCCGGGCCCGCCTGCGGGGTGAGTTCATCCGCAAGGCCAAGGAGCGCAAGCGCGACTACACCGTCGACTGGGTGCACCTGAAGCTCAACGACCAGGCCCAGCGCACGGTGCTGTGCAAGGACCCGTTCAAGTCGCGCGACGAGCGGGTCGAGAAGCTCATCGCCTCGTTGTAGGGGGCGCGGGTGCCGAGCTTCCGCACGGGCGTCGTCACCGCGATTTTGGCCGAGCGGGCCGGGCTGCAAAAAGTGCTGGTGGACGGGGAGAAGGCCTACGTGCTCACCCAGCTCATCGGGACGGTCGCGGCGGGGGACCGGGTGGTGATCAACACCACCGCGGTCGACCTGGGACTCGGCACGGGCGGTTGGCACTTCGTCCACTGGAACCTGGCCCGGGAGTCGTGGTCGGAGCCCGGCCCGGGCACGGAGATGAAGCTGCGCTACACCAGCCTCCAGGTGGACGTCGGCGCGGCCGCGGCGACGGGGGGCCTGGACGGCCGGCCGGTGGTGGCCTGCGCCCTCCACAGCCAGGTGGCGGGCGTGGCCGTCGCCTTCGCCCGGTGCGCCCCCGGGCGCGGCCTCGTCTACGTGATGACCGACTCCGCCGCCCTGGCCCTGGCCGTGTCGGACGTGGTCGCCGACCTCCGGCGGACGGGGTCGTTGACGGCGACCGTCACGTGCGGGCAGGCGTTCGGGGGCGACTTCGAGGCGGTGAGCGTGCCGTCGGCGCTGCAGGCGGCGGCGACGCTGGGCGGGGCGGACGCGGTGGTCGTCGGCCCGGGGCCGGGCGTGGTCGGAACCGGCAGCGAGTACGGGTTCGGCGGGGTGGAGGTGGCGTCGGTGGTCGACGTGGCCGCCAAGCTGGGAGGCCGGCCGATCGTGGCCGTGCGGTACTCGGATGCCGATGGGCGAGAGCGGCACCGGGGCGTGAGCCACCACACCACCACCGCGTTGGCGCTGGCCGGGTCGGACCCCCTGGTGGCCGTCCCCCGGGGAGGCGTCTTCGACGGCCTCGAGGGCGTGGAGGTGGACGTCCCCGCCGACCTCGATTTCGGCGCGGTCACGACGATGGGGCGCGGGCCCTCCGACGACCCCGGGTTCTTCGTCTGGGCGGCCGCCGCTGGCGTGCTGGCGGCACAGCTCCTGGCCTGAAAGCGGCGGCCTCCGGTCTTTGTCGCGTACGGTGCGCCACCCGCCCCCGACGCGACAAAGACGGATCGGCGAGGCGGCGAAAGCGTCTGGGATGAGGGTTGGGCGGCTCCGCTCCGGGCCCGATCGGCCGTCGAGTGTGCAGAAGCGTGGCTAGAGCCGACGGTTCTGCACACTCGGCCGGAGGCGGGCCAGGGTGGCGGCCCGGAGGTCGGCGGTCTGGGCCTGGATGGTGAAGAAGGCGGCCTCCCGCAGGAGGCGCTGGGCCGGCTGGGAGCGAAGTATCGATCGCCCGCCACCGGCCACCACCAGGGCCGTTGCCGCCCGCACGGCCAGCTCGCAGCTCCACGCCCGGGCCGCGGTGAGGGCCGCCAGGTGCTCGTGGTCGGTTCGCTCCTCGTCGAGGAGGGCGTAGGCGTGGCTGCGACAATCGTCCAGCTCGGCGGCGAGGGTGGGGTCGCCCAGGAGGCGGCAGCAGGTCCGGGCCACGCCGAAGACCGGCGATCGGGGACGGGCCGCGGTCAGCCGGTCGGCCGCCCGCCACGTCTCGTACGGCTGGACCGAGATCACGTCGTCGTCCGCCACAACCACGCCGTCGAAGCGCAGGCGGACGGTCGACGACGCGTTCATGGCGGCTAGGGCGAGGGGATCCGACGCGACCACGCCCGGCGGCGGCGACGCCCCGTCGAGCAGGAAGTACACCACGTCGCCACCGACGCGGGCGGCCACTGCGAACCGGTCGGCCAGCCCCCACGACGTCACCCACGGCGCCTCGCCGTCGACGACCAACCCGCCGCCGGGGACGGCGCGGGCCACCACCGCCGGCGGGTCGGGGCGGCGGAGGTAGGCGAAGGCGATGCCGGCCAGCAGCTCGCCCGACCGCAGCCGGGCCAGCGTGGGGTCGTCGGGACCCCGGGCGGCGGCCAGCATGCGCACCGGCGAGTGGTGCTGTTCCCACACGAACGACGTCACCCCGCACGCCCCGGCCAGGGTCTCGTGCACCTCCCGGGCCACGGCCGGGGCCAGGTCGAGCAGGTCGTAGAGGCCGGCGTCGGCCAGCAGGCGGAGGTTGGCCCGGGGGACGACGGGAGCCTGGTCGGTGGCCTCGGCCGCCGCCGCCAGGACCTCGGCCACCGCCTCCGCCGCGGCGACGGGGTCGGTGAGGCCTTCAGTCAGCAGGATCGGCGGGGCGGGGCCGGACGCAGTAGGTGCACGTGGCGTCGCCGGCCATGGTGTGGGACACCCGGGTGACCTCGACGTCGGGTCCCAGCACCTTGCGGAACAGGGCCAGCTCCATGGCGCACACCGCCGGGTAGCGCTCGGCCACCCGGTGCACGGCGCAGTTGTTCTCGATCAGCACCAGCACCTCGCCGTCGCGGTGCCATTCGGCCACGTAGCCGGCCCGGTCCCGCACCTGGGCCAGGCCCGCCACCTTCTCCTCGAGCGTGTCGGCGTCGGCCAGCTCGGCCTGGTACTGCACGGCCGTCTTCTCGCTCCGCCGGCGGAGGACAGCGGCGAGACCCTCGTCGCCCGACTGCTCGTCCATGTCCTCCAGCAGCTGGAGCACGAACGTGTCGTAGGCCCGGGGGAGGAGCTCCAGCCCCTTCGACGACAGGCGCCAGCCGTTGGGGGGACGACCGACCCGGTGGTCGCAGCAGGCCGAACGCTCGACCAACCCGTCGAGCTCGAGGCTCTCCAGGTGGCGGCGGACGCCCATGCCGGTGAGGCCCAGCTCGGCCGCCAGGTCGGTCACGGTAACGCCTGGGTGCTTCCGCAGAAGAAGGAGCAACCGGGACCGGGTGGTCACAGCAGATAACGGTACCGGAACGGGCCGGCCCCGCCCGTCTCCAGGCCCCGGCCCGTAGCATGGGCCGGCCATGCACCGGCTCGAGCGGCTCATCAACCTGGTTGCCGCCCTGCTGGAGGCCGAGCGTCCCCTCACCATCGACGAGCTGCGCTTCCGGCTCCCGGGCTACGCCGAGAGCGACCCCGCCTTCCGGCGGGCCTTCGAGCGCGACAAGGAGGCGTTGCGGGAACTGGGGGTGCCCCTCGTCACCGAGCCCCTCGACCCCCTCCACCCCGACGTGCTCGGCTACCGGGTGCCGAAGGACGCCTACTACCTGCGCGATCCCGGCCTCGAGCCCGACGAGCTGGCCGCCCTGCACCTGGCCGCATCGGCCGTCCGCATGGAGGGGGCCGACGGGGTGGCCGCCCTGTGGAAGCTCGGGGGCGAGCTGGCCGAGCAGGGCCCGGCCCCCGCGGTGGGCTCGGTGGCGGTGGCGGCCCTGCCCGGCGCCGACCACCTGGCCGCCCTCTTCGGGGCCATCTCCGCCCGCCGGCCGGTGGCGTTCGCCTACCACGGCCGGCCCCGGCGGGTGGACCCGTGGCGGCTGTCGTTCCGCACCGGCCACTGGTACCTGGCCGGCTTCGACCACGGGGCCGGCGCCGAGCGCTCCTACCGCCTCGACCGGGTGGAGTCGGAGGTGACGCCGGCGGGCGAGGCGGGGAGCTTCCCGCCCGCCCCCGCCAGCCCGGCCGCGCCCCAGGCGTGGGAGATGGGGGAGGGGGAGCCGGTGGTGGCCCGGCTGCTGGTCGACGTCGACCAGGCCGGATGGGCCGTCGGCTTCGTGGGGGCGGAGGCGGTGGAGGAGCGCCGCTCGGACGGGTCGGTCGTGCTGGCCATCTCGGTCACCAACCGGCCCGCCTTCCGATCGTTCGTGCTCGGGTTCCTCGACCACGCCCAGGTTCTGGGCCCGGCCGAGCTGCGGGCGGAGATGGTGGAGTGGCTGGAGGCCCAGTGCGGGGTGTGACGTGCCCCGCCTGAGCGCCGACGACCGCCTCCAGCGGCTGCTGGCGGTGGTGCCGTGGGTGGCGGCCCGCGACGGCCCCCGCTTGGCCGATGTGGCCGCCCGCTTCGGCTGCCGGGAGGACGAGCTGGTCGACGACCTCCAGCTCCTGTTCCTGTGCGGCCTCCACCCGTACACGCCCGACATGCTCATCGACGTCGACCTCGCCGACGGCCGGGTGTGGATCCGCTACGCCGACTATTTCGCCCGCCCCCTGCGCCTGACCCCGGCCGAGGGCCTCGGGCTGCTGGCCGCGGGCCGGACCCTCCTTGCCACCCCCGGGTCCGACCCCAACGGGCCCCTGGCCCGGGGCCTGGCCAAGCTGGCCGGCGCCCTCGGCGTGGGCGTCGACGAGGCCGTGGAGATCTCTCTCGGCTCGGCGCCGGAGGGCGTGATGGCCGTCCTCCGGGAGGCGGTGGCCACGTCGCACCAAGTGGAGATCGACTACTACGCCTTCGGGCGGGACGAGTGGACCACCCGCACCGTCGACCCGTCCACCGTCTTCTCCGCCTCCGGCCAGTGGTACGTATCCGGCTGGTGCCACCTGGTCGACGACGAGCGCCTGTTCCGCGTCGACCGCATCCGCACCGCCACCCTCCTCGAATCCGACTTCTCCCCTCCGGCCACCCCCCGGGAGCTGGCCGTCTACCGGCCCCGGCCCGACGACCCCCGGGTGACGCTGGAGCTCGACCCGGCGGCGGCGTGGGTGGTCGAGCAGTACCCGGTGGAGAAGGTGGAGCCGGTCGACGGCGAGGGCGGGCGGGTGCGGGTGACCCTGGCCGCCAGCCAGCGGGCGTGGCTGGAACGGCTGCTGCTGCGGCTGGGTCCGGCGGCCCGGGTGGTCGACGGCGACCCGCAGGTGGCCGCCGTCGCCGCCCGCCGCATCCTGGACCGGTACCAGGCCGGGTAGCCTCGGTCGCGGATGACAGACGCGGGGCCCACCACTTCCACCAAGCGCTCCGGCACCCGCAACCTGGTCGAGTGGGTGGTCGTCGTCGTCAGCGCCCTGCTGGTGGCGGTGCTGGTCAAGACATTCCTCGTCCAGGCCTTCTACATCCCGTCGCCGTCGATGACGCCCACCCTCCACGTCGACGACCGGGTGCTGGTCAACAAGCTCAGCTACGACCTCCACGGCGTGCACCGGGGCGACATCGTGGTCTTCAAGAGCCCCCAGCCGGCGCCGGAGAAGGACCTGATCAAGCGGGTGGTCGGGCTGCCCGGGGAGGTCGTGGAGGGCCGTGACGGCCACGTGGTCGTCGACGGCAAGGAGCTGGAGGAGGGCTACCTGCCCGACGGGGTCCAGACGACCCCGTTCGGACCGGTCACCATCACCCCCAACCACTACTGGGTCATGGGCGACAACCGGCCCAACTCGAGCGACAGCCGGGTCTTCGGCGCCATCCCCGAGTCCCTGATCATCGGCCGGGCCTTCGTCAAGGTCTGGCCCCTCGGCTCGTTCCGGTTCTTCTAAGTGGCGGACGAGGAGCCCCTGGAGGAGTTCTACGGCGACGAGTGGCCGGCCGAGACCGAGGGCGCGGCCGACGGCGAGCCCCCGGCCGACGCCGAGCCCCGGGCCCGCTCCGATGCCGGCGGCGGCCGCAAGCGGTCCGTCACCGGGGCGTTGATGGCGGGCATCGCCCTCGGCCTCCGCGAGGTCTTCGAACCCGAGGTCCACGACCGGACCGCGATCGAGCAGCCCGCGCCCGAGCAGCCGTTGGAGCCCCAGAAGTACGAGATCCACCTCGACCCGGTGTCGGCCGAGTCCTCCTTCGCCATCTACCGCCCCTGGGTCGACGGGACCGAGGGGGAAGTCGACCCGCAGGCCGACCCACCGACACCGCCACCTCCGGCTGAGCCCCCGCCCCGGCCCAAGGGCGGCGGCGCGGGCGCCCTCGGCGGCTAGCACCCGAGGCTCAGTCCGGCGATTCGACCGTCCGGGTGACCACGACGTGGGGGCCGATCCCGTCGATCTCGAACTCGTCGCCCTCCACCTCGAAGCCGTAGCGCTGATAGAAGCCGAGGGCCGAGATCCGGGCGTTGCACCACAGCTCGCCCCCGCCCTCGGCGCTCACGTGATCCACGGCCCCGTCGAGCACGGCGGTGGCGAACCCCCGTCCCCGCACCTCGGGGTCGGTGGCCATGCCCCGCATCCGCCACGCCGACCGGCTGGGACGGTTGGGCCGGGCCTCCCGGTAGAGGGAGGCGATGGCCACCAGCCGATCGCCGTCGAAGCCGCCCAGGTGGAGGGTCTCGGGGTGGTCGTCGCGGGAGTACGCCGTCTGCTCGAAGCTCTGGCCCGGTCGGAGGACCGCGTGGCGGAGGGGCCGGGTGTCCTCGGCCGTGATCGGTCGGATGACGGGCTTGTTCACACCGACGATTTTGGCCGCTGGACAGGCGTGGGTCGCGGCACCCGGGAAATCGGTGCCTACATGCCGGGGCTGTCGACCGGCGCACTCGGGCGGACGACGCGAACCGCCAGCTCCCGGAGCTTGACGTTCATGCGCTGCGACGCCCGCCGCAGGACGTCGAACGCCTCCTCCTCGGACACGTTCTGGCGGGCCATGATGATCCCCTTGGCCATGCCGATGACGTCGCGGCTGCCCGCCATCGTCTCCAGGTTGGCCCGGCGGTGGGCGGCGGCGAGGGCGACGGCGGCGTGGGCGGCGAAGACGGAGCCGAGGGCGACGTCCTGGTCGTCGAAGGCGTCCCGGCGGGTGCTGTAGAGGTTCAGGGCGCCCATGGTGTCCCCGTCGGCGAAGAGCCGAAGGGACAGGATGCTCTCGACGCCCGTCTCGTCGTGGGCGCGGCGGGCGAAGTGGGGCCACCGATCCTCCTGGGAAAGCGAACCGGTGATGAACACCTCGTGCTCCCGGATGGCGTCGACGCAGGGTCCTTCCTGGGTCTCCGACTGGATGGTGTCGACCACGCGGGGCACGTCGTCGGTCCGGGAGCGGGAGGTGACGCCGCGCCCGGCCGAGGAGATGGAGATACCCGCGGTCTCGCAGCCGTCGATCGTCTGCACCGCCAGCAGGCAGATGCGGTCCAGGGTCTTCTCCACGTCCTGTTCCTCGACGAGGAGCCGGGCCACCTGGGCGAAGGTTTCCGCCAGCTCGACCTCGTGGTTGGGGGTACTCGCCACTCCTACAAGCCTACGACCGCCTCACCGCGTAGTTGGGAGGCGGGCCGGGCGGGCCGCCTCGTAGGCGGTGATGTCGGCCTCGTGGCGGAGGGTGATGCCGATGTCGTCGAGGCCCTCCAGGAACCGCATCTGGGTGAAGTCGTCGAGGGGGAAGGAGGTGGCGATACCGGCGGTCGGGGCGGCCAGGGTGCGGGCGGCCACGTCGACGGTGATCTCGAGGGTGGGGTCGGCCTGGACCGCGTCGAGCAGGGCCCTGCCCACCTCGGCCGGCACCTCCACCGGCAGCAGACCGGCCTTGGTGCAGTTCGAGCGGAAGATGTCGGCGAACCGGGGGGAGACGACGACCTTGAAGCCGTGGTCGAGCAGGCCCCACACCGCATGCTCCCGGGACGAGCCGGTCCCGAAGTTGGACCCGGTGACCAGGATGGTGGCGGTGGCGTGCTCGGGCTGGTTGAGGACGAAGTCGGGGTCGCGCCGCCAGTCGGAGAACAGGCCCTCGCCGAACCCGGTGCGCTCCACCCGCTTCAGCCACACGCTGGGCATGATCTGGTCGGTGTCGACGTCGGACCGATCGAGGGGCACGGCGGTGCCGGTGACGGTGACGACGGCTTCCATGGTCATCGGATCTCCCCTGAGTTGAAGTCGGCGGGCGAAGCGAAGTGGCCGGCGATGGCGGTGGCGGCGGCGACGGCCGGCGACACCAGGTGGGTGCGCCCGCCGGGGCCCTGGCGGCCCTCGAAGTTGCGGTTCGACGTGGAGGCGCACCGCTCTCCCGGCGCCAGCTTGTCGGGGTTCATGCCCAGGCACATGGAGCAGCCGGCCGCCCGCCATTCGAAGCCGGCGGCGAGGAAGACCCGGTCGATTCCCTCCGCCTCCGCCTCCGCCTTCACCCGCATGGAGCCGGGCACGACCATGGCCCGCATGCCGGGCGCCACGTGGCGGCCGCCGACGACCGCGGCCGCGGCCCGCAGGTCCTCCAGGCGGGAGTTGGTGCACGAGCCGATGAAGACGGCGTCGACGGCGACGTCGCGCAGGGCCGTGCCCGCGGCCAGCCCCATGTAGGTGAGGGCCCGCCGTCCGGCCTCGGCCTGGATGGGGTCGTCCATCGAGTCGGGATCGGGGACGCGACCGTCGAGGGGGGCGACCTGCGACGGGTTGGTGCCCCACGACACGTGCGGCACCATGAGCCGGGCGTCGAAGACGACCTCCTTGTCGAAGGTGGCGTCGGGGTCGGTGGCCAGGGCCCGCCACTCGCCGAGGGCCTGCTCCCAGTCGGCGCCCCGGGGGGCGTGGGCCCGGCCCTCCAGCCAGGCGAAGGTGACCTCGTCGGGGCTCACCATGCCCGCCTTGGCCCCGGCCTCCACCGACATGTTGCAGATCGTCATCCGCCCCTCCATCGACAGGGCCCGGATGGCCGAGCCCCGGTACTCGATGATGTGGCCCACGCCGCCACCGGTGCCGATGCGGCCGATGATGGTGAGGATCACGTCCTTGGCCGTGACGCCGGCGGGCAGGTCGCCGTCGACGGTGATGGCCATGGTCTGCGGCCGGCGGGCGGGAAGGGTCTGGGTGGCGAGGACGTGCTCGACCTCGCTGGTGCCGATGCCGAAGGCGAGGGCGCCGAAGGCTCCGTGGGTCGACGTGTGGCTGTCGCCGCACACCACGGTCATGCCGGGCTGGGTGAGGCCGAGCTCGGGGCCGATGACGTGGACGATGCCCTGCCCGGGCGAGCCCATGGGGTGGAACGTGATCCCGTACTGGGCGCAGTTGTCGGTGAGGGCCTGCAGCTGGCGGGCGGAGACGGGGTCGGCGAGGGGGAGGTCGAGGCCGATGGTGGGCGTGTTGTGGTCGGCCGTGGCCAGGGTGAGGTCGGGGCGGCGGACGGTGCGCCCGGCCAGGCGCAGGCCGTCGAAGGCCTGGGGGGTGGTGACCTCGTGGATCAGGTGGAGGTCGATGTAGAGCAGGTCGGGCTCGTCGCCGGTGCCGGCGTGGACGACGTGCTGGTCCCACACCTTCTGGGACAGGGTCCTTGCCTCGTGTCCCACATTGTGAGATTGTGTTCTTGCCATATGGGAACGATATCGGGAATCGGGGTCCTGGACAAGGCGGTTGCCATCCTCGACGCCCTGGATGGCGGTCCGCTGGGGCTGGGCGAGCTGGTCGGCGCGACGGGCCTGCCCCGGGCGACGGCCCACCGGCTGGCGGTGGCGCTGGAGGCCCACGGCCTGGTCGGGCGCGACGGCGACGGCCGCTTCGCCCTCGGCCCTCGCCTCACCGGCCTGGAGCTGCCGGTGCGGGCCCGTCCCGCCCTGGAGCGGTTGCGCGACGTCACCGGCGAGAGCGTGCAGCTCTACGTGCGGCGGGGAGACCGGCGGCTGTGCGTGGCGTCGCTGGAGTCGCCCCACGGCCTGCGTACGATCGTCCCCGTGGGCGCGTCGCTGCCGCTCGACGTGGGATCGGCGGGCAAGGTCCTCCGGGGCCACCCGTCGGCCGACGGCGTCGGGTGGGCCGAGAGCGTCGAGGAGCGGGAGCGGGGCGTGGCGTCGGCCAGCGCCCCGGTCCACGGTCCGGGCGGCGAGGTGGTGGCGGCGGTGTCGGTGTCGGGGCCGATCGAGCGCACGACCCGTTCCCCCGGCAGCCGCTACGGGCCGGCCCTGGTGGAGGCGGCCCGGGCCGTCGAGCGGGAGCTGTCGGGACGGTGAGGCGGGGGGTCGTGGCGCTCGCCGTCGTCCTGCTGGGCGCCTGTTCGAACGGGAACTCGGACAGCGCCGACACCACCGTTCCGGCGTCGACGACGATTGCGGCGACGCCGGCAGGTGCGCCGGCCCCCCTTCCAACCGCCCGCACCGAGGTCGCGGGGGCGGTGTGGGAGGGGCGCATCATGGTGGTCGGCGGCCTCACCGAGGCGGGCGTCGCCAGTGACCGGGTCGACGTCTACGACCCGGTGACGAACACGTGGGCCGAGGGCCCGCGGCTGCCGATCGGCCTGCACCACGTCGGGCTGGTCGGGTTCGGCGAGCGCGTCTACCTGGCCGGCGGCTACCACAACCCCCGGCCCGACGCGGCGTGGGAGTCGCAGTCGAGGGTGCTCAGCCTCGGTCCGGGGGAGACGTCGTGGCGGGAAGAGGCCCCCCTGGCCGAGCCGAGGGGAGGGCTGGCGCTGGCCGCGGTCGCGGGACGCCTGGTGGCCGTCGGCGGCACCGGAGCGGGCGGCGTGCTCCGCCGCACCGAGGTGCTCGTGCCGAGCGAGGAGGGGGGCTGGCGTCCGGGGCCCGACCTCACCGAGCCCCGTGACCACCTGGCCGCGCTGGCCGCCGGGGGCCGGGTCTACGCCATCGCCGGCCGCCAGGGGTCGTTGGAGAGCAACCTGGCCACGGTGGAGTCGTGGGACCCGGTCGGCACCGACGGTTGGCTTCCCGAGCCCCGGCTCAACGACACCCGGGGCGGGACCTCGGCCGCGGTTGCCAACCGCCGCCCGTGCGTCGCCGGCGGCGAGGAGCCGGGGGGCACCATCGCCTCGGTCGAGTGCCTGCTCGACGACCGGTGGGTCCAGGTGGCGGCCCTCCAGGTCCCCCGCCACGGCCTGGCGGTCGTCGGCCTCACGAGCCGGCTCCACGTCATCGGCGGCGGTCCCCAGCCCGGCCTCTTCGTCAGCACCGCCCACGAGGTCTTCTACGTGCCCTGACCACGGTCTTTGGCGCACACGGGTCGCCTGGCGCCCGCTACCGCGCCAAAGACCGATCGGTTGGTCAGCCCGACGTCACCTGGCGGCAGGCCTCGACCAGGGCGGCGGCGAAGGCCGACGGGTCGGTGACGAAGACGCCGTGGTCGCCCTCCAGCTCGACGACGGTCGCCCCCGGGATGGCCGCGGCCAGGGCCCGTTGGCGGGGCGTGGGCACAAGCACGTCCCGCGACGTGACCACCACCGCCGTGGGCACGTCGACGCCGCCGATCCACGACGCCGAGGAGAACCGGCCGAGGGCCGCGGCCCACGCCAGCATCACCGACGGGCGGTGGCGGGCCAGCTCGGCGTCGGCCCATCCCGCCCAGGGCGTGCCCACGAACCGGGCCCGCAGCGTGCCTCCCACGAACCGGCTGGCGACCGACGGCGCCACCCGTCCCGCCACCGACGCCGCCGGCAGGAGTCCCGACAGCACCCGCTCCCGCACCGACTCCGAGAAGACCGCCGCCGTCGCCCCCAGCACCATCCCCGCCAGCCGACCCGGGTGCCGGCGCCACACCAGTTGCGCCACCGCGCCCCCCATCGAGTAGCCGACGGTCACGAACCGCGCCACCCGCAGGGCGTCGGCCACCGCCACCACGTCGTCGGCCAGGTCCTCCAGCCGGCACCGACCCCCCACGAGCGGCCGGCCCCGGGCGTAGCCCCGGTGCTCCACCGACAGCACCCGGAACCCGGCCTCGCCCAGGCCGTCGAACACCCCGAACCAGTTGAGGTCGGCCGCGGCCGTCAGCCCGTGGAGGAGGACCACCACCGGCGCTCCCGGCGGACCGGCTACCTCCCGGACGAAGGTCGGCCCGACCCGACGACCCTCGGGGAGGGGAGGTTCAGCCCTCGACGTCGAGGATCTCGACCGTGAGGGTGGCACGGGGTGCGTCGTAGTCGACCTTGTCACCGGTGGACCGGCCCATGAGCGCCTGGCCCAGGGGCGATGCGGGCGAGATGACGGGCAGGTCGTCGCGCCGTTCCTCGATGTTGCCCACCAGGTAGCGCTCCACCTCGTCGTCGCCGTCGTAGCGCAGCGAGACGATGGAGCCGCTGGTGACCCGGCCGCTGCTGTCGCCCCCCTGGATGATCTGGGCCTTGTCGAGCAGCTGCGTGAGCTGGCGGACGCGCAGCTCCATGCGCCCCTGGTCCTCCCGGGCCGCGTGGTAGTCGGCGTTCTCGCTCAGGTCACCCAGCTCGCGAGCGGTCTGGATCCGGTTGGCCACCTCGATCCGACCCCGGGTGGTGAGGTCTTCGAGCTCCTCCCGGAGCCGCTCGTAGGCAGCCTGGGAAAGCTGTGTGTCGCGCATCCCCCGACGCTACTGCCGCTCTCTCTCGGTTAGGCGCGTTGCCTGTACCGGTCGCAGGCCGTTTCGCTACACTCCGACAGGCATGACCCGCTCCTCGATTCCCGTACTCCCGTAGCGCACGCCGCCCCTGGCGTGTGCCCCACCGTCCACCCCTGGTGGGCGGTTTTCCTTTTCTGAGGCCCCAAGTTAGGCAATTCGTGGGACACAACATCGCTGTCATCGGTGGTGACGGGATCGGTCCGGAGGTGGTGGCCGAGGCCCTGGCCGTGGTGCGCGCCGCCGGCGCCGACCTCGACACCGTCGCCTACGACCTGGGCGGCGACCGCTACCTGCGCACGGGCGAGGTCCTGCCCGACTCCGTGCTCGACGAGCTGCGCAACGTCGACGCCATCCTCCTGGGGGCGGTCGGCTCCCCGAAGGTCACGCCTGGCATCATCGAGCGCGGCCTCCTCCTCCGCCTGCGCTTCGAGCTCGACCTCTACGTGAACCTCCGCCCCTTTCAGGCCGCCAACATCGATGCCATCGTCGTCCGGGAGAACACCGAGGGCGTCTACGCAGGCGAGGGCGGTGTCCTGCGCAAGGGCACGCCCCACGAGATCGCCACCCAGGGCTCGGTCAACACCCGCCGGGGCGTCGAGCGCTGCGTCCGCTTCGCCTTCGCCCAGGCCGAGGCCCGCCCCCGCCGCCACCTCACCCTGGTCCACAAGACCAACGTCCTCGCCTTCGCCGGCGACCTCTGGCAGCGCACCTTCGACGAGGTCGCGGCCGAGCACCCCGACGTCACCACCGCCTACTGCCACGTCGACGCGGCCTGCATCTACCTGGTCGAGAACCCGTCCCGCTTCGACGTGATCGTCACCGACAACCTTTTCGGCGACATCCTCACCGACCTGGCCGGGGCCGTGGCCGGGGGCATCGGCAGCGCCGCCTCGGCCAACCTCAATCCCGACCGCACCGGCCCGTCCCTGTTCGAGCCGGTCCACGGCTCGGCCCCCGACATCGCCGGCACCGGCACGGCCAACCCTCTGGCCGCCATCCGCTCGGCGGCCATGATGCTCGACTTCCTGGGCGAGGCCGACGCCGCCCGCCGCATCTTCGACGCCTGCGCCGCCACCATCGCCGACGGTCTCACCGGCACCACCATCCAAATCAGCAGCGCCGTTCAATCAAAAATATCTGGGGAAAGGTCATAGGGGTAATGCCACTGCAAACGGTCGACAAGATCTGGATGGACGGTGAGCTGGTCCCCTGGCACGAGGCCAAGGTCCACATCCTCACCCACTCCCTGCACTACGGCAGCGGCGTGTTCGAAGGCATCCGCGCCTACAAGACCACCCAGGGCGCAGCCGTCTTCCGCCTCACCGACCACATCAAGCGGCTGTTCACCAGCGCCAAGGTGTACCTGATCGACATCCCCTACACGGTCGACGACCTGGTCGAGGCGGTGAAGGACACGGTGCGGGTGAACAACCTCGACGCCTGCTACATCCGCCCCATCGTCTACCTGGGCTACGGGGAGATGGGCCTCAACCCGCTGCCGTGCCCGGTCAACGTGTCGATCGCGGTGTGGCCGTGGGGGACGTATCTGGGCGACAAGGGGATCAAGGAAGGCGTGCGCTGCAAGATCTCCAGCTGGCAGCGCCACGACCCCAACGCGGTGCCGGTGGCGGCCAAGGGGACGGGGATGTACGGCAACTCCTCGATGGCCAAGGTGGAGGCGCTCAAGGCCGGCTACGACGAGGCCATCCTCCTGTCGCCCCAGGGCTATGTGAGCGAGTGCACGGGCGAGAACCTGTTCATCGTCAAGAACGGGCGCATCCTCACCCCGCCGTCGGCCGCCGGGGCGCTGGAGGGGATCACCCAGGACTCGGTGGCCACCATCGCCCGCGACCTCGGGTACGAGGTGGCCGAGGCCTACCTGCTGCGCACCGACCTCTACCTGGCCGAGGAGGCCTTCCTCACCGGCACCGCGGCCGAGGTGGTCCCCATCCGCTCGGTCGACGACCGCGAGATCGGCGAGCCCGGCCCCATCACCAAGGCCATCCAGGCGACCTACTTCGCCACCGTCCGGGGCGAGATCGACCAGTACAAGGACTGGCTGGAGCACGTGAACACCTAAGCTCCGCCCCCATGGCCGCTCCCGAGTACGTGCCCCAGCGTCTGGCCGACAAGGCCCGGACGGGAACGCCGATCCCCCCGGCCAAGGCGTGGAAGGCAGTCCGTCCCGGCGACCTGACCGGGCGCCAGCCGGGGGGGCCCAAGCTCGGCCGCCAGGGCCCCGACCAGGGGTACGCCCTGGTGCTGGTCCGGCGCTTCGCCGACCGCCTGCAGTTGGCGCCGGGCGAGCACCGCCACGACGTCGAGGCCGGCTGCGTGGGCGTGGCCATGGCCCGGGCGTCGCTGTTCGGCCGGGCCCCGGTCATCCACGACCTGGAGCTGGCCTTCACCGTCTGGGGCTTCCTCGGCGACGCCCCGCCCGAGCTGGTCACGTTCCGCAAGCCGCTTTTCTCGGGGGCGTCGCACCACTACTGGGACCAGCGCAAGATCGTCGACAAGGTCCCCGAGGCCACCCTTCGGATGACGCCGGCCCAGGTCCGCCAACGGCTCTCCGACTGGCGCAGCCTGCTCGTCGTTTGACGGTTGACGCGGCCGCGACGGCCGCGGCCCTCGAGGCCGAGTTGCGGGCGGCGGGGACGCCGGAGCGGGCCGAGGGCGAGAAGCGTTACCTCAAGTCCGACCTCGACTTCCTCGGGGTGACGATGGGGCACGTACGGGGCGCGGTCCGCCGGCTGGCCCCGACCCTCGACCGGAGCGACCTGCTGGCCCTGGTCGACGCCTTGTGGACCGGTCCGGTGTTCGACCGGCGGCTGGCGGCGGTCCTCTTCCTCGACGCCCGGGCCGACCTGCTCGAGCCGTCGGATCTCCGTCTCCTCGAGCGGCTGATCCGGGCGTCCCACACCTGGGCCCTCGTCGACGCCCTGGCCGGCGACGTGGCCGGCGCATTGTTCGTCCGCCACCCGCGGGCGGTGGCCGAGCTCGACCGGTGGGTGGCCGACGACGACTTCTGGGTCCGCCGCTCGGCCCTCCTCGCCCTGCTCACGCCGATGAAGCGGGGCCTGCCCCTCGACCGCTTCCTCGGCTACGCCGACGCCATGCTCGACGAGAAGGAGTTCTTCGTCCGCAAGGCCATCGGCTGGGTCCTGCGGGAGGAGGGCAAGCGCCGCCCGGACGAGGTCGTCGCCTGGCTTGCCCCCCGCACCCACCGGGCCTCGGGCGTGACCATGCGGGAGGCCGTCAAATACCTCTCCCCCGAGGACCGGGAGGTCCTCCTGGCCGCCTACAAGGACCGTCGGCCGGCGGGCTGACCGGCGGCTCAGGCCGCTTCCGCGGCCCGCTCCAGCTCGGCGATGTCGAGCTTGCCCATGTTCAGCATGGCGGCCATCACCCGCTGCGCCCTCTCCGTGTCCGGGTCATTGAGCATCTCGTTCATCAGTGCGGTGGGGTTGATCTGCCACGACACGCCGAACTTGTCCTTCAGCCAGCCGCACGGGCCCTCCTCGCCGCCGTCGGACAGGGCGGCCCAGAAGCGGTCGATCTCCTCCTGCGACTCGCAGTTGACCTGGAAGGAGATGGCCTCGTCGAACGTGAACTCGGGGCCGCCGTTGAGGGCGAGGAAGTTCACCCCGTCGAGCTCGAACTCCACCATCATCACCATGCCCTCGGGACGGGGGCCCGCCGAGCCGTAGTGGCTCACCTGCAGGATCCGGGAGTTCTCGAAGATGCCCGTGTAGAAGGTGGCCGCGGCCTCGCTCTGGTCGTCGAACCAGAGGCAGGGGGTGATCTTGGTGGTCGGGGTGCTCGGGCCATTCCTGGTCAGACTTGCCATGGGGTGTCCTCTCTCGGCGGTCGTGTCATCTCATACGACGAGCGGAGGCTCGAGGACTCATCGGTCAGTTGGCGGGCTCTCAGGCGGTTGCGGGCGGGATGTTGGCGTTGCGGCGGAAGAAGTTGTCGGGGTCGTACGTGGCCTTGAGGGCGGTCAGTCGGCGCCACTGCTCGTCGGAATAGGCGGCCCGGACCCGCGACTGGGAGTCGTCGCTGGTGAAGTTCACGTAGACGCCCCGGCTGTGGGGCTCGAGGGCGCCGAACATGTTCCGCACCCAGCCGATGTGGCGGTCGGCGTCGGCGGCGGCGTCGGGCAGCCACGAGGCGACGATGTTGATGTCGTGGGACGCGTCCCGGTAGGGGAAGGCCATGGCGTCCTCCGGGACCCGGCCCACCGCGCCGCCGAAGGAGAAGAGCGGCACCGACGACATCGGCGAGGTGATCTGCTCACAGTGCTCGACGACGATGTCGATGACCTCGTCGGTCAGGGGCCCCAGCTTGTGCGACTTCCAGTAGTAGTGGCGGCCATGGGGCACCGCCGCGTCGAACGCCTTCTGGTGGACGGTGTAGGGCTTGGGCATGACGGTGTCCAAGGCCGGTGCCGGGAGCTGCTGGAGAATCGGCTGGTGGAGGACCTTCTCGCCCTCCTCGACCGCTCCCGCGTAGGTGGCGACGAGGGCCACCATGGGTTGGCCGTGGAGCTCGGGCGGGATCACCGGCAGTGGCGGGGCCAAGCGGAGGTTGCCCATGAGCCCGACCTCGTCGGGCGCGTCGGCGATGAAGTCCCGGAGGAAGCCGAGGACTGCCGGAGCGTGCTCCATCGGCCACACCACCATGCCCGCCAGCACCGTCGGGCCAAGGGGCTGGAGCTCGAACGTGAAGTTGGTGACGATGCCGAAGTTGCCGCCGCCGCCCCGCAGGCCCCAGAACAGGTCGGCGTTCTCGTTCTCGCTGGCTACGACGAACTCGCCGTCGGCGGTCACCACGTCGCACGAGCGGAGGGCGTCGATGGAGAGGCCGAACTTGCGCATGAGATGGCCGATGCCGCCGCCCAGCGTGAGCCCACCGATGCCGGTGTGGCTGACGAAGCCTCCCGTGGCGGCCAACCCGAAGGCCTGGCTCTCCCGGTCGAGATGGGCGTTGAGGCAGCCGCCCTGGGCCTGGATCGTCCGGGCCTGGGGGTCGACCCTCGTCCCCGTCATCGCCGACAGGTCGATCACCAGCCCGTCGTCGCACACGCCGTGCCCGGCCACCGCGTGCCCTCCTCCCCGAACGGCTGGGTTGAGGCCCTGGTCGCGGGCGAAGCGCACGGCGGCGACGACGTCGGCCACACCCGTACAGCGGGCGATCAGCGCCGGCCGGCGCTGGATGTGGCCGTTCCAGATCTGGCGGACCTGGTCGTAGTCGGGGACGTCGGGGGTCACCAACCGCCCCTGGAACTTGGCGGCCAGTGCTTCGATCGCCGCCTGGTCGATGGAGGGTGTCTCGGTCACGGTCATACCTCCAATTTCGCAGCCCGGTCGTGATCCCGCGAGTACGAAGTCTGTACTAGTCCAGAAATGCGAGCGGTTCTATCGTGGGGCATGCCCACCTACGGACAGTTCTGCCCCGTGGCCATGGCGTCGGAGGTGCTCACCGAGCGCTGGACGCCGCTCGTCGTCCGCGAGCTCCTGTGCGGGAGCACGCGGTTCAACGACCTGCGGCGGGGAGTGCCCCTCATGTCGCCGTCGCTGCTGTCGAAGCGGTTGAAGACGCTGGAGCGGGTGGGCGTGGTCGAACGGGACGGCGCCGACTACCGCCTCACCCCGGCCGGCGAGGAGCTGCGCCCCCTCATCGAGGCCTTGGGCGTGTGGGGCCAGCGCTGGTCACGGGGCGACGTGGAGGCCAGGCACTACGACGCCAGCCTGCTGATGTGGGACATCCACCGCAACGTCCTGACCGACCGCCTCCCTGCCCGGCGCACCGTGGTCCACTTCCACCTGGCCGGATCCAGCGACCGCAAGAGCCACTTCTGGCTCATGCTCGAGCCGGGGACGGCCGACCTGTGCCTCATCGATCCCGGTCACGAGGTCGACGTCACGGTCCAGGGCCACATCCGCACCATGGTCGACTACTGGCAGGGCCACACCGACTTCGCCCACGCCGTCCGCCAGGGCGACCTCACCGTGGTCGGCCCGCCCCGCCTCGTCCGGGCCCTGCCCACCTGGTTCCGCCGCAGCCTCTTCGCCACGGTCGAGCTCCCGGCGACGGCCGCCAGCTAGCGGGGCTGACGGGCCGGGTCAGTAGGCCTTGGCCACGATGGCCACCAGGTCGTCCTCCGCCGACGACAGGGGCACCGAGCCGTCGGCCCGCTGCAGGCAGCGGACGGTGAGGGCGTCGCGGCCCAACTCATCCTCGTGACCCCGGACCAGGTCCCAGGGCACCAGGGCGAAGCCGGACGCGGCCGCCTCCCGGGCCTCGTCGAGCGTGGACGCGGGTGAGGTGCGGGCCTCCTGGCGCTCCTGGGCCTGGCGTAGCAGCGAGGCCTGGATCTCGTCGAGCACCTGCACCACCGCCGGCGCCAGCCCGTCGAGCGACACCGGGAGCTTGCCCGGCTCGTCCCGCCGCACCATGGTGGCGGTGCCGGCGGCCACGTCGCGGGGGCCGATCTCGATGCGCACCGGCACCCCCTTGACCTCCCACTCCACCGCCCGCCGGCCGAAGCCGGTGGCCACCCGGTCGTCGAGCTCCACCCGCACGCCGGCCGCCCGCAGCTCGGCCGCCAGCGCCGCCGCCCGCTCGCCGGCGCCGTCCTCGTCGCGCACCAGGAGGATCACGGCCTGGATCGGCGCCAGCCGGGGCGGGACCCGCAAGCCGAGGTCGTCGCCGTGGCCCATGATCATGGCCCCCACCAGGCGGGTCGTGGCCCCCCACGACGTCTGCCAGGCATGCTCGGTCGTCCCCTGGTCGGACTGGAACGTGATGTCGAAGGCCTTGGCGAAGTTCTGCCCCAGCTCGTGGCTCGTCCCCATCTGCAGGGCCTTGCCGTCGCCCATCATCCCCTCGATGGTGTAGGTGGCGTCGGCCCCCGCGAACCGTTCCCGCTCCGTCTTGCGCCCGACGGCCACGGGGAACGCCAGCACCTCCCGGGCGAAGTCCTCGTACACGCCGTGGAGGATGCGCAGGGCGTAGTCGCGGGCCTCGGACTGGGTGGCGTGGGCGGTGTGGCCCTCCTGCCAGAGGAACTCGGTGGTCCGCAGGAACACCCGGGGCCGCAGTTCCCAGCGCACGACGTTGGCCCACTGGTTGATCAGCAGGGGCAGGTCGCGGTGGCTCTGCACCCATTTGGAGAAGAACGAGTTGATGATCGTCTCGCTGGTGGGGCGGACGACGACGGGCTCCTCCAGCTCCTTGCCGCCGGCGTGGGT
>JAXDOC010000031.1:0-68311 GCA_034669165.1 Actinomycetota bacterium
AGCGACAGGTTCCACACGCGCAGCATCCCGCGGCGCTCCTGGACCATCACCGAGTGCAGGTAGGCGGTGCCGGTCAGCCAGGGCAGGAACGACGCGTTCTCGACCGGGTCCCAGGCCCAGGCCCCACCCCAGCCCAGCACCTCGTAGCTCCACCAGGCCCCCAGCACGATGCCCACGGTGAGGAAGCCCCAGGCGAACAGCGTCCACCGCCGGGTCTCCACCAGCCAGCCCTCGCCGAGGCGGCCGGTGATGAGGGCGGCCAACGCGAAGGCAAAGGGAATCGTGAAGCCGACGTAGCCCAGGTAGAGCATGGGCGGGTGGAACGCCACCAGCGGGTGGTTCTGGAGGAGGGGGTTGGGGCCGAGGCCGTCGAGCGGGGTGGCCCCCGCCCCCACCTTGAACGGGTTGGCCGGCCCGGCCAGGAGCAGGAAGAAGAAGGCGGCCACCACGAAGACCACGAGCGTCGCCCACGCCACCAGCGGATCGGACGCCCGGCTGCGGAAGTGGCGGGCCATCACCGCCAGGTACCCGGCCAGGACCAGGCCCCACAGCAGGATCGACCCCTCCAGGGCCGACCACATGCCGGTGATCGTGTAGAGCAGGGGCGTGCTGCGGCTGCCGTTGCGGGCGACGTAGGCGAGGGAGAAGTCGTGGCCGATGAGGGCCGACTGCATGGCGATGGTGGCCACCACCGCCCCCCCGAGCACCACCCACACGTAGCGCTGCCCGGCCCGCAGGAACCGGGGGTCGCCCCGCTTCAGCCCCATGGCCAGTGTGATCACGCCCAGGACCGACCCGGACAGGGCCAAGGCCACCGCGGCCGTGCCCAGGACGGCGTTCACGGACTCGGAGTGGCGGTCGGGACCGTGGTCACCCGGTCGGGGTTCTCGGCCACGTAGGTCTCGGAGTGCTTCACCAGGATGCGGTCGCTGGAGAACCCGTCGCCGACGAACCGTCCCTCCAGCACCACCGGGATCCCCGGCTGGAACAGCTCGGGGGGGTCACCCTTGTGGGTGATCGGGACCTGCACCCCGTTGGACTCGATGTTGAACGAGACGGACTCGCCCGTCTGTGTCACCGGGCTGAGGACGTTGCCCTCGATCCGGAAGCGGCGATCGCCCAGCGTCGCCCGTTGGGCCACCGCCTCGTCAGCCGTCCGGAAGTAGAGGGTGGCGTTGCCCAGGCCCTGGTAGACGAGGAACCCGAGGGCGCCCAGCACCACCACCGCCGCCACCCAGAGGCGCCGGGTCACTCCGGCCGCTTCGAGCCGGGGTCGAGCCCGAGGGCCCGGGCCAGGCTCCGGCGGCGGCTGATCACCCAGGTGGCGTAGCCGGCGAGGATGGCGGTGGTGAGGCCGTAGCCGGCGACGATGTAGGCGACGTGGGTCATGAGGTCGGCTCCAAAGTGGCCCGAGGAAGATCGGCCCGAGGAAGGTCGGCACGGGGCAGGCCGGCGTCGGGCGCGGGAGCGGCCGCGGCCGCGGCGGGGGCGGAGTCGGCCAGGACCGCCTCTGCGTGGCGCTCGGCCAGGGCCACCTCCATGCGCCGGTCGCCGGCCCGATCCTCCAGCCACGCCAGCCGGAAGCGGTGTATGAGCAGCCAGGCGTAGAGGAGGGTGAAGGCGAACACGGCCACCAGCAGTGTCAGCAGCATCACGCCCGTGATCTGGGGGTCGAGCAGACGCCGCTCGTCGAACAGGCTGGCCGGCTGGTGGAGGGTGCGCCACCACTCCACCGACTTGTGGACGAGGGGAACGTCGAGGAAGGCGGCGATGGCCACGATGGCCGACCGCTTGGCCGCCACCTCGGGGTCGGCCACCACCCGGCGGACGGCGAGATAGCCCAGGTACAACACGAACAGCACCGCGGTCGTCGTCAGGCGGGCGTCCCACGTCCACCACACCCCCCACGTGGTCTTGCCCCAGATCGACCCGATGAGCAGGGTCAGTCCCAGGAACACCACGCCGATCTCGGCCGAGGCGCCGGCGGTGAGGTCCCAGAACCGGGACCGGGTGCGGGGCCACAGGTAGAGGGCGCTGGCCAGGCTGGTGACCCCGAACGACACGTACATCGCCAGCCAGGCGGTGGGGACGTGCAGGTAGAGCAGCCGCACCGCGTCCTTCTGGTTCACGTCGGCCGGCGACACGAACAGGGCGAGGATGGCGGTGAGGGCGAGCGACAGGGCCGTCGCCCAGCCGAGGATGCGGGTGGCGCGGGTTTTCATGAGCGGTGTTCCGTCAGGCTTCCTCGAGCAGGGCGCCGAAGGCGACGACGCCGAAGGTGACATAGATGGTGGCGAAGACGGCCAGCAGCCGGACCCACGGCCAGCCGTCGGAGGGAGTACCGGCGAGGGCAGCGTCGCAGGCCCGGGCCGCGGCCAGCAACACGGGGGCCAGGACCGGGAGGACGAGGAGGGGGAGGAGGGTGTCGCGCACCCGGAGTCCTGCGGCGATGATCCCGTAGACCGTACCGGCGGCCGCCAGCCCGACGGTCGCGGCCAGGCAGGTGAGCACGAGCAGGATCGGGCTCTGCAGGTGGATGTCGTAGAGGACGATCACCCCCACCGCCAGAACCACTTCGAGCACGACGAGCTGCACCGCGATCGCCCCCGCCTTGCCCAGGAAGATGCCGGCCCCGTCGAGGCCGGACAGGCGCAGGGCGTCGCGGGCGTCGTCGTCGGCCTCGATCACGAACGAGCGCTGGATGCCGAGGAGGGCGGAGAACATGACCGCCACCCAGAACAGGCCCGGCCCCACCTGGGTGAGCACCTCGCGGTCGGAGTCGAGGGCGAAGGCGAACAGGACGAGGATGAGCAGGGCGAAGGGCACGACCTGGTTGACGCCCACCCGCGACCGGGCCTCCACCCGCAGGTCCTTGCCCGCCACCAGGGCCGCGTCACGCCACATGGACCGGCTCCGGGACGATGGTCGTAGCCGCGGGTGCCGGCAAGAGGCCGTCGCGCACCTGGCCCCCGGCGATGACGACCGACCGGGTGGCGAGGGCGTTGGCCCGTTCCAGCTCGTGGGACGCGAGCAGGACGGTGGCGCCGGCGGCCGCCGCCTCCCGCACCAGCTCGTCGAGGAGGTCGCGGCCGGCGGCGTCGAGGCCGGCGTGGGGCTCGTCGAGCAGCCACAGGTCGGGCTGACGGGCGAGGACCGCGGCCAGGGCCACCCGCCGCCGCTGGCCGGCCGACAGCTTGGCCGCGGTGAGGTCGCGCAGCCGCCCGTCGAGGCCGAGGCGGGCGCTGGCGGCGTCGGCCGCCGCCTTCGACGAACCCGACGCCCGGGCCGCGAAGCGCAGGTTGTCGGCCACGGTGAGGTCGTCGTAGAGGAAGGCGGCGTGGCCCAGGAGCCCGACCCGGCGCCGGACGGCCCGTCGATCGGCCTTGAGGTCGTGGCCCAGCACGTGGGCCTCCCCCGACGAGATGCCCACCAGGCCGGCGCACGCCCGCAGGAGGGTGGTCTTGCCGGCCCCGTTGGGGCCCCGCACGAGGACCACCTCGCCCGGCGCCACGTCGAGGTCGACGCCTGCGAGGGCGGGGAACCGGCCGAGGAGCGACACCGCGGAACGGAGGCGGACGGCGAGGTTCGAGGGGGTGATTTCGGTACCTGGGGGCGTGATCGGGGTCATCGGGACCATGTCCAAGGTACCGGTGAGCAGGAACGATGGTCCAAGCGGCGGTAAGTTCACGCCGTGATCAGGCAAGTGGTGCGCGGCACCGGCAAGACGTTGATCGCGTGCGGTGTCCTGATCCTGCTCTTCGTCGCCTACCAACTGTGGGGGACGGGGCTGCACGAGGCCCGGGCCCAGGACGCGCTCAAGGACGAGTTCGCCACTGTCGCGACGACCATCCCCGCGGCCACCGACGTGCCCAGCCCGCCCACCACGGTGGCTCCCCTGGTGGGCGACGCCATCGCCCACATCGTCATCCCCAAGGCCAACGTCGACAAGATCGTGGTCGAGGGCGTGGGCGTGGAGGACCTGAAGAAGGGCCCCGGGCACTACCCGGGCACGCCCATGCCGGGCGAGCCAGGAAACGCCGCCATCGCCGGCCACCGCACCACGTACGGCGCGCCGTTCTACGACCTCAGCGACCTGGCCGCGGGCGACGAGATCATGGTCACCACCAGGGTGGGCGAGTTCCGCTACCAGGTCGACAACCTGCAGGTCGTGTCGCCCGAGGCGGTCGAGGTCCTCAACCCCACCGAGGACAACCGTCTCACCCTCACCACCTGCAACCCCCGGTACTCCGCCTCCGAGCGGCTGATCGTGAGCGCCAAGCTGGTGACGGCGCCGGTGACGCCTCCCCCGCCGCCCGAAGGCACCGTCGAGCCCCCGACGCAACTCGCCGCCGACGGCCTGGCCGGCCTGTCCGGCGACAGCGCCGCCCGCGGCCCCGCCGTCGGCTGGGGCATCCTCTGCGCCGCCATCTGGCTCGCCACCTGGTGGCTGTCCCGCCTCTGGGACCGGTGGTGGATGGCCTACCTGGTGGGCACGCCGATCTTCCTGGGCGCCCTGTTCGTTTTCTTCGAGAACTTCGCCCGCCTCCTACCGTCCAACATCTAAGCCAACTCGCGGCGTCGCACCCGCCGCCGGCCGACCGTTGACCGTCTGTTGTGACGCGTGCTCATCAAGGTCGCGCTCGGACCGGTCGAAGGTCTCCTCAGGTACTCGATTCGGCCGAACCGCGTGCCGGTGAGAGGCGTTGCCCCGAATGAGCGACACAGCGGCGAAGGAGTCGAGGAGGCGGCCGTTCTGGGCGTCCAATCTGCTGCTTCGCACCAGTGTCGTGGTGCTGATGGCGACGGCGGTGCCGGTGGCCAGCCTCATATGGGCGTCGGGTGTCTCGAGGGCCGAAGTCGAGCGGCGTGCGCTCGACGGGCTGGCGTCCACAGCCAAGGCCACCGTGCTCCAGGAGCAGCAGTCCTGGGGGGACGCCGTCCGGGTCGTGAGGTCCGCCGCGTCCCGCCCCGTGCCCCTCAGCGCCATCCAGTCGCGGGATGTGACGCTCGCCACCCAGGGGATGCAGAACATCCTCGAGACCGGCCCCTTCGCCGCCGTCCGCATCTACGACGGGACCGGACTTCTTGTCGCCACGGCGGCACTCCCCGACGTCTCGCCCACGCCGTTCGGAGGGACCGACGACCCTGACCTGAGCATCGGCGATCCCGTGTCCGTCGGGACACGGACCGTGCGCCAGGTCTCCGTGGTGCTCGGTATCGGCCGCGGCCGCCTCGTGGTCGACCTCGACCTCACCCAGCTTCTGGGCGAGCCATCCGGCCTCGCCTTCGGCCGCACCGGCGTGAAGTTCCTCGTGACCTCGACGGGGTTGATCGTCGCCGGCTCCTCCGCCGTCGGGAGGACCCTGCCCTCCGAGCTCAACCGCGCCATCGTGGCCTCGGGCCAGGCCGAGACGGCGGTGATCTACAGCCCCTTGTTCGGGAGGCCTACGGCCGAGTCGTACGAGCCCATCCCGGGCCAGCCGGGGATGGGAATCCTCGTCCAGCAGTCGCGCTCGGAGGTCATGGGCGGCGCCGACGACCTGGCCGCGCTCCTGCGCTGGGCAGCCGTCTTCGTCGGCCTGCTGGGCGCAGTCGTGTCGGTCTCCCTGGGGGTGCTCCTGCAACGGCGCACGCGGCGCCTGGCCGCCAGCGAGCGACGGCTGGCCGACAGTGAGTCGGAATCCCGCAGCCGTCTGGAACAGGTCCTCGACGCTATGCCGATCGGGGTCTTCGTGGCCGGTCCCGACGGCCGGTCCACCTATGCCAACCGGGAGGCGGTGCGGGTGCTCGGCCCGGGGATCGTGCCCGGTGCCGCCGTGGACGACCGGGCCGGCCTCCCCCGCGCCTATGTCGGCGGCACCGACACGCCGTATCCGGCAAAGCGGACGCCGCTGGCGCGGGCTCTCGGCGGTGACGCGACGCACGTCGACGACATGGAGATGCGGGGGCCGGCCGGCGCTGTTCCGGTCGAGGTCTGGGGCACACCCGTGCTCCGGGGCGACGGTTCGGTGCAGTTGGCGATCACTGCGCTCGCCGACGTCTCCGAGCGCCGCCGGGCGACGGAGCAGGTGCAGTTTCTCAGCGCCATCACGGCCGCCATGTCCGAGGGGGTCGTGCTGGTCCGGACCGACGACTCGACCATCGCCTACGCCAACGGCAGCTACGAGACGATGTTCGGCTACGAGGCGGGCGAGCTGGTGGGTCGTCGCCTACGGGACCTGACGGTGCCCGATTTCGCGGCATCGGGGGTGGTCTCCGCCTTCCGCCAGGCGTTGCAGGCGGAGGGCACGTGGCGGGGCGACATCCACGGCCTTCGCAAGGACGGCACGTCGCTCTGGTGTGCGGTCAACGTCACCACCCTCGACCATCCCACGCTCGGCCCGACCTGGATCGCGGTGACCACCGACATCACCGGCCGCCGGCAGGCGCAGGAGGACCAGGCCCGGCTCGCCTCGATCGTCCAGGCATCCCGCGAGGCGATTCTCGGCAAGACTCTGGACGGCGTCGTCACCAGCTGGAACCACGGTGCCGAGGTCCTCTTCGGCTACACCGCGGCGGAGATGATCGGCGGTCCCATCGAGGTCCTGATCCCCCCGCCGGGCAGGGACAGCGAGGCCGAGCTCCGGGCCCGGGTCGCACGGGGGCTCGGTGTCGAGCACTACGAGTCGGTGCGGGTGCGCAAGGACGGAACCTTGGTAGATGTGTCGGCGACCCTCTCACCGATCGTGGCCGCCGACGGCAGGATCGTCGGGATCGCCACCATCTGTCGCGACGTCACAGAGCGGAAGCGGGCCCAGGAGGCTCTTCTGGAGCGGGAGGAGCAACTGGCGGCGGCCCGCGACCAGGCCCTGGAGGCGTCCCGCCTCAAATCCCAGTTCCTCGCCAACATGAGCCACGAGATCCGCACTCCGATGAACGGCGTCATGGGAATGGCCCAGCTCCTCCTCACCGGTCACCTCGATCCCGAGCAGCGCCGCCGGGTGATGCAGCTCCACGAGTCGGGCCAGAGCCTGCTCGCCATCATCAACGACATCCTCGACGTATCCAAGATGGAGGCGGGGAAGCTGGAGCTGGAGGTCGTGGACTTCGATCTTTTGGCGGCGGTCGAGAGTGTGGTCAGCCTGTGCTCCTCGCCGGCGGCGGAGAAGGGTCTGACCCTGACCCGCGATGCAGGCCCGGGCGTGCCCGGATGGGTTCGGGGCGACTCCCTGCGGCTTCGTCAGATCCTGCTCAACCTGCTGGGCAACGCGGTGAAGTTCACCGAGCAGGGTGGTGTCGACCTCACGATCAGCCAGGTGGCGCCGGCGATGCTGCGCTTCACGATCCGGGACACGGGAATTGGCATCGACGCGTCGGCCGCGGCCCACCTCCTGGAGCCCTTCTCCCAGGCCGATGCCTCCACGACCCGGCGCTTCGGCGGCACCGGCCTGGGTCTGGCCATCTGTCGGCAGCTGGTCGAGCTCATGGGCGGCGCCCTCGACTTCAAGAGCGAGCCCGGCGTGGGCAGCACGTTCTGGTTCGAGATCCACCTGCCAGCCGTCGAGCCGCGGCCGGCCACTGTCGCCAGCCCGCCGGTGAACGGGTTCGAGAAGGCGCCCCTGGGCTCGGTCACAGGCGCCCGCATCTTGCTGGTGGACGACGCCGAGATCAACCGGGAGGTGGGCGAGGGACTGCTCCGGAGCATCGGCTACGAGGTCGATACTGTCGCCTCGGGCGCCGAGGCCGTCGCCGCAGTGCCCCAGGGCGGCTACGCCGCCATCCTGATGGACTGCCTGATGCCGGTGATGGACGGCTACGAGGCGACGGGGCGCATCCGGGCCCTGGAGGGTCCGATCGGCCAGATGCCGATCATCGCCCTGACCGCGGCCGCCATGAGCGGCGATCGCGAGCGCTGTCTGGCCGCCGGGATGGACGACTACGTCTCGAAGCCGCTCCATCTCGACAGCCTCCGCGCCGCTCTCGCCCGGTGCCACGCCGGGGTCTCCTCCGTCCGCCGCCTGCCCCCCGGGGCCGGAGCCACGGCCGACGGCGAACGGGGCGAGGTCGGCGAAACCGGGGAGGCGGCGTTGGTCGACCGACTCCAACTGATCAGGAACACCATTCCGGCGGAGGCGTTCGGCCAGATCTGCCAGCAGTTCCTCTCGACCACTCCCGACCTGATCGACCGCCTCCGGGCCGCGGTCGGTGCGGCCGACGCCGGCACCGCCCTCAGCCTGGCCCACAACCTCCGGGGCACCATGGCCACCGTCGGCGCCGAGCGCCTGAGCGCCCTCGCCCAGCAGGTGGAGGACTGCGTGCCGATCGCCTACGGCGCTCTCGACGACGTGATTCGCCAGATCTACGAGGAATACGACCGGTCACAGGCGGTGGTCGTGTCGTTCTTGGCCGCGGACTCGGGGGCCTGAGCCCATGCAAGTCCTCATCGTCGACGACGACGAGCTGTGCTGCACCCTCCTCCGCGAGGTGCTGCGCAGCTACGGACACGAGTGCACCTCGTTGCACGACGGTGAGGCGGCCTGGCGCCATCTCGTCGCCCAGGGCGCGGATGTGGTGGTCAGCGATTGGAAGATGCCGGGCTGCACCGGTGTGGAACTGTGTGAACGGATACGGGCCCACCCCGAGATCGTCCAGCCCCACTTCATCCTGCTGACCGCCCTGGGCGGTTCGGCCGACGTCGGGATCGCCGTCCGGGCCGGGGTCGACGACCACCTGGCCAAGCCGGTCGACTTCGGGCAACTCCGCGAGAGGCTGATCGCCGCCGAGCGGGCGCGGGCCCGAAAGGGCGCCGCCGGGCCGTAAGGGTCGGGATGCCGAAGCTCGAGCCCCCGACATCGGGCCGGCGCCCCCGGCATCATGGCCGGATGGCCCGCGTCCGCTGCAGCGGCGGCATCGTGCTGGAAGGCGACTACCGGGTGTGGCTGGTCGCCGATCCGGGCGAGGAGGTCCTCGACTCGCGCCAGTCGCCGGGTGCTCCGGTGGTGGTCGGACGGGCGACCGCCACCCGCGCTGAGGTCGACCGTGCTCGCCGCGACGCACAGCGCCTGGTGGCCCGCGGCGGCCCCATCGTCGCCGCCGCCGGGGTCCGGATCAGGGCCTTTCGGACGGCCCGGCTCGAAGGCAGCGCCGAATCCCGCCGGGACGCGGTGCTGGCTGCGGTCGAGGTCCTCGGTAGCAAGGGCCTGCACCGGATCGGCGAGCCCACGGCGGTGCTGGTGGCCCTGTTCGGGGTGCGGGCCACCAAGCGGGTGGGCGCCGCCGCCCTGGCCGGGCTCGCCCTCGACCAACTCTCGCCCCTGCGGTTGGCGGTGGCCGCCAGCGACCTACTCGGCCCGGAGCAGCTCGAGACGCTGCTCGCCCTGCGGTCGCCGCCGGGGACGGAGCCCGTCCCGAGGGGCGACGCCATCGTCCTGGGCGAGCAGCTGACCGCGGTGCTCGGGCCGTACACCGCCCCGCGCCGGGTCGCGCTCCTCCGGTCCCTGTGGGACGAGGTCGTGCGGTGGCAGCTCTCCGCCATCGCCCGGGGACGGGCCCGCCGGCGGCCGACGTCGCCCGCGGCGATCGAGCGTTGGCAACGGAAGGTCCGCCGTCTGGACAGCGCCTGGTGGCAGGCCCGCGCCGCCGCCGCCTACGGGGACGCGCCCGACGCCCTCGCCCTCGCCCTCTGGGCGCCCTCGCGGGACGTGTGGCAGGAGGCGCTGGTGCGGGCGCTGCACGAGTGCGCGGCGGCCACGACACTTCTGCGGACCGCCCTGGCGGCCGAGGAGCGCCCGGTGCAGGCAGCGGTGCTCGAGCACCTGGAGGCGCTCGAGTACGTGGCCAGCCTGGGTGAGCACGGAGCGGCCTGCCGGCGGGCGGCGCTGCTGGCCACCACCGTGGCCCTGGCCAGCGACACCGTGCCGTCGGGCGGCGACCGCCTCGGCGGGCGGGACGTGGACCAACTCCTGACCGCCCAGCTCCGAGACACGTGGGCGCTGGCCCACGCCTCCCTCGCCGCCGCCCTGGGTCTGGGGTCGGCCATGTATCGGTCGTCGTTCGGTTGGGCGGAGCCGCTGTCGAGCCCGGTCGTCGCCGAGTGGCGGGCGGTGGCCGGGTATGGGCCGGGCCGGGCGCCGGACGAGTGGCACTTCCGCTTCCTCGGACCGGATTCGGTCTTGTCCCTCGCCACCCGCCTGACGACCGGCGAGGGGGTCAAGGCGGCGGACGTGGAGCTACTCGACGACGGCCTGTGGATCGCCGACCTGGCCGACGCCCTGGCGACCTGGTACGGCCACCGACGGGCCGAGGTCTACGGCGTCCACGGCATCGTCGTCGACCCCGCCGACGACGAGGACGACCCCCGTACGCCCCTGCTCGAATCGGTGCCGCTGGCCGCGGCCGGGGCCGCCCAGCTCCTCGCCATCGGGGCCGCGCCGCCGTCCCGTCCCAAGACGTGGGAAGCCCTGGTCGCGGCGCTCGTCGCCGCCGCCGAGAACCTCGGCCTCGACGAGCCGTTCCCGATGGCGGCCGAGGTGGCGGCGATGGACGGCACCGTCCTGCCCGAAGGCGACCTCTCCGTCGAGGTGGCCCGCACGCCCCGGCAGCTGGCGGGGTGGGGGAACTACATGGGCAACTGCATCGCCGGCTATGCGGACGACGCCAACCGGCGCTACGCCCTGGTCGCCCTGCGGGACGCGACGGGGAGGCTGGTCGTCAACCTCGCCCTCAACCGCGGCGCCCGGCGATGGTTCGTGTCGGAGGCGTTCGCCCGCTTCAACGAGGACCTGCCCGCCGATCTCCGGGCTCGGATCGACGGCTGGGCCGGGCAGATCCCGGTGGCGACCTCGGCCGGCGGTGGTCGGGTCGGAACCCGGCCCCGCCGGACGGCGCCCGGCGGCCGACGACCACCTGCCCGCGACCGCCTGCTCCGGGCCTCGGCCCGGCTGGGCGATGAGCTCGGCGACCTGGGGGCAGCGTCGGACGAAGTCGCGGCCATGGCCGCCGCCCTGGCCCCGATCGCACGCGAGTTGGGTTGGACCGGCGCCGTCACCGACCGCGACTGGCTGGACCCGTTCGTGGCCATCGCCCGTCCCCGGCGGCCCGGCTCCCTTGCCGCCGCCACCGCCCGGGTCCTCGGCACCGGATGCCCCCTGGCCGAGCTGTGGGAGGCGACCGCCACCCGACCCCTCGCGACCGCCATCGAGCGCGTGGGCGACATCGATGTCGACCTCCGCCGACTCACCGGTACCACCGTCCCCGCGGCCCTGCGCCTCGGCCTCCGCGACCCTCGGGTCCGGGCCGGACGAACCGTCGACCTGGCCGGACACCGGGTGCGGCTGGCCCTGGCCGAGCTGCTGACGGCCGCCGATGCGCGCCTCGACCGGGCCGTGGTCGAGCGGCCGCATCTCAACTTCGTCACCGTCGCCGTCCTCACCCTCACCGCCCGGGGCGGGCTCGTCGTGCAGCCGGTCGACTGGGTGCCGGTGGCGGGCGACGACTCGCTTCCCGGCCGGCCCCGCTCGTCGGTGCGGGATGAACGCGGCCCGTGGGTCGAAGCCCGGTCGGCGGCCATCGAGCTGGGTGTCACCGGGGAGCGGCTCGACGAGGTGGTCGCCGACGCCCCCGGCCGCCACCTCCTGGTGCCCACCGCCTGGACCGCGGACGGGGGCTGGACCGGCTTGTGGGCCCGGGCCCACCGCATCACCCGCCTGCTGCGGTCGTAGCGAGGAGCGTGCCAGGGTGGCGGCCGTGGCCCCGCCGACCGTCGCCCTGCTCTCGTTCCGCTTCGGCGCGACCGACGGCGTGTCGGTGGAGACCCGAAAGTGGGCTCGCATCCTCGAACGGCTGGGCTTCCGTACCGTCACCGTGGCCGCCGAGGGGGCCGACCGGCTGGTCCCCGGCCTCGGCATCGTCGACAGGGATCCCCCCGAGCCGTCGGACCTCGCCGCCGCCCTGGGCGACGCCGACCTGGTGGTGGTCGAGAACCTCTGCTCGCTGCCCCTCAACCCGGCGGCGGGTCGGGCCGTCGCCGCCTACCTCCGGGGCCGGCCCGCGATCCTCCACCACCACGACCTGCCCTGGCAGCGGCCCCACCTGGCCGACATCACCGACTTCCCGCCCGACGACCCCGCCTGGCGTCACGTCACCATCAACCACCTCAGCCGCCGCCAGCTGGCCGAACGGGGCGTGACCGCGGTCACCATCCCCAACGGCTTCGACACCGACACTCCGCCTGCCGGCGACCGCGACCGCACCCGGGTCAAGCTCGGCCTGGCGACCGGCGACCGCCTCCTCGTGCACCCCACCCGGGCCATCCCCCGTAAGAACGTGGCCGGCGCCATCGCCCTGGCCGAGGGGCTCGACGCCACCTACTGGCTGCTCGGCCCGGCCGAGGACGGCTACGCGGCCGAGCTCGACCGCCTCCTGGCGGCCGCGTCCACGCCCGTGATCCACGGCAACCCCGCCGGGATCACGCTGGCCGACGCCTACGCCGCGGCCGACGCGGTCGCCCTGCCGTCGACGTGGGAGGGGTTCGGCAACGCCACCATCGAGGCCGCCGTCCACCGCCGCCCGCTCGCCATCGGCGACTATCCCGTGGCCCGGGAGATCGCCGCCTTCGGGTTCCGATGGTTCCCCGCCGACGACCCGAAGCCGCTTCGAGCCTTCCTCGACCACCCCGACCGAAGCCGGCTCGAAATTGGCCTCCACGACGCCAACCTGGCCATCGCCCGCCGCCACTTCTCCCTGGCCGCGGTCGAGGCCCGCCTGCGCCGACTCCTCGACGACGCCGGTGGCTGCCGGGCTGAGTCTGGCGGGCTGAGCGGGGCGGGATGAGCCTGGCAAGATGAGCACCGTGACCGACCCGACCGACCCGGTGCGGGCCCGCCGACGACGGATCGCCAGGATCAACCAGTCCGCCCAGCGGGTCGGCTACCTGCTGTTCCTGGTGGCCATCGTCGTGTTCGGCATCGGTGCCGCGGGCAAGTTCACCCCGCTCATCGTGGCCGTCGTGGTCACGTGCCTCGCCGTCGGGTCCGTGCTCCTCGTCCCCACCATCATCATCGGCTACGGCGTGCGGGCCGCCGAGCGCGACGACCGCCGGGCCGGCCGATGACCCGGGCCGCCGTCCTCACGGCCCTCGACGCCGCCCTCACGATCCGCGACGGCATCGAGGTCGAGCATCCCCACGCGGGCGAGGTGAGGGTCCGGATGGTGGCGTCGGGGGTGTGCCACTCCGACCGCTCCTTCCAGAACGGCACCCTGCCGATCACGCTCCCGGCGGTGATCGGCCACGAGGGGGCGGGCGTGGTGGAGGAGGTGGGCGAGGGCGTCACCGACGTCGGCCCCGGCGACCACGTGGTGATCTCCTGGGTTCCCCAGTGCCGGGTGTGCTTCTTCTGCACCCACGGCCAGCCCCAGCTGTGCCGGACGGGCGACGCGGTGCTGCTCACCGCCGGTCTGCTCGACGGCAGTCCCCGGCTCCGCCTCGACGGTGCGCCCCTCCAACAGGCCCTCGGCACCGGCACCTTCTGCGAGACGACCGTCGTCGACGCCACCGCGGTGGTGAAGGTCCCCGACGACCTCGACCTGAGCGTGGCCGCCCTCCTCGGCTGCGCCGTCCTCACCGGCGTCGGCGCCGCCCTCAACACCGCCACCATCACCCCCGGCGACACGGTGGTCGTCGTCGGCTGCGGCGGGGTGGGGCTCAACGTGATCCAGGGCGCCCGCCTGGCCGGGGCGAGCGAGATCGTGGCTGTCGACATCCACCCGGCCAAGTTGGAGATGGCCCGGATGATGGGGGCGACGACCACCGTCGACGCGTCGGCGCAGGATCCCATCGGCACCGTCTTCGACCTCACCGGCCAGCGGGGCGCCGACGTCGCCTTCGAGGCCATCGGCACCGGGCCCACCATCGAGCAGACGGTCACCCTCACCCGCCGCGGCGGCCAGGCCATCCTGGTCGGCATCCCCCGCATGGACGTGATGCTCACCCTGCCGGTGATGCTCAGCCTGGTGATGGCCGAGCGCACCATCAAGGGCTGCTGGTACGGGTCGTCCGACGTCCGCCGCGACATCCCCGTCCTCATCGACCACTACCGCCGGGGCGACCTCCACCTCGACGAGCTCGTCGCCCGCCGCATAGGTCTGGACGACGTCAACCGGGCCCTGGACGAAATGGCGACAACCGGCGAAGCCAGGTCGGTGATCGTCTTCTAACCGGCGCGCCTCGGTAACACAGAAACGCCGCCCCGAGGGGCGGCGTCTCCAGAACAAATGTACGACCCGCTATCGGCGCGGGCCTCCGTGGGGCTGGTGGCCGCCGCCGCCTCCTCCTCCGCCGCCGCCCAGGGGTTGGACGTTGGCTGCTTGCAGGCCCTTCGGACCCTGCTGCACCTCGAACTCGACCTTCTCGCCCTCTTCGAGGGTCCGGTAGCCGGGCTTCTGGATGGCGCTGAAGTGCACGAACACGTCAGCTCCGTCCTGTTGCGAGATGAAGCCGAATCCTTTGTCGGCGTTAAACCACTTCACGGTGCCGGTCGCCACGGTGGCGATCCCCCTTCTTGATCAGCTTGTAAATAAGAGGGGATCTGCCGAGCCGTGCCCAAGCGGATTGTTGCCAGTGCCGTGCAGAAAGCCAATTCCCTCGGGCCAAAACGCTAGCAAACGAGATGCTCCGCGTCACTGGTGGACTTTGGTTCCCGAGGCCGTGTCCTCGACCACCCAACCCATCGCCACCAGCTCGTCGCGAAGGGCGTCGGCGGCGGCGAAATCGCGGTCGGCACGGGCTTGGTCGCGGCGGGTCACGAGGTCGGCGACGTCGGCCGGGATCGCCTCCTCCACGCCGGGCCCGAGGCGCAGCCCGACCGCGCCCGAGATCTCCTGGACGGCCGCGGCGAGGGGGCCGGCGGCGGCGGGCTCGCCGGCGTCGAGGTGCACGTTGGCCCGGCGGCGGAGGTCGGAGAGGAGGGCCACGACCGCCGGCGTCGACAGGTCGTCGTCCATCGCCGCCCGGAAGGCCGCCACCGCGGCCTCGTCGGGCGCGGCCCCCACCGACGCGTCGCCCGCCCGCCGGACGAAGTCGTCGAGCCCCCGCAGCGTGGCCGACGCCTGTTCCAGGCTCGTAGGGGTGACCTCCACCGGCGCCCGGTAATGGGACTGGAGGACGAGCAGCCGGTAGGCCCGGGGGTCGTGCGACGCCAGCAGGTCGGTGAGCGACGTGAAGTTGCCCAGCGACTTCGACATCTTCACCGCCCCGCCCTCCCCGCCGACGACGACGAAGCCGTTGTGGGCCCACCGGCGGGCGAACTCCTTGCCCGCGGCCACCGCCTGGGCCCGCTCGTTCTCGTGGTGGGGAAAGGCCAGGTCCTGGCCCCCGCCGTGGATGTCGAAGCCCTCACCGAGCAGGTCGAGGGCCATCACCACGCACTCGGTGTGCCAGCCGGGACGGCCCGGGCCCCACGGCGACGGCCACGACGGCTCCCCCGGCTTGACCTTCTTCCACAGGGCGAAGTCGCGGGCCGAGCCCTTCTCCTCGTTGACCTCCACCCGGGCGCCGGCCCGCATGTCGTCGAGCGACTGGCCCGACTTCAACAGCCCGTAGTCGGGCACCGCCGCCACCGACAGGTACACGCCGTCTGACGTCTCGTAGGCGACGCCGGCGCCGACCAGCCCGTCCACCCACGCCACCATCTCGGACACATAGGCGGTGGCGTGGGGATCGTGGGTCGGGCGCTTCACCCCCAGCCGGTCGACGGCGTCGTACCAGGCCTTCTCGAACTCCACCGACACGTCCTCCGGCGTCCGGCCTTCGCGATTGGCCCGGTTGATGATCTTGTCGTCGATGTCGGTGACGTTGGACACGTACGTCACCTCCATGCCGCCCCACTCGAGATAGCGGCGGAGCACGTCGAACACGAGGAGAAAACGCCCGTGGCCGACGTGGGGGTGGTCGTACACCGTGGGGCCACACACGTACATCGAGACCTTCCCCGCCTGGCGGGGGACGAGGTCGGCCGGGTGACCCAATGCAGTGTCGTGGAGTCGCATCGCCCGGTTACCGTAACCAACACATGACTCCGACCGTTCCGGATAAGCCCAGCCTGGAAGGGTTGGAAGCCAAGTGGGGCGCCCGTTGGGAGACCGACGGCACCTACCGCTTCGACCGCACCGCCACCCGCGACCAGGTCTTCGCCGTCGACACCCCGCCACCCACGGTGAGCGGGTCGCTCCACGTGGGCCACGTGTTCTCGTACACCCACACCGACACCATCGCCCGCTTCTGGCGGATGCGGGGGCGCGACGTCTTCTACCCCATGGGCTGGGACGACAACGGCCTGCCCACCGAGCGCCGGGTGCAGAACTACTTCGGCGTCCGCTGTGACCCGTCGCTCCCCTACGACCCCGACTTCACCGCCCCCCGCGAGCCGGCCAAGCGGGCCGTCTCCATCTCCCGGCCCAACTTCGTCGCCCTCTGCACCGGCCTCACCATCGAGGACGAGAAGGCCTTCGAGGAGCTCTTCCGCCACCTGGGCCTGTCGGTCGACTGGACCCAGACCTACACCACCATCGGTGAGCGGGCCCAGCGCACGTCGCAGAAGGCGTTCCTGCACCACCTCCGGGAGGGCCTCGCCTACCAGGCCGAGGCGCCCACCCTGTGGGACGTCGACTTCCAGACGGCGGTGGCCCAGGCCGAGCTGGAGGACCGCGAGCGGCCGGGCGCCTACCACCGCCTGCGCTTCCGCGACCCCGACGGCGGGCCCCTCGACATCGACACCACCCGGCCCGAGTTGCTGGCCGCCTGCGTGGCCATGGTCGCCCACCCCGACGACGTCCGCTTCCAGAAGTGGTTCGGCCAGACGGCCACGACGCCCCTCTTCAACCAACCCGTCCCCATCGTCGCCCACCCCCTGGCCGACCCTGACAAGGGGACGGGCATGGCCATGGTCTGCACCTTCGGCGACGTCACCGACGTCGTCTGGTGGCGGGAGCTGCACCTGCCGGTGCGGGCCATCATCGGCCGCGACGGCCGCATCACCTCGACCCCGCCCGGCCTCGAGGGAGGCCCGTTCGAGGAGATCCGGGGGCTGAAGATCCACGCCGCCCAGACCCGCATGGTGGAGCTGCTGCGGGAGTCGGGCGACCTCATCGGCGAGCCCCAGCCCATCACCCACCCGGTCAAGTTCTACGAGCGGGGCGACCGGCCATTGGAGATCGTCACCAGCCGGCAGTGGTTCATCCGCACCCTCGACCACCGCCAGGAGCTGCAGGAGCGGGGCCGGGAGCTGCGCTGGCACCCGCCCTACATGCAGGGCCGCTACCAGTCGTGGGTGAACGGCCTCAACAGCGACTGGCTGATCAGCCGCCAGCGCTTCTTCGGCGTCCCCTTCCCCCTCTGGTACCCGGTGCGGCCCGATGGGACCATCGACCACCAGCACCCGATCGCGGCCGACGAGGCCGGCCTGCCCGTCGACCCGTCCACCGACGTCCCGCCCGGCTACACCACCGACCAGCGGGACCAGCCCGGCGGCTTCGCCGGCGACCCCGACGTGATGGACACGTGGGCCACGTCGTCGCTCACGCCCCAGATCGCCACCGGGTGGGCCGACGACCCCGACCTCTTCGCCCGCACCTTCCCCATGGACGTGCGCCCCCAGGCCCACGAGATCATCCGCACGTGGCTGTTCTCCACCGTCGTCCGGGCCCACTACCTACACAACTGCCTGCCGTGGGCCGACGCCGCCATCTCCGGCTGGGTCCTCGACCCCGACCGCAAGAAGATGTCGAAGTCGAAGGGCAACGTGGTCACGCCGATCGGCCTGCTGGGCCAGTACGGGTCCGACGCGGTGCGCTACTGGGCCGCCTCCGGCCGACCCGGCGTCGACACCACCTTCGACGAGGGCCAGATGAAGGTCGGCCGGCGGTTGTCGATCAAGGTCCTCAACGCCTCCAAGTTCGTGCTGTCGAGGGCGGGCGAGGCCGACCCCACGGCGCTGGTCACGGTCGCCCTCGACCAGGCCATGCTGGCCGGGCTGGCCGACCTGATCGACGAGGCCACGTCGGCCTTCGAGGGCTACGACTACGCCCGGGCCCTCGAGCGCACGGAGACGTTCTTCTGGCGCTTCTGCGACGACTACCTCGAGCTGGTCAAGGGCCGGGCCTACGGCAGCCAGGGGCCGGAGGCGCAGGCGTCGGCCGACCGGGCCCTCACCCTGGCCCTGTCCGCCATCCTGCGCCTGTTCGCCCCCTTCCTCCCCTTCGTCACCGAGGAGGTGTGGTCGTGGTGGCAGGAGGGCTCCGTCCACCGGGCGCCCTGGCCGGCGGCCGCCGAACTGGGCGCCGGCGCACCCGTCGACCGCCTGGTCCTCGACGTCGCCGCCGCCGTCCTGGGCGAGGTGCGCAAGGCCAAGAGCGAGGCCCACCAGTCGATGCGGGCCGAGGTCCGCCGGGCCGTCGTCTCCGACACGCCCGAGCGCCTGGCCGCCCTCCGGCTGGCCGCGGCCGACGTCCAGGAGGCGGGCCGGATCGCGGAGCTGGTCCTGGAAGAAGGCGCCGCGCTCGCGGTCAAGATCGAGCTGGCCGAGGGGTAGGCTGCTGACTTAACGGCGGTCACCCACGACGCGCCGCCCGGCGGAACACTGCGAATTCAGGAGGGACGTCCATGACGGCCATCCAGGTCCGGGGCCTACGCAAGTCCTACGGCGCCATCGAGGCCGTCCGCGGCATCGACCTCGACGTGGAGGAAGGCGAGGTCTTCGGCCTCCTCGGGCCCAACGGGGCGGGGAAGACCACAACCGTCGAGATCCTGGAGGGCTACCGCCCGCGGTCGGCGGGCGAGGTGACGGTGCTCGGCCACGACCCGGCCCAGGCCCACCGCGACCTCAAGGAGCGCATCGGCATCGTCCTCCAGGAGACCGGGGTCGAGCGCTACCTCAACGTCACCGAGGTCGTCGACCTCTACCGGGGCTATTACCGCAAGTCCCGCCCCACCGCCGAGTTGCTGGCCCTCACCGGGCTAGAGGCGCAAAAGGACCAGCGGGTGAAGACCCTGTCCGGGGGCCAGAAGCGCCGGCTCGACCTCGCCCTCGCCCTGGCCGGCGATCCCGAGCTGCTCTTCCTCGACGAGCCCACCACCGGCTTCGACCCGACCGCCCGGCGGGGAGCGTGGGACGTGATCAAGGGCCTCCGGGAGCTGGGTACCACCATCCTCCTCACCACCCACTACATGGACGAGGCCCAGGTGCTGGCCGACCGGGTGGCGGTGATCGTCGGCGGCGTCATCGTGGCCGAGGGGCCGCCCGACAACCTGGCCGGCGGCGAGCGGGCCACCGAGATCCACTTCACCCTCCCCCCGGGCACGGGCGCCGACGCCCTGCCCGAGCTGACCCCGCCGGCCACGGTGCGGGTGGAGGGCGGCGCGGTGCTGGTCACGGTGCCCGACCCGACCCAGGCGCTCAACATCCTCACCGGCTGGGCCCTGGGCCGGGGGCTCACCCTCCCCGACCTCACCGTCACCCGTCCCCGGCTGGAGGACGTGTACCTCGAGCTCACCAAGGAAGCAGCCCCGCCCGTGAGCGATCCCGCGTGAGCGATCTCGCCGTCGCCGCCCGCCAGGTCAAGTTCGAGCAGAAGTCGTTCTGGCGCAACCCGGCGGCGGCCGTGTTCACCTTCGCCTTCCCGCTGATGTTCCTGTTCATCTTCAGCAGCCTGAACTCGGGCGGGCGGATCGACACCCGGGGCGGGATCACCTTCGTGACGTTCTTCGTCCCCGGGATCGCCGCCTTCGGCATCATCTCCGCCTGCTACACGAACATCGCCATGAAGATGGCGATCTCGCGGGACCTGAACATCCTGAAACGGGTCAAGGGCACACCGGTGCCGGCGTGGGTCTACCTGGCGGGACAGATCGGCTCATCGATCGTCACCACGGTCGAGATCGTGGCCATCACCGTCGGTGCGGGCGTGCTCGTCTTCGGCGTCGACTTCCGGTGGGACACCGTGGGCGGCCTCCTCGCCACCATCGCCCTCGGCGCGGCCTGCTTCTGCGCCCTGGGGCTGGCCATCAGCGGCCTGTGCCCCAACGGCGACGCCGCCCCCGCCATCGTCAACTTCTCGATCTTCCCCCTGATCTTCATCTCCGGGATCTTCTTCCCCCTCGACGACGCCCCCTCGTGGCTGACGTCGCTGGCCAAGATGTTCCCGATCCAGCACCTGGCCAACGGCCTCCAGTACGCCTTCGACCCCCGCACCGCAGCCCCCGGCGTGAACGGCGGCGACCTCGCCGTCCTCGCCGCCTGGACCGTGATCGGCTCGGTCCTCGCCCTCCGCCTCTTCAAGTGGGAGAACGACTGATGACCGCAACGCCCACGCCCGCCCCGCCCGCCGCCACCACCACCGCCGCCGCCCGCGCCGTCGGCCTGACCAAGATCTACGGCCAGGGAGACACGTCGGTGAAGGCCCTCGACGGCCTCAGCGTCGAGTTCGCCACCGGCCAGTTCAGCGCCATCATGGGCCCCTCGGGCTCGGGCAAGTCCACCCTCATGCACTGCATGGCCGGCCTCGACCGGGTCACCTCGGGCCAGGTCTTCATCGGCGGGACGGAGCTGAGCCAGCTCCACGACAAGGGCCTCACCCGCTTGCGGCGGGACCAGGTCGGCTTCATCTTCCAGGCCTACAACCTGGTGCCCACCCTCACCGCCATCGAGAACATCACCCTCCCCCTCGACATCGCCGGCCGCGAGCCCGACCAGGCCTGGGTCGACAAGATCATCGACACCGTGGGGTTGCGGGACCGCCTGTCACACCGGCCGTCGGAGCTCTCCGGCGGCCAGCAGCAACGGGTGGCCGCGGCCCGGGCTCTCGCCAGCAAGCCGGCCATCGTCTTCGCCGACGAGCCCACCGGCAACCTCGACTCCAAGGCGTCGTCGGAGATCCTCGGCTTCCTGCGCCAGTCGGTCACCGACTTCGGCCAGACCATCGTGATGGTCACCCACGACGCGGTCGCCGCCGGGTACGCCCACCGGGTGGTGTTCCTCGTCGACGGCCACATCGTCGACGAGATGCGCGATCCAACGCCCGACCGGGTCCTCGACCTGATGAAGACCCTCTCCGACGACCGGTAGGCGGCCGCCAATGCTCAAGGCGACGCTGAAGGGCGTCCTCGCCCACAAGGTCCGGCTCCTGCTCACCGCCTTGGCGGTGGTCCTCGGCGTGGGGTTCGTGGCCGGCACCTACGTCCTCACCGACACCCTCAACGCCACGTTCGACAACCTCTTCGAGGAGGTCACCCAGGGCGTCGACGTCTCGGTGCGAGCCGTCTCCGGCTTCGGCGACGAGACCAGCCTCACCAGCGGCCGCGACACCGTGCCCGACACCCTGCAGCCGGTCGTGGCCGCGGTCGACGGGGTGAGGGTGGCCGATGGGACCGTCGCCGGCTACGCCCAGTACGTCGACAAGGAGGGCAAGTCGGTCGACACCGGCGGCGCCCCCACCCTGGGGGTGAACTGGACCGACGTCCCCGAGCTCAACCCCCTCCGCCTGCGCGACGGGCGGGCGCCGCGCGGGCCCACCGAGGTGCTGATGGACGCGGGGACGGCCAAGAAGTACGACTTCGGGGTCGGCGACAATGTCCGCATCCTGTTCCAGGGGCCGCCGGGCGACTTCACCATCGTGGGAATCGCCGGGTTCGGGGCGGCCGACAACCTGGCCGGGGCCACCCTCGCCGTCTTCGACACCCCCACGACCCAGCGGGTGCTCGACAAGGTCGGCCGCTTCGACTCCGTCGACGTGGTGGGCGACGATTCCGTCTCGCCCCTCGACCTGCGCACCCGGGTCCAGGCTGCCCTCCCCGACGGCTACGAGGCCCTCACGGGCACCCAGGTGGCCGACGAGCAGTCGGGTCAGATCAAGGACGCCCTCGGGTTCTTCAGCACGTTCCTGCTGGTCTTCGCCGGGATCTCGCTGTTCGTGGGCGCGTTCATGATCCTGAACACCTTCTCCATCCTCGTCGCCCAGCGCACCCGGGAGCTGGGGCTGCTGCGGGCGCTGGGGGCCAGCCGGGGCCAGGTCCTGGCCTCGGTCGTGGGCGAGGCGGCCCTGGTGGGGCTGGTGGCGTCGGCCGCGGGGGTCGGCCTGGGCATCCTCGTCGCCATGGGCCTCAAGGCCCTCCTGAGCGCGTTCGGGATCGACCTCCCCGGCGGCGGGCTCATCGTCAAGCCCCGCACCATCGTGATCTCGCTGGTCGTCGGTGAGCTGGTCACGCTGGTGGCGGCCACCGTTCCCGCCCTGCGGGCGTCGAAGCTCACGCCCATGGCCGCCCTGGGCGGGGCCGGCACCGACGGCGGCGGGTCGCTGCGCCGGCGCACCGTCGCCGGCGCCCTCGTCCTGGCCGCGGGCGTCGCCGCCCTGGGGACGGGCCTCTTCGGCGACGCCGGCATCAGCCTGGTCGGCCTGGGCGCGGCGCTCACCTTCATCGGCGTGGCCCTGCTCATGCCGCTGATCGCGGGGCCGATGGCGTCGGTGCTGGGCCGGCCCCTCCCCCGGATCTTCTGGGTGCGCGGCATCTCGGCCACCCTGGCCCGCCAGAACGCGCTGCGGAACCCCCGCCGCACCGCGTCGACGGCCGCCGCCCTCACCATCGGCCTCGGCCTGGTCGGCTGCGTCGCCGTGCTGGCCGCCTCGATCGTGGAGTCGGGGGCCGCCGTCATCGACAAGGCCCTGGCCGCCGACTACATCGTGAGCACCGACCAGTTCACCCCCACCATCAGCACCGAGGTGGCCCAACGGCTCTCCCAGCAGCCGGAGCTGGGCGCGGTCACCGGCCTGCAGACCGGCGAGTTCAAGGTCCACGACTCGACCACGTCCCTCTACGCGGGCGACCCGGACACGCTGCCCCAGCTACTCAACATCGAGATGGTGACGGGTGACCTGGCCGGCCTCGGCCCGGGCGAGGTCATCCTGGAGGAGAAGGAGGCGGACGACGAGGGGGTCGGGGTGGGCGACGTGCTGCCCGTCACCTTCGCCCGCACCGGCGACAAGGAGCTCCGGGTGGCGGGCACCTACGAGCGCAACCAGCTCCTGGGGCAGTACACCGTCTCCACCGAGACCTTCCTGGACAACTTCTCCGAGCGCCTCGACTTCGTCGTGCTGACCAAGGCCGCGCCCGGCGTCTCCCAGGCCGCGGCCCGGACCGCGGTCGACCGGGTGGCCGAGGACTTTCCCAACGTCGAGGTGCGCGACCAGGTCGAGTTCAAGGCCGAGCAGAAGCGGCAGATCAGGCAGGCGCTGGGCCTGGTGACGGCCCTGCTGTTCCTGGCCGTGATCATCGCCTTCCTCGGGATCATCAACACCCTGGCCCTGTCCGTCTTCGAGCGGACCCGTGAGCTCGGGCTGCTGCGGGCGGTGGGGATGGCCCGCGGTCAGGTGCGGGGGATGATCCGGGGCGAGTCGGTGATCATCTCGGTGATGGGCGCGCTCATCGGCCTCGCCATCGGCGTGCTCTTCGGCTGGGCCGTGGTCGCCAACTTCTCCGGCGAGGGGGTCAGCGAGCTGGTCATCCCCGTCGGCCAACTCGTCTTCTACGTCGTCATCGCCGGCGTCCTGGGCGTGATTGCAGCCCTCCTCCCCGCCCGCCGGGCGGCCCGCCTCGACGTCCTCGAGGCCATCAGCCACGAATAACAGTCGGGGGGCTCCGCCCCCCGACACCCCCCCGAAAAGGCAACAGCTACGACCGCCTTCGGCGGGCTGTCCTCTTGTTCCGACCGGCGTACCGGCTCCTTCGTCACCTGCCGGTCGGTCCGACCCGGCATTGCGGCTCCTTCGTCGCCTGCCGGTCGGAGTTGCTGTTGTGACTCCTGTTGTTGCCGGGATGTTGCTGGTGGGGCTGATGTTGCTACTGTGATTGGTAGCGGAGGGGAGTAGGAGCGGTGACGTGCGGTTGCGTCTGGTCCTTGTCGTCCTGTTGGGGGCGACGTGCGGGTCGGCGGGCGTGGGGGGGTTGGCCCTGGCCGTCAGCGCGGCCCGTTCCACCTACACCGTCGCCCCCGGTGACACCCTGAGCGAGATCGCGGCCCGGCTGCACATCCCGGTCGACGACCTGGCTGCGGCCAACGGGATCACCAACCCCGACCGCATCGTCGCCGGCCAGGTGCTGGTGCTGCCGGGGCCGGTTGGCCCCGACCCGGACGCCGACGGTGGCAGTGGCGACACCGCCGCCTACGTCGTCCGCCGGGGGGACACCCTCAGCGAGATCGCGGCCAAGCTCGGCGTCCCCGCCGACCGTCTGGCCGAGGCCAACGGCATCGACGACCCCGACCTCCTGCAGGAGGACATGGTGCTCGTGCTGCCCGGCACCGGCGGCGGCGTGGCTGGCGGCTACGTCGTCCGGGAGGGCGACACCCTGTCCGACATCGCCGAGCAGATGGGAGCCACCGTCGACGACCTGGTCACGGTCAACGGCATCGACGACCCCGACGTCCTGGTCGTCGGCACCGTCCTCACCGTCCCCGGCAGCTGGCGCTGTCCGGTCGACGGGCCGGTGTCGTTCGTCAACGACTTCGGCGCCCCGCGGGGCGACGGCTTCACCCACGAGGGGATCGATCTGTTCGCGGCCCGGGGGACGCCGGTGGTGGCGCCGGTGGCGGGGGTCGTCGAGCGCCACCCCAACCGCTCGGGGGGCGAGGCGTTCGCCCTCACCGGCGACGACAGCGTCTGGTACTACGGCGCCCACCTGGACGACTACGGCGCCGAGGGCCGGGTGACGGCGGGCACGGTGATCGGCTACGTCGGGGACTCGGGTGACGCCCAGGGCACCGCGCCCCATCTCCACTTCGAGACCCACCCGGTGGGGAGCGACCCGGTCAACCCCTACCCCTCGCTGGTGGGTGCCTGCCCCCAGGGTTGAGCCGACGAGCCTGGGGATAACTTCGGGAATTCCTGGGGAGAACATTTTCTCCAATTCCGGTTTTGGCCCCCAAACCACCGGGTAGGCCCCTGCTGCACCGTCACGCGGTGTGAAACCCCCCTCCCGGGAAGGGGCTTCCCACAGAGGCCCCTTCCCGCCCCCTTTTTCCCGTTCCGCCCCTTCCCTTTCCGCCCCTTCCCTTTCCGCTTGGGCGCCTACGCGCACAGGCGACGCAGGGTCTCGACGTCGAGGATCCCCCGGCAACCGGTGCCGCGCCGGTCCACCGTCACCCGGGCCGGCCGTCCCGGCTCCCCGAAACCGTCCAGGACGAGATCGGCCGCCGACAGGTCGTGGTCGGCGGTGTAGCCGTTGGTCACCACCACGCACGCCAGCCCGGCCGCCGCCGCCGCGGCCAGGCCCTCGTGGGAGTCCTCCACCGCCACCGTGTCGGCGGTGGTGGCCCCCAGCCGTTCCATGGCGACCATGTACGCCTCCGGGTCGGGCTTGCGCCCGGCCACCTCATCGCCCGTCACCACCTCCGCGAAGTCGACGCCGGGGAGCAGCCGCTCGAGCAGCTGGTCGACCCATCCCCGGCTGCCGGTGGTGGCCACCCCCAGGCGGCAGCCGGCGTCGGCCAGCTCGGCCAGCAGCCGGGCCACGCCGGGACGGGGCCCGAGCGCCCCCTCGCCGATCATCCGGCGCAGGATCTCGGTCTTGTGGCGGTGGAGGAGGGGGGCCAGGCGGGCCCGCTCGTCCTCGGCCACCCCCTGCTCGGCCAGGTAGCCGTCGATCCGGCGCTGTCCTCCCGTCACCCGCAGCAGGCGGCCGTAGACGTCCTCGTCCCACACGTAGGGGAGGGAGAAGTCGGCGAAGGCCCGGTTGAACGCCACCCGGTGACCGTCGCGCTCGCTGTCGACCAAGGTGCCGTCGACGTCGAACACGACGGCGGACAGGCCCACGGGAATGTCACACTAATCCGGGCCACAATGGTCAGGGCCAGCAACAGTTACGCCCACCGGTCGGTTGTTCCGGCCACGCCCCGATGGCACGGGCGGGCTCGACTGCCCCCACAGAGATCGGCTTGTCGCCGTTCGCGAAGGAGACACATCGTCATGGGCGACCGCCCGCAGGACCAAGCCCCGGCCGACAGCCCCACCCCCCGGCCGGCCCGCGCCCGCGGCGCCGCATCCTCCCGCCCCCGCCCCGCGGGCCGGGCTGGGGGACGGCCCGCAGCGGCGCGGGCCGCCGCCCGCTCCTCCGCCGCCCCGGCCACCGGCAGTCGGCCCCCCACCCGACCGGCACGAGGCGGGCGTCCGGCGGCCACGGCCAGTACCGCCGACGGCGGCGCCCAGCCGCCCGCCGGGCCCGCGCCGTCCGGCCGGAACCGCAGACAGCCATCGCAGAACACGATGGTGGTCCTGCTCTCGGTCGTCACCGTCGCCGTGATCAGCCTGGTCGTCTACGCGTTCGTCCTGAAGCCGGCGGAGAACACGGCCAGCCCCGGCGCCGGGATCCAGACCTCCACCACGCTCGACCCGGCCGCGCCCGGCACCACCCTGCCCGACGACTCCTTCGCCACCTACACCAGCTCCACCCAGGGCTTCCGGATCAAGTACCCCCAGGAGTGGACGGTGGTCCCGGTTCAGGAGGGCGAGCTCGACCTCGACGCCGGCGGCAGTGACGCGGTGAGCGTCCGCTTGCTGCAGCAGACCGAAGTCCCCACCAACCAGGAGAACGTGGCCAACATCAAGGCCTTCACCGACGGCCTGGTGGGCAGCAACAAGAGCGCCAAGATCCTCAAGGTGCAGGGGATCACGGTCGACGGGATGCCGGGGTACTACTACCTCTACACCTACACCGACCCCGAGACCGGAGCGGAGGGGGCCCACGCCCAGTACTTCCTCTTCCGGGGCCGGAACATGTACACGATCGTCTTCCAGGCCAACCCGTCCGAGGGCTTCACCCGCCTGAGCAAGGTGTTCGACCAGATGGCCGAGAGCTTCGAGACCGCCCCTGACACCAGCGCCGCGTCCGGGACGACGACGACCCCCACCACCGTCGGCTAGCGCCCCCCGCCCGACCAAGGCCGGTAATCGCCGCCTGTCGGAGTCGCACTCCGTGGGGACCGCTCACTCGAACTGGTGACACTTCCCGCCCTCTATGCAGGCCTTCAGCGTCACCAGTTGCCGGCCGGTGCGGGCACAGGACGTCGACAACCGGGACAAAGAACGAGGGCCCGGGGTTGCCCCCGGGCCCTCGATCGTGATGCTTGCCGTTCCCCGGAGGGGACGGAGAAGTTCCTAGGTGCCACACCCCGGTGCGGGGATGACAGCCAAGGCACAGTTGATGCCGTTCACAGAGGCGTGAATCGTGCCCGCCACGTGTCCACCCGGACCCGCAGGTCCGGCGACGCCGATGACATGCGCCAGGTCAGCCTGGATGCCATTGACGGGGGGGACAGCCTCGGCGGCCCGGATGTTGATGGCTTCGACGCCACCACCACCCTTGCCACCGGTGCCGTGGATGGACTGCACGACCGGCAGCAGAGCGCTGGCCGTGGCGTTGATGCTGTTCACGCTGCCGTTGATTGCTTCGGCGTTGGTGAGGATGCTCGACACCGTGGCGTCGACGTTCTTCACCGTGTCGAGGATCGTCTGGGCCTGGCCCGAAAGGGGCTGTGCGGCCTTGAGGATGTCCTCCGCCTTCTGGGCCACGTCGTTGAGCTTCTCGGTCTCGTCAAGCTGGGAGACGTTGGAGCCCGGGCCGACATCGGTGGTGATTGTCTCCACTCGGTCGTCGATCTGCTTCGCCGCCAGGGTGACCCTGGACAGCTCGATCACGGCGAACAAGGCGAAGGCGATCACGAGGGCCAGGTTGAGGCCCACGATGCCGCGCTGCCCACTGAGGCGGCGGTCGCCGCTGGCGCTCATGCAGTGCACCCGAGGACGGTTCCGACCACCAGGCTCGACCGGCAGACGCCCGTGAGGTGGGTGTTGATCGAGTCAAGGCTGCCCACGATCGCTCGTGCGTCAGTCTCGGCTGCGCTCAGGTTGCCACCGGTTGCGAACGGACCAGGACCGCCACCACCCGCGACGCGGGACGGGGAGTTGCGACCGTTGATCGCAGCCACCCGGTGGTGGATGTTCTGGACGCCCAGGCGGTCGGCCGGGTCGTTGGCGTCAACCAGCGTGCTGCTGACGGTGTTGACCGTGCCGAGCACCGTGCTGAGGACCGCAGAGGTGTCCTTCAGCGAGGCGTCGACCGACGTGAGCTTGTCGTTGACCGACGTCAGAACGGTGACGATCTCACCGGCCTGGGCGGGGATGGGCTTGAGTGCCTTGTCGATGCCGTCGAGGGCGCCGTTGATCCGGTCGACCTGGTTGGGCAGGGACGTGACGTCCTGACCGGCGCCGCTGACGGCCCGGTCGGCGGTGGCCAGGTTGCCGTTGATGTTGGCCAGTGAGTTGGTGATGATCACCAGGTACACCACGACCACCAGGACGACGACGGTGAGGAGGATGACCCACACCTTGAGCCACCGGGACAGGAACGTGGTCTGGTCGTTGGCCGGACGAGGAGCGGGTGCGGGGCCGCTACGCGAGCGCCGCGCTGCCATGGTTGAAGTCATGAGTTCGCTCCTTTCCTAGATCAGTGCCGCGTCGATGGCGGCAGCGAGTTGGGTCGTACGGTCAGCGCGGCCACGGATGTCGCCGGTGTCAGCCTTGATCGCGGCCGCGACGGCCAGCGTCGTGTCGAGGTTCGTGTTGATCTGAGCAACCCCGTCGTTGATGGAGCGGGCGGTGCTGAGAATCGTCGACGCGGTGCCGTTGATGCCCGTTGCCGTCCCGTTGATGGTGCTCGCCGAGTCGTTGATCGAAGTCGCCAGGCCGTCGATCGACTGGGCCAGGCGGATCACCTCGTTGAGGGAACCCTCAAGCGGCTGAGCAGTGGCGAGGATGGAACCTGCCAGGTCGTTGGTGGTGCCGAGCTTCAGCACCGCCTTCGTGCTCTCGTTGATGCCGCTGGCGGAGCTGGAAATGTTGCCCGCCTTGTCATTGATGCTTTCTGCGGTCGACGCCGTCCGCTGGAGAAGAACCACTGCAATCGCAACCACCACCAGAACGATGATGAGCGAGAACGTGGCCTGTCCCCGTTCGTCGGCGGCAGACCTCCACCGCTTGGTCATACTTTCCCCCTGAGTCGTTTGGGCCGGGGACCGGCGGCGTGCTGCGGCGAAGAGAGCGGCGTGTGTCGTAAGACCCCGTACGGATACCACGGATGTGACGGGGACTGTATGGCACTGCCGCCCGCGGTGCAACACCCTCTTGGGCGCTCTCGGCGTTCAATTTCGTCACGGTCAGTGGCCCAGTGCTGGTCGCCGTCGCCGGCCGAGCCAAACTCGGCCGGTTTTTCGGGCCCCGGCTAGGTGTACAATGCACCTATCTGGTCGTGAAAGAGCCCGACGTCACCGCGCTCGAAGATATGTCGCACTGAATTGGAGGCCTGGTTGTCCGAGATAGTCCATCCACTGCCCGGCACGGCGCCCCTTCGGCGTCGCGCCCCCTTGGCGCAGCCGTGGATTCGCTCATGAAGCAACCAGCCCGTACCTCCACCGAGGAGCCCCAGGGCGGCCTCCCCCGTAACTACCTCCGCGCCAGCCTCCTGCTGCTCATCGCCGAGACCCCCGCCCACGGCTACGACCTGCTCGAGCAGATCGCCCAACTGGGCCTGCGCAACGTCGACCCCGGCGGGCTCTACCGGGCCCTGCGGGTGATGGAGCAGGACGGGCTGGTCGCCTCGTGGTGGGAGCACTCCACCGCCGGGCCCGCCCGTCGTAGCTACCGCCTCACCGAGGAGGGCGTCGAGTGGCTGCACGCCTGGGCCGGTGCCCTGCGTGAGGGCCGGCGCTACCTCTCCGCCTATCTCTCCCGCTACGACCGCATCGTCGACGACGCCGATTCGGCCCCGCCCGCCCGCCAGGACGGCCTGGAGATCATTCCCTGAAGCCTCGGAGCTGTCTGGTCCATTCACCGCGCCTGGGCCCCGCGCCTGGAAACGGGCGCGGTAATGGTGCAGTCGGTAGAGGCAGGACGTCCATATAGGCACAGCGCCAGTGTCGACGTATCCTTGGGTGACGCACCTGGGATGGGTCACCAGCCGGTGGTCCGGCGCCCGGTCGCGAGCGAGTGTCGTGCTAGGACTGCCCTGGCGCGAGAATGAGGCCACGAGATTCAACTCAGGGTCACACGGAAGGGATCTTCTTTATGTGCCTAGGCATCCCCGGGCAGCTGGTCGAGATCGTCGACCTGGCTGAACACCGCGCCATCGTCGACGTCGACGGCGTACGCCGTGAGATCAACATCCGCCTGGTCTCCGGCGAAGGCGGCACCGTCGAGGTCGGCGACTGGGTCCTGATCCACGTCGGGTTCGCCATGAGCAAGATCGGCGAGCAGGAAGCGGCCGAGACCCTCGCCTACATGCGGGGCCTGGGCGACGTCTACGAGCAAGAGATGACCGACTTCAAGCAGGAGGCGCAGCTGTGAAGTATGTCGACGAGTTCCGCGACCCGGCCGCGGCCAAGCTGGCCATCGCCAAGATCACGGAGCGGGCGGCCGGCGGCGCGCCGAGCGGCGGCCCGTACAAGTTCATGGAGGTGTGCGGCGGCCACACCCACACCATCTACAAGCACGGCATCGAGAACGTGCTGCCCCCCACCGTCGAGCTGGTGCACGGTCCCGGCTGCCCGGTGTGCGTCATCCCCATGGGCCGGGTCGACGACGCCGTCGCCGTGGCCAAGACGCCGAACACGATCTTCACCAGCTTCGGCGACATGATGCGGGTGCCCGGCGGCACCGAGAACCTGCTCCAGGCCAAGGCCCAGGGCGCCGACGTGCGGATGGTCTACTCGCCGCTCGACGCGCTCAAGATCGCCGAGGCCAACCCCGACAAGGAAGTCGTCTTCTTCGCCGTCGGGTTCGAGACCACCGCCCCCTCCACCGCGGTCACGGTCCTCAAGGCCCGCCAGCGCAACATCAAGAACTTCTCCGTCTTCTGCAACCACGTCACGATCGTCCCGCCCCTCAAGGCGATCCTGGAGTCCCCCGACCTGCGCCTGCACGGGTTCCTGGGCCCAGGCCACGTGTCGACCGTGATCGGCAACCGGCCCTACCGGTTCGTGCCCGCCCAGTACGGGCTACCCCTGGTCACCGCCGGCTTCGAGCCCCTCGACATCCTCCAGTCCATCGAGATGCTGCTCAAGCAGATCAACGAGGGCCGCTGCGAGGTCGAGAACCAGTACACCCGGGCTGTGTCCGACGAGGGCAACCCCCGGGCCCTGGCCATCCTCCAGGAAGTGTTCGAGCTGCGGCCCCACTTCGAGTGGCGGGGACTGGGCTTCATCTCCCAGTCCGCCCTCAAGCTCAACGCCGACTACGCCGACTTCGACGCCGAGCTGCGCTTCGCGGTGCCCGGCATCCGGGTGGCCGACCCCAAGGCGTGCCAGTGCGGCGAGGTCCTCAAGGGCGTCATCAAGCCCTGGGAGTGCAAGGTGTTCGGCACCGCCTGCACGCCGGAGACGCCCATCGGCACCTGCATGGTGTCGTCCGAGGGCGCCTGCGCCGCCTATTACAACTACGGCCGCTTCACCAAGATCCCGGTGAAGGTCGGAGCCAACGCTCCCGCATGACCGACGTTGTCGGCACCGACCCCACGGTCGGCGAGCACGGTGGTGGTGACCGCGAAGAGCAGGTCATGCAGCGCATCGAGGAGTTCCGCAAGCGCCGGCCCAAGCTGAAGGACGAGTTCATCAACTCGGCCCATGGCGCGGGGGGCAAGGCGTCGGCCGCGCTCATCGACGCCGTGTTCCTGGAGGCGTTCCGCAACAAGACCCTCGAAGGCATGTCCGACGGGGCCGTCATGGAGCTCCCGTCGGGCGAGCGCATCGCCTTCTCCACCGACTCGTTCGTGGTCAAGCCCCGCCGCTTCCCGGGTGGGTCCATCGGCCACCTGGCCATCTGCGGCACGGTCAACGACCTGTCGATGATGGGCGCCCGGCCCCAGTGGATCTCGGCCGCCTTCGTCCTGGAGGACGGCTTCTCCATCATCGAGCTGCGGGAGATCGTGGCCGACATGGCCGAGGCCGCGGCCGAAGCCGGGGTCATGATCGTCACCGGCGACACCAAGGTGGTCAACAAGGGGGCAGCCGACGGCTGCTACATCACCACCGCCGGCGTGGGCGTGGTGCCGGCGTCGGTCCACCTCGACTCCCGGTCGGTGAAGCCGGGCGACAAGATCATCGTGTCGGGCAAGATCGGCGACCACGGGGTGGCGGTGCTGATCGCCCGGGGCGAGCTCAACCTCGAGGCCGACATCCCGTCCGACACCGCTCCCCTCAACGAGATGGTCGAGCAGCTGCTGGAGGCGGCCCCCGGGGTCCGGTTCATGCGTGACCCCACCCGGGGCGGCGTGGCCACCGTGCTCAACGAGATGGCCAAGGAGGCCGAGGTCGGCGTCCGGATCATGGAGCAGGCCATCCCGGTCCGCAACGTGGTCAACGGCGCCTGCGAGATCCTCGGCATCGACCCCATGTACGTCGCCAACGAGGGCAAATTGGTCGCCGTCGTGCCCCCCGAGGAGGCCGAGGCGGCGCTGGCCGCCCTGCGGGCGCACAAGTACGGGGCCGACGCCGCCATCATCGGCGAGGTCACGGCCGAGCCGCCGGGCATCGTCGTCCTTCAGACCGGCTTCGGCGGCACCCGCATCGTCGACATGCTCGTCGGGGACCCGCTGCCGCGCATTTGCTGAACCCGCACGACGCAACTGGTGACGTTTCTGGGGGTCAGGACCCCCTGAAGCGTCACCAGTTGCGCGTCACGGGCACGGTGCAGGGCGTCGGGTTCCGGCCCTTCGTCTACCGGATCGCGGTGGAGCTGGGGCTGACGGGCTCGGTGGCCAACGACAGCCGGGGCGTGATCATCGACGTCGAGGCCCCGGCCGCCGCCCTCGACCGCTTTGCCGAGCGGCTGGTGGCGGAGCTGCCCCCGCTGGCCCACATCGAGTCGCTCACCGTCGAGCCGGTCGACCGGTTGTCGGGCGCCTCCGCCTTCACCATCGTCGACAGCCGGGTGGAGGGCGCCCCCGCGGTGGCGGTGAGCGTCGACGTGGCCACCTGCGCCGACTGCACCCGGGAGATGCTCGACCCGGCCGACCGCCGCTTCGGGTACCCGTTCATCAACTGCACCAACTGCGGGCCCCGCTACACGATCATCACGTCGATCCCCTACGACCGGCCGTCGACCACCATGGCCGGCTTCGTCCTCTGCGACGACTGCCGGGCCGAGTACACCGACCCCGCCAACCGCCGCTTCCACGCCGAACCGGTGTGCTGCCCCGTCTGCGGGCCCCAGCTCTCCCTGCTCTCGGCCGTGGGCGACCCGCTGGCCAAGGCCGACGACGCCCTCGACCAGACGGTGGCCCTGCTGGCCGCCGGCCGAGTCCTGGCCATTAAGGGCCTGGGCGGCTACCACCTGGCCGTCGACGCCGGGAGCCCGGACGCGGTGGCCGAGCTGCGCCGGCGCAAGGCCCGCGACGACAAGCCCTTCGCGGTGATGGTGCGCGACCTCGACGAGGCCCGCCGGGTGGCCCACCTGAGCCCGGCGGCGGAGGCGGAGATGGCGTCGGTGCGGCGCCCGATCGTGCTCGTCCCCCGGCGGGACGACTCCGGCCTCGCCCCCCGCATCGCCCCCCGCCTGCCGGAGCTGGGCATCATGCTGCCCTACACCCCGCTCCACACCCTCCTGCTCCACCGCTTCGGCGGTCCCCTGGTGATGACCAGCGGCAACCTGTCCGACGAGCCCATCGCCCACGACGACACCGACGCCCTCGCCCGCCTGGGCCCGATGGTCGACGCCATCCTCACCCACGACCGGCCCATCCACATCCGCTGCGACGACTCGGTGGTGCGGGCCCGGCCCGCGGCCAAGCCGGTGCAGATGCTGCGCCGGTCCCGCGGCTACGCCCCCGCGCCGATCCCCCTGTCCCAGCCCACCCGCCACCAGGTCCTGGCCGTGGGGGCCGAGCTCAAGAACACGGTCACCGTGGCCAAGGGCACCAACCTCATCGCCAGCCACCACATCGGCGACCTCGAGCACCTGGCCGCCTACAAGTCGTTCCTGCAGGCGGTCGACCACCTCTGCCACCTCACCGGGGTCGTCCCCGAGGTCGTCGCCCACGACCTGCACCCGGAGTACCTGTCGACCAAGTTCGCCATGGATCTCGACCTGCCCCTCCTCGGCGTGCAGCACCACCACGCCCACATCGCCTCCTGCCTGGCCGAGCACCGGCGCGACGACCGGGTGCTGGGCATCGCCTTCGACGGCACGGGCATGGGCACCGACGGCGTCATCTGGGGCGGCGAGTTCCTCGTGGCCGACCTCGACTCCTACCAGCGCGTCGGTCACCTGGCCGCGGTGGCCCTGCCCGGGGGCGTGCGGGCGGTCCGGGAGCCATGGCGGATGGCCCTGGCGTGGGCCCGCACCGCCCTCGGCCGGGAGGAGGCGGAGCGCTACGGGCGGTCGGTCGACGAGCGGTGGCCGTCGATCCTGTCGATCATCGAGCGGGAGGACAGCCTGCGCACGACGAGTGCCGGTCGCCTGTTCGACGGGGTGGCGGCGCTCCTTGGCATCCGGCCGACGGTCACCTACGAGGCCCAGGCCGCCATCGAGCTGGAGGCGGCGGCCGCAGGCGAGCCCCTCGACACCCCCGTGGCCGATGGTTGGGACGCTCTCGTCACCACCGGCGACGACGGGTGCGCAGTGCTCGACCCGTCACCCCTCGTGGCCCACGTGGTCGGGGCCCGGGACCGGGGGGAGTCGGTGCCGGCGGTGGCGGCCGCCTTCCACGCCGCGCTGGGACGATCGGTCGCCCGGCTGGCCGCCGAGTTGGCTGCGGATGCGGGCATAGGAACCGTCGCCCTGAGCGGCGGTGTGTTCCAGAACGCCCGGCTCACCGAGGTCGTGGAAGGGGAGCTCACCGCATCGGGAGTGGAGGTTCTCGTCCACTCCCGAGTGCCGCCCAACGACGGCGGGGTGAGCATCGGGCAGGCGGCCGTGGCCGCCCGTTGGCAGGGCTAGCCAGCCCCAGCCGTCCTACTTGGGGATGTTGGCCTCGAACTCGACGGTGACGCCGTCCTTGACCTTGATGATGCCCATCGGCGCCGAGTAGGGCTTGATCCCCAGGGCGCTGTGGGAGACGTTCATGCTGCCCGACGCCTTGGAGTCGGTGAGCGTGAGGTCCATCGAGGCCGGGGTGCTGGAGCCGCCGGCGGAGAGGTCGCCGCTCACCTTGGCCCGCTTGTCGTCGCCCGAGACGCTCTTGGACTTGAACGTGGCGGTGGCGCCCTTGATCGTCTTCTCGGTGTTCTTCTTGATGTCGGCCTTGTCCTTCTCCGACGTCTGGCCCGACGACTTGATCATGTTGAGCGACCCCAGGTTGGCGGTCACGTTGACGGTCGACTTGCTGATGTCGTCGTCGACGGTGACGTCGGCGCTCCAATCCGCGATCTCGAGGGTGAGGCTATGGGCCATCCCCTTGCCGAGGCCTTCGGGGTCGATCTTCACGAGGAGCTTCCCGTCCTGGGGCCCCAACTTGTACGTTCCTGAATTAACCATATGCTGACAAGGCTAGCAGCCTCCCGAGCAGCCCTTTTCCGCCTGTGAGCCCCCGTTTAGGGCCTTTCGATTGCGGGTAGGTACGTCAGCTTCCCCTTAATCCGCGACCCCTCCTCGGCCACCTCCGGGGCGCGGACATGGCAGCGTGGGGCCCGCATGTCGCCGTCCCACCCCCTCGCCACGCTCGTCGCCACGGGCATCACCCGGTCCCACGGCACGTTCGTGGTGCTCGACGGCGTCGACGTCACCATCGGGCCTCGCAGCCGGATCGGCGTCGTCGGCCCCAACGGTGTGGGCAAGAGCACGCTCCTGCGCATCCTGGCCGGGCTGGAGCCGGCCGACGGCGGCAAGCTGGTGGCGGCCCCGCCCGACCTCACCGTCGGCTACCTCCCCCAGGAGTCCTCGGCCCGGCCGGGGGAGTCCCTCGCCGCCTACCTCGGCCGGCGCACCGGGGTGACGGCGGCCGAGGCCGAACTGGAGGCGGCGGCGACGGCGCTGGCCGAGCCCGGGGGCGACGAGCGCTACTCGGTCGCCCTGGAGCGCTACCTGGCCCTGGGCGGCCCCGACTTCGAGTCCCGGTCCGAAGCCGTGTGCGCCGACCTGGGCCTGCCCGCCGACCGGCTGGCGGTGGAGGTGGGCCAGCTCTCGGGCGGGCAGGCGGCCCGGGCCGCCCTGGCCGCCATCCTCCTGTCCCGATTCGACGTCCTCCTCCTCGACGAGCCCACCAACGACCTCGACTTCGCCGGCCTGGCCCGGCTGGAGCGCTTCCTCCACGAGTCCGACGGCGGCCTGGTCGTCGTCTCCCACGACCGCGCCTTCCTGGAGGCCACCGTCGACCGCGTCCTCGAGCTCGACGAGCACGATCGCACCGGCACCGAGTTCGGCGGCGGCTGGCTGGGCTACCTCGACGCCAAAGCCGTCGCCCGCCGTCACGCGGAGGAGGCCCACGAGCAGTACACGTCCCAGAAGGGCGACCTGGAGGACCGGGCTCGGATCCAGCGCCAGTGGGCGATCACCGGGGCCCGCAACGTCAAGAAGAAGGCCACCGACCACGACAAGGCGCAGCAGGGCTTCAAGCTCAACCGCACCGAGAAGCAGGCGGCCAAGGTGCGGATCACGGAGAAGGCCCTGTCCCGGCTGGAGGTGGTCGACAAGCCGTGGGAGGGGTGGGACCTCCATATGGAGCTGGCCCCGTCGTCCCGCAGCGGCGACGTGGTGGCCCGCCTCGACCGGGCCGTGGTCGAGCGGGGGACGTTCACGCTGGGGCCGGTCGACCTCGAGATCCGGTGGGCGGAGCGGGTGGCCATCACCGGCCCCAACGGCTCGGGCAAGACGACCCTGCTGCGGGCCATCCTCGGCCAGATCCCCCTGGCCGCCGGCGAGCGCTACCTGGGGCCGGGCGTTGTGGTGGGCGAGCTCGACCAGGGCCGGCGCCGGTTCCTGGGCGACGAGTCGCTGGTGACGACGTTCGCCGCCGCCTCCGGCCTGCTGGTGCAGCCCACGAGGTCATTGCTGGCCAAGTTCGGGCTCACCGGCGAGCACGTGGAGCGGCCCGGGTCCAGCCTGTCCCCCGGGGAGCGGACCCGGGCGTCCCTCGCCCTGATGATGGCCGGCGGGGCCAACTGCCTGGTCCTGGACGAGCCCACCAACCACCTCGACCTGCCCGCCATCGAGCAGTTGGAGCAGGCCCTCGACGGCTACGACGGCACCCTGCTGCTGGTGAGCCACGACCGCCGGCTGTTGGAGGCGGTGCGCACCACCCGCACCGTCGAGGTGGAGCAGTGGCGCTCCGGGGCCTAGGCGGCCGTCATGGCTCGGGCGGCGAGTCCTCGTCGGGGACGAAGAGTGGCTCGTCGTCGCTCCCCGGGCGACGGATGGAGCCGAACTTCTCCTCGTAGCCGGTGAGGTTGTCGTTGAGGGCCCGGATGATGTCGAACACCAGGGTCGGCGGCACCTTGACGCGGGCCGTCACCCGGCAGGGGACGTGCATCACCGCGCCGTTCTCGGGAGACTCGACGGGCTCGGCCGGCAGGGTGGCCGAGAAGTCGAGGGTGAACTCGTGGGCGGTGTGCCACACACCCAGGAAGTTGGCGTACACCCCGCCCTCCATCTCCGGCGGCACCCGGAGCTCGAAGTGGATGTTCTGGTTCTGGTCGTAGAGCTCAGGCACGGGTGCAGTCAACCATGCCGGCACACGCGTCCCGGCAGGGCCGATGCGGACGACCTCAGCCGGTGGTCTGGGAGGAGGCGGACTGGCTGATGCTGGTGGGCGTGGGGGAGGCGTCGGACGACCCGGTGCGGGCGAGGACCGTGCCGATGGCGAGGCCGAGAAGAATGGCGAGGATGGCCGCCATCACCAGGGCCACGCTCTCGAACCGGCGCACGAGCAGCGACTTCTCGGGGGCCGGCTCGGTCCCCGCGGGCGCCCGGGAGGCCTGGACCGCCTGGACCGCCTTGGGGACCTTGGGCGCCTTGGGCGCCTTGGGCTTGGGGGCCTTGGCCGTCGTGGGGGTCACGGCAGGCGTCGGCGGCACGAGGGCGATGACGGGCGGGTCGAGCTCGTCGTAGGCCGACGACTCGAAACGGCGGGGCAGCTGCGGGCGCAGCTCCTCCTCCCACGTGGCCGCCTTGGCCGGGGTCCGGGGGCGGGACGGCTTGCCTGCCGACGCCTTGAGGGGTGCGGGGTCGTCGATCTCGCTGATGGCCTCGTCGTAGTCGAAGTCGGCCAGGTCGGGGACGTCGATGGAGTCGGCGGCCTCGACCGGCGCCGGGGCGTCGATCGGGGCGTCGATCTTGGCGACCTTGGCCGTCTTGGACGACCTGCCCGTCCTTGGCGTCTTGGCCGACTTGGCCTTGGCCTTGGCCTCCTTGGCGTCGGCGGCCCGGGCCTCGGCGGGCGACTCGGCCGGCCACTCGTCGACGATGAAGTCGGTGTCCTGCAAGTCGAAGCCGGCATCGAGGTCGTCGACGACCGACTCGACGGGCGCCTCGACGGGCGCCTCGAGGGGCGGCTCGACGACCGTCAGCTGGGTCTTGGCCGGGCGCTGCGGACCGGCGGCCTCCCGGGCCAGTTCGATCTTGCGCACCGCGCGCAGAAGGGTGATCCGGTTCCGCCCTGCCTTCTCGTAGGCGGTCACCGCCTTCAGGTCCCGACCGTTCAGGGTCTTGAGCAGTGGCAGGATCGCCTTGATCGACAGCCCGTCGTAACCCTCGATGGGCGTGCGGGGGGGACTCGCCTTCTTCGCCTCTGACGTACCAGCCATGGGGTTTCCCTCTTTGCAGTGTCGGACAAGAGGAATATCGGCACCCGGGCGACTGACCTTGAGCCGATCAGCGGACCCCGCGGGGCCGGAACTGGATGCTGATTCTGGGGCCGACCGGTCGGGAGCGCTTGGGAACAGCATGTTCCCACGTGCGCTGGCAGGACCCGCCCATCACCAGCAGGTCGCCGTGGCCGAGGGCGTGGCGGACCGTCCCGCCGCCGCCCTTGGGCCGAAGGAGCAGCTCACGGGCGGCGCCGACGGACAGGATGGCGACCATGGTGTCCTCGGTGTTGCCCCGGCCGATCCTGTCACCGTGCCACGCGACGCTGTCGCGGCCGTCGCGGTAGTAGCAGAGGCCGGCGGTGCGGAACGGCTCCCCCAGCTCGTCCGAGTAGTGGGCGGTGAGCGCGTCTCGGGCCTGGTGGAGGATCGCATCGGGGAGGGCGTCGTCCTCGTCGTAGAAGGCGAGGAGGCGGGGAACGGCCACCACCCGGTCGTACATGGGGCGCTCCTCGGCCCGCCAGGGCACCTCGGCGGCCAGCCGGTCGAAGAGCTCGTCGGCGCCCGTGAGCCACTCGGGGAGGAAGTCGACCCACGCCCCGTGGGCCAACTCAGTGCGCTCGATGGAGTCGAGCGGGCCCAGATCGGTCTCGGCGCCGGAGCCGAACAACGATGTCTGCCAGGCCGCGGCCATGACGTCCAGCATACCGGGGCGAACACACGTTCATAAGACGTGCGCTGGGCGCGAACGAGGGCGAGCTTCCCGCTCGCCCTCGCTCGGCCGGATGAAGATCAGTGAGTCGGCGACTCAGTCAGCGTCGGAGGTCCCGGAACCGGAGTTGTTCGGCTCCATGAGGTCGCCCTCGACCTGGCCCACGGGCCGGTCGGTCGGGCCCTGGTGCTCGGTGGCCGGCTCCGCGTAGTCCTCGCCCCTGGTCCGGGTGGGGTCGTGGGTCGGGTCGTCGTCGGGGATGATGTCAGTCATGAGGGCTCCTCCTGGGGGGTCACGTCGCGCTCTGATTACCCGCGCCGTCGCCGTGGAAACCTCACGACTCCCGGCGGTATCGGCTCGAGAGGTACTCGTCCACCCACCGACGGGAGCTACGCCACTCTCCATCCGAGCCCCGGGTCGCTTGCAGGCGTCCCCGACTGGCGGCAACTCGGAGAGCGCTTGAGGTGATTCCGGGGCTGGCCAGTGCCGCCAGAGGAACAAGGCGAACTGGTCCGGCAATCGCGGGGACGATGAACTTGTACAAGTTGTCGAGGACGGCGCGGGCAAGGAGCTCCCCGAGGAGACCGCAGTCCCCGCTGTCGGCTCGCCGCAGAGATCGGAGGTACTCAGCGCGCTGCCGCTTGTAGATGATGGCAGGGGGGTACCCGAGCCGAACGAGGATCAGGTTGAGTAGGAGCCGACCGGTACGGCCGTTCCCGTCGAGGAAGGGGTGGATGGCCTCGAAGCGCCGATGGACGTCTGCCAGGTGCTCCGGAAAATCCACCATGCGAGGTCGTAGCTCTGAGACGTCCTGCATCCAACCGTCGACCTCCGGTGCCACCAGCACCCAGCTCGTCGGAGTCATGCCGCCCGGGAGCGGATGGATATCGTGCTCCCGAAAGTTCCCTGGTGATTCGTTCGTTGTCGCGTCCGGGTGCGGATCGACGTCCCAAACCGGGGTCATTGCCGTCCGGTGGACGTGACGCAACTCGGTCAGGGTGAGAACTTCCCCGGCGCCCCGGGCGCCCGGTTGGCTCGCCTGGCCGTACACCCACTCAGCCGCGTCGGCATACCCCTTCACCTCCATGTACTCCCGCAGTTGCTTCTCCCCCACCGCCCTACCTTCGGCGAGAAGCGCCTCGACCTGCCGCAACACCAGGGTGTTGCCCTCGATCGCCGTCGAGTGGTGCGCTTCCTCGAACCAGATCCCTCGCCAGATCTCTGACGCCTCGATGGGGTTGGGCAGGCCACCCATCCGCCGCCAAAGCTCCTCGATCTGAGTGTCGAGACGCAGGTAGACCTCCTCCCTCGGCGGCCGACCTCGTCGCGTCGGTCGAATTTGTTCGCTCATGCCGTCTCGAACTGTACCGAACAAAATTTGAGAAGTTGCGCGCTCGACGTGGGTTTGAACCGAACCGAACCACACTTACAAGCTTGTGATTACCGATCGAATCGCGAGCGTGCGCCTGCCGAATTGAAAGGTCGAGCGCCTCGCGCCGGACATCCTGTCGAGATCGTGGGCGAGCGCCTCAGGCACTCCGTGGCGGTCCGTGCCGCCAGCCTCAGCGAGCGGCGATGGTCTCATGCCGTGCGCCAACGGCTATGAACTGCCCTCTTGTGCGCGGTAGTGGTGTCGGAGAGGGGACTTGAACCCCTACGCCCTATGCGGGCACCAGGCCCTCAACCTGGCGCGTCTACCTATTCCGCCACTCCGACGTGGTGACCGAGCCTACCCGCCTACCTGGACCCTCGTGGCGTCGAAAGTTCCCAGGCCCGACATCACCAGCCCCACCACCCGGGCGCTCACGAGGGAGTGGAACTCGAACTGGGCCAGGGGGATGACGGGGAGTTGCTCCAGCACCAGCTTCTCCGCCTGCTGGTAGTTGGCGGTGCGCCGGGTGTCGTCCGCCTCCCGCCGACCGGCGACCAGCAGGTCGTCGACCGCGGTGGAAGAAAAGCCGGTGACGTTGTCGGGCAGGCCGCTGTGGAAGAGGGGGGTGAGGTAGCCGTCGGCCGTCGGGTAGGCCCCGATCCACCCCAGGCGGAAGATCTCCTGCTGGCCGCTGACGGCGAACCGGAGGTAGTCGGCGAAGGGATGCGACCGCAGCACCACCGAGATGCCCACCGCCTGGAGGTTGGCCTGCATGGCCTCCGCCACCGCCCGTTGGGTGCCCGTGTCGTCGAAGTCGATGGCCACCTCCGACGCCGGTTGGCCTCCGAACACCTCCGCCACCAGCGCCCGGGCCCGGTCGGGGTTGTAGAGGCACCGCTCCCCGCACGCATCCGGCTGGAAACCGGGCACGCCATCGGGTATCAGCCCGTCGAGGCGTTGGGCGGCGGCCCCGTAGATGGCCCGGACGATGGCGTCGCGGTCGATGGCCTGCACGATCGCCTCACGGAACCGGATGTCGGCGTACTTGGGGTTCTTCAGGTTGAACCCGTAGAAGAGCTGGCCCAGGTAGGGTCGGAAGGCACTCCGCCCGTGACGCTCGGCCACCTGCTCCACCCGGTCGGGGGGGACGGCGGTCCAGTCCAGTCGGCCGTCGAGGAAGGCGTCGTAGGAGGCGGTGGCGTCGGCCAGGATCTCGAGGTCGACGCCGCGCAGGGCGGCGTTCACCCCGGGCGCCGGAACCAGGCGGACCAGATCGTCGGTTCGGCTCTGGATCATGAACGGGCCGCTGCCGACGGGCGACACCGCGAAGCTGGGCGCCTCCGCCTCCACCGCCTCCCGGGGGACGATGCCGAAGGCGGGGTTGCCGAGGATGGCGGGCAGCGACGACTGCCCGTGCTCCAGGGCGATGGCGACCACCGTGGGCGAGGGCGTGGTGATGCCCGTGAGCTCCTCGGCCCTGCCCTCCAGGTTGAAGGCCTTGAACCCGGCGACGGCGTCGAGCTGGGCCGCCGCCGGCGACGACGTGCCCTTGCGGGCGATGCGCTCGAGCGTGTACTTCACGTCGGCCGACGTGAGCTCCCGGCCGTTCCCGAACGTGGCGCCGGGCCGGATGGTGAACTGCCAGTTGACCTGGTCGGGGGTCGACGTCCAGCCCTGGGCGATGGCCGGGACCACCACCGACGTGGCCGCGTCGTAGCCGGTGAGGCCGTCGAACAGCTGCTCGGCGACCAGCAGCTCGGAGGGCGACCGGGCCTGGGCCGGGTCGAGCGACTGCGGCCGCTCGATGCCGACGCGCAGGATGCCGGCCTCCGGGGCGCTAACCGGCCCGCCACTGGTTGCCGGCGAGTCGTCCTTCGAACAGCCGGCGACGACCAGTGCCAGGGCGACCGTCAGGGCGGCGAGCCGAAGGCTACGGCTGGGTAGGCGATGGCTGGGCAGGCGTCGCGACATGACCATTCACCCCTCTCGGCACCGGTTCGCCCTCGACTCGAGGGGTCGTGCTACTGAAGCGCCTATTGAAGACGGATGGCCAGGATGACGGTGGTGAAGGCGAAGACCACGGCCGCCGTCACCGTGATCCGGTCGAGGTTGCGCTCCACGACGGTGGAGCCGGCCGCGGCCGCGCCACCGGCGCCGCCGAACATGTCGGACAGGCCACCGCCCCGGCCGCTGTGCAGGAGGATGAGCAGGATCAGGGCCAGCGACACGCCCACGTGGACGAGCACGACCCAGGTCGTCAGGTAGAGCACGGCTGAGGATCCTACCCTTCGAGGCGGTACTGGACGATGCGGGCGAATTCGTCGGGGTCGAGGCTGGCCCCACCGACCAGGGCCCCGTCGATGTCGGGTTGGGCCATGAGCTCGGCGTTGTTGGACGCCTTGACCGAGCCGCCGTACTGGATGCGCAGGGCGTCGGCCACGTCGTCGTCGAACAACGAGCGCACGGTCGTGCGGATGAGGCCGCACGTGGCCTGGGCATCGGCGGGGGTGGCCGTGCGGCCGGTGCCGATGGCCCAGATGGGCTCGTAGGCCACGACCATGGCCGCCACCTCGGCTGCCGGGCGGCCCTTGAGGGCGGCCTCGATCTGGCCCGTGACCTTGGCCTCGGTGGTGCCCGCCTCCCGCTCGTCGAGGGTCTCCCCGCAGCACAGGATGGGCGTCATCCCGTGGGCCACGACCGCCTCCATCTTCTTGCGCACGACCTCGTCGGTCTCGCCGAAGATCTCCCGCCGCTCGGAGTGGCCGACGATGACGTAGGAGCAGTTGAGCTTGGCCAGCATCGTCGGCGACACCTCGCCGGTGTAGGCCCCCTTCTCCTCCCAGTGGACGTTCTGGGCGCCCAGCGCCATGGGGATGCGGTCGGTGTCGAGCAGGAGCTGCACCGTGCGCAGCCCGGTGAAGGGCGGGTGGACCGACACGTCGACCGCGTCGTAGTCGTCGGTGGTGAGCTGGTAGGACAGCTTTTGCACCACCTGGATGGCCTCCAGGTGGGTCAGGTTCATCTTCCAGTTGCCGGAGATGAGGGGCTTACGGGTGGGCATTCGAGGCCTTTCGGAGGGCGGCCAGGCCGGGGAGGTCGCCCTGCTCGATGAGCTCGAGCGACGCCCCGCCGCCGGTGGACACGTGGTCGACGCCTTCGTCGAGGCCGAACTTGGCCAGGGCGGCGGCGCTGTCGCCCCCGCCCACGATGGTGAAGCCGGGCGATGACGCCACCGCCTTGGCCAGGGCGATGGTGCCCTCGGCGAAGCGGGGGTCCTCGAACAGCCCCATGGGGCCGTTCCAGAACAGGGTGCCGGCGGTCGACGCGATCTCGCAGAACTTGGCCGTGGCCTTGGGGCCGATGTCGAGTCCCTTCCAGCCGTCGGGGACGCCGGGGCCGACCACTTCGAGCTCGCCGTCGGGGCCGAGGGCGAGGACGTCCTCGGGAAGGACGAGCTTGTCGCCGCCCTGGGTCAGGAGGTCCTTGCAGGCGTCGACCCAGTCGGCCTGCTTCAGCGAATCGCCCACGCCGTAGCCCTGGGCCATGGCGAAGGTGAACGACATGGCCCCGCCGACCACGAGGGTGTCGACCTTGTCGAGGAGGGCCTTGATGACGCCCAGCTTGTCGCTCACCTTGGCCCCGCCGAGGATGGCCACGAAGGGGCGGGCGGGGTTGTCGAGCAGGCCGCCGAGGACCTCGACCTCCTTGGCCAGGAGGCGTCCGGCGGCGCTCGGGAGGCGCTCGGGGGGGCCGACCACCGATGCGTGCGACCGGTGGGACGCGCCGAAGGCGTCGTTCACGTACAGGTCGAAGCCCTCGACCAGCCGGTCGACGAAGGCGGGGTCGTTGGCCTCCTCGCCCGGGTCGAAGCGGAGGTTCTCCAGCAGCTCCACACCGGGGGCCAGCTCGGCCAGGCGCGCCCGCACCGGCGCCACCGAGTACTTCTCGTCGGGCTTGCCCTTGGGCCGGCCGAAGTGGGTGCAGGCGACGACGGTGGCCCCGTGCTCCTGGAGCCACTGGATCGTGGGCAGGGCGGCGCGAATGCGCAGGTCGTCGTCGATCTTCCCGTCGGTGACGGGGACATTGAAGTCGGCTCGGAGCAGGACCCGCTTCCCCGACGGGTCGGGCAGGTCCTCCAGCGTGGGGACGTTCACCGGCTACTCACCGTGCTTCCTTGTCGACGAGGGTCCCGCCGGCGACCCACGTGGCCGCCGACGGGGGAACCCGGACGGACTAGTGGTTGGCGCGCCCGACGATGACGGCGAGGTCGGCCAGGCGGTTGGAGTAGCCCCACTCGTTGTCGTACCAGCCGAAGACCTTGACCAGGGTGCCCATGGCCATGGTGGACCCGGGCTCGAAGGTGCACGACGCCGGCGAGCCGACGATGTCGGAGGACACGATCGGGTCCTCCGAGTAGATGATCACCTTCGACAGCGGGCCCGACTCCGAGGCCGCCTTGAAGGCGGCGTTGACCTCGTCGACGGTGACGTCACGGCCGAGGATGCAGGTGAAGTCGGTGATGGAGCCGTCCTGCACCGGGACCCGGAGGGCGGTGCCGTCGAGGCGGCCCTTCATGGCCTCCAGCACGAGCGACGTGGCCCGGGCCGCACCGGTGGGGCTGGGGACGATGTTCTGGCCCGCGGCCCGCATGCGGCGCAGGTCGCCCGACTTGTTGACCACGTCGAGCAGCGCCTGGTCGTTGGTGTAGGCGTGCACCGTGGTCATGAGCCCCTTCTCCACGCCGAAGGCGTCGTCGAGGACCTTCACCATGGGGACGAAGCAGTTCGTCGTGCACGAGGCGTTGGAGATGATCTTGTGCTTCTCCGGGTCGAACGTGTCGTCGTTGACGCCGACCACGAACGTGCCGTCGACGTTGGTGGCGGGGGCGGAGATGATCACCCGGGGCGCACCGGCGTCGATGTGGCCGCCGGCCTTGTTGCCGTCGGTGAAGAACCCGGTGGACTCGACGACGACGTCGACGCCGGCCTCGGACCACGGCAGGGCCTTGGGATCGGTCTCGCTGAAGACCTTGACCAGGCCGCCGCCGACCACCATGCCGTCGTCGGTGACCTCGACCGACTCGTTGAACCGACCGTGGGTCGAGTCGTACTTGAGCAGGTGGGCGTTCATCTTCGGCGAGGTGAGGTCGTTGATGGCCACGACTTCGATCTCGGTTCCTCGGGCGCGACAGGCCCGGAAGAAGATCCGTCCAATGCGACCGAAACCATTGATGCCAACCCGAACTGGCCGATTCTCCGGCATGTGCAACGCCTCCTTGAAAGCTCTTGTCCCCCCTATCCGACCAGATCAGAGAGGGCTACCGCCAATAGGTCGGGGTCGTGGGCCGCGGAGCCGTCGCGCGCGACCGGCCGCTCCACCACCCGCGCGCTCACTCCTCCGAGGGGGAGCGCGCCCGGATGGCAGAGCACGATGTCGACCTCGAGACCGTGCGCCCGCAGAGCGTCGACGTGGGCGGCCACGTCGTAGCCCTCGGTCTCGGGGCTCTGCACGCGCAGGTTGCAGACGTAGACCTTGTGGGCCCGGGTGGCGGCCAGCGCCTCCCGGATGGCGGGCACGGCCACCACCGCCAGGACGCTGGTGAACAGGGAGCCGGGCCCGATCACTACCTGGTCGGCGGCGGCCAGAGCGTCGAGGGCGGCCGGCGAGGGCTCGGGATCGGCCGGTACCAGCCACACTCCGGCGATACGGCCGCTGTTCCCCACCGCCACCTGCCCCTCGACGTCGTCGGCGCCCTCGCCGTCGGCCGACCGCACGATGGCCTTGAGCACCACCGGCTCGCGGGTGGCGGGGATGACCCGGCCCACCGCGCCGAGAAGCCGGCCGGCCTCGGCGAGGGCGAATTCGAAGTCGCCCGACGTGGCCGCCAACCCCGCGATCATGAGGTTGCCGAGGGCGTGGCCGGCCAGCTCGCCGGCCGCGAAGCGGTACTTGAAGGCGTCGACCCACAGTGAATCGGCGTCGGCGAGGGCTACCAGGCACCGGCGCAGGTCCCCCGGCGGAGGGATGCCGAACACCGAGCGCAGACGGCCGCTGGAGCCCCCGTCGTCGGCCACCGACACCACCGCGGTGACCTCGGAGGCGTACTGGCGGATGGCCGACAGGCTCGCCGACAGCCCGTGCCCGCCCCCCAGGGCGACAACCCTCGTCATGCAAACCTCGTCATGGGGGACGGGCTACTTCCCCAGGTCGCGATGGGAGACCATCGGCCGGAACCCTCGCTGGGCGAGCAGCTTGGCCAACTCCTCGGCGATGTAGACGGACCGGTGGGTGCCGCCCGTGCACCCCACGGCGATGGAGAGGTAGGACTTGCCCTCCTTCACGTAGGCCGGCAGCAGGAGGCCGAGCAGGTCGTCGAGCTTGGCCAGGAACTCGGGGGTCTCGGGCTGGCTGGCGACGTAGGCCGCCACCGCCTCGTCGAGGCCGGTGAGGGGACGGAGGGCCTCCACCCAGTGGGGGTTGGGCAGGAAGCGGCAGTCGAAGACGAGGTCGACGTCGAGGGGGAGGCCGTGCTTGTACCCGAACGACACGACGCTGGTCTGCATCGGGCCCTCGGAGTCGTTGCCGAACAGCTCGAGCAGGCGGTCGCGCAGCTGGTGGACGTTGAGGTCGCTGGTGTCGACGACGACGTCGGCCTGGGACTTCACCGGGTCGAGGAGGGCCCGCTCCCGCCCGATCCCGTCGCTGACCCGGTCGGACTCGGCCATGGGATGCCGGCGGCGGGTGTTCTCGAAGCGGCGCACGAGGACCTCGTCGCTGGCTTCGAGGAACAGGACGCGGACCCGGGCCGACGTGGCCCGCAGCGCGTCGAGGGCGGCGGTGACCTCGTCGAGGTAGTGGCCGGTGCCGACGACGAGGGCGACCCGCTCGGTGGTGGCGCCCGGCACCTGGACCAGCTCGGCCACCTTGGCGATGAGGGCCGGCGGCAGGTTGTCGATCACGAACCAGCCGAGATCTTCGAACGTGTCGGCCGCCTGCGACCGCCCCGCCCCCGACACCCCGGTGATGATGAGGAACTCGCTCATGCCAGCTTGGCCGCGGCCAGCACCAGGCCCGCCACCCCGAACATGATCGGGATGTTGGCCGCGAGGAACCGGGGCAACTGCGCATCGATGCGGGCGCTCAGCTTGGCCATCTCGCCTCGCAACTCCGCCATCTGGCCCTTGAGCTCCCCTCGAAGCTCCGCCATCTCCCCTCGGATTGCAACGAGGTCGGATTGGCGGGCGAGGTCGGCCCAGCCGACGGGCGGTAGGAGCTCCATCAGCGTGCCGGCGGGCCCATGGCCCAGGCTCTCCTCGAGAGCGACGAACAACTGGCGGCGGTCGTGATCGGACAACATCTCGTTTTCCCCCATCGCCTCGAACGGCGGATTGAGCACTGTGAGCGGGGGAAGCGCACGTCACCCAGGATACCGGCCGCCTACGAGGGGAGCTTCTCCACCCGGAGGAACAGGAGGCGGGGGATGGTGGCTGCGTCGCGGTACTCCTGGGCCCGCTCCAGGAAGCCGGGGGGCGGGGGCGGCTCCTCCATGCGGCGGACGACCAGGCCGGCGTCGGCCAGGGCGTTGACGTAGCGCGACAGCGGGCGGTGGACGAAGGGCAGGAAGACGTCCTTCTCCACCTCCTCCAGGGTGGTGTCCTCGGTGAGGTAGGGGCCGATGCGCCAGTACTGCTCCTCCAGGATGTGGTCGTCGATCCACCCCGAGCCCGGCGCCTGGAGCAACGGGTGGTTGAGGAAGTACAGGAACCGGCCGCCCGGGCGCAGGACCCGCCCGACCTCGTCGATGGCCCCGTAGGCGTCGTCGATGTGCTCGAAGACGAGGCAGGCGATGACGGCGTCGAACGACTCCGACGGGAAGGGGAGGGCGCCGGCCACCGCTTGGGCGTAGGCCGGCCCGCCGGCCCGCGTGACGGCCACGTCGAGCTGGGCCCGGGCGAAGTCGACCCCGACCACCCGGGCCACCCCGGGGACGCTCGCCGCCAGCCGGGCCACCTGGCCCTCCCCTGTCCCCACGTCGAGGACGTCGACCGCACCCTGGAGGTGGTGGGCGGCCAAGGGGAGGATCTGCTCGGTGTACTCGGCGTCGGCCCCGTCGGTGAAGGCGTCCTGCCACCACTGGGCGTGCTCCTCCCACAGGTTGGCGTCGGTCACCCCGGCACCCCCGCCCCGTGCACCTTCAGGTAGACGGCCAGTCCGACCGCGTCCGGCAGCCACGTCAGCGACTGCAGGTCCTCCAGCGTCGCCGACTTCACCGCCCTGATCCCCCCCAGGTCCTTGAGCAGCCGCTTCTTGCGGGTCTCCCCCAGCCCCTTGATCCCGTCGAGGACGCTGGTGGTCATGCGCTTGCCCCGCAACTCGCGGTGGTACGTGATGGCGAAGCGGTGGGCCTCGTCCCGCAGCCGCTGCAGCATGTAGAGCGCCTCCGACTGCCTCGGGATGCGGATGGGGTCGGCCTGCCCGGGCACGAAGATCTCCTCGAAGCGCTTGGCCAGGCCCGCCACCGAGATCTCCTCCTCCAGGCCGAGGGACTCGACCACCCGCTGGGCCACGCTGAGCTGGCCCTTCCCGCCGTCGACCACCAGCAGGTTGGGAGGGTAGGCGAACTTCCGCGACCGGCCCGGATCGCCGATCGCCCGGTCGCGCTCCGCGATGAGGGCGGTGAGGCGGCGGGTGAGCACCTCCTCCATCGCCGCGAAGTCGTCGTTGCCGTCGACCTCCTTGATGCGGAACCGGCGGTAGTCGCTCTTCTTGGGCAGCCCGTCCTCCATGACCACCATCGAGCCGACGTAGTCGGAGCCCTGGATGTGGCTCATGTCGAAGCACTCGATGCGCAGAGGCGCGTCGGGCAGGCCCAGGGCGTCCTGGAGGGCGGTGAGGGCCCGGGCCCGGGCGTTGTGGTCGGACGCCCGCCGCAGCCGGTGGCGGACGAACTCCTCCTTGGCGTTCTGGGTGACGGTCTCCTGCAGCGCCCGCTTGTCGCCCCGCTGGGGGACCCGGATCGACACGTTGGAGCCCCTGACCTCGCACAGGAACTCCCGGTACACGTCGAGGTCGTCGGGCAGGTCGGGCACCAGGACCTGGTGGGGGATGTCGGCCGCGTCCGCCTCGGCGTAGAGGCCTTCCAGCACCCGGCCCACGAGCTCGCCGGGCGACACGTCCTCCACCAGGTCGAGGACGAAGCCCTTGCGCCCCACCACCCGACCCCGGCGGACGAAGAAGATCTGGACGGCCGCCTCCAACTCGTCGCCGGCGATGCCGATGACGTCGAGGTCCTCCGGCTTCTCGGTGACGATCGTCTGCTTCTCGATGGCCTTGCGCACGCTGGCCAGGCGGTCGCGCAGGCGGGCCGCCCGCTCGTATTCCTGGGCGTCGGCCGCGTCCCGCATCTGCCGTTCGAGCTGGTGGACGATGGGCTGGGTGTCGCCGTCGAGGAAGTCGATGAGCTGGCGGATGAGGCGGTCGTACTCGACCTCGTCGATCTCGCCCACGCACGGGCCGGTGCACTTCTCGATGTGGAAGAGCAGGCACGGGCGGCCCAGGCGCTCGTGGTGGGAGAACTTGTTGTCGCTGCACGTGCGGATGGGGAACGTGCGCAGGAGGAGGTCGAGGGTCTCCCGGATGGCGTAGGCGTGGGCGTAGGGGCCGAAATACCTCGTGTCCTTGCGCTTCTTGCCCCGCATGACCATGGCCCGCGGCCACTGGTCGCCCGCGGTGATGGCCAGGAAGGGGTAGCTCTTGTCGTCCCGCAGGCGGATGTTGAAGCGGGGCCGGTGCTGCTTGATGAGGTTGTACTCGAGCATGAGCGCTTCGACGTCGTTGCGGACCTGGATCCACTCCACCGACTCGGCCGCGGCCACCATCTGGGCGGTGCGGGCGGGGAGCGACGACGCGGTCACGAAGTAGTTCGACAGGCGCGACCGCAGGCTGTGGGCCTTGCCCACGTAGATGACCCGCCCGTCCTTGTCCTTGAACTGGTACGACCCGGGCCCGTCGGGAATCGTGCCTGCCGGCGGCCGCTGCAACATGCTCTGTCTATGGTACCGATACTCAATTCGTTATCATGAGCCCATGACGACGAGGGTGGCGGAGTGGGTGAACGGGGCCCGGCGGTCGGCCGGACTGACGCAACGGCAGTTGGCAGCCTGTACGGGCATCGCCCAGCCGACGATCGCCAGGATCGAGTCCGGGAAGCAGATGCCGCAGGCGGACACCCTCGACAAGCTTCTCAAGGCCTGCGGCTGGGAACTCGACCTGACGCCCCGACGAGGAGTCGGCGAGGATCGCAGCCTCATCCGACACTGGCTCTCGATGACGCCGACGGAACGGGCGAAGTGGGGGACGGGGTACGGCCGTCTCGCCGAGCGGCTTCGGGAGGCGGGGCGGGCGGCGCGCGCCGCTGCTCCGTGAGGACACTCTTCGATCCCGTACAGGCGCTCCGAATCCTCGATCGGCATCAGGTCCGCTACGTCGTCATCGGTGGCTTCGCGGCCGACCTGCTCGGTGCGCCTCTGAGCACCGACGATCTCGACATCTGTTGCCAGCGGTCGGTGGTGAACATGACTCGTCTCGGAGCCGCGCTGCGGGAACTGGAGGCGCAGCCCCGGATCGGGAGGCTGGGTGAGAAACCGCCGCCCGATCTCGACCCGACCACTCTGGCCGCGAGCGAAGGGTTCAGCTTCGACACGGTGGCCGGGCGTGTCGACGTTCGGGGCACGCCCCACGGCACCGGCGGGTACACGGATTTGTCGGCGAAGGCCGAACTTCTGGACATTGACGGCATCAGCGTCCGGGTCGTCGCCCTCGGCGACCTCCTACGAATGAAGCGGGCCGGCTTCCGAATCGAAGACAGGATGCACCTCGAGGTTCTTGCCGCCCTGCAAGAAATGTTGGAACAGACTTCGCGGGAATGATCGGGCCGACGTAAGGTTGCATCCAGTGCCGGCCTGGTCTCCGGCAACATATCCGGCTCCGAGGCCGACAACCCCGTGTGAGGCGACCAGGCTGTCTCCACCGGTCACTATCGGAGCCCTCCAGCGGAGGTCCACCCATATGCTCCGGTTACAGGCGGCGCTGCCCGACCGCTACACGGCGGCCAGCCAGGAAGAGCTGGCGACGTGGATCGGCGAGGCCAGGGCCACGCTCGGCGAGCGACTGCTCATCCTCGGCCATCACTACCAGCGGGACGAGGTCATGGCCTGGGCCGACGCCCGGGGCGACTCCTACGGGCTGTCCCGGATGGCGGCTGACTCCCCGGCCGAGTTCATCGTGTTCTGCGGCGTCCACTTCATGGCCGAGTCGGCCGACATCCTCACCGGCGACCACCAGGCGGTGATCCTTCCCGACCTCAACGCCGGCTGCTCCATGGCCGACATGGCCGACATCGACTCGGTGGAGGTGGCCTGGGAGGAGCTGGCTGCGGTCACCGACATCGAGCGCATCCTGCCCATCACCTACATGAACTCATCGGCCGCCCTGAAGGCGTTCGTGGGCCGCAAGGGCGGGGCGGTGTGCACCTCGTCCAACGCCAAGGCCGTCGTCTCCTGGGCCCTGGAGCGGGCCGACAAGCTGCTGTTCTTCCCCGACCAGCACCTGGGCCGCAACACCGCCTACCAGCTCGGCTTCGGCCACGACGACATGCGGGTCTGGAACCCTCGTCGTGACCTCGGAGGCCTGGAGGAAGCAGACGTGAAGGAGGCGACGTTCCTCCTGTGGAAGGGGCACTGCTCGGTGCACCAGCGCTTCACGGTGGGCCACGTGGCCAACTTCCGCACCCAGCACCCGGACGGGATCGTGATCGTGCACCCCGAGTGCGCCCACGAGGTGGTCGAGGTCGCCGACCAGGTGGGGTCCACCGACTACATCATCCGGGCCGTCGACGCCGCCCCCGCCGGCTCGGTGATCGCGGTGGGCACCGAGATCCACCTCGTGCAACGGCTGGCGAACGAGCACCCCGACCTCACCGTCGTGTCCCTCGACCCGCTGATCTGCCCCTGCTCCACCATGTTCCGCGTCGACGCGGCCCACCTGGCCTGGGTCCTCGAGAACCTGGTGCAAGGCACCGTGGTGAACCAGATCAAGGTCGACGAGGAGACCGCCGAATGGGCCCGGGTGTCGCTACAACGGATGCTGGAGATCGTCTGACAGGGAATCACCCCTCGGGCTCCTCCCCCTCATGGCTGTCCGGCGGCCCTCCGGATGGCCAGGAGCTGGACGAGGAGCCCCTCGAGCTCGGCCAGCGGGACCATGTTGGGCCCGTCGCTGAGCGCCCGGTCAGGGTCCTCGTGGATCTCCATGAAGAGGGCGTCGATGCCGACGGCGACCGCGGCCCGGGCCAGATGGGGCACGTACTGACGCTGGCCGCCGGACGACGATCCCTTCGCCCCCGGCAACTGGACGCTGTGGGTGGCGTCGAACACCACCGGGTAGCCGTGCGCCGCCAGCTGCGGCAGCCCCCGGAAGTCGACCACCAGGTTGTTGTAACCGAAGCTCGACCCGCGCTCGGTGAGCAGGATGCGGCGGTTGCCGGTGGATTCGATCTTGGCCACCGCGTGCGCCATCTCCGCCGGCGACACGAACTGGCCCTTCTTCACGTTGACCACGGCGCCGGTCGCGCCGGCGGCGAGCAAAAGGTCGGTCTGGCGGCACAGGAAGGCGGGGATCTGCAGGATGGTGGCCACCTCCGACACCGGCCCGGCCTGGCCCGGTTCGTGGATGTCGGTGACGACGGGCACGCCGACCTCGTCCCGGACCCGGGCCAGCACGGCCAGGCCCTTGTCGAGGCCCGGACCTCGATAGGAGTCCAGGGCGGTCCGGTTGGCCTTGTCGAAGGACGACTTGAACACGAAGCCGATCCCGACCCGGGCACAGATGTCCCGGATGGCCACGGCCATGTCCACCGTGAAGTCCTCGCCCTCGATGGCACACGGGCCGCCGAGCAGGACCAGACCCCGATTCGGCCCGACCTCGAGTCCGGGCCCGATCTCGACCACATGCACGCCTGGACCTTAGAGGGGAAGACGATCTGGGTCCGGGAGAACCTGTCGGGGGCCACGTGGTGAACCAGGATCAAGGTCGACCCCGAGACGGCCGATAATGCAGGAGTGGCCCCGCGACGCATGCTCGCCAGCGACTGACCTGCCGACGACGTCTCCTCGGCCCAAGCCCGCTGTCGTGTCGGTTCCCGGGCCCGCACCTCTGGCCCACCCCCGGCCGCGGGTCGCGGTCCTCAGCCTGGCCCGCCGCGGGGGGATGGGCGAGGCCAAGCGGGTGGCGTCGTGGGTCTCCATCTTCGAGGCCGCGGGAGCCGAGGTCACGACCATCCCCCTCCTGCGCGACCACCGGGCCCGGTACCTGTCGGGCGGGGCCGCGGTGCTGAAGGGGACGGCCGTCCCCGAGACCCTGGCCTGGTCGCAGCGGTCGGTGGCCCGAGAGCTGGCCCGGCTGGAGGCCGACGTGGTCGTCTGCGTGACGGCCCGGGCCTTCCACCCGTCGTGGGCCGACGGGCGGCGGACGGTGGTGGTCGACTTCGTCGATCGCCTCAGCGTGAGCTACCGGGACCGGGCGGGGATCACCGGGCCGTGGAGTCGCCGGCTGCTGTTCCACGGTTTGGCGGTCACCAGTCGCCGGTTCGAAGGCCGGTCCCTGGGCGACGGGGTGCGGACCGTGGCCGCCGGTTGGGACGACGCCCGCCACCTGGGCGCGGAGTGGGTGCCGATCGTCGTCGAGCCCCCGGGCCCCGCCGCCGGCTGCGGCGCACCCGACTGCGACGTGCTCTTCTTCGGCAACCTGGCCTACCCGCCGAACGTGGCCGCGGTCGAACGCCTGGCCCGGCTGTGGCCGGCGGTCCTCGCCCGGCGGCCGGGCACGACGGCCCGCATCGCCGGCGCCAACGTCACGCCCGCCGTCCGGGCCCTGGCCGCCGGCCACGGCTGGGACCTGGTGTCCGACTTCCCCAGTGTGAGCGACCTCTGCGCCGGCGCCCGCCTGGCGGTTGCGCCCCTCACCCACACCGCCGGCATCCAGATCAAGGTCCTGGAAGCGGCCGCCCTCGGCCTGGCCCAGGTGGTCACGCCCGCCGTCGTCCGAGGAATGCAGCCCGGATTCCCCGTCACCGTCGCCGCCACCGACGACGAGTTGGCGACGGCCATCGTCGAGCTCCTCGACGACCCCGGGCGCCGGGACCGGGAGGGCGCCGCCGCCCGCCGCCACATGGCCCGCCACTACACGGCCGAAGCGTGGTCGACCTGGCCCGCAACCCTCTCTGCCGCCGTCTTTCAGTCAGGCAGGTGAATGGCCGTCCCCGGCGCCCGCCCGCTGTCGCACCCATTTGCGGATCGCACCGGGCAGGAAGCGGCGGGTGACCGTCGCCGCGCACCGCGCCGCCAGGGCCGCCCGCCGGTGCACCGGCAGGTCGGCGTAGACGGGCGAGCGGCCGACGTCACGGGCGGCGAAGGCGGCCAGCGCCACCTGGGGCGCGGCCGCCTGGAACCGGCCCAGGCCGGCCGACTCGGCCACGTGGCGCAGGTTCCGGGTCGCGCCCCCGACGGCCCGGTGGATAGCGACTTCGGGGAGCGTGCGGATGCGGCCGAGGTAGGCGAGCCGGGCCACCACGAACCAGTCGCCGCCCATCTCGTTGGCGAGGGGCAGGGCCCGGCGCAGGGCGTCGGTGCGGGCCAGGCCGTAGAAGACCCCGTTCTCCTCCACCAGGTCGAAGTAAGCGGCCACCCGGTCTGCCGGCTCGCCCGCGTCGAGGTTCATGACGACCCCGTGGCGGACGACCTCGTCGTCGTCCCGGTGGTACACCGCGGTGCCGGCGGTCAGCACGACGCCCGGATCCGCCTCCAGGACGGCCAGGCAGGCGGCCACGTAACTCTCGTCGAGCCAGTCGTCATCGCCCAGCCACATGAAGTAGGGCGTCCGGGCCTCGCCGAAGACCCGGTTGAAGTTGCCGGTGGCCCCGACGTTGGTCTCCTGGCGCAGGTACCGCACGTTCGGGTGGCGCGCCACCAGGGAGGCGCACGCGGCGGCCGTCCCGTCGGTGGAGGCGTTGTCGCAGATCACCACGTCGATCGGGGCATGGGTCTGGGCCAGCACCGACTCCACCGCCCGCACGAGGCCGTGCTCCCGGTTGTAGGTCGGGATCCCCACCGTGACCAGCGCGTCGGCCTCCGGCATGTCGTCCCAACTCTACCGAGCACCCGATGAGCGACCCGACGACGACGCCGTCGCTCGGCGCCCGCTGGCGGGCGGTCACCGGGCCCCTGCTCGTGGCCCGGGTGTTCGGGCAGGCGGCCGAGTTCGGGGGCTGGGTCGTGCTCGCCCGCCGGCTGGGCGCCACCAGCTTCGGACGGGTGGCGGTGGCGTTCCTCGTCTGCCGCTACGCGGGGCTACTGGCCGACTGGGGGGCGTCGCTCCGGGGCGTCATCGACGTGGCCGCCGATCGGGGCGGCGGATCGATCCGGGCCCTCGTTCGGCGGCGCACAAGCGTGACGGTGGCCCTCGTGGCCGCGTACGTGGCGGGCGCGGTGGTTTCCGGGAACGCCCGCCTGGCGCCCATGGCCGTCGTGATCGCCTGCCTCGGCCTCTCCCGGGACTGGCTGTCGCTCGGGCAGGAGCGGGGCCTCCGGTCCGCCATCCCCCTGGCCGTCCAGGGCGCGTCGATCCTGGCCGCCGCCCTCGTCCTGCCCGTCACCCACCACCCGGCCCTCCCCGTCGCCATCGGGTACGGGGCGGCGGCCCTCCTGTCCATCGCCCTCAACCGCCTCCCCGACGGTCCCCGGGGGCGGGTCGTGGGCCTCGACGCCTGGATGCTGCTGGCGATCATGGGCACCCAGGTCATGTCGACGCTCGACACGATCCTGCTGGCTGCCCTGCGGTCGAGCCACGAGGCCGGTATCTACGCCGCCATCTACCGGCTCCCCAACGGCTGGGTCGCCCTCCTCATCATCGTGATGTACGGGCTGCTGCCGGTCGTCACCCGCTCGCTCCGCGACGACCCGGCGTCGATCGGCGACCTGCGCCGCTCCCTCCTGCGCTGGAGCCTGCCCGCCAGCCTCGTCCTGCTCGCCCTCGCTCCCGTCGCCTACGTGCTCGTCCCCCACGTCTTCGGGTCGTCGTACGCCGACGGACGGGTGGCCGTCGTCCTCCTCATCGTGGCCACCGCCATCCAGACGGCGGCCGTGCCCCTCCACTCGCTGTATCTGGCCCGGGGCACCGATCGGGGCTATGCCGGGTTCATCACCGTCGCCGCCGTCGCCAACGTGGTGGCCAACCTGGCCCTGATCCCCCGGTTCGGGATGGAGGGCGCAGCCGTCGCCACCATCGTCGCCAACGGGCTCCTCGCAGCCGCCCTGTGGCGGGCCGTCGCCCGCTTCGTCCGTCACCCGACGCCCACCGGAGGCGCCGAGGCCGGGCGCTACGCTCGGTCACTCGTGTACCGGGACCTGGAGGCGGGCACTCGATGAAGGTGCTCGTGACGGGCGGCGGCGGGTTCATCGGCTCCCACGTGGTCCGTCAGCTGCTGGCGGGGGACCACGAGGTGCACGCCCTCGTCCGCCCGACGGCTGGACTGGACCGCATCGCCGATGTCGTCGGCCTGGTCACCCTCTGGCCCGTCGACCTCCTCGACGGACCGGCGGTCGACGCCGCCGTCGCCGCCATCGGCGCCGAGGGCGCCCTCCACCTGGCGTGGTACGCCGAGCCCGGTTCGTACCTGCGTGACGTCCCCCGGAACCTGGCGTCGCTGGAATCCGGCGTCCGCCTGGTGCGGTCGCTGGCGGCCGGGCCCACCCGGCGGCTGGTGCTGTCCGGCACCTGCCTCGAGGCCGCCACCCCGCGGGAGCGGGCCGACGAGCCCATCTACGCGGTCGCCAAGCGCGCCCTGCACGATGTCGCCGTCAGCGCCACCGGAGGCGACCTCGCCGTCGCCTGCGCCCACGTGTTCTCGGTCTTCGGACCGGGCGAAGACCCTCGCCGAGGGCTGCCCTCGGTGATCCGGAGCCTGCTCGAAGGGCATCCGGTCGACGTCGGGAGCGGCGAGCAGTTGCGGGACTACGTCTTGGTGACCGACGTGGCCTCGGCCCTGGTCGACATCCTCGAGAGCGACGTGGTGGGCGGCATCGACGTGTGCCGGGGCGAGCCCCGCCCCCTCCGCCAGGTGTTCGAGGAGGTGGGCCGGGCCACGGGCGGCGGCCACCTGCTCCGGATCGGGGCCCGCGCCCAGGCCGCCGACGACCTCTTCGACGCGGTCGGCGACCCGTCCCCCCTGCGGGCACTGGGCTGGCGTCCGGCCACCTCGTTGCCGGCCCAGATCGACGAGACAGTGGCGTGGTGGCGGACCCGCCTTCCCCTGCCGGCAGCTTCAGGAGCGACCAGATGAGCGACACCCCCGATCCCAGTCCCGGTCCTCTCGACCCGGTCATCACCGTGCGCTCGGGCGGCGTGGAGCGCACGCTCGACGTCTACAGCCGGGAGGGCTTCCTGGCCCTCGCCGACCTGTGGACCCGCGCCGGCTGGCAGCAGAAGATCTCCTACGAGGTCACCTGGCTCGGCATCCCCATCATCCAGCTGCCGGAGGACATCCTGGTCGTCCAGGAGCTGGTGTGGAAGCTCCGGCCCGATGTCGTCGTCGAGAGCGGAATCGCCCACGGCGGCGCCCTGGTGCTCTACGCCTCGCTGCTCGAGCTGCTCGGCCGGGGCCACGTCATCGGCGTCGACGTCGAGATCCGCAAGTACAACCGGCTGGCCATCGAGAGCCACCCCATGAGCAAGCGGATCACCCTGATCGAGGGCAGCTCCACCGACGACGCCACCCTCCAGCAGGTCAAGGCCGGCATCCGGCCCGACGACAGCGTGCTCGTCCTCCTCGACTCCAACCACACCCGCGACCACGTGCGGGCGGAGTTGGAGATGTACGCGCCCCTCGTCGCCCCCGGCGGCTACGTGGTCGTGTTCGACAGCGTGATGACCATGGTCCACGACGCCCCCAACGGCAACCCGACCTGGACCGACGACAACCCCGCGGCCGCGGTCGACGACTTCCTCGCGGCCCACCCCGAGTTCTCCCGGGACCGGGCCTACGAGCGCCTGGAGGTCACCTACTGCCGGGGCGGCTTCCTCCGCCGGTCATGACCGGCACCCAGTGCGTGATCCTCGCCGGCGGGCGGGGGACGCGCATCAGCGAGGAGTCGCACCTCCGCCCCAAGCCGATGATCGAGATCGGCGGCCACCCCATCCTGTGGCACATCATGAAGTCCTACGGGCACTACGGCGTCACCGACTTCGTGATCTGCCTGGGCTACCGGGGCTACATGATCAAGGAGTACTTCTTCAACTACTTCCTCCACAGCTCCGACGTCACCATCGACATCGCCACCAACACCTCGACCTTCCACAACAGCCGCAGCGAGCCGTGGACGGTGACGCTCGTCGACACGGGAGAGTCCACCCTCACCGGCGGCCGCGTGCTCCGGGTGCGGCCCTACCTCCGGCCCGACCAGCCCTTCTTCCTCACCTACGGCGACGGCGTGGCCAACATCGACCTGCAGGCCGAGCTCGACTTCCACCAGGCCCACGGCCGTCTCGCGACCATGACCGTCGTCCGCCCCCCGGCCCGCTTCGGGCGCACCCGGCTGGAGGACGACCGGGTGGTGGCCTTCGAAGAGAAGCCGCAGTCGGCCACCGGCGTGATCAACGGCGGGTTCTTCGTCCTCTCGCCGGGCGCCCTCGACCTCATCGACGGCGACGACACCCCGTGGGAGAGCACACCGTTGGAGCGGCTGGTGGAGCAGGACCAACTCCGGGCCTGGCGCCACGACGGGTTCTGGCAACCGATGGACACGCTGCGGGAGAAGGAGCTGCTGGAGGGGCTCTGGGAGTCGGGGCAGGCGAAGTGGAAGGTCTGGGAGTGAACCGGGAGTGGTGGCGGGGACGGCGGGTGCTGGTCACCGGCCACACCGGCTTCAAGGGCGCGTGGCTGGCGCTGTGGCTGGCCGAGCTGGGGGCCGAGGTGTCGGGGCTGGCGCTGGACGCTGAGGACCCCGCGGCCACGTACGACTCCCTCGGCCGCGCCCCCGGACCCGACGGCGCCCCCATCGACCTGCGGGACGCCGCCGCCGTCGCCCGCCGGGTGGCGGAGACCGACCCGCAGGTGATCCTCCACCTCGGCGCCCAGGCCCTCGTTCGTCGGGCCTACGCCGACCCCGCAGCCACGTGGGCCGTCAACGTGGTGGGGACCGCCAACCTGCTGGAGGCGGCCCGGACGGCACAATCGCTGGAGGCGGTCGTGGTCGTCACCACCGACAAGGTCTACGCCAACTCCGGCGACGGCCGGCCGTTCGTCGAGGACGACCGGCTGGGCAGCCACGACCCCTACAGCAGCTCCAAGGCCGCCACCGAGCTGGTCGTCGAGTCCTGGCGCCACAGCTTCTTCGACAGCGTCGCCGGTCGAGGCGAGGGGGTCGGGGTGGCCACGGCCCGGGCCGGCAACGTGATCGGCGGGGGCGACCGGGGCGAGGACCGACTGCTCCCCGACGTGTGGCGGGCGCTGGAGGAGGACGAGCCGGTCCGGCTCCGCTACCCGCAGGCGACCCGCCCGTGGCAGTTCGTCCTCGAGCCCCTGCTCGGGTACCTGCTGTACGCCGAGCGGCTGGCCGGCGGCGACCACCTGCCGGCCGCCCTCAACTTCGGCCCCGACATCGCCGGCTGCCTCCCGGTGGCCGACATGGTCGAGCGGGTCTTCGAGCTCTGGGGCGGCGGTCGGTGGGTCCAGGTGGGCGAGCCCCAGCCGGCGGAGGCGGCCACCCTCAGCCTGGACGCGAGCCTGGCCGGCGCCACCCTCGGCTGGCACCCCCGGCTCGACCTCGACACCGCCCTGGCGTGGACGGTCGAGTGGTGGCGGACGGCCGCCGACGGCGGTGACCTCCGCGACCTGGCCCGGCGCCAGATCGCGGCCTACAGCCGGCTGGCCCTGGTGGCCTCGTGAGCCCTCCCCCCTGCCGGTTGTGCCAGGCGCCGCTCACCACCACGTTCGTCGACCTCGGCTCCACCCCCCTGGCCAACGCCTACCTGAGCCCGGACGACGTGGCCGCGGGCCGGGACGAGCCCCGCTACCCGCTCCATGCCCTGGTGTGCGACCGCTGCCTGCTGGTGCAGCTGGAGGCTGTGGTCTCGCCGGAGACGCTCTTCCACGACTACGCCTACTTCTCGTCGTACTCCGACAGCTGGGTCGAGCACGGGCGTCGGTTCGCCGCCGCCGCCGTTGAAGACCTCGGCCTGGGGCCCGACAGCCTCGTCCTCGAGGTGGCCAGCAACGACGGCTACCTGCTGCAGCATTTCGTCGCCGCCGGCGTCCCCGTCCTCGGGATCGAGCCCGCCGCCAACGTGGCCGCCGTCGCCGTCGAGCGGGGGATCCCCACCGAGTCGGCCTTCTTCGGTCGACAGACGGCGGCCGATCTGGTCGAGCGGGGTCGCACCGCCGACCTCGTGGTGGCCAACAACGTCTTCGCCCACGTCCCCGATCTCGACGACTTCGTGGCCGGCTTCGCCCTGGTCCTCAAGCCGGGGGGGACGCTGAGCATCGAGTTCCCCCACCTGCTCAACCTCATGGAGCAGGTCCAGTTCGACACCATCTACCACGAGCACTTCTCGTACTTCTCGCTGCTGACGGCGGAGAAGGCGCTGGACGGGCACGGTCTGGCCGTGGTCGACGTCGAGCAACTCCCCACCCACGGCGGCAGCCTGCGGGTGTGGGCCGCCCACGCCGACACCCCCGCCGACGCGGGCAGGGAGGTGTCGCCGAGGGTCGCCGACGTGCGGGCCCGGGAAGCTGCCGCCGGCCTCGACACCCTGGCCGCCTACGCCGGGTTCGGCGCCAGGGTCGACGAGTGCCGTCGGGGCGCGCTCGAGTTCCTCGCCCAAGCGCACGCCCACGACAAGACCGTGGTCGCCTATGGGGCCGCGGCCAAGGGGAACACCCTCCTCAACTACTTCGGGGTCACCACCGCCGACATCGGCTACGTGGCCGACCGCAGCCTGGAGAAGCAGGGCCGCCTGCTCCCGGGCTCGCACCTGCCCGTCGAGGCGCCCGGGCGCATCCTTCAGACCCGGCCCGACTACGTGGTCATCCTCCCGTGGAACCTGCGGGAGGAGATCTCGGCCCAGCTGGCGGGCATCGCCGAGTGGGGCGGACGCTTCGTCACCCTGGTGCCGGAGGTGCAGGTCTTCGGGTGAAGTTCCTGGCCACCGACGTCGACGGGTGCTTCGTCGTGGAGCCCGAACCCCACGGCGACGAACGCGGCTTCTTCGCCCGCACGTTCTCGGCCGACGAGTTCACCCGGCTCGGGCTCAACCCGGCCGTGGTCGAGTGCAGCGTGTCGTTCAACGAGCGCCGGGGCACCCTCCGGGGGCTGCACCTCCAGGCCCCGCCCCACGCCGAAGCCAAGCTGGTGCGCTGCACGCGGGGGCGGATGTTCGACGTCGCCGTCGACCTGCGACCCGACTCCCCCTCCTACCTGCGGTGGACGGCGGCCGAGCTCAGCGCCGACAACCACCGCAGCCTCTACGTCCCCGAGGGGTGCGCCCACGGCTTCCTGACCCTGGCCGACGCCACCGAGGTCAGCTACCAGATCTCCGCGGGGTACGTCGCCGCCGCCGGGTCCGGCTACCGGTGGGACGACCCCGCCTTCGGCATCACCTGGCCCGACGCGGATGTGGACCGGTTGACGATCTCCGACCGCGACCGCTCGTGGCCACTGGTCAGCGACCGGCGCCGCTGAAGACGGTGCGGATGGTGCGGCCCACGATCCTCGCGTCCAGGGCCAGACCCTGGTGGCGGAGGTAATAGAACTCGTACTGGAGCTTCTCCAGGGCGTCGATCTCGCTGGCGCCGTAGTCGTACTTCACCTGGGCCCAGCCGGTGAGGCCGGGTCGAACCAGATGGCGGAGGCGGTAGAAGGGGATCTTGCCCTCCAGCTCCTCGACGTACTTGGGCTGCTCGGGCCGGGGCCCGACCACCGAGAGGTGGCCCCGGAGGATGTTGAGCACCTGGGGCAGCTCGTCGAGGTGGGTCCGGCGCAGCCAGGCGCCGAAGGGGGTGATCCGGGGGTCGTCGGCGGCGGTCCACTCGGTGGACGAGTCGCCCGGCCGCATCGTCCGGAACTTGAGCATCTCGAAAACCTTGCCGTTCTTCCCCACCCGGTCCTGGCGGTAGAAGAGCGGTCCCCGGTTGGCGATGGCGTTGCCGACGAGGATTACGGGGGTCACGACCGCCATCGCAGCCAGGCCGATGCCCGCCAGCAGGGCGTCGATGACCCGCTTCATCCGGCCGTACCGGGCCCGGTGGAGCTCTCCGATGTCGAAGAGGAGCGACACCCGCTCCAGCTCCGAGAGCGGGAGCTTGCCCAGCCACTGGTCGTAGAACAGGGAGAGGGTGCGGACCCGGATGCCGGCCTCGTGCAGCTCGGCCGCCTGGGCCACGATCGAGTCGTCGTTCTGGGCCGCCCGGTCGAGCACCAGGGTGGTCGCACCCGAGGCCCGCACCGCGTCGATGACCGGAGACAGCCCGTCGTGGACGGCCGCGGTGTCGGGTGAGAGCACGCAGGCCAGCACCGCCGGCCGCTCGGGGTGGGCGTCGAGCTCGTCGCTCAGGTGGATGCCCTCGTCGAGGCCGGCCACCGCCACCACCCGGGCCCGCTGCCCGTCGCGGGTGACGCCGTCCCGGGCCAGGACCGACAGGAGGACGACGTAGGGGACAAGGAGCCCGGTGGTGCCGATGACGACGAATCGGGGCAGGAGGGGGGCGCCCAGGAGGAGCTGGAGGACGGAGATGCCGACCGCGGCCACCAGGGTGGAGCCGAGCCCGGCCAGGAGGGCGGCCCGCCGGGTGCGGGGCAGGTCGGGCAGGCCGGCGCCGTAGGCAGCCACCACCAGGATGCCGATGTATGCCAGCGACCAGGCGAAGCGGAAGGAGGCGGTGTAGTCGTAGCCGTGGGCGGCGGCGTGGGCCTTGCTCAGCCCGAGGACGATGCAGACCGTCCCCAGGACCAGCAGCGGGCGGGCGAGACGGCGCACCTTGTACCTATCGACCACCGGCGCCGCCCGCTTGAGCGCGACGGGCGGGGCGTGCCCGCGTGGGACTACTTGCGGGCGAGGACGGGGGCCAGGAACTGGCCGGTGTAGCTGTCGGTGGTCTTGGCCACCACCTCGGGCGGGCCCTCGACGATCACCATCCCGCCGCCGTCGCCGCCTTCGGGCCCGAGGTCGATGACCCAGTCGGCGCTCTTGATCACGTCGAGGTTGTGCTCGATGACCAGCACCGTGTTGCCCTGGTCGACCAGGCGGGACAGGACCCCGAGCAGGCGGCGGATGTCCTCGAAGTGGAGGCCGGTGGTGGGCTCGTCGAGGATGTAGATGGTGTGGCCGGTGCCCCGCTTCGACAGCTCGCTGGCCAGCTTCACCCGTTGCGCCTCCCCGCCCGAGAGCGTGGGCGCGGGCTGGCCCAGGCGGACGTAGCCGAGGCCCACGTCGGCCAAGGTGCGCAGGTGGCGGGAGATGTTGGGCTGGTTGGCGAAGAACTCGGCCCCCTCCTCGATCGACATGTCGAGGACGTCGGCCACGTTCTTGCCCTTGAACTCGACGTCGAGGGTGTCGCGGTTGTAGCGGGCGCCCTTGCACACCTCGCACGGCACGTAGACGTCGGGGAGGAAGTGCATCTCGATCTTGATGGTGCCGTCGCCGGCGCACGCCTCGCAGCGCCCGCCCTTGACGTTGAACGAGAACCGGCCAGGGAGATAGCCGCGGACTCGAGCTTCCGCGGTCTGGCTGAACAGCTTGCGGACGTGGTCCCACACGCCGGTGTAGGTGGCGGGGTTGGACCGGGGCGTCCGCCCGATGGGCGACTGGTCGATGTTGATCACCTTGTCGAGGTACTCGAATCCCTCGATGGTGTGATGCCGGCCGGGAACCGTCTTCGACCGGTAGATCCGCTGCATCAGGGCCCGGTAGAGGATGTCGTTGACGAGCGTGGACTTGCCCGAGCCGGACACGCCGGTGACCGCGACCAGGCACCCGAGGGGGATCTCGACGTCGATGTTGCGCAGGTTGTGCTCCCGCGCCCCCCGGATGACGAGCCACTCGGCCCCCGGCTCCCGCCGCATGGCCGGCACCGGGATGCTGCGGACGCCGGTCAGGTACTGCCCGGTGATCGACCGCTCGGTGGCGAGGAGGTCGTCGAACGAGCCCGAGACCACGATCTCGCCGCCGTGCTCGCCCGCCCCCGGCCCGATGTCGACCACGTGGTCGGCGATGCGGATGGTGTCCTCGTCGTGCTCGACCACGATCACGGTGTTGCCGATGTCGCGTAGTCGGATGAGGGTGTCGATGAGCTTGTGGTTGTCGCGCTGGTGGAGGCCGATGGAGGGCTCGTCGAGCACGTACAGCACCCCCACCAGCCCGGATCCGATCTGGCTGGCCAGGCGGATGCGCTGGGCCTCGCCCCCGGCCAGGGTGCCGGCCGACCGGTTGAGGGTGAGGTAGTCGAGCCCGACGTCGAGCAGGAAGCGCATGCGGGCGTTGACCTCCCGCACCACCCGCTCCGCGATCATCCGGTCGCGGGGCGACAGGGAGTGTTCGAGGGCGGCCAGGTAGTCGGCCGACTTGGCGATCGAAAGGTCGCACAGCTGGTTGAGGTTGAGCTCGCCCACGGTGACGCCCAGGGACTCGGGCTTGAGCCGGGCGCCGCCGCACGTGGCGCACGGCACCTCCCGCATGTAGCCCTCGATCTGCTCCCGCATGTAGTCGGACTCCGCCTCCGCGTGGCGGCGCTGCAGGTAGGGGACGGCCCCCTCGTAGTGGGTGTTGTACGACCGGGTGCGCCCGTAGCGGTTGCGGTACTGGACGTGGAGCTGCTTGGTGCCCGACCCGTACAGGAGGACGTGCTGCTGGGCGGGAGTGAGCTTCTTCCACGGGGTGGTCACCCGGAAGGAGTAGGCCTCGGCCACCGCCGCCACCACCCGGTGGAAGTACTCCCCCTTGGCCCCCGCCCAGGGGGCGATGGCGCCCTCGTCGATAGTGAGGTCGGGGTTGGGCACGACCAGGTCGGGGTCGACCTCGTAGCGGGTGCCCAAGCCGTCGCACTTGGGACAGGCGCCGTAGGGCGAGTTGAAGGAGAAGTTGCGGGGCGCCAGCTCGTCGAACGAGGTGCCGTCGTTGGGGCAGGCCAGGTGCTGGCTGAAGGTGAGGAGCTCGTTCTCGGCGCCCTCCTCACGGCTGACGATCTCGACCTCGGCCACGCCCTCGGCCAGGCGCAGGGCCGTCTCCAGGGAGTCGGTGAGGCGGCGCTCGATGCCCTCCCGCAGCACCAGCCGGTCGACCACCACCTCGATGGTGTGCATCTCGTAGCGGGCCAGGCGGCCGGCGTCGGCCCCCGCCCCGGCGGCGACGGTGGACAGCTCGACCAGCTCGCCGTCGATCCGGGCCCGGGCGTAGCCCTGTCCGGCCAGGTCGGCCAGCAGCCCCTCGTACTCCCCCTTGCGGCCCCGGACGACCGGCGCCAGCACCTGGAAGCGGGTGCCCTCGGGCAGCTGGAGGACCCGGTCGACGATCTGCTGGGGCGTCTGCCGCTCGACCACCGCCCCGCACTTCGGGCAGTGGGGCACGCCGATGCGGGCCCAGAGCAGGCGCAGGTAGTCGTAGACCTCGGTGATGGTGCCCACCGTGGACCGGGGGTTGCGGGACGCCGACTTCTGGTCGATGGAGATGGCCGGCGACAGGCCCTCGATGAAGTCGACGTCGGGCTTGTCCATCTGGCCGAGGAACTGGCGGGCGTAGGCCGACAGCGACTCGACGTACCGCCGCTGCCCCTCCGCGAAGATCGTGTCGAAGGCCAGGCTGGACTTGCCGGACCCGGAGAGACCGGTGAACACGATCATGGAGTCGCGCGGCAGGTCGAGCGAGACGTCCTTGAGGTTGTGCTCGCGGGCACCACGGATGATGAGCTGGTCGATCACGACAGGGTCCTTCGAGACGTGGGGGTGCGGGTGCGGGCGCGCGGCTGCAGGGACGTTCGAACAGACGTTCGCCATGCTACCGGTCTGGAACAACCCGCCGACGACGGGTTGGATGACGGGATGGACACGTCCACCAGCCTTCCTCCGCTCGACGACACGCTGCTCGCGACCTCACGCTATCTGGAGACACTGACAGTTCTCGACGACGCGTCCCTCCGTGGGCCCTCGGTGCTCCCGGGCTGGTCCCGGGCCCACGTCGTGGCGCACGTGTCCCGCAACGCCGACGCCTTCACCCGGGTGCTCGAGCAGGCGTCCGCAGGGCTCCCGGCGGCGATGTACCCCTCGGCCGCGGCCCGCGACGCCGACATCGAGGAGACGGTCCGGAGGCTCGACCCGGGCGCCCTCGTCGAGGACGCCCACCGCTCCTCGGCCCGGTTCGAGGAGGCCGCCCGCGCCTGCACCGCGGGGCCGGACGCGTGCTTCGCGCGGGTGGACGGGGCCGCGGACACGAACCCGCTCGCGGACCTGGTGTTCCGGAGACGGGCCGAGGTGGAGATCCACCACTCCGACCTGGACGTCGGCTACCCGCCCGCCGGGTGGCCAGCGGACTTCTCGGTCACGCTCGTCGGGCAGCGCCAGGACGAGCTGTCCCGGCTCCCCCACGGCTGCCCCTCCCTGGTGCTGTCCTCCGTCGACGTACCCGGTCTCTGGAAGCTCGGCGTCGGGCAGGGGCCGGAGGTCTCCGGCGCGGTGGGCGACCTGGCCTGGTGGCTGGTCGGCCGCGGCGGCGGCCGGGGGCTAACCTGCTCGGCAGGTGCGCTTCCGACCTTGGAGAGGTGGAGATGAGCTATTCCGGCAAGGTGCGTCCCGGCGGCCCGTCCGAGGTGCGGGAGCTGCCCTCCCTGACGATCACCAAGTTCTCGGTCGGCGAGATGGACAACAACGTCTACCTGCTGCGCTGCCGGCGGACCGACGAGCAGCTGCTCGTCGACGCCGCGGACGACGGCCCGCACGTGCTCGAGGTGGCCGGGTCCGACGGGCTCCGCCGGGTCGTCACCACCCACCGGCACTGGGACCACCACCGGGCCCTGCCGGAGGTGGTGACCGCCACCGGAGCCGAGACGGTGGCCGGCGCCGAGGACGCCGACGAGCTCCCGGTGCCCGTCGACCGCCGGGTCGGGGACGGGGACGTCGTGGAGGTCGGGGCCTGCCGCCTGGAGGTGATCCACCTCGTCGGGCACACCCCGGGCTCGGTCGCGCTGCTGTACGACGACCCGGACGGCTCGCCGCACCTGTTCACCGGGGACTCGCTGTTCCCGGGTGGTCCGGGACGCACCACGTCCGCGGAGGACTTCACCTCCCTGCTGGACGACCTGCAGGCGAAGGTGTTCGACCGGCTCCC
>JAXDOC010000032.1:0-117745 GCA_034669165.1 Actinomycetota bacterium
TCTCGGATCGAGCGGTGGGGCAGGGCCAGCGCCTCGATCCTGCGGCCTTGCGACCGGCGACCATGGCTCGCCGACCTGCTCACCGACTTCCGACTCGGGTCACTAGGGTTCCCCGCCCATGGAGCCGGTGGTCCCCGATTACGGAGGAGCGTGCATCGCCTCGGTCGTGCCCGCCCTGTTCGGCGACCGTCGCCGGCCGTGGATGCCCGAGCCCGTGCTCGACGCCGCTCAGGTCGTCCTCCTCGTCGTCGACGGCTTGGGCTGGCAGCAGCTCCAGGCCTGTCGCCGGTCCGCACCCACGCTGGGGGCCATGGCAGGCGGGCCCATCACCTCGGTGGCGCCCACCACCACGGCCGCCGCCCTCACCTCCATCACCACCGGCCGCCCGCCCGCCGAGCACGGCATCGTGGGCTATCGGGTGCACGTGGGCGGCGGCCAGGTGCTCAACGTCCTGCGTTGGCGCACCGACACCGGCGACGCCCCCGAGCCCCACGCCCTCCAGCGGCTGCCGGTGTTCGACGGCACCGCCCCGCCGGTGGTGAGCCGGGGCGAGTTCGCCCAGACCGGGTTCACCGAGGCCCATCTCGGCGGCACCCGGCTGCACGGCTGGCGCACCCCGTCGGCCCTGGTGGTCGAGGTCCGGCGGCTGGTGCAGGCGGGCGAGCCGTTCGTCTACGCCTACTACGACGGCATCGACAAGATCGCCCACCAGCACGGCCTGGGCGAGCACTACGAGGCCGAGCTTGCCTTCGTCGACCGGCTGGTGGCCGACCTGCGGGCCGTCCTCCCGCCCGGCGCCGTCCTGCTCGTGACCTCCGACCACGGCCAGGTCGACGTGGGCGACAACGTGGTGCCCGTCGCCCCCGAGGTCGAGGCCGACGTGGCGTTCGTCTCCGGTGAGAGCCGCTTCCGCTGGCTGCACGCCCAGCCGGGGACCGCCGCCCGGCTGGCCGACAACGCCAAGGCCGCCCACAGCGACGTGGCCTGGGTGCGCACCCGCGACGAGGTGGCCGCCGAGGGATGGCTGGGCAGCCGCCTGCCGGTCGAGCGGCTGGGCGACGTGGTGCTGGCCCCGTTCGAGGCCACCGGCTTCCTCGACCCGGCCGACCCGGGGGAACTGCGGCTGCGCAGCCGCCACGGGTCGCTCACGCCCGACGAGATGTGGGTCCCATTGCTGGCAGGATGAACCCCATGTCGCAGACCGAGCCGCCCGAGTTGATCGTCGTGGAAGGCCCGCCGGGTGAAGCGCCGGCCAAGCCCGAGAAGGAGACGGTCGAGCAGCCCGCCAAGGTCATGCGCATCGGCTCCATGATCAAGCAGCTCCTCGAGGAGGTGCGCCAGGCGCCCCTCGACGAGGCCAGCCGCGCCCGCCTGCGGGAGATCTACGAGACGTCGGTGCGGGAGCTGGCCGAAGGGCTGTCCTCCGACCTGCAGGACGAGCTGGACCGCCTGGCCATGCCGTTCGACGGGGCGGCGGCGCCGTCGGAGGCCGAGCTGCGAGTGGCCCAGGCCCAGCTCGTGGGCTGGCTGGAGGGGCTGTTCCACGGCATCCAGGCCACGCTGTTCGCCCAGCAGATGGCAGCCCAGGCCCAGCTCGAACAGATGCGCCACCAGCGCGGCCTGCCCCCCGGCGCCACCCCGGAGGAAGGCCCCACCGGGCCCGGCCGCCCTCCCGGCTACCTGTAGGGCCGCCCCCGCCGATCCGACCCCCCACCCCCCACCCCCCCAACCCGAAGTTGCCCCGAAAACGTTGCGGAAACCGCAACGATTCCGCCGCAACTCCGGGCGGGCGAGGCGGGCGAGGCGGGCGGGCGGCCGGGCGGCGGTGGCAACGGGCGGCGGGCGAAACGGCGGGTCAGCGGGCGCGTCGGCCGCCTCGCCCACCCCGCTCGCGCACCCCACGCTGACCGTCACCGCCACCGACCGGTCGGCCAACGGCACGGGTTTCCCCCACCGCCACCCGCACCCGCATGGGCCGACAGGAGGGCGCGCCGACCCCCGTGACGCGCTACCCTCGGAATCACAGGGTTGTTATTTGTCCACAGGGTCCTGTGGAAGCTCTGTGGATGAACGGAGCGCCGTGCCGGATTCCTTCACCCACCTCCATCTCCACACCGAGTTCTCGATGCTCGACGGCGCCGCCCGGGTCAAGGAAGTCATCGGGGCGGCGGCGGCCGACGGCCAGCCCGCCATCGGCATCACCGACCACGGCAACATGTACGGCGTCCTCGACTTCTACCGGGCCGCCCGCAAGGCCGGTATCACGCCCGTGCTCGGCATCGAGGCCTACATGGCCGGCGAGAGCCGCTTCGAGCGCCCCGTGCGCCGGGGACGGGTCGACGACGGGGGCGGCGAGGGCGAGCGGGGCGAGAAGCTCTACTACCACCTCACCCTGCTGGCCGAGTCCACCCCCGGCTACAAGAACCTGATCAAGCTGTCCTCGGCCGCCTTCCTGGAGGGGTACTTCTACAAGCCCCGGCTCGACTGGGAGCTGCTCGAGCGCCACAAGGAGGGCGTCATCGCCACCACCGGCTGCCTGGGCGGCGTGGTCTGCCAGGCCCTGCTGCGGGGCGACGTCGAGGGTGCCGTCCGCAACGCGTCCCGGCTCAAGGACATCTTCGGCCCCGAGCACCTCTACGTCGAGCTCCAGGACCATGGCCTGGCCGACCAGCGCATGGCCAACGGCCACCTGCTCGAGATCGCCCGCAAGCTCGAGCTCCCCCTCCTCGCCACCAACGACAGCCACTACACCCACCAGGCCGACGCCGTGGCCCACGACGCCCTGCTGTGCGTGCAGACCGGCGCCCAGGTCGACGACCCCAAGCGGTTCAAGTTCGACAGCGACCAGCACTACCTGAAGACGGCGGCCGAGATGCGCTCGCTGTTCGCCGAGGTGCCCGAGTCCTGCGACAACACCCTGGCCATCGCCGAGCGGGTCGACGTCGAGATCGAGTTCGGCAAGCCCGAGCTGCCCCATTTCGACCTCCCGCCGGGCGTCACCGACTCCGAATACCTGCGCTCCCTCACCCTCGAAGGCGCCCGCCGCCGCTACGGGGCCCCCATCCCCGGCGACGTCATCCAGCGGGTCGAGCACGAGCTGGGCGTCATCGACCGCATGGGCCTGTCCACCTACTTCCTGGTGGTCTGGGACCTCATCAACCACGCCCGCCAGCGCAACATCCGGGTCGGCCCCGGCCGGGGCTCGGCCGCCGGCTGCTGCGTGGCCTACTGCCTGCGCATCGTCGACCTCGACCCCATCAAGTACGGCCTCATCTTTGAGCGCTTCCTCAACGAGGGTCGCCGGGAGATGCCCGACATCGACATGGACTTCGACGAGCGCTACCGGGCGGAGATGATCCGCTACGCGGCCGAGCGGTACGGGTCCGACCACGTGGCCCAGATCGTCACCTTCTCCACCATCAAGGCCCGGGCCGCGGTCCGCGACGCGGCCCGGGTGCTGGGCCTGCCCTACGCCGTCGGCGACCGCATCGCCAAGACCATGCCCCCGCTGGTCATGGGCCGCGACACCCCCCTCAACGCCTGCCTCGAGCTCACGCCCGGGCACGAGGAGGGCTACAAGATGGCGGCCGAGCTGCGGGCCCTGTGCGAGTCCGACGGCGACGCCCGCAAGGTGGTCGAGGTGGCCAAGGGCCTGGCCGGCCTGCGCCGCCAGGACGGCATCCACGCGGCCGCGGTGGTGATCACCCGGGAGCCGCTCACCGAGTACCTGCCCGTCCAGCGCAAGCCGGAGCCGGGCGGCGACCCCAACGACGCCCCCATCGTCACCCAGTACGAGATGCACGGCGTGGCCGACCTGGGCCTGCTCAAGATGGACTTCCTGGGCCTGCGCAACCTCACCGTCATCGAGCGGGCCCTCGATCTCATCGAAGCCACCACCGGCCGCCGGCCCGACATCGACAACGTCGACCTCGAGGACGGACCCACCTTCGAGATGCTGCGCCGGGCCGACTCCATCGGCGTGTTCCAACTGGAGGGCGGGCCCATGCGGGCGCTCATCCGGTCACTGGCGCCCACGTCCTTCGCCGACGTGGCCGCCCTGGTGGCGCTGTACCGGCCGGGGCCGATGGCGGCCAACATGCACAACGACTTCGCCGACCGCAAGAACGGCCGCAAGCCGGTGATCTGCCTCCATCCCGACGTGGCCGAGGAGCTGGCCGACACCCACGGGCTGATGATCTACCAGGAGTCGATGATGCGGGTCGCCACCCGCTTCGCCGGCTACTCGCTCCTGGAGGCCGACAACCTCCGCAAGGCCTGCGGCAAGAAGGACCGCAAGCTCATTGCCCTGGAGCGGGAGAAGTTCGTGGCCGGCTGCGAGGCCACGGGCTACGGGTCCGACCTCGGCACCAAGCTGTTCGACATCATCGAGCCCTTCGCCGACTACGCCTTCAACAAGAGCCACGCCTTCGCCTACGGGATGGTCGCCTACCAGACGGCCTGGCTGAAGGCCAACCACCCCGTCGAGTACCTGGCCGCCCTGCTCACGTCGGTCAAGGACGACAAGGACAAGACCGCCGTCTACCTGGCCGAGTGCCGCACCATGGGCGTCGAGGTCCTCGTGCCCGACGTCAACCTCTCCATCGCCGCCTTCGGCGCGGTCGACGGGAAGATCCCGTTCGGGCTGGCCGCCATCCGCAACGTGGGCGAGGGCCTGGTCGGGCTCATCGTGGCCGAGCGGGAGAAGAACGGCCCCTTCTCCGACTTCTACGACTTCTGCCGGCGGGTCGACCCCGGCGTGCTCAACAAGCGGTCGGTGGAGTCGCTGGTCAAGGCGGGCGGGTTCGACTCGATGGGCCACGCCCGCAAGGGCCTGCTGGCCGTCTTCGAGCAGGTCATCGACCGCACCCTGGCCCGCCGCCGGGAGCAGGAGCTGGGGGTGATGAGCCTGTTCGGGGAGATGGGTGATTCATTGGCTGGGGGACCGTCGGCGATCGTCGACGAGCGCATCCCCATCGGCACCGACGAGTTCGACCAGCACCAGAAGCTGGTCTTCGAGAAGGAGATGCTCGGCCTCTACGTGAGCAGCCACCCCCTGTTCGGGGTGGAGTCGCTGCTCCGCCGCCACGCCGAGTGCACCATCGCTGAGCTGCGGGAATGCCGCGACGGCGACACCAAGTGGGTGGGCGGGGTGGTGACGGCCCTGCAACGCAAGTACACCAAGCGGGGCGACCTCATGGCCGTGTTCACTCTCGAGGACCTGCAGTCCGCCATCGAGGTCATGGTCTTCCCCCGCACCATGCTCGAGCACGGTCCGCTGCTGGCCGACGACGCCATCGTGTGCGTCAAGGGGCGCATCGACCTGCGGGAGGAGCCGCCCAAGATCATCTGCCTCGAGGTCAAGCGGCCCGACCTCATCCCGGAGGGCACGGGGCCCATCCGCATCAAGCTGTCGCCCGCCGCCCTCACCCACGGGCTGCTCGACCGGCTCAAGTCGGTGCTGCGCGACCACCCCGGGAACCAGGCCGTCCACGTGCATCTCGACCCCCACGTGCTGCGCCTCCCGGACGAGTTCCGGGTCGACTCCGGCAACGGCCTGGTGTCGGAGTTGCGGGTCCTATTAGGACCGAATGGACTGGTGACCTAGAATCAAGGGCCAGGCCAGGGGAGGTCACGGGCGTCGATGGCACTTGAAGTCGAAACCAGGGACTGCACCGCACTGAGCGACTCCGATGTCTCGGAGATGGCCGACATCTGCGCCGACGGCTCCGCCGGCTACGACGTCGGCATCATCTCCAAGCACTCGGGCGAGTGGGTGTTGATCACACGGGTCCACGAGGGGGGAACGAAGCTCGCCGGCTTCGCCTTCTCCACCTTGGAGCGCATCGGGGGAACCCCCTGCGTGCTCATCGGGCTGGCGTCGGTGAAGCGGGGGCCGCGTCGCGACGCGGTGCTCCGGCTGCTCATCGGCGACCAGTTGCGGCGGGCGGTGCTGGCCTTCCCCGACGAGGACGTGCTGGTCGGCACCCGCCTCCTCGACGCCGCCGGCTTCGCCGCGTTCGACGGGCTGGCCGACATCGTCCCCCGTCCGGGCCACAAGGCCTCGGGCGAGGAGCGGGCCTGGGGTCGTCGCCTGGCCAAGCGCTTCGGCGCCGAGGGCCGCATCAACGACCGCACCTTCGTGGTCACCGGCCTGGGCGACGTTCCCGGCGCCCTCGACCACGAGGCCGTCGACCCGTCCGCCGTCGATGCCGAGATGACCGTCTTCGTGAGCGAGCTCGACCCCACTCGGGGCGACGCCCTCATCGCCTTCGGCTGGGCCATGGCCGAAGACCTCGCCGCCCGCGCCTCCCGCTAACCACTTCGGGCGAATCGCGTAGTCCCCCCGCAGGGGTGTCATTGCGCGGGGAAAACGGTGTTTATGACCCCGGAAGGAGGGCGGCGACCTGCTTCCAGCAGTAGCCGTCGTGGGGCTCGCTGAGAACCACCAGGATGCGTCCGGGCCGGAAGCCGAGGACGCGGGCCATGTCGTGGGCGCCCATGTGGCGGCGCTCGAGCTGGTGCAGGGTGTCGAGGAGGAAGGGGTCGACCAGGGGGTACTGGTGGGTGGCGCCCTGCCAGCCGAAGATGCACTCGTAGCCGTTGGGGCCGAGGCGGACCTCGGCGGCGGCACTGGGCACCACCAGGGCCAGGGAGGGACGGTCGCCCACGAGGGTCCAGTAGGGGATGCGGGAGCCGGCGAAGCCCAGCAGGGGGCCCTGGGGCGGGTGGTGGAGGGGCGTGAGCCACCGCCCGACCCGACGGGCGCCGGCCTTGCCCACCCGGCGGGGCGCGCCGTTGAGCTGCACCGCTTCCGGCTGGGAGGGGTCGGGGGGGTCGATGGGGCCGCCGACCTCCCCCGCCACCAGGTCGAGGGGAGCGAGAGGCTCGCCGACCGGACTGGTGAACGCGGCCCGGACGAACGCGCCCGAGTCGAGGTCGACGCCCACACATCCTGATGGTTGGGGGGCCAGCACCAACATCTTGAGTTCCGCCCCTGCTACCGCCACCCGGAAGCGCACATCGGCTCGCATGACGACATGCTGACCGCTCCGGCAGCGGAAATGGTGGATGCTCGCGTCCATGGAGTTCCAAGACGTCGTTCGTCGCCGCCGGATGGTGCGCAACTTCGATTCCCGCCCGCTGCCGCCCGTATTGGTCGAGCTGATTCTGGCCAATGCCCTCCGGGGCCCATCGGCCGGATTCACCCAGGGAACCGAGCTGCTGGTGCTGGAGGGACGGGAGCAGACCAGCAGGTACTGGGACGCCTGCTTTCCTGCTCACCGGCGGTCCGGGTTCAGGTGGCCAGGGATCCTGGAGGCCCCCCTCTTGGTCGTCCCCCTGGGATCCCGGGAGGCCTACCTCGACCGCTACGCCGAGCCCGACAAAGGGGAGATTGATCGAGACCCGTCCGGTTGGGAGGTGCCCTATTGGGACGTGGACGCCGGGTTCGCGGCCCTGCTGGTTTTACTGACCGCAGTCGATGCGGGATTGGGCGCGGTGTTCTTCCGCGTCTTCGAGCCGGACGCCTTCCGGGCCGAGTTCGGCATCCCCGACCATTTCTCGCCCGTCGGCGCCCTCGCCGTCGGGTATCCCCGGCCCGACCAACCGTCCTCGTCCGTCGCCCGGGGCCGCCGCCCGCCGTCGGACATCATCCATCGGGGCGGCTGGTAGGCCGAAGCAGCAACCCGTCCGGCGAGGTCGACCGGCCGGAGGCGGCCAGGAGGCCCTTCGTCACCGGGTGACGGGCGCCGAGGAGGAGCTCGTGGCCCCGGCCCTCCTCCACGATGCGGCCGGCGTCCATCACGACGACCTGGTCTGCCACCCGGAGCACGACGGCCAGGTCGTGGGAGATGAACACCATGGCCATGCCCCGCTCGACCTGGAGGTGCTTGAGGAGCTGGAGCATCTTGGCCTGCTCGCTGGGGTCGAGCATCGACACCGGCTCGTCCGCCACCAGCAGCTTGGGGTCGAGGATCAGGGCCCGGGCCAGGGCCAGCCGTTGCAGCTGCCCACCCGACAGCTCGTGGGTGTGGCGGGCGAGGAAGACGGCGTCGGAGGGCAGGCGGACCGCGGCCAGTTCGGTGCGGACCCGCTCGTCCCGCCACTCGGCCAGGCCCAGGCCCTGGACGTCGAGCGGCTCCCGGACGGCGGCGCCGACGGTGAGTCGGGGGGAGAGCGCCTCGTACGGGTCCTGGAAGAGCAGCTGCACGCGGCGGCGGGCGGCCCGCAGCGCAGACCCCTTCGCTGCGAGGAGGTCGGCGCCTTCGAACCGGACCGAGCCGCCGTCGGGTTCGAGCAGCCGGACGAGGAGCATGGCCAGCGTGGACTTCCCGGCTCCCGTCGGCCCCACGACGCCGACGACCTCGCCCTCCCGGACGTCAAGCGACACGCCGTCGACCGCCACCACAGTCGACCGGTGACCCAGGCCCGTGCCGGACAGCCGGTAGGAAACCCGCAGGTCACGGGCCTCGAGCAGGGTCACGACGCCGCCCCGCACGCACGCCACCAGGCGCTCGCGGTCCTCCCCGGTGGGGGCGACGAGCGGCGGCCGGCCGGTGGCGCACAGGTCGACGACCTGGGTGCAGCGGGCCACGAACGGGCACCCGGGCGCGATCTCGGTGGGGTCCGGCGGGTCGCCCCGGATACCACGCAGGTCCTTCACCGATCCGAGGGTCGGGCGGGCGTTGAGCAGGGCCCACGTGTAAGGCGCCCGCGGCTCGTCGAGCACCCGCCGGGCGGGGCCGACCTCGGCCAGCCAGCCCCGGTAGAGCACCGCCACCCGGTCGGCCACCGCCCCCACCGCCTCCACGTCGTGGCCGAGGATCACCAGCGCCACCCGCCGCTCGTCCCGCAGCCGGCGGAGGGTGTCGACGACCCGCGCCCGGATCGAGGGGTCGAGCCCGGCGGTGGGCTCGTCGAGCACGACCACCGACGGGTCGCAGACCAGGGCCATGGCCAGCAGGACGAGCCGGCGCTGCCCGCCCGAGAGCTCGCTCGGGTACCGGTCGAGCGCCTCCCCGTCGAGGCCGACCTCGGCCAGCACCGCCGCCGACCGCTCATCAGCCTCGGCCCGCGTCCGCCCGAGGTGCACCATCTGGGGCTCGGCCAGCTGCAGCCCGACCCGCAGCACCGGGTTCAGGGACGACGTGGACTGCACCGCCAGCGCGATCCGCCGCCACCGGACCGCCCGCCAGCCGGCCTCGTCGAGCCCGCCCAGGTCGACCTCACCCGAGTCGGCACCGCCCAGGCGGAGCCCGCCCTCCACCGCGGCCCCGGACGCCAGCCCCAGCAGGGCCTTGGCCAGGGTGGACTTGCCCGACCCCGACTCGCCCAGCACGCCGACGCACTCACCCGCGGCCACGTCGAGCGAGAGCCCGTCGAGAGCCCGGACCGGCGGGGGCCCGACGTAGGTCACCTGCAGCCCGGAGATTGCCAGCGCCGGAGCCGTCACCCGTCGACGCCGACGGGTTGGTGACGCGCCAGCCGGGGGTCGAGCCGGCGCTCCACCGACGTCCCCACCAGGGCCAGTCCCACGAGGAGGAGGGCGACCGCCGCCACCGGGGGCAGGAGCCACCACCGCCAGGAGTCGGTGAGGAACAGGCCCCGGAAGTCGAGGGCGTCGCGCATGATCGAGCCCCAGCTGGCCCGGGTCGGGTTCACCAGCCCGAGGAAGGCCAGCCCCGCCTCGATGGCGATGGCCCGCTCGACGGCGGAGATCAGGCCCGCGATCAGGACCAGCCCGACGTCGGGCAGGACATGGGTCCGCAGCACCTGGCCCGTGGTCGCCCCGAAGCCGACCGCGGCCCGGATGTCGGCCCGCCGGCGGAGAGGCAGTACGGCCGCCCGCACCAACCGGGCGTACACCGGCCACGACACGAGCACGATGATCGCCGAGAGACCGACGAGGCCGGGGTCGATGGATGCCCCCAGCACGACCATCAGCGGGATCGGGGGCAGGACGAGGACGACGTCGACGACCCGCATGACGGCGGAGTCGGTCGCCCCTCCCCGCCAGCCGGCCACCGCCCCGACCAGCGCGCCGAGCAACAGCGTGCCCCCGCCCGCCAGCAGGGCGATGACGAGCGAGGCCCGCGCCCCCGCCAGGAGCTGGCTGGTCAGGTCCTGGCCCACCGAGTTGGTCCCGAACAGGTGGTGCAGGCTGGGCCCTTCCAGGGGGTCGCCGGCCAGCTCCGTGACCCGGTAGGGCGCCAGCGCCGGCCCCGTCACCGCCAGCAGCACGAACCCGGCCACCACGCCCGCCCCCATCCACCCGGCCGGCCCCAGCCGCCGCTCCCGTGCTCGCCGGCTCATCCGGTGCGGGCCCGGGGGTCGAGGCGGCCGTAGAGCAGGTCGACGAAGAGGTTGAGGGTGAGGACGACGAGGGCGAGGGCGAGGAACGTCGCCTCCAGCACCGGGTAGTCGCGGCTGGCGACGGCCTGGAGGACCAGGGTGCCCATGCCCGGGTACGAGAAGACGGTCTCGACGAAGACGGCCCCCCCGACCAGGAACCCGGCCTGGAGGCCGACCGACGTGACGAAGGGCAGGAGCGCGTTGCGCCCCGCGTGCCGGTGCTGCAGCAGCCGCCGGGGCAGGCCCTTGGCCCGGGCCAGCACCATGTAGTCCTGGCCCAGGGTGGAGACCATCGTGTTCCGCACCAGCAGCACCTGGCTGGCCACCAGGGCCGAGGCCAGGGCGGTGACCGGCAGGACCAGGTGGCGGGCCACGTCGGCGATCTCGGCGAAGGGGGACGCGTAGTGGGCGAAGGGCGTGCGCGCCCCTCCCAGGGGAAGGAGGCGCCCCGTCACCGCCCCGCCGAGGAGCAGGAGCGACGCCAGGGCGTAGATCGGGACGGGGCGGACGGCACTGCTGGCCATGACGACGAGCCGGTCGAGGGGCCGGCCTCTCCGCCAGCCGGCGGCGCAGCCCAGGAGGTAGCTGAGCACGCTCGACAGCGCCAACGACGCTCCGATCAGGAGCAGGGTCCAGGGCAGATGGGCCTGGAGGAGGTCGCGGACGGGAACCCGGCGGCCGATCGAGATCCCCAGGTCGCCATGGCCCAGGCGGGCCAGAAAATGGCCGAGCTGGCTGACCAGGGGCCGGTCGAGGCCGTAGTACGCCTGCAGGTCGTGGAGGACGGCGGGGTCGACCGACTCCGGGTTGTCGGCCCGGAGGAAGGCGAGGGGGTCGCCGGGCATGGCCCGGGGAAGCGCGAACACGAGCACGACCACCGCGGCCACGGTGAGCCCGTAGTGGGCCAGCAACCGCCGCGCCCGGCGGCTAGGGGTCGGCAGGGGGCCCAACGGGGATCAGAATCCCACCTTCTTGCCCGTGACCAGGGCGTGCTTGTTGAGCGCCCCGGAGAGGACCGTCCCGAAGCCCCCGGGCGTGAGGTACCAGCCGTCGAACACGTCCTTGACGAAGATCAACTGCGGCTCCGGCAGGTAGAGGGAGAGCGACGGGAGGTCCTCGGCCACGATGCGTTGCAGCTGCTGGACGGTGGCCAGGCGGGAGCTGTCGTCGGCGGTGAACAGCTGCTGCTCGCCGAGGGCCACGACCTCGGGGTTGTCGTAGCCCTTGGACTTTTGCGGAAGGTTGATGGCCGCCGGCGTATGGCGGACCCGAAGCAGGAGGTCGGGATCGCCGCCCAGCGCGCCATACCCGAGAAGGGTCATCTCGTAGGTGCCGGCGAACGCGGAGTCGTCGGCGGCGGCGGCCTCCAAGGTGCGGATCGTGACGGAAAGGCCCACCTGGCGCAGGTACTCGGAGATCAGCTCCGCCGTCTTGGGCGAGAACTGCGCGCTGGTCTGCAACTCGGGGACGAAGGGCCTCCCGTCGGGCAGGTCGCGCACGCCGTCGTCGTCGGCGTCCTTCAGGCCGATCTGGTCGAGGAGGGCGTCGGCCTTGGCCCCGTCGTGGGCGTAGGGGGGCAGGTCGGGGGCGATCCACGGGCTGGCCGGGGAGAGCCCGCCCGAGCTGCCCACCACGCCCTGGCCGAACAGGATGCGCTTCACCATGTCGTCGCGGTCGATGGCGTAGGCGACGGCCTGGCGGAAGCGCTTGTCGTCGAAGGGAAAGCCCTTGGTGAGGTTGAAGTGGAGGGCCCGGTTCCACTCGGGCGGCCCGCCGACGGAGCCGAAGCGAGGGTCCTGCAGGAAGGGCGCGAGGGCGTTCTCGGGGAGCTGGTCCTCGGTGCCGGCGTCGGCCGCGTCGATGTCGCCCTGCTGGAGGGCGAGGAGCTGGTCGGCCGCGGGGACGAACTCGATGCGGCGGACGTGCGGTGGTCCGAGGAAGTAGTCGTCGTTGGCCACCAACGCGGCGCTGAACGTGGCCAGGTCGTACGACTCGAGCTTGTAGGGACCCGACCCGATGGTCGCCTGCGGGCCGGTGAACGCGATCGGGTCGGTGACCGTCTCCCAGATGTGCTTGGGGATGATGCGCACGATCCCCGCGATCTGAGGCAGGAACGGGGCCCACGGTCGCTTCATCCGGAACACGACCTGGTCGGGGGCGACGGCGACGACCTCCTGCAGGTTGCCGACGAACACGGCCCCGAGGATTCCCGCTGCCGCCTGCCCCGGCGGCTTCATCAGGTACTGGTAGCTGAAGACCACGTCGTCGACCGTCAGGGGCATTCCGTCGTGCCACCGGACGCCGTCGCGGATGGTGAAGGTGATCTCGGTCCCGTCGGGGGAGCGGGCCCACGAGCTGGCCAGCCACGGGATGACGTCGCCCGTCGAGTCCTTCCACACGAGGGTGTCGAACAGGAGGGTGCTCTGGAGCTGGCCCTGGCGCCGGGCCCCGATCGGCGTCGGGTAGCTCCCCGGGCGGGCCGCCACCCGTACCCGTTCGACCCGACCATCGCCCTGGGCCGGCGTCGCAGTCGGCTCGGTGCTGGTGGAGCACGCCCCCGCGACCAGGGCGAACGCCACGGCCGCGACGACCGACCGCAGACCCGTCGCTCTCGTCATCCCGCACCACTCCTTCGCCCCGACGGTGGGTGACCACCGACGTCCAGGCCGCATCTTCGCGTGCCACCTGCCCGATTGCCCAGGACGGAGGAACGCCTACCCCCGGTAACCTCGGGCACCGACGCAGGGCGAGAGGGCAACGGGTGGCAGTGGACCGAGAGCGGATCCCGCTGGTCGGCAGGGCGGCCGAGATGGGGCAGATCGAAGCCTTGGTCGCGTCGGTGGCCGAGGGCGACGGCCGGGCGCTCCTGCTCGAGGGCGAAGCCGGCATCGGCAAGAGCCGACTGGTGGGGGAGGCCATGGCCATCGCCTCCGGACGGGGCCTGTCCGTCCACCGGGCCCGGGCCGAGGAGCTCGACAGCCGGCGTCCGTTCGGGGCCATCGCCACCTGCCTCGGGTTCACCCCCGGGCCCACCCACGTCCGCCGGGACGAGGTCGCCCGCCTCCTCTTCGGCGACATCCCCGAGAGCGCGGCCACGTTCATGGCCGCGGGCGGGTCGGGCACCGAGTTCCTCCTGGTCGAGTCCATGGTGGCCCGGGTCGAGGAGCTGTGCGCCGAGGGGCCCGTCGCCGTCGCCCTCGACGACCTGCAATGGGCCGACGCCGCCACCCTGCACGTCTTCCACCAGCTCGGCCGCCTGGTCGACGACTGTCCGCTGTTCCTCTGCGGCGCCTTCCGCCCCGCCCCCCGCCCGCCGGAGCTGACCCGCCTGGTTCGGGGCCTGGCCGCTCGGGGCGCGACCACGCTGACCATCCCCGCGCTCGACCCGGCGGCGGTGACGACCCTGCTGTCGTCGGTGCTGGGGGTGGAGCCGGGGGCCACGCTCGTCCGCCAGGCGACGGCCACCGGCGGGAACCCGTTCTACGTCACCGAGCTGGTGGGTGCCCTCCGGGCCAGCGGGTCGATGCGCGAGACGGCCACGTCGGCCGAGATCGACTCGGTCGCGTTGCCGTCGGCCCTGAAGCTCACCGTGCTGCTCGAACTGAGCTTCCTCTCCGAGTCGACCCAGGAGCTGCTGCGGACGGCGTCGGTCCTCGGGTCCACCTGGACCGTGCGCGACCTGGGCCTGGTCGCGGGACAGAGCCCGATGGCGCTGGCCCCCGCGCTCCGGGAGGCGATGGCGGCGGGGGTGCTCCTGGAGGAGGGGCCCCGGATGGCGTTCCGCCACGACCTGCTCCGGGAGGCGCTCTACGAGGACGTGCCCCGGTCGCTGCGCATGGGCATGCACCTCCACGTCGCCCAGACGCTGGCCGGAGCCGGGTCATCCGCCCTGGAGGTCGCCGAGCACTACGTGCGGGGCGCGGCGAGGGGCGATGCCGCCGCCCTCGGCTGGCTGCGACGGGCGGCCGACGAGGCCATGCTGCGGGCGCCGGCGACGGCGGCCGAGCTCCTGGAACGGGCGCTGGACCTCTTCGAGCCGGCCGACCCCGGCCGCGACGCGCTGATGACCGACTACCTGACCTGTCTGGAGAGCATCGGGCGGGCGCCGGAGGGCGAGGCGGTGGCCCTCGACCTCCTCGGCCGGCTCCAGCCGCCGCGGACCGAGGCCCGACTGCGCATGTTCCTCGCCCGGCGGATGAACATCCGGGGCGACACCGACAAGGCCCACCGGATGGCCGCCCGGGCCCAGGCCGTCGACGGGCTGACCCCCGGGCAGCAGGCCCGGATTCTCTGTGCGCGGGCCCTGCTGGCCCTGTTCCCCCCGGACCTGGCGCGGGTGGAGGACCTGGCCGGCCAGGCCCGGCTCCAGGGAGAGGCGCTCGACGACGAGGTCACCCGGGCCAACGCCGCCTACGCCCTGGCCACGGTCGCCTTCAACCGCGGCCGCTACGTCGAGGCGCGGCAGCGGGCCGAAGGGGTGGTCGTGCGCAACGACGACGACCCCGAGCTCCGCGTGGGTATTGGCTGGCGCCACCTCAACCAGGCCGGGCGTCTCCTCCTCTGCCAGTCCCAGCTCCGGCTGGACGAGGTCGACGAGGCCGCGGAGACCCTACGGACCGCGCTCCGGACGATACGGGAGCACGGGTACCGCGGCCTGCAGGCCAGCGGCCAGGCGTTGGTGGTCGTCCAGCGCTACGAGGTCGGGGACTGGGACGACGCCGCCACCGAGTTCGAGACCCTCACCGACCTGTCCGCCGACGTCGGCCAGTTCTGGGGCCTCGACCTGGCCGCCGGCGCCCGGGCCCTGATGTCCCTCCACCGGGGAGACCCGCAGGCGGCGGCCGACGCCCTCCGCATCGCAACCCGGTCCGCCAGCAGGGGGCCCATCGACCGCCATCTGGCGACCCTGGCCGAGGCCCTGCTGGCCGAATCGACGGGCTCGCCCGGCCCGGCGCTGGCCGTGCTGGTCGAGCAGTGGGACGGCATGGTGGGCGGGGGCGTGCTGGCCGCGTCCCTGAACCTGGGGCCCGACCTGGTGCGGTTGGCCCGGCTGGCCGGCGACCTCGACCGGGCCGTCGACGCCTGCCGCGTCGTCGAGTCGATCGCCGCCGCCAACCCGGGCGTGGCCTCGATCCTGGGCACCGCCCTGCGCTGCCGGGGCTTGGCCGACGACGACGCCGACGTGCTGGCCCAGGCCGCAGCCGCGTTCCGCGACGGGCCCCGCCCGTTGGACCTGGCCCGGGCCTGCGAGGACGCGGGCGACGCCCGGGCCCGCGCCGGCGACCTGACCCGCGCCCGGCCCCTGTTCGCCGAGGCCCTGCAGGTCTACGAGCAGCTGGACGCGACCTGGGACATCGGCCGGGTCCGGTCGCGGATGCGTGCCCTCGGCGTGCGCCAGGGGAGCCGGGACGCGCGCAAGCGGGCGAGCACGGGGTGGGAGGCCCTCACCCGGGGCGAGCGGGCGGTCGTCGAGCTGGTGGCGGAGGGGTTGTCGAACCCGGAGGTGGCCGAGCGGCTGTTCCTGTCCCGGCACACGGTGAAGCGGCACTTGTCCAACGCCATGATCAAGCTCGGCGTCGCCTCCCGCATGGAGCTGTTCCGGCCCACCGCCCGCCAGGACGCCTGACCCAGGCGGTCAGGGCTGCTCGCCTCTCTCGGGGCCGTCGTCGACGCCGCCGGCCGACATGGCCTCGGCCAGGATGCCGAGCAGGTCGAGCCACCCGGAGAACAGCCGGGGAGGCTGACCCTCGGCGGTCACGACCCGTCCGGTGGGCGGTCGGGCGGTGTCGACCCAAATCCGGATCATCGGGGTGACTGTCGCGCCGGGCGACCGCGGAAAACATGGCCCAGGTGGGCCATATTTGGGGGATCTATCGCTCCGGGAGCCCCGCTGTCGGGGTCGGCGTCGGGGCGAAGCAGCCGCGGCCGCCGCGGTTTCGGCTGCGGAGCGCCCGGGTAGCGCGTCGGGCGAGACGGAGGTGAGCCCATGGCTCCACGTGCGATCGAGACGCTCGTCGACCGAGTCGCCCACGCGTCCTGGCTGGACAAGGTGGCCAAGCCCCTGTCCTCCAAGGTGGCGGAGGTGGTGCCCCACGGCCCGGTGAAGGACTTCCTGAGCGGCACCTGGATGGGCCATCCCCTCCACCCCATGCTCACCGACCTGCCCATCGGCTTCTGGACGAGCGCTATGGCCGTCGACTTCCTGGGCGGGCAGAAGGGCCACAAGGCGGCCGACCGGCTGGTGGCGCTGGGCGTCCTCAGCGCCCTGCCCACCGCCGCCGCCGGCCTGGCCGACTGGTCGGACACCATCGGCGAGGACCGCCGGCTGGGGCTGGCCCACGCCATAGGGAACGTGGTGGCCGTCGACCTCTACGTGTGGTCGTGGATCGCCCGCAAGCGGGGCCGGCGGGTGGCCGGCGTGACGTTGAGCGTGCTGGGGGCGTCGGCCGCCACCGCCGGCGCCTACCTCGGCGGCCACCTGGCCTGGCGCAAGGGCGTCAACGTCGACCGCCACGCGTGGGACCACCCGTCCGACGACTGGGTCGACGCGCCCCTGGAGGCGCCCCTGGAGGACGGGGAGCCGGTGGCGGTCAGCGCCGGCGACGACACCGTGCTGGTGGTGCGCACGGGCGGGGCCGTCCACGCCCTGTCCGACGTGTGCAGCCACATGGGCGGCCCCCTCCACGAGGGCCCGCTGGCCGACGGCTGCGTCACCTGCCCGTGGCACGGGAGCACGTTCCGCCTGGCCGACGGCGCGGTCGTCCACGGCCCCGCCACCGGTCCCCAGCCCGGCTACGACATCCGCCAGTCGGGCGACCGGCTGGCCCTCCGCCGCCGCCCGACGCTGACCCCGGCGGCGGTGGCCCAGGTGGCGTCGGCCGTCCCGCCCGAGTCCAACGGCCAGGACAGCCTGCCCACCGGAGCCCGCCAGGCGTAATCACCGCCAGAAATGCGCGAAATATGGCCCAGGTGGGCCATGTTTCGCCGCCCTGCCTTCCTCAGGATCGTCCTCACCACCCGCTGGGGACGACATGGAGGTTGCGCATGGGAATCAACCCGCTCCGACGACGACAGTCCGAGGCCCCCCCGGGGCGTGCGGCGTACCGGGCCGCAGCCCGGACCTGTCTGGCGGCCATGATCATGGCCACCCTGGCCGTGGTCACCCCCGCCTCGCCGGCGACGGCCCAGACGTCGCCCCTGGGCAAGACCGGCACCGACGTCCAGACCGGTAGCACCACGACCGCCGGCCCCGGCGACACCATCGACTGGGTGGTGTCGTCCACCAACCCCACCGACGGACCGGTCAACGCCGTCATCACCGACCCGATCCAGTCCGCCGGCACCGACCAGACCTACGTCCCCGGCTCGCTCCAGGTGCCCCCCGGCTTCACGCCCGAGTGGTCGACCGACGGGGGGACCACGTTCTCGGCGACCGACCAGGGCACCGCCACCGACGTGGTGCGGGCCGGCAACCCGGACTTCCAGTCGCCTGCGACCGCGACCAGCGAGCTTCTCCTCAACCCCTTCCAGGGGATAACGACGCCCACGGGCGGTGACGGCTACACGCCGATCCTGTTCACCACCAGCGCCGGCGTCCCCGAGGTGTGGAACATCTTCCACCACCTCGGCTCGGGCGCGAATGCGCCCCAGGTCGTGTGCACCGACCGCCTCACCGGACTGCCGTGCGCCGGATTCTCGGGAGCCAAGTACCTCTCCACCACGCCGGGGCCGCTCGGCACCGGTCCCGCCGACGTCCAAACCCCGACCCCGGTCGCGGCCGCCCACCATCCGTCCGACCCGGCGCTGATCTACATCTCGGTGCTGGTGCCCGACCGCACGCCCCACTGGAGCGTCGGGCTCCTGTGCATCAACCTGGAGACCCGGAGCAACTGCGGCTACACCGAGCTGAAGTCCGGCGCCGCCAACCACGGGTCCGAGGCCCTGCTGGTGGGGACCAAGGTGTACACCTACCTGCCCACCGATGGGCAGATGGGGTGCCTCGACACTGCGACCAACGCCCCGTGCGGTGGGCAGCCGTACCCGGCACCGGCCGGTGTCGGCGCCAGCCTCCCAACGGCGATCAACGGCCAGATCTTCGGCGGGACCGTCACCTTCGTCGGCGCCAACGTGCTGGCCTGGTGCTTCGACACGACGACCGGCCTCCCGTGCACCGGATGGTCGACGCCGAAGACGGTGGGCGGCGTCGGTTCGTCCGCCGGCTTCGGGCCCCGGTTCGCCACGTACGACGCGGCCGGTCAGCCGACCGGCGTCTGCATCGGGTGGAGCGGTACCGCCGGCCAGTTCGCCTTCGGCTGCTTCGACCTCGCCGGCAACCCGGCGCCGACCCCGCCCGGTCTCCAGGTGCCGGGCATCTCCGCGGGGTTCATCTGGGAGATGCTGGAGACGCTGCAGGTCGAGGCACCCAACGGTCACGCGGTGACCTTCTTCCCGGTCGTCCAGGACCGGCCCGGGTTTGGCTTCGCCTCTTTCCGCAACGGCGGCACCCTCTGCTACGACTGGACCACCTCGGCACCCTGCGCCGGCTTCCCCGACGATTCCGGTATCGACGCCTACGACTACCACTCGAACGTCAACGGCGGGAACACCCGTGACTACGGCTACGCCTACGACGGCCAGTGCGGATTCGGACTGGGCGACTCGGGACGGCTCTTCACCTTCGACCCGGTCACCGGCTCGACGCCGTGCCAGAAGACGACGGCGACCATGACGCTCGACCCGTCCGCCTTCTACTGCGACGGCGCCGCCGGCCACGTCGAGGCGTACGACTCGGTCTCGCTGCAGGACATCGACCTGGCGACGGTGAACTTCGCCAGCTCGTCGGTGACGGTGACCGACGGAGACGGCAACGTGCTGGGGACGTTCCCCTTCGACCCGCTGACGGGGGAGGCCGACATCTCGTCCATCCCGGCCACGACGTCGCCCATCGAGGCCACCCTCGACATCGCGTTGGTCGACTCCAGCTCCTTCACCCCGACCAACCATCCCCGGGCGGTGCTGTCCTTCGTGGGCGACGCCCCCCAGATGTGCTTCCAGACGGTTGTGGCGGCCGACTGCACGGCCATCGAGGTGTCCAACCAGGCCACGGCCACCTACGTGCCTTCCGATGGTGGCGACGCCATCGACGCCACGTCGCCGCTGGTGACCCTGGCGGTCACGGGGGCGAGCTCGACGGCCAGTGCCACCCACGGCTCGGCCTACGGCGTCGACGTGGCCGCCCTGGGCGTCCATCTGCTCAACAAGATCGGCAACGTGGGCACCGCCGACCCAGGCGGACCGGGTCATGCCGCCCGCCGCATCCTCACGGCCACGCTGCCCGGGCTGGTGAATCTGGGGGTGATCACCACCGGCTCGGACTCGGCCCTGGCCCCGCCACCGTCGACCAGCACGGCCACGGCCGAGATCGCCAACGTGAACCTGCTGGGAGGGGCGGTGACGGCCAGCGCCATCAAGGCGGTGTCGCAGTCGACGGCGTCGGCCGAGGCGGCCACCTACAGCTCGGCCGGCTCGGGCTTCGTCAACCTCAAGATCAACGGTGTCCCCATCACCAACGTGGCCCCCAACACCACCGTCGAGGTCAAGAACCCGCTGATCCCGTCCCAGGTCATCGCCGCCGCCCACCTCTACGAGGAGACCGGCAGCCGCTCCATCGCCGGGGGCCAGGCCAGTGCCACCCACCAGGTGAACATGATCCGCCTGGTGCTGGTCAAGCCGCTCCTGGCCCTGCCTGCGGGAGCAGAGATCATCGTCTCCCACGCCCAGAGCGACGTGGTCGCCCCCGCCTGCAGCTCCGAGGCCCTCAGCGTCAGCGGTGAGGCCTTCACCGCCTCCGTCGCCGGCACGCTGCTCGGCCAGCAGATCCAGCCGGTCAAGGTGGGCGACGCGGTGCTGCCCTCCCAGGGAGGATCGGACAGCGACGGCACCCCCGCCGCCATCACCGGCATCGTCACCTCGGGGACCACCGTCAACACCACGTCGGGAACGCTCGACCCCAACCCCGACTCCACGTCGCACTCGGTGGTGCAGGGGCTCAACGTGTTGTCGGGCCTGGTCACGGCCGACGTGCTCGACGTGGCCTCCACCAGCTCGGCCGACGGGACCACGGCGGGGACCACCCTCGCCGTCACCTTCGCCAACCTGAAGGTGGGGGGCGTGACGGTGAACGTGAACGTGGCCCCCAACACCACCATCAACGTGCCCTCCGGCGGCGGCCTGGTGCGGGTGGTGCTCAACGAGCAGGTGGTCAACTCCAACGGCACCACCGACACGGAGGGCACGGTCAACGCCATCCACGTCTCCGTGTTCAACGGGTCTGGGCTGTTCAGCGGGGAGGTGATCGTCGCTTCGGCCCACAGCGACGCCCACGTGTAACCGCCTGCGTGCGGCCCGCGACCGCCGGCGAGCCGATCCTCCGGGGTCGGCTCGCCGGCCCGCGTCACGACGCTTTCGGCGCACGAAACGTCTCATGCCGCCAGATCGCCATGAACCGGGCGTCTCGGGGTCGGATCACGACCATTTCGGCGCACGGATCGTTTCGTGCGGCCAAATCGTCGTCGTCCGGGTCAGGCCAGTTGGGCCAGCAGCTCCTCGACCGTGGCCACCGGTGCCTGGCAGGCGTAGTTCTCGCAGACGTAGGCCAGGCCCCCGTCATCCGGGCCGGCGGTGCGGGCCTCGAACAGGGGCGACGGGTACGGGTCGCCCCAGGCCAGCACCGCGTTGGGCAGGTACCGGCGGTGGACGGCCTGCACCAGGTCGGGGCGGTCGCCGACGATGGCGATCTCGGTGATCGGCTGCGACGCCAGGTCCATGGCCGCCACCGTCCGGGTGAGGGCCGACGGGTGTTGCTCGGCCAACGGGGCCAGCAGGCGGAGGATGGCCTCGCCCCGCTCTCCGTACTCGTCGGCGCCGGTGAGGGCGGCCAGGCGGAGGAGGGCGATGGCGGCGGTGCCGTTGGCCGACGGGACGGCGTTGTCGACCAGGTCCTTCGACCGGGTGATGAGCTGCTCGGCGTCGGCCCCGGTGGTGAACAGCCCGCCCGCCTCGTCGTCCCAGAACAGGCGGATCATGCGGTCGGCCGTGTCCCGGGCCCAGGCAACCCACTGGGCCTCGCCGGTGGCCTCGGCCAGGCGGGTGAAGCCGTCGACCAGGGCCGCGTAGTCGGCGGCCAGGGCCAGGTGGCGGCCGGGACGACCTCCCTGCCACGACCGCAGCCAGCGCCCGTCCTCCGACCGCTGCAGCTTGTGGAGGAGGAACTCGGCGTTGGTCCGGGCGTCGGCCAGCCAGTCCTTCCGGCCGGTGGCGGCGGCGGCCTCGGCCAGCGCCGACAGGAACAGCCCGTTCCACTCGGCCAGCACCTTGTCGTCGAGGCCGGGGCGGACCCGCTGCTCCCGGGCGTCGAAGAGAATGCGACGGGCCCGCTCGATCGCCTCCGGCCGCCGCAGGTCGCCCCGCACCGGGCGGTGGAGGATGTTCTTGCCCTCGAAGTTGCCCGGCCGGCTCACGCCCCACCACTCGATGGCGGCGTCGACGTCGTCGCCCAGGAGGGTGCGCAGCTCCTCCACCGTCCACACGTAGAACGTGCCCTCGTGGCCCTCGGAGTCGGCGTCCTCCGACGAGTAGAAGCCGCCGTCGGGGTGGCGGAGATCCCTCCGCACGTAGTCGATGGTCTCGGCGAGGACCTGGAGGAAGCGGTCCTCGCCCGTGACCTGCCAGGCGTGGAGGTAGGCCCGCACCAGCAGGGCCTGGTCGTAGAGCATCTTCTCGAAGTGGGGGACGAGCCAGCGGCCGTCGGTGGAGTAGCGGGCGAAGCCGCCGCCGAGGTGGTCGTACAACCCCCCCGAGGCCATGGCGTCGAGGGTGGTGACGACCATGGCCAGGGCCTCGGCGTCGTCGGGGTGACGGGCGTGGGCCCGCAGGAGGAGCTCGAGGGTGTCGGGCTGGGGGAACTTGGGGGCGGGCCCGAAGCCGCCCCAGTGGGTGTCGAAGCGGCGGGCGAGGGCATCGCGGGCCCGGGTCAGCAGGACGGCGCCGTCGGGGAGGGGAGCGTCGGCGGTGGGGACGGGCAGGTCCGACATGCGGCCGAGGGCGTTGGTGAGCCGGGCCGCCTGCTCGCCGACCTCCGTGCGCTTGTCCCGCCACCCCTCGTCGACCGCCCGCAGGACCTGCTCGAAGGCGGGCATGCCGTGGCGGGGCTTGTTCGGGTAGTACGTGCCGCCGTAGAAGGGACGGCCGTCGGGCGTGAGGAACACGGTCATGGGCCAGCCGCCGGAGCCGGTCATGGCCTGCACCGCCTCCATGTAGACGGCGTCGACGTCGGGCTGCTCCTCCCGGTCGACCTTCACGCAGACGAACAGCTCGTTCATGAGGGCGGCGGTGGCTTCGTCCTCGAACGACTCGTGGGCCATCACGTGGCACCAGTGGCAGGCGGCGTAGCCGATGGAGAGCAGCACCGGTTTGTCCTCGGTGCGGGCCCGCTCGAAGGCCTCGTCGCCCCACGGGTACCAGTCGACGGGGTTGTCCTTGTGCTGCTGGAGATAGGGACTCGACTCGCCGGCCAATCTGTTCATAGTCACCTCGACCCTACAAACTGGCCGGGTGCAAACCGTGCTCGACGTCCTCCTGGTGGTGGCGGTGGGGGGGATGCTGTGGTCGGCGGTGGCCCGGATCCGGCGGGGAGCGGTGGTGGTGCCCCGGTGCCCCTCGTGCGGACGAACGGTCACCCGGGCCAACCCCCGCTGCCCGCACTGCGACGCCGTACTGTCCTGAGTGGTGGACGAGTCGGCTGAGGATGCGGCGTTCCGGGCCGAGGCCCGGGCGTGGTTGGCGGAGCACGCACCCGCGTACCGGCAACCGGTCGGGCCGTCGCCCTCGCTGGTGTTCGCCGATGTGAGCGACACCGGGCACGTGGTGCGGGGGAAGGCCTGGCAACGGGAGTTGGCGGCCGGCGGGTGGTCCGGGCTGGGGTGGCCGGCCGAGCACGGGGGCCGGGGCCTGCCGGTGGCGCAGCGGGTGATCTGGGACGCGGAGGCGGAGGCGGCGGCGGCCGGGATCCCGCCGGGGATCAACCTGGTGGGCGAGGCCATGGTCGGGCCCACGCTCATGGCCCACGGCACCGAGGCCCAGCAGCGCCGGTACCTGCCGCCGATCCTGGCCGCCGACGAGATCTGGTGCCAGCTGTTCAGCGAGCCCGACGCCGGCACCGACCTGGCCGCGGTGACCACCACCGCGGTGGCCTCGGACGACGGGGACGGCTGGCTGGTCACCGGCCACAAGCTGTGGACATCGGCCGCCCACTACGCCGACTGGGGCATCCTCCTGGCCCGCACCGACTGGGACGTCCCCAAGCACCAGGGGTGCACGTACTTCCTGGTCGACATGCGATCGGCCGGGATCACCGTCCGGCCGGTGCGGCAGATGACGGGTGGCGCCGCCTTCGACGAGGTGCTGCTGGACGGGGTGCGGGTGTCCGACTCGTGCCGGGTGGGCGCGGTCGGCGAGGGATGGGCGGTGGCGGTGACGACCCTTTCGGCCGAGCGCCTCCACCTGGGCCTGGGTGCGGCCCGGGCGGCGGGCACCGTCGAGCGCCTGCTGGCCGAGGTGCGGACTCGGGGGGTGGCCGACGACCCCGCCGTCCGCCAGGTGGCGGCCCAGGTGTGGATCGACGCCAGGGTGCTGGAGGTGCTGGGCGAGCGGATGGCGGTGGCCATGGCCGGCGAGGGTGCGTCGGGAGCGGAAGGGGCGGTGGCCCGGCTGGCGTCCATCCGCCTCTCCCGCCGCACCGACGAGCTCCTCGACGCCATGCGCGGCGCCGACGCCATGCTGGTCGACGACTGGACCTTCCACCAGCTCTGGATCCCCGCCACCCGCATCGGCGGCGGCACCGAAGAGGCCCTGCGCAGCATCGTCGCCGAGCGCGTCCTCGGCCTTCCCAAGTCCCCCCGCCCCGACGCCGAGGTCCCGTTCCGCCAGGTCCACCAGCGAACTGGTGACGATCGGGAGGGTCAGGACGCCGCCGATCGTCACCAGTTGGAGCCGGGCTCGTGAGCTCGATCCTGCTGGTGGAGGACGACGCGTCGGTGCGGGAGGCGGTGACGATGGCGTTGGAGGGCGACGGCCACCGGGTGAGCACGGCCGCCGCCGGCGACGAGGCCATCGAGCGCTGGCGCCAGGTGCGGCCCGACCTCGTCCTGCTCGACGTGATGCTCCCCGTGATCGACGGCTTCGAGGTCTGCCGGCGCATCCGGGCCGTCGACCAGGTGCCGATCATCCTCCTCACGGCCAAGGCCGACCCCATCGACGTGGTGGTGGGGCTCGAGTCGGGGGCCGACGACTACGTGACCAAGCCGTTCGAGACCCGTGTCCTCCTGGCCCGGGTGAAGGCGGTCCTCCGCCGCCAGACCCGCCAGCCGGAGGAGCGCACCATGCGCTTCGGCGACCTGGCCGTCGACCCCCTCGGCATGGCCGTCACCCACCGGGGCCAGGAGGTGAAGCTGAGCCCCACCGAGCTCAAGCTCCTCCTGGAACTGGCCCGGCGCCCGGGGCAGGTCTTCACCCGGGCCCTCCTCCTCGAACGGGTGTGGGAGTACTCCTACCTGGGCGACTCCCGGCTGGTCGACGTGTGTGTGCAGCGCCTCCGGTCGAAGGTGGAGGGCGACCCCGCCAACCCCACGCTCATCCAGACCGTCCGGGGCGTGGGGTACAAGCTGGTGGCCCCCGGCCCGCCCGCGCCGCCGTGACCGAGCGTCGCCCCCTCGCCGTCGCCCGCCTGCGGCCCCGGCTGATCGCCACCTTCGCCCTGGTGGCGGCGGTGACGACGGTGGCGGTGGCCGTCACCTCGTTCGCCCTCGTGCGCCGGGCCGTGCTCGACCGGGCCGGCGCCGACGCCCTCCGCACGGCCCGCTCCGCCCTCACCGAGGCGGTGGAGGCGATTCCCCCGGAAGCGTCAGGGGACGAGGTGGCCGGGTTCGTGGACCGGCTCGTCGCCCGTTCCGGGTCGGCCTTTGATGTGGTGACGGTGATGCCCGACGGCACGGCCGACACGACGTCGATCGAGACGTCGGCCGCGGCGGTGCCGGCAGAGCTGGCCGCACCCGTGGCTGGCGGCCGCCTGGTGTCGGTCCGGACCGACGTCGCCGGCCGGCCCCGGATCGTGGTCGGCGGCCAGGTCCCCGAGGCCGCCAGCCTGTACTTCTTCTTCCCCCTCGACGACATCGAGCGCGACCTCGGCACCCTGCGCAACGTCCTGGCCGGGGTGGCGGTGGCGTTGGTGGTCCTGTCGGCCCTGGTCGGCGCCCTCGCCGCCCGGGCCCTGCTCCGTCCCCTGCGTCGGGCCCGGCGGGCCGTCCACCGGATCGAGGTCGGGCTGCTCGAGACCCGCCTGCCGGTGGCCGGCAACGACGAGTTCGCCGACCTGGCCGAGTCGTTCAACCGGATGGCGGCCGCCCTGGAGCGCACGGTGGCCGACCTGCGGGCCCTGGAGGCCACCCAGCGCCAGTTCGTGGCCGACGTCAGCCACGAGCTGCGCACGCCCCTCACCGCCCTGACCACCGCGGCCGACGTCCTGGAAGCGCACCAGGAGGGGCTCGACGACACCGGCCGGCGGGCAGCCCGGCTGCTGGTGGTGGAGTCCCGGCGCCTGGGCGGGCTGGTGTCCGACCTCATGGAGATCTCCCGCCTCGACGCGGGCGTGGCCCCGATGGCCTGGGACGACGTCGACGTGGCCCACCTGGTGCGGGGCGCCCTCCTGAGCCGGGGGTGGCAGGCCCGGGTGGAGACCCGACTGGAGCCGGGCGTGGTGATCGCCGCCGACCCCCGCCGCCTGGACGCCGTCATAGGCAACCTCGTCGGGAATGCCTTCGAGCACGGCCGACCGCCGGTGGTCGTCACCCTGGCGGCCGACGCCGACGCCCAAGTCGTCCGGCTGGAGGTAGCCGACGGTGGCGACGGCATCGCCCCCGAGTACCTCGCCTCCGTGTTCGAGCGCTTCTCCAAGGCCGACCCGTCCCGTCCCCGCAGCGCGGGCAGCGGCCTGGGCCTGGCCATCGCCCGGGAGAACGCCCGTCTCCACGGGGGCGACGTCACCGTGGCCAACCGCCCGGGGGCGGGCGCGGTGTTCACCGTGGTCCTGCCCCGGACGCGAACGCGGTCGGACACCACCGCCAGCCCTGTTGCCCACCTGTTACCAGCCGGCGACACCACCGTGACCACCGCCCGCCACGATGGGTTGGTCGACGCCATCAAGCGTCGTTCCCGAGGGAGGCAGCCATGAGGCACCGGCTCACGACGACGGCCCTGGCCCTGGCCCTGCTGGCGACGGCGGCCGCGTGCGGCGGGGGGGGCGGGTCGGTCGACGCCGGCTCGACGCCCACCCGTCCCTCGACGACCACCGGCGGCGGCACCGCCACCACCGCTCCCGACGGCACGTCCGCCACCACCACCGACATCGTCCTCTACCTCACCCGGGGCGAGAAGATCGTCAAGGTCACCCGGGCCGTCCCCAAGGTGACGCGCATCGGGGCGGAGACGGTGAAAGCGCTGGTCGGAGGGCCGACCGCGGCCGAGGCGGCCGACGGCCTCGACACCGCCATCCCCGAGGCGACCCGCTTCCGCGACCTCACCATCGCCGACGGGGTGGCCAAGGTCGACCTGTCCAAGGACTTCGAGTCGGGCGGCGGCAGCCTCTCCCTCAGCCTGCGTCTGGCCCAGGTGACGTGCACGCTCGACCAGTTCGAGAGCGTGTCCGGGGTCCGGTTCCTCCTCGACGGCGACCTGGTGAACGTGTTCTCGGGGAACGGGATCGTGCTCGACGAGCCGGTCGGCTGTGCCGACTACGCCGAGTTCGTCGACGCCACCCCGCCGGCCACGGCCACCTTCCCCGGCATCTGGCCGTTCACGTCCCAGGCGGAGATGGACGACTATCTCTCGGGCACCGACCGCACGTTCACCGTCCCGGTCGACACGGCCAAGGCGTTCGGCGTCCGCTACCTGGGGATGGGGAGCCCGGCCTCCTTCGGCCCGCCCACGCCCGTCGCGGGGGGACTGGTGGAGGTCAAGCTCGGCTTCACCACCGGCGAGGGCGGGATCGTGATCGTCGACCCCCAGCCGTCGATGAGCGTGTTCCTCCTGTCGGGCCACGCCGACGGCGACCAGGGCCCGTGGACCGTGGTGCGGGCGACGTCTCCCCAGATCGTGGTGACCGAGCCCACCGCCCTCGACCGGATCTCGTCGCCGGTGCCGGTCCGGGGCCAGGCCGCGACCTTCGAGGGCAACGTCCTGGTCGAGGTCCGGGACGACGGCATGCTCGACGGCGCCAACCTCGGCTTCGCCCCCGTCACCGGCCGGGGCGACGGCATCCTCGGCGACTTCTCCGGCGACATCGCCTTCACCGCCCCGTCGCAGCCCGCCGGCGCCATGGTCTTCTCCGAGAAGTCAGCCATCGACGGCCACACCGTCCGGGCGACGGTCGTGCGGGTGGCGTTCTAGGCGTGGACCGGTCCCGGACGTTCTCGGCGGTGGTGGCCGCCGACGGGAGCCGGGTGGTCATCCCCGTTCCCCTCGACCCGGACGCGTGTGACGCTCTAGCCGACCGGCGCCGCAATCGCGCTGCGCCTGGGCATTTCGCTGGTGTCGAACGACCGCATCCTCGAAGGCACACCTGGACTCGAGCTCGAAGCGGTCAGGAGCTAGACCCGGCAGGACTCGTGAGCGAGCCCGCCCGCGGTTACTTGAACCAGATGCGTTGGTAGTCGCGTGACTGGGGGTGGACGAGGAGGGCGATCAGGGCTATCTCGAACATGAGGCTGATCAGACCGGTGCCGGAGAAGGGGTTGCTGAAGTAGTAGAACCGGATGGCGAAGGGCAGGACTGCCATCGCCAAGCCGAGGTAGTACGCCCACTTCATCTCGTTGGCGATGCCCCAGCCGGCGGCGACCTGGCCCACGAAGATCCCGATGTAGATCAGGGGCAGGTCGGCGTTGAGCAGCAGGGCCAGGATGATGAAGAACGAGTTGGCGTAGAACAGGAAGACGGCGATCTGGAGGGTCTGCGGTTGGGCGGGGTTCAGCCACCGGCGCTGTTGCATGCCGACAGTCTGGCAGGACGCGACGCGCCGGCCGCGGTCGTGCTGGCGGCGGGTGCCGGCGAGCGCCTCCGGCCCCTCACCCTCCTCCGGCCCAAAGCCATGTGCCCGGTGGGCGGGGTGCCCCTCGTCGACCACGCCGTGGACCGGGCCCGGGCGGTCACACCGTCGGTCGCGGTCAACTGTCACCGGTCCCAACCGACCCTCGCCGCCCACCTCCAGGCCCTCGAGGTCCACGTCTCGATGGAGGACGGGGAGCGGCTGGGGACAGCGGGCGCCCTCGGGCGGCTGCGGCCCTGGATCGACGGCCGGCCCGTCCTCGTCCTCAACGCCGACACTTGGACGACTGCCGACCTCGGGCCGTTCGTCTCCGGCTGGGACGGCGTCCGCCCCCGGCTGCTCTGCGTCACCGACCCGGAACTGGCCACATGGGGCGATCTGGCCTATGCCGGCACCGCCCTCCTGCCCTGGTCGGTGGTGGGCAACCTCCCCGACACGCCGTCCGGCCTGTGGGAGGTCTCGTGGCGCCACCTCACACCCGGCGTCGACCTCGACCTCGTCGTGACCGACGCCCCCGTCGTCGACTGCGGCACGCCGGCCCGTTACCTCCGGGCCAACCTGGCGTGGTCGGGCGGGGAGTCGGTGATCGGCGAGGGGGCCGTCGTCGAGGGGGAGGTGGTGCGGTCGGTGGTGTGGGACGGGGCCCGGGTGGCCCCCGGGGAGCGGCTGGTGGACGCGATCAGGGCGTCGGACCGGGTGACGGTGCAGGTGGGACCGGTGGGACCGCTGTCGGCGGGGTGACGTCGACCGCCTCGATGGCCACCAGGGCGTCGTCGGTGACCTCGGCCTCGGGCCTCGACACCACCCGGCTCGCCTGGCGGGCCACCACCGCCTCGAACAGGTTGCGCACCAGGCGGGCGTTGCCGAAGCCCCGGTCGCGGGTCTGCGCGGCCAGGAACGCCAGCACCGCGGCCCGGGCCTCCTCCGTCGGGACATAGTGGCTCTTGCGGCACATGCCGTCGAAGATCGAGGCCAGCTCGGCGTCGGTGTAGTCGGGGAAGAAGATCGTCTTCGGGAATCGGGACCGCAGGCCGGGGTTGGCGTCGAGGAACACGGCCATCTCGTCCGGGTAGCCGGCCACGACGACCACCACGTCGTCGCGGTGATCCTCCATGAGCTTGACGATCATGTCGATGGCCTCGTGCCCGAAGTCGGTGTCGGCGCCCCGGGCCAGGGCGTGGGCTTCGTCGATGAGCAGGACGCCGCCCATGGCCGACTCGAACACGGCCTTCACCTTGAGCGCGGTCTGGCCCACGTAGCCGGCCACCAGCCCGGCCCGGTCCGTCTCCACCAGGTGCCCCTTCTCCACCACCTCCAAGCTGCGGTAGATCTGGGCCAGGAGGCGGGCGACGGTGGTCTTGCCCGTCCCCGGGTTGCCGGTGAAGACCAGATGGCGGCTGTGCTCCACCACCGGTAGACCCCTCGCCACCCGCAGTTTCTCGACCCGCAGCAGGTCGGTCACCAGCTTGACCTCGGCCTTCACCGGCGCCAGGCCCACCAGCCCGTCGAGCTCGGCCAGCAACTCCTCGATGGGCCGGGGCGGCCCGATCGGCTCCGCCGGGGGCACAACCGGGGCGACGGGGCCCGGCCCCGGCGGGGCGTGTCCGCCTCCCGGCTGCGGCTGGGGACCGCCCGGACGCCGGAGCCCGGCCGCGTCCATGGCCTGGAGCAACGCCGAGCGGAAGCGTTCGATGGCGGACAACTCGGCGTGGGAGGGGAAGGCGTCGAGGGCGAGGACGGTGTGGCCGACGGCGAGGGCGGCGGTGTAATAGCTCCAGGCCCGGTCGCCCCCGTCGCGGCGGTCGGCGTCGACGAGGAGGGCGAAGAGCGACGAGGGGGAGTCGAGGTACGTGCGGCTGCCGGTGAGCAGGCCCGCGGCCCGCATGGCGTTGGGGCTGGCGGCCCGGGCCACGGTGTCGAACCGAGGTCCGAAGACGGCGACGAAGGCGTCGAGCTCGTCGTCGGTGTGACGGCCGTCGGCATCGACGAAGGCGGCGGTGAGGTTGAACGCCTCCAGGGCCACGTCACCCGCCAGCTTGTCGGCGTCGCCGACCCGGGACTCGCCGGCCAGGCGGGTGAGGGCGGGTGTCACCGCCACCAGGAAGGTGTCGACCGCCCGGCCGAGCGGGCCGCCGCCCCTCACCGCGGTCGTGAGGGGGAGAGAACGATCGCCTGGGACGCGGCCAGCTGGCCGCAGGCGGCGTCGATGTCGGTGCCCCGGTTGCGGCGGACGGTGGCGTTGACCCCCAGCGCCTTGAGCCGGTCGCGGAAGGCCCGGACCGCGGCCGGCGTCGGTCCCTGGACCAGGTAGCCGGGGGTGGGGTTGAGGGGGATGAGGTTGACGTGGGCAGCCAGGGGGATGGCCACCTCGGCCAGCTCGGCCGCGTCCGACGGGCGGTCGTTGACGCCGGCGATCAGGGCCCACTCGAACGACAGCCGGCGGCCCTTGGCCGCCACGTAGTCCCGGCAGGCGGCGAGGAGGTCGGCCAGCGGGTAGCGCCGGTTGATCGGCACCAACTCGTCCCGCAGGGTGTCGTTGGCCGCGTGCAACGAGACGGCCAAGTTCACGGGCAGGGCCTCGGCCGTGAGCTTGCGGATACCGGGGACCAGGCCGACGGTGGACAGGGTGAGGTGGCGGGCCGACAGTCCCAGATCGTGGTGGAGGCGTTCGACCGCCGCCCACACCGGCCCGTAGTTGGCCAGGGGCTCGCCCATGCCCATGAAGACCACGTTCGAGAGGCGGCGGGGGAGGGCCGCCCGCCGGGCCCGCACCACCTGCTCCACGATCTCGCCGGTGGTGAGGTGGCGGGTGAAGCCGGACTGGCCGGTGGCGCAGAACGAGCAGCCCATGGCGCAGCCGGCCTGGGTCGAGACGCACACCGTGGCCCGGTCGGGGTAGCGCATGAGGACGGTCTCCACCGCGGCCCCGTCGGACAGCCGCCACAACCACTTGTCGGTGTCACCACCGTCGGAGGTCGACTCGAGCTCGAGCGACAACGCCGCGGGCAGGTCGACCGCCAGCCGGTCCCGCAACGCCGCCGGCAGCTCCGTCATCTCCTCCGGCTCCCGCCCCGCGTGCATCCCGGCCCACACCTGCCGGGCCCGGTAGGCAGGCTCGTCGCCCAGCACGGCCGCCACCTCGGGCGGGCTCAGGTCGAAGCGAGAGGTGGCGGGACGTCCGGGCACCCCTCGATCATGACGCAGGGCCGGCGCCAAGCGGGACGAGCGGCCCTGCGATCAGCCGCGCATATGGCGGCTGGCGGGACCGCTGGCGATACCCTCGTGGGGTGAGCGAGCCCGTCCCCGGCGAGATGGAGAGCGGCCCCGCCGCCGAAGTCGCCCCCGGCCCCGACACCGAGCCCTCGACCGAGCCGATGGAAAGCGGTCCCGCCACCGGCGCAACGCCCGAGCCGCAGCTCCCCGAGAAGCACCACCGCAACGTCCAGGGGGGTGCGGCCCGGGCCGCGGTGTTCGGGGTCAGCGACGGGCTGGTGTCCAACATCGCCATCGTCCTCGGCTTCGCCGGCGCCGACCCGACGCCGTCCCTCGTGCGCCTGGCCGGTCTGGTCGGTCTCATCGGGGGCGCGGTCTCGATGGCGGCGGGCGAGTACGTGTCCATGACGGCCCAGGCCGAGCTGCTCGAGCGGGAGCTGGAGATGGAGCGCATCGAGCTCCGCCGCAGCCCGGAGATGGAGACGGCCGAGCTGGCGGCGATCTACATGGCCCGGGGCGTCGACCGGAAGACGGCCGAGGAGATGTCGACCCAGCTCATGCGCAACCCCGAGCTCGCCCTCGAGACCCACGCCCGGGAGGAGCTCGGCATCGACCCGGGTGAGCTCGGGTCTCCCATGGCGGCGTCGGTGTCGTCGTTCTTCAGCTTCGGGGTGGGCGCCATCGTGCCCCTGTTCCCCTGGTTCTTCGGCGGAGGGACGGCGGCGGTCGTGGCTTCCATCATCCTGGGCACCATCGCCGCCATCCTCGTGGGCGGGTTCCTCGGACGCTTCACCGGCCGGCGGGTGCTGCGCTCGGCCCTCCGCCAGCTGCTGTTCACGGCCATCCCGGCCCTGATCACCTTCGTGCTGGGTTCCTTGGCCGGGGTGGGCGCAGTCGGCTGACGGTCAGTCTGGGGGCTGGGCCCCGGCGGCCTCGATCTCGCCCACGTAGGCCCGGTCGACGTGGTCGAGGCTGAAGCCCATCTCCTCGTACAGGTGGAGGGCACCCTCGTTGTCGGCGTCGACATAGAGCATGGCCGTGGGGATCCCCCGGCCGGTGAGCCAGTCGAGGCCGGCCAGCACCATCTGCCGGCCCAGGCCCAGGCGCTGGAAGGCGGGGTCGACGGCCACCACGTAGATCTCGCCCAGGTCACGGTCGTGGCTGTGGGCATGCCCGTGCCCGTGCTCCTCGGGCGTCTCGTGATGGACCTTGGTCCAGCAGAAGGCGGCCAGCTTCCCGTCCCGCTCGTGGAGGAGGAAGCCGGACGGGTCGAACCACGGCTGCTCTTCCCGGTGGCGGAGCGTCTCCAGGTCCCAGCCGCCCTGCTCCGGGTGCCGGCTGAAGGCCCGGTTGTTGACCTCCAGCCACGCCTCCTCGTCCTGGCCGGGGACGAACGGCCGCACCTCCACCGTCGCCTGCTCGTGGACGGGGAGGGCCCGCCGCAGCTGGCGCAGCTCCCGCCCCCGGACCATCCGGACCGCCTCCGCCACCCGGTCGTGGACGGCCGTGGGCTTGGGCACCCACATGTGGACCCGCCCGCCACCCTCCTGGCGGACGATGTCGAGGGCGGTGCCGACCAGGGTCTCGCCGATGCCGTCGTTGGCCATGCGGTGGTGGGGGTCGACGACGTACTCGAGGGCCCAGGTCGGACCGTGCTCGGTGGCGCTGTCCTCCCGGGTCAGCTGGGCGTAGCCGACGGGGTGGTCGTGACCCGGCTCCCAGGCCACCAGCCCGGCGAAGCCGTGCCGGCTCCCGTGGACGAGGTCGAGCCACTGGTGCTCGCCGAGGGGGGAGTGGCCGTCGACGGCCGCGGCCACGTCGAGCAGCTCGGAGACGGCCGCGATGTCGACCTTCCCCATCTGGCGCTTGATCTCCAGGCGGGCCATGTGGCGCCCAAAGTACCGCCGGCATCTCGGTCCTCCGGCATCTAGGTTCTCGGCGATGGCTCGGCCGCGAACGCCCAGGGGACGGGCCCGGGAGACGGTCGCCCGGCTGGCCGACGAGTACCCGGGCGACGAGCGCGACCTATGCGCCCTCACCCACGACAACCCGTTCCAGTTGCTGGTGGCCACCATCCTCTCGGCCCAGACCACGGACGAGAACGTGAACAAGGCCACGCCCGCGTTGTTTCTCCGCTATCCGACCGCAGCCGACCTGGCCGCGGCCGATCCCGCAGAGCTGGAAGGGCTGATCCATTCCACCGGGTTCTTCCGGTCGAAGGCACGGTCATTGCTCGGCATGGCCCGCGCCGTGGAGGATCATTTCGACGGTCAGGTCCCCGCCGCCATGGCCGACCTCGTCACCCTCCCGGGCGTGGGCCGCAAGACGGCGAACGTGGTCCGCAGCGTCGGCTTCGGGCTGCCCGGGCTGCCCGTCGACACCCACGTCGGGCGCCTGTCCCGACGTCTGGGGTTGACCGCCGAGCTCGACCCGGTACGGGTGGAAGCCGACCTGAACGCCATGGTCCCGCCCCCGGAACGGGGCCGGCTCAGCCTGCGCCTGATCCAGCACGGGCGCCGGGTCTGCGTCGCCCGCACCCCCCGTTGCGGAGCGTGCCTGCTGGCCGATTTCTGCCCGTCCGCGGGCCGTGTTCCGGGGGCCGTGGGGGCCGAAAAGAGTTGACCGAATGTTGGTCGCGACCGGCCCCTGGGGGCGGTTGGAATCGTTCCAAGACGTGCTACCTTTCCTGGCAGGGATCAGGTTCCCGCCACCTGGATCCCTATGGCGGTCAACGGGTCCCGCCGCCCGGACCGCCCCACTGACGGCGCCCTTCGGGGCGCCGTCAGTCGCGTGTGCCAGCCGTGTCGGCTAGTCGCGTTTGCCGAGGGCGGTGGTAGCCGACGACAGCCGGCGGGTGGCGTCGATCAGGGCCCGTTCCACGTCGAAGAGCGTCGACGACAGCCAGTCCAAATCCGACCCCTGCGAACGCTCGGCAATGGCGGTAACCCGACGGGTGATCTCGCTCAGAGCGGTGGTGATCGACGACAGCTCGGGAGCCGGTGAGGGGGAGGACGAGTCGGGCATGGACTCCTTCCTATCCCAATACCAGAAGTCGGGTGTTCCGCCGCCGGTACGATCGAACCATGCTTTCCCGTCTCGACCTGCGGGGCGTCACCGGGCCCGGGCTCCGGTCGCGCCTGCCCCGACCCGATCAGGGTGGGGCCGCGCCGGTCGACGCGGTACGGGAGATCCTGGCCGAGGTGCGCAAGCGGGGCGACGCCGCGGTGCGGGAGTACACCGAGCGCTTCGACCGGGTGGTGCTCGACGACCTACGGGTGCCGGCGTCCGAGCTGACGGCCGCCCTCGACGCCATCTCGCCCGCCCTCCGGGCCGCCCTGGAGCAGGCGGCCGACTCGGTGGAGGCCTACCACCGCCACCAGGTCCGGCCCGAGACCCGCCATGAGCGCAACGGGGTCGTCGTCCGGGAGCTGCGGCGGGCGGTCGACCGGGCCGGCGCCTACGTTCCCGGGGGCCGGGCCGGCTACCCGTCCACCGTCCTCATGACGGCCATCCCGGCCCGGGTGGCGGGCGTCGCCGAGGTCGTCCTGTGCGTGCCCCCCGGGCCCGACGGGCGGGTCTTCGGGCCCACCCTGGCCGCGGCCGCCATCGCCGGCGTCGACGAGGTGTACCGGATCGGGGGGGCCCAGGCGGTGGGGGCCATGGCCTACGGCACCGACTCGCTGGCCGCGGTCGACGTCATCGTCGGGCCCGGCAACGTCTACGTGGCCATCGCCAAGCGGGAGGTGGCGGCGGAAGGCGTGGTCGGTGTCCCGGCTGCGTTCGCGGGCCCGTCCGAGGTGGTCGTGATCGCCGACGGGTCGGTGCCGCCGTCCTGGGCTGCGGTCGACGTGGTGGTGCAGGCCGAGCACGGGCCCGACGGCCTGGCCTGGCTGGTGACGTGGGAGGAGGCGGTGGCCGACGTGGTGACGGCGGAGGTCGACCGCCTGGTGAAGGCGTCCATGCGCCGCTCCGAGATCGAGGCCACCCTCAACGGGGGCGGCTACGCGGTGCTGGTCGACGGGCCGGAAGCGGCGCTGGAGGTGGCCAACGCCATCGCCCCCGAGCACCTGGAGCTGATGTGCGAGGGGGCGGAGTCGATGGTGGCCGGGGTCCGCCACGCGGGGGCCGTGTTCACCGGGCCGTGGGCGCCGGCGTCGGTGGGCGACTACCTCGCCGGGCCCAGCCACGTGCTGCCCACGTTCGGCTCGGCCCGCTTCGCGGGCGGACTGCAGGTGGCCGACTTCGTGCGCACCATCCACGCCATCACCCTCGACCAGGAGGCGCTCACCGCAGTGGCCCCGGCGGTGGCCACCCTGGCCCGGGCCGAGGGCCTCGACGCCCACGCCCTGTCCGTCCAGATGCGGTTGGGGCGCAGCTGATGGCCATTTCTGTCCGCCCCGTCAAAGTGCGGGACGACCTCTCCGACCTACACGGATACCACTCGGCCCAGGTCACGGTCGACGTCCGACTCAACACCAACGAGTCGCCCTACCCCCCACCGCCGGCGTGGCGGGAGGCGTTCCTGGAGGAGCTGGCGGCCGTCCCGTTCCACCGCTACCCCGACCGCCAGGCCATGGCCCTGCGCACCGCCATCGGCGAGCTGCACGGCGTCGGCCCCGACCAGGTCCTGGTGGGCAAGGGGTCCAACGAGGTCATCCAGGCGACATGCCTGGCCTACGGCGGCCACGGGCGCACGGTGGCCGTGTTCGAGCCCACCTACGCCCTCCACTCCCACATCGCCCGCATCACCGGCACCGGCGTGGCCGTCGGGGAGCGGGCCGACGACTTCACCCTCGACCTCGACGAGGTGCGGCGGGTGCTGAAGGAGGCCGAGCCCGCGGTCACGTTCCTCACGTCGCCCAACAACCCCACCGGGCTGGTCGAGCCCCGGGAGGCGGTGGAGGCGGTGCTGGAGCTGGCGCCCGGCCTGGTGGTCGTCGACGAGGCCTACGCCCAGTTCGCGCCGTGGTCGTCGATGTCGCTGCTGGCCGACGACCGGCCGCTGGTGGTCACCCGCACGTTCTCCAAGACGTGGTCGATGGCCGGCTGCCGTATTGGTTACCTGGTGGGACCGGCGGCGGTGGTGACCCAGCTGGAGCGGGTCGTGCTGCCCTACCACCTCGACGCCGCCAGCCAGATCGCGGGCCGCCTGGCCCTGCGCTTCCAGGCGGAGATGGAGGCCCGGGTGGCGGCGGTGGTGGCGGAGCGGGAGCGGCTGCTGGCCGGCCTGCGGGGGCTGGCGGTGCAGGTGTGGCCGTCGGCGGCCAACTTCGCCCTCTTCCGCCCCCTCGACATCGACGGCGCCGCCGTCTGGCGGGGCCTGGTGGAGCGGTCGGTGCTGGTGCGCGACTGCTCGTCGTGGCCCCGCCTCTCCGGCTGCCTGCGCGTCACCGTCGGCACCCCCGCCGAGGACGACGCCTTCCTGTCCGCCCTCGAGGAGGTCCTCGGCTAGATGGCCGGTACACGTGTCGCAACCCGGTCGCGGGTCACCAAGGAGACGTCGATCGAGATCCGTCTCGACCTCGACGGGACGGGGGAGACGGCCGTCGCCACCGGCGTGCCCTTCTTCGACCACATGATCTCCCAGCTCGGCCGCCACGCCGGCTTCGACCTCGACCTGAAGGCCTCGGGTGACCTCGACGTCGACACCCACCACACGGTGGAGGACGTCGGCATCGCCTTGGGGGAGTGCCTGCGGGAGGCGCTGGGCGACAAGGCGGGCGTGCGCCGGTTCGCGTCGATCTCGGTGCCCCTCGACGAGGCCCTCATCGAGGTCGCCCTCGACCTGTCGGGCCGGCCGTTCCTGGTGTACGAGGTCGAGCCCGGCGGCGATGCCCTCGGGGTGCCGCCGTTCGACCCGCAGCTGGCGGAGGAGTTCTGGCGGGCGTTCGTCACGTCGGCCGCCATCACCCTCCACCTGCGCATGCGCAGCGGCAAGAACAACCACCACATCCTGGAAGCCTCGTTCAAGGGTGTGGCCCGGGCCCTGCGCGACGCGGTCCGTGTCGAGGGCGGGGGCGTCCCGTCGACCAAGGGCTCCCTGTGACCCGTCCCATTTGTGGGGTCGGGCGGCGATGATCGCGGTCCTCGACTACGGGATCGGGAACCTGCGGTCGGCGCAGAAGGCGTTGCAGCGGGTGGGGGCCGACGCGGTGCTCACCGACGACGTGGCCGTGGTGCGGGCGGCGGAGGCGGTGGTGCTCCCCGGCGTGGGCCACTTCGGGCGGTGCATGGGGGCGCTGCGGGAGGCGGGACTGGAGGACGTGGCCCGGGAGGTGATCGAGGCGGGCACGCCCTTCCTCGGCATCTGCGTGGGCATGCAGATGCTCTACGAGGGCTCGCAGGAGGACCCCGACGTGAAGGGCATGGGCGTGCTGGCGGGCACGGTGCGGCTCCTGCCGGAGGGGGTCAAGCGGCCGCAGATGCAGTGGAACGTCCTCGACCGGGACGACCCGGATGCCCCCTTGTTCGACGGGCTCGACGATCCGCTGTGGGTCTATTTCGTGCACTCCTACTCGCCGGAGATGACAGCCGACGTGGTCGCCACCTGCGACTATGGCGGCCCGGTGGTGGCGGCCGTCCGCCGGGGGCGGCTGTGGGCCACCCAGTTCCACCCCGAGAAGTCGGGGGCGGCCGGGCTCCGCATCCTGGCCAACTTCGTTGGATCTGTACCCCGCGATTGACCTCCGGGCCGGTCGTACGGTCCGTCTCTACCAGGGTGACTTCTCCCGGGAGACGGCCTACGGCACCGACCCGGTCACCGTGGCCCTGGAGTTCGTGGCCGCCGGCGCCCCGTGGATTCACGTGGTCGACCTCGACGCGGCCCGTACCGGCACCCCCGAGAACCGCCCCGTGATCGCCGCCATCGCCGCCGCCGTGGCGGGGGCGGCGCGCATCCAGGCCGGCGGGGGCGTGCGCGACCAGGCCGCGGCCGAGGCCCTGCTGGAGGCGGGCGTCGACCGGGTGGTGATGGGGACGGCCGCGGTCGAGAACCCGCAGTTGGTGCGCGACCTGGCCACCCACCACCAGGTGGCGGTCGGCATCGACGTGCGGGGCCGGGTGGCGGCGGTTCGGGGCTGGCTGGAGGGCTCGGGCGTCGACCTGTTCGACCTGCTGGCCCGGTTCGAGGACTGCGGGGTGGCCGCCTTCGTCGTCACCGAGATCGCCCGTGACGGCACCTTCGCCGGCCCCGACCTCGACGGCCTGGCCGCCGTGCTCGAGGCCACCAGTGTCGACGTGATCGCCTCCGGAGGAGTCGGGTCGGCGGCCGACCTCACCGCCCTGGCCACGCTGGAGGCCGGCGGGCGCCGGTTGGCGGGGGCGATCGTGGGCAAGGCCCTCCACGACGGTCTGTTCTCGGTGGAGGAGGCGGTGATGGCGTGCGCAGCGTCCGGGTGATCCCCTGCCTCGATGTCGACGCCGGCCGGGTGGTCAAGGGCGTGAACTTCGTCAACCTCCGGGACGCGGGCGACCCGGCCGAGCTGGCCGCCCGCTACGACGCCGAGGGGGCCGACGAGATCGTCTTCCTCGACATCACCGCCTCATCCGACCACCGCCACACCATGGTCGAGGTGGCCCGCCGCACGGCGGAGACGGTCTTCATCCCCTTCACCGTCGGTGGCGGCATCCGCGTGCCCGACGACGCCCGGGCCCTGCTGCGGGCGGGCGCCGACAAGGTGGGGGTCAACACCGCCGCCGTCAACCGGCCCGAGCTGGTGACGGAGCTGGCGGCCGAGTTCGGCGCCCAGTGCGTGGTGGTCGCCATCGACGCCCGCCGCCGCCCCGAGGCCGACGGCTCCCGGCGAGGGTGGGAGGTCTTCACCCACGGCGGGCGCACCCCGACCGGCCGGGACGCCATCGAGTGGGCCCAGGAGTGCGTGGCCCGGGGGGCGGGGGAGATCCTGCTCACGTCGATGGACCGCGACGGCACCCGCGAGGGCTTCGACCTCGAGCTCACCCGCACGGTGTCCGACACCTGCGCCGTGCCCGTCATCGCCAGCGGCGGCGTCGGCACCCTCGACCACCTGGCCGAAGGGGCCCTGACCGGCGGCGCCGACGCCGTCCTGGCCGCCTCCATCTTCCACTTCGGCGAGCACACCGTCCGCCAGGCCAAGGACCACCTGCGCCGCCGGGGAGTCACCGTCCGCCCGGCGTAGCTCAAGGTCGACCGCCCGGAGGTCGAAGCCTCAGACATAATGCATCTGCGTGCCCGGCGGTTCGGCACCACGGCGGCGCTCGTCGCCCTCGTCGTCACGGGACTCCCCGCGGCGCGGGCCGCCAGCGTGGCCGCGGCCGCGTCCGCGGCCACGGCGTCCCCGGCCGCCGGCACCATCACGACGTTCGCCGGAGGCGTCGGCGACGGGCCCGCCCTCGACGTGGCCCACCATCCGAAGGACATCGTCCGCCGCGGCGACCTGCTCTACATCGCCGACGAGACCGTGATCCGGGTGCTCGACACCACCACCGGTATCGAGCGGGTCGTGCTGGGCCCGGTCACCGGCGAAGACATCGACCTGGAGGGGGTGCCGGCGACGTCGACCTCCGCCGCGTACATCGCCGCCATCGCCCTCGACGCCGCCGGCAACATCTATTTCGCGGAGTCGGGCCGGAATCGCATCCGGCGGATCGACGCCGGCACCGGGTTGGTGCGGACCATCGCCGGCGGGGCGCCGTCGGGCGATGTGGCGTCGAAGGCGGACGGTGTGCCGGCCACGACGGTCTACCTCCACGATCCGAGGGGGATCGCGGTCGACCCCGTCGGGAACGTCTACTTCGTCAACATGGGCCGCGTCCGCAAGGTCGACCTGGCCGGCCGGATCACCACGGCCGTCGGCGGCGGGACGGGCTCCGACTCGGGTCCCGCCACCTCCTACCAGCTCAACCGGCCCTCGGACGTGGCCTTCGGTCCCGACGGCGCCCTCTACGTCGGCGGCGAGTACGAGACCCTCCGGGTCGACACCTCGGGCACGCTGACCCGTTTCTGCTGCACCCCCACCGGGGCCGAGATGGGCCCGATCGGCGTCGAGAACATTGCCTTTGACGGGGCCGGACACCTCTGGGCCACCACCGGGGGTCCGATCCGGGAGATCGACCCGTCGGGGCACTACCGGGACGTGCCGGGCGCGGGCGAGGGGGCGGGCGCGGGCGCGGGCAGCATCGCGGTGAGCACCGGCGGAGAGGTGCACGTCACCGACCAACTCCACGTCTGGCGGGTCGACACGGTCAGCGGGGAGCGCACCGTGGTCGCCGGGAACGACCTCCCCTTCTCCGCCGGCGACGGACGCCCGGCCACGTCGGCCCAGCTCGCCGGCGGGAACGGGATCGCGGTCGACGACGCCGGCAACGTCTACGTCGCCGACGGCGCCAACCTCATCCGCAGGATCTCCCCGGCCGGCGTCATCACCCTCTTCGCCGGCGGGAGCCAGGAGCAGGGGACGGCCGGCGACGGAGGGCCGGCGATCGGGGCCGGGATCCTCAGTATCGGGGACATCACGGTCGGGCCCGACGGTGTGTACTTCCAGGACTCGCTGCGGATCCGGCGGGTGGACTGGGCCGGCGTGATCACGACCGTGGCCGGCAACGGGCGACCCGGGTACACGGGCGACGGCGGCCCGGCCATCGAGGCCAGCTTCGGCCCCCGTCTCGACCACACCGACGAGTGGCTGACCGCGCCGGTCGGCCTCGCCTTCGACGCCGCCGGGAACCTCTTCGTCGCCGACACCAAGGCGTTCGTGATCCGCCGCATCGACACCAACGGGATAATCACGACCGTCGCCGGCAACAGCGGTCCCATCCCGCCCACGGCCGGTCTTCCCGCCCGCGCCGCCGGCCTGAACCGGCCCCTCGGCGTGGCCGTGTCCCCGGCGGGACGGCTGACGATCTCCGATTCGGGGCACGGTGAGGTGCTGGTGGTGGACGAAGGGGGCACCATGCGGCTGACCGTCGGCGGCGGCCGGAACCCGTGCCCGGCCCACGCTCCGGCCGGCATGGTGAGCCTCCTCAACCCGACCGGGCTGGCCTACGACGCCGCCGGCAACCTCTTCGTAGCTGACTCCGGCCACCACTGCGTGCTCCGGGTGGACAGGCAGGGCCAGGCCACGACGATCGCCGGCCGTGGCGTGCCGGGCTTCCACGGCGATGGCGGGCCCGCGGTCGGGGCCGGCCTCAGCTACCCCGGAGCGTTGGCCGTCGACGGGGCCGGGAACCTGCTCGTGACCGAGCTCTACCGGGTGCGAAAGATCACCGGGGCGGCCCAGGTGGCCATTCCGACGTCGGCCCGGGCCTGGGGATGGAACGCCTTCGGCCAGCTGGGTGACGGCACGATCGCCGACCGGCGGACGCCGGTGCCGGTGGTGGCCCTCGGCGGCTCGGCCACGATGGCGGCGGGCATGTTCCACACCCTTTCGGTCCAGCCCGACGGCACCGTCCGGGCCTGGGGCTTCAACGCCCTCGGTCAGCTGGGCGACGGGACCACGGTCGACCGACGGTCTCCCACCCGGGTCCTCGGGCTGACCGACGTGGTGGCGGTGGCCGGCGGCGCCTTCACCAGCATCGCCCTGAAGGCCGACGGCACCGTGTGGGCCTGGGGTCACAACGCGTACGGCCAGGTCGGTGACGGCACGACGGCCGACAGGTCGGTGCCCACCCGGGTCGTCGGTCTCACCGACGTGGCCGCAGTGTCCGCCGGCGCCCTCCACAACCTCGCCCTCCGCCGGGACGGCACCGTGTGGGCGTGGGGATGGAACGGGGTCGGCCAGCTCGGTGACGGGACGACGGTCGACCGCACCCGGCCGGTGCAAGTGCCCGGCCTCGCCGGCGTCACCCTGATCGGCACCGGTGCCAATCACAGCTTCGCGGTGAGCTCCAACGGGTGGACCTACGCGTGGGGCTGGAACAACACCGGCCAGCTCGGAACCAACTGGGGCGGCGACTTTCACTCGCCGACGATCATCTTCCAGATCGGGCCCAGTGTGAACCCGCCGCCGATCCGCCAGATCGTCGGCGGGATGTACCACAGCCTGGCGCTGATGGCCGATGGCACCGTCTACAGCTGGGGCTGGAACGGGATGGGGATGCTGGGCGACGGCACGACCCAGTCCCACCTGCGCCCGGCTCCCGTGACCGGCGCGGCCGGGGCCACGTCGATCTCAACCGGCCTGCTCCACAGCGTCGCCGGCTACGCCGACGGCTCGGTCAGGGCGTGGGGCGGGAACAGCATCGGTCAGTTGGGCGACGGCACGACGGTCGACCGCACCGCTCCGGTCGCAGTCCTCGGCGTTCGTACCGCGGGGCCGGTCGCGGCCCAGGCCTACAGCGTCGTCGTCGCGGCCTGACGGCGAGCCTCCCCCCTGGGGGGAGGTGATGGCCGGCTGACCACGCCGTCCTCAAGACCGGCTCCCCGCCTGTCGATACAGGGGGGTGACACACATGCGCCGTTCCCGCCCGAACCGGGGTGGGACCGTAGGTGTCTCAGCCCACTCCGCCGTTCTCCGCCTGGTCAGCCTGTCCCTGGTCATCTGCCTGGTGCCGCTGGCGCTGCTGGCCTACCTCACCATCCACCTCGCCAACCGGGCGGTCGTGGACGAGGTGAAGGCCCGGGTGCGGACCACCTCGACGGTGACCGCGGTGCTGTTCAGCACCCAGATGCAGTCCGTCGCCGCCTTCACCAACTCCTACGCCACCCGCCAACGTCTCGTCAACGCTCTGGCCGACGGCGACCCGGCCAACTTTGACCAAGGTGTGGTCGAAGCCCAGCTCACCGAGCTGGCACCGCCCGGCAACGGCGGAGCCTTCCTCGCCACCGCCGACTGCCGGCTGACCCAGGTCCGGCCGTTCAATCCGGAGGTCATCGGCGTGGACTCCTCGGCGGGGGACTGGTGCGGGGGCGTGACATCTACCGGTGCCCCCTACGTGTCCGAGGCCTACCGCTCGCCCATCGCCGGGCAGCCGCTGGCGGTCGCGGTCGCCGTGCCCGTGCGGGCGCTCGGCGCGGGCCCGTCCAGCCCCATTCTGGCCATCCTGGCGGTGGTGTACCCACTGGACACCATCGCCGCCTTCGCCGACGGGCTGGCCCAGGCCGAAGGCCTGCACCTGATCGTCACCGACCAGCGGGGAACGCTCATGGCGGGCACGGGCACCCACGCCCCCGGCGTTGACGGCCTCGTCTCGGCCGCGACGGACCGCCGGGTGCGCGAGGCGCTCGCCGGCCGGTCGGGCGTGATCCGGTCGGTCGCGGTCCACGGCGACTCCCTGTCGGGGTACGCGCCGGTGCCCGGGATGGGGTGGACGGTCTCGGCCGAGGTCAATGCTCATGACGCGCTGGCCAGCGTCCGGGAGCTGCGCACCACGGTGCTGGCTGTCACCGCCGTCCTGGGTCTGGTCATGATGATCGGCGTCGTCCTCCTCGCCCGAGCCCTGCGGCAACGACGGGACGCCGACCGCACCCTCGCCGAACGGGAAGCGAGCACCCGGGCCATCCTCGAGGCGGCCACCGACGCATTCGTGTCCATGGACAGCCACGGCGTCATCAGCGGCTGGAACCGCCAGGCCCATGAGATCTTCGGCTGGACGGAGGCCGAGGCGGTGGGGCGGGACGTGTTCGAAACCGTCTTCCCCCCGGAGAGCCGGGAGCTCTACGTGAGCCGGTGGAAGGCCATCCAGGAGGCCAACGACGGCGTGATCGAGAGCCCCCGGGTGGAGATCGTGGCCCGCCATCGCGACGGGCGCACGTTCCCGGCCGAGGTCGCCGGCTGGCCGGTGCACCTGGGCGAGCGATGGGGCTTCAACGCCTTCGTCCACGACATCAGCGAGCGCAAGGCGGTCGAGGCCGCCCTGGCCGCGGCCCGGGACGAGGCCCTGGCCGCGTCGCAGCTCAAATCGGAGTTCCTGGCCAACATGAGCCACGAGATCCGGACACCCATGAACGGGGTGCTGGGCATGACCTCGCTGCTGCTGGAGACCGACCTCAGCGTCGAGCAGCGGGAGTTCGCGGAGACGGTGCAGGCGTCCGGCGAGGGCCTGCTCAACATCCTCAACGACATCCTCGACTTCTCCAAGATCGAAGCCGGCCGCCTCGACCTGGAGAGCATCGATTTCGACCTGCGCGGCCTGGTGGAGGACGTGGCCGCCATGTTCTCCCAGCCGGCCCACGCCAAAGGCATCGAACTGGTGTGCAGCGTGCCGGTCGAGATGCCGGCGGTGCTGCGGGGCGATCCCGGCCGCCTGCGCCAGATCGTCTCCAACCTGGTCGGCAACGCGGTGAAGTTCACGTCCTCGGGTGAAGTCATGCTCGAACTGACCATGGCCGGCGACGACGCCACGTCCACGACCATGCGCTTCCAGGTGGTCGACACGGGAATCGGCATCGCCGAGAGCGACCAGGCGCCCGTGTTCGAGTCCTTCTCCCAGGCCGACGCCGGGACCACGCGCCGTTTCGGCGGCACCGGCCTCGGCCTCGCCATCTCCCGCCAGCTGGTCGAGCTGATGGGCGGGAAGATCGGGGTGACCAGCACGGTGGGCTCCGGCAGCACCTTCTGGTTCACCGTCCCCCTCCAGCGGGGTGGACCGGTGGCGGCGCCTGCGCCCCGACCCAGCCTCCCTGGCCTACGCATCCTCATCGTCGACGACAACGCCACCAACCGCGACATCCTGACCCACTTCCTGCAGTCCTGGGGGGTGCGTTCCGACGCCGCCGACGGGGCGGTCGCCGCCCGCCGGGTGATCGCCGCCGCCACCGTGGCGGGCGATCCCTTCGACGCCGCCCTCCTCGACCTGAACATGCCCGAAATCGACGGGATCGCGCTGGGCCGAGCCATCACCGGCGACACGACCCATCCGCCCATGAAGCTCGTCTTGCTGACCTCGTCGGGCCGGGTGGGGGAGGCGGAGCGGGCCCGGGAGGCGGGAATCACCACCTACCTGACCAAGCCCGTCCGCCAGTCCCAACTCCACGATTGCCTGGCGACGCTGCTGGTCACACCGCCCGACGTCACCGACCCCGCGGCCGAGGCGGCCACCGCCTGGGTCCGAACGGCGCCCGCCGGCTCATCCGGTCGTGTCCTGCTGGCCGAGGACAACCTCGTCAACCAGCGGGTGGCCTCGGCCATGCTCGTGAACCTCGGCTACACGGTCGACATCGTGGGCGACGGAGCGGAAGCGGTGATGGCGGCGACCACGACCCGGTACCGGGCGATCCTCATGGACTGCCAGATGCCGGTGATGGACGGCTACGAGGCGACGGCGCAGATCCGGAGCCTCCACGGGGAGTCGAGCAGAACCCCCATCCTGGCCGTCACCGCCTCGGCCATGAAGTCCGACCTGGCCAGGTGCCTGGAAGCGGGGATGGACGACTACCTCTCCAAGCCGGTCAGACTGAAGGCGCTGGCGGCCGTCATGGCCCGCTGGGCTCCCGAGGGTCCCGATCCGACTCCCGCGCTGGTAGCGGTGGCGACCCAACCCGACGCATGAGAGGTGACCCGACGGAACCGCACCCGGACGAGAACGAGCCCGATGTCCCCGAGCCCGATGTGGACGAGGAGATCCTGTCCGAGCTGTTCGTCCTCCTCGACGACGGCACGCCCGACGGCCTGATCACGGCCTGCGACATGTTCCTGGTCGGCGTCCCCACGGCCCTGGCCGATGTGCGTCGCGCCCTGTCCGAGGCCCGCGTCGCCGACGTCGGGAAGATGGCCCACACCCTGCGGGGCACCGCAGGTGCGTTCGGCGCCACCCGCCTGGGCCGACTGGCGGCCAGCCTGGAGGACGTCTGCGGCCGGACTGACGGCGCATCGGCGGACGCCCTGGTCGACGGGATGGAGGCCGAGTTCCTGGCCTTCCGCACCATCCTGACCTCGCGCCTGGCGGCGCCCACCGCCGGCTGACGCCGGTTAGGAGCAGGTCCTTAGGGCAGGGCCGGTTCGTCGGCGGAGGACTCCAGGGCGTCCAGGGCGAGGCCGGCCGACGGTCCCCCGTCGCACGCGATCTGGGTCAGCACCTGGACACCGAAGGCGCCACTGGCCAGCAGCGCGAGGGCAGCCGCCTCCGCCATCTGGTGGGCCCCCGCCAACAGGATCGTCCGCAACGCGGGCACGGTTTCGTCGGCGCCGATCTCGCCCAAGGCCCAGATGGCCTGGACCCGCATGGCGACGGGGCCTTCGTCGAGGCAGGCGAGCAGGGGGCCCACGGTGCGGGGCGTCCCCATGCGGCCCAGGCAGCGGGCGGCCCGGGCCCGCACCTCCACCGAGGGATCCTCCTGGAGGAGGGCGAGCACGTCATCGGCCGCAGCCAGGGCCTGAAAGCGGCCCAGGAGCTCGACGGTGACGGCCCGGGTGGCGACCGACCGGCTCTTCAGCCCCTGGCGCAGGACCGATATCGGGCAGGTGCGGATCTCGAAGATGGCGTCGGCGACGACGTCGACGGGAATGGGTCGCGGCCCTTCCAGTGAGGCCAGAAGGGGCGAGAGGGCGTTCGGGTCGCCCAGCCGGCCCAGACCCCGGGCCGCCGACCAGCGGACGGAGGGGTTGGGGTCGTGCAGGAGCGCGAGCAGGTCGTGGATGGCGGCGCCGGAGCCGGTGTCGGCCAGGAAGCCGCCCGCCCGGAGACGAACCGAGGCCCGCGAGCTCCGGCTTTGGCGACGGGCGGTCTCCACCGCGCCACCCGCACCATCGAGCAGGCCGACGAGCAGGTCCTTGTCCGGGCCCCGCACGTTGGGCAGCAGGTCGCGGGCGAGGGCGTCGAGCGCCCGTCGGCGGGAAGGAGTGAGCCCCTCGAGCAGCTGGGGGTCGATGAAGTCACCGTCGAGGGCGTCGAAGAGAATCGGTCGGACCTCCGCCTCGGCCCGGGCCCGGGTCCGCGCCCGGAGGACGTTCACGCCCGTGCCTCGGCCCGGGCCAGCACCGCCCGTACCCGGCCGAGAAGCTCCTTCGGGTTGAACGGCTTCAGGATGTAGTCGTCGACGCCGACCTCGAAGCCCCGCTCGACCTCGGCGTCCTGGCGGTTGGCGGTGAGCAAAATGATCGGGACGGGGCAGGTGAGCGGGTTGTCCCGCAGCGCCTGGCACAGCTCGATCCCGGTCATCCTGGGCATCATCCAGTCGACGAGGATGAGGTCGGGGGCGTTTCCGGCGGCGGCCGCCGATGTCGCCGCGGCCAGACCGGCTGCGCCGTCGGCCGCCGACAGGGTGGCGTAGCCGCCCTTGGTCAGCTTCCAGAGGATCAGTTCCCGCAGGGCGTCGTCGTCATCGACGACCAGGACGGTCTTCATGGCTGTGCTCCTCCTTGAAGGGCGCATCGGCAAGAAACACACCGAGGGCCGGTGGGTTCTCTCTTCTATAACTCGGCATCAGAACGGCGGTACTGAAGAAATGTTCCGGGTCGGTGCCCCCGAACCGGGGCCGGGCATCAACCTGCGCCAGAGTGTCCATTCGAGCACGTCACAAGCATTGTTGTCGAAGAATTGTGCATGTGAAGTTTGGGTTACTTCAAGAATTGTCTGGGGACTCTGCTCCCGGAGCATACAGCGCGCCGTACGGGCTCGCCCCACGCCTTTTGTCCTACAGCTGGACCGCCGATAGGACGATGATGTTCGCAGAGCTAGGTCCGGCCTTCGTCGAAGGCCACCCGGTGCAGAAGGGAAGCACCGTGGTGCGACGACGGGACGACCGAGGGGCGGCAGTGGTGGAGTTCGCTCTCGTCCTGCCTGTGCTGGTCCTTTTCGTCTTCGGGATCATCGAGTTCGGGCGGGCCTACAACGCCCGCATCGAGTTGACCTCGGCTGTGCGGGAGGGCGCCCGGGCTTCGGCTCTGGGCGGTGACCTGGCCGCGGCGACGGCCGCGACCAAGGCCGCCGCGCCCGGTCTCACCCCCAGCAAGATCATCGTCACCGCCAGCCCGGCCACCTGCCCGGTCAACCCCTTGCCGACCAGCAATGCCTCGGTGACGGCCACCTATGCCTTCCAGTACTCGATCCCGTTCCTGCGCAGCGGCACCTGGACCCTCACCGCCAAGGGGGTCATGCGGTGCGGCGGGTGACCGTCACCCGCCCCGACGACGAGGGCGCGATCCTCATCCTCGTCGTGTTCCTCACGGTCACCCTGGTGGCCATGGCGGCCCTGGTGATCGATGTGGGCTCCCTCCTCGACGAGCGCCGCCAACTGCAGAACGGGGCCGACGCCGGCGCATTGGCCGTGGCCCGGAGCTGCGCCCTCGGCACCTGCAACGCCACCCTGGCCGAGAGCCTGGCCGACCTCAACTCCCGCGACGGCGACAGCAAGGTCGACGCGGTCACGACCAACCTCGCGACCAAGCAGGTACGGGTGACGACGAGCACCCAGGGCGGGGGCGGGAACGTCCTGCCCTACTTCTTCGGCCAGGTGGTCACCGGCCAGAAGGGCAGGACCCTGCGGGCCACGGCCAACGCGTCGTGGACCGAGGCGGCCCCGTCCACGGCCGTCGCCGTCCCTATCGCCGTCTCCGACTGCGAGGCCGAGCAACTGGTGGTCGGGACCTCCGCGGTGATCCTGTTCACCAAGCCCACCGGAACCTGCCTCGCCAAGTATCCGGCCGGCAACTTCGGCTGGCTCGACGCCGCCTGCCCGGACACCTACACCGTCGGCATGTCGGCCGGCGGCGACCCGGGAAAGTCCGGCCCCAAGACCTGTCTGGACTCGCGGATCAACACCGATGTGACCTTCCCCGTCTTCGACACCGTCACCGGGAAGGCCAGCCAGGCCGACTATCACATCGTCGGATTCCTGGTCCTGCGCCTCACCGGGTGGCGCTTCCCCGGCGACCCCAGCCCCACCCCCCCGTGCCCCTCGCCCGCCTCGTGCGTCGCCGGCACCGTCGTCCGCTACACCACGACCGGCGCGGCCGGCGTCACTCTCGTCAGCTAGGAGCTGCGACCATGATCAAACGACAGAAGCTCATCGGCATCGTCGCCTCGCTGGTGCTGGCCGGCGTGGGCACCATCCTGCTCACGTCCTACGTCCGCGGCGCCGAGCAGCGGGCCACCGGCGGCGAGGCCCGGGTCGGCGTCCTCGTCGTCACCGAGGCCATCCCCCAGGGGACGCCGTCCGCCGAGCTCGGTGGTCGGGTGAGAACCGAGTTGGTGCCGGTCAAGGTGGCGGCCGAAGGGGCCATCGCCGACCTCGGCCTGGTGGGGGGCCTGGTGACGGACATCGACCTGCTCCCCGGCGAGCAACTGGTGCAGGGTCGGTTCGCCACTGCGGCCGAAGCCGGGAAGGTCGTCGTACCGCCGAATTCGCTGGAGGTGACCGTGATGCTCGGCACGGTGCAGGCGGCCGGCGGCAAGGTGAGGCCGGGTGACAGCGTCGCTGTCCTGGTGTCGTTCGACGACCCCACCACCACCCACCTGTTCCTGCAGAAGGTGCCGGTCACCGGGGTGCGCACCGAGGGGGGCGAGCCGATAACCGGTGCGCCAGAGGCGGCCGGGCCCGTCGGGAACCTGCTCGTGACCCTGGCCCTCGACGCTCCGTCGGTGGAGCGGGTCGTGTTCGCGGCCGAGCACGGCAGCCTCTGGCTGGCAAACCAGCCCACCAACTCCAACGAGGGGGGCACGCAAGTGCAGACCAGGGCGGAGATGGACCTGTGAGCGGGACCCTGCTGGTCACGCCCGACACCGACTTCGAGGACCAGGTCAAGCGGGCCTTCGACGGCGAGCTCGACGCCGAGCGCTGGTGGGACGAACGCCTGTCCCGGCTGCCGGCGGAATCGGTGGCGCGGGAGGTCGGCCGCCACCATCCGGAGGTGGCCGTCATCGGCCCGGGGGTGACCGCACCCGTGGCCGTGGCCCTCGCCGAGGCGCTCGACCGTCTCTTCCCCGAGGTGTGCGTGGTGCTGGTGGTCAAGCCCGCGCCGAAGGTGTGGGAGCAGGCCCTCCGGGCCGGCGTCCGGGAGATCATCACCCCCGGGGCCGACGACGTCGAGGTCGGCCAGGCCCTCACCCGGGCCGGCTCGGCCGCCGCTCGGCGCCACGCCGGCACCGCCAGCGCGGTGCAGGCGCACCAGGAGCGGGCGCCCCGGGCCCGGGTCATCACGGTGATGGCGCCCAAGGGCGGCGCGGGCAAGACCACGGTGGCGACCAACCTCGCTACCCAACTGGCCGCCCTGGCCCCGGGCCGGGTGGCGATCGTCGACCTCGACCTGCAGTTCGGCGACGTGGCCAGCGCCCTCGGCCTCGGCCCCCAGTCGACGATGGCCGACGCCGCCCGGGCCGAGGGCAAGTTGGACAGCACCGCCATCAAGGTGTTCCTGGAGCCGCACCCGTCCGGCCTGTACGCCCTGGTCGCGCCCCATTTCCCGGCCGAGGCCGACGAGGTGACGGCCGCCACCGCCGGGCACATCGTCGACATCGTGGCCGGCGAGTTCTCCTACGTGGTCGTCGACACCGGCGCCGGCCTGGACGAGTACACCCTGGCCGCCATCGAGCGCTCCGACGACCTGGTGCTCGTGTGCGTGACCGATGTGCCCAGCGTCCGCGGCATGCGCAAGGCGCTCGACGCCATCGACCTGCTGGGGATGACCCGGCCCCGCCGTCACCTGGTCCTCAACCGGTCCGACGACAAGGTGGGCCTGACCGCGGGCGACGTCGAGGCCACCATCGGCCTCCCGGTGGAGGCGTCGGTGCCGACCTCCCGCTCGGTGCAGATCTCGATCAACCAGGGGGAGCCGATCGTGCAGTCGGATCCGCGTTCCGCCCCCGCCCGGGCCCTCGCCGGCCTGGCCGCCCGCTTCGTCGAGGAGCCGGCACCGGCCGCGACCTCCCGGCGGTTCTCCCGGAAGGAAGGCCGATGAAGCTCAACCAGCGCCTGAAGCAGGCGGCAGCGGCGGTGCCGGCCGACCGGTCCGACCCGCCCGAGCCCGCCGACACCGCGGTCGACGGCCGGCCGCCGGTGAAGCCGGTGGCCCGGCCCCGCCCCGTCGCCGCCGCCCCCGCCGGCGGCGGCACCCCTGGCCCCGGCGGCGCGGGCACCGATCCGTACATCGCCATCAAGCAGCGGGCCCAGGAGGCGCTCTTCCTCCGTCTGGGCGCCCGGATGTTCCGGGCCGAGATCACCGAGGAGCAGCTGCACCGCCTGGTGGTCGACGAGCTGGGCTCGGTGCTGGCGGCCGACCGGGCCCCGCTGTCGGGCGCCGAGCGCCAGCTCCTCCTGGAGGAGATCACCGAGGACGTCCTCGGCTACGGGCCGCTCGAGGCGTTCCTGGCCGACCCCGACGTGACCGAGATCATGGTCACCGGCACCCGGCCCATCTACGTCGAGCGGAAGGGACGGCTCTTCGCCACCGACTCCCGATTCCTCATGGAGGACCACCTGCGACGGGTCATCGAGCGCATCGTGGGCCAGGTCGGCCGCCGCGTCGACGAGTCGTCGCCCATGGTCGACGCCCGCCTGCCCGACGGCTCCCGGGTCAACGCCGTCCTCCCGCCCCTCGCCCTCGACGGTCCCACCCTCACCATCCGCAAGTTCGCCAAGATCCCGCTCACGGTCGACGACATGATCCGGCTGCGCACCCTCACGCCCCGCCTGGCCGAGTTGGTCAGCCTGTGCGTGCTGGGCAAGCTCAACATGCTGGTGACGGGCGGCACGGGCACGGGCAAGACCACCCTCCTCAACATCCTCTCCTCGTTCATCCCGGAGTCCGAGCGCATCGTCACCATCGAGGACTCGGCCGAGCTGCAGCTCGTCCAGGACCACCTCGTCCGCCTGGAGAGCCGGCCCCCCAACATCGAGGACCGGGGCGAGGTGACCATCCGCGACCTGGTCCGCAACTCGCTGCGGATGCGTCCCGACCGGATCATCGTGGGGGAGGTCCGGGGCGGCGAGGCTCTCGACATGCTCCAGGCCATGAACACCGGCCACGAGGGGTCGATGTCGACCCTGCACGCCAACACCCCCCGGGACGCGGTGGCCCGGCTGGAGACCATGGTGCTGATGGCCGGCATCGAGCTGCCCTCCCGGGCCATCCGGGAGCAGATCGCGTCCGCCATCCACCTCATCGTCCACCTCAGCCGGCTGCGCGACGGCACCCGCCGGGTCACCCACCTCACGGAGGTGACGGGGATGGAGGGCGGCGTCATCACCCTCCAGGACATCTTCGTGCTCGAGCACGGTGCCGACCTCGGCGACGACGGACTGCTGCACGCCTCCCTCGTCCCCACCGGTATCCGGCCCGCCTTCGCCGACCGCCTCAAGGCCCAGGGCCTGGCCATCCCGGCCCGGCTGCTGGGTGCGGCCGACCCTGTCCGGTCCCTGCGGGCCCGATGAACCCGTCCTCGCCGCTCGGCGACTGGGCACCGCTGGTGGGCGCGGCGCTGTGCGGGGTCGCCCTGCTCTTCCTCCTCGTGGAGACGGTGCTCGACTGGGCGCCGCGGGCGGTCGGGCTCGCCCCCCGCCAGCGGGGCCGGGGCCTGGCCGCCGCCGTCGCCGGTCGGGCGGAAGCGGTAGGCGACAGCCTGCTGCGGGGCAAGGGGCGGGCGGCGTCGCTCACCAGCGCGCTGGACGCGGCCGGTGTCGACCTCCGTCCTGGTGCGCTGCTGGCGGGAGTGGCGGCGGGGACCGCCGTGGGACTGGTCGGCGGCGGGCTGCTGTTCTCGCCCTTCGTCGGCCTGGTGCTGGGACTGGCGGTCCCGCTCCTCGCCCGGGTGGTCCTCAGTATCTTGACCGGGCGCCGCCAGCGGAGGTTCTCCGACCAGATGCCCGACACCCTTCAGATCCTGTCCGGCACCCTGCGGGCCGGGCACGGGCTGGCCCAGGGGATCCAGACCGTCGGCCAGGAAGCGGAATCACCCACCGCCGAGGAGTTCCGCCGCCTCACCATCGAGACCAGGCTGGGCCGCGACCTGGTGGAGGGGCTCAACGGGGTGGGCGACCGGGTCGGCGGCGAGGACTTCCGGTGGGTCGTCCAGGCGGTCGAGATCCAACGCGACGTCGGTGGCGACCTGGCCGAGGTGCTCGACACGGTGGCCTCGACCATCCGGGACCGCACCCGCATCCGCCGCCAGGTCTCGGCCCTCAGCGCCGAGGGCCGCATGTCGGCCTGGGTGCTGATGCTCCTGCCCTTCGGCCTGGCCCTGGTGATGTTCGTGACCAACCCCGCCTACCTCAGCCCGCTGTTCGCCTCGGGCACCGGCCACAAGCTGCTGGTGGTGGCCGCGGTCCTGCTGGTGGCGGGCGGACTGTGGCTGCGGCGCATCGTGAAGCCGATCTTCTGATGTCGGTTCCCCTCTCCGTGTGGGCCGCGGCCCTGTCCGTCACCCTCTCGGTCCCGATCCTCTGGTACGTCCTGGTCGCCGACCGGGTGCCGGGGCGGGGGGCCAGCCGCAACCTCACCGCCGGGTTGGCTCCGGACGACGTCCGTGGCCTGGAACCGGCCGGGTCGCCGATCACCCGCCTGCTGCAGCCGCTCCTCGGCGTCCTGGCCGGTTCCGCCCGCCGGCTGACCCCGGGGGGGATGCTTACCTCCATCGAGCATCGCATCGAGCTGGCGGGAGTCTCGTGGTCGGTGGAGCGGGTGCTCATGTGGAAGTTGGGGCTCGGTGGGGGCCTGCTCGGCGGAGGGCTGCTCTGGGCGTCAGGCAGCGGGTCGAGCATGGACCTCGTCGTCGCCCTCAGCGGCGGCGTGTTCGGGTATCTGGGACCCGACACCATCCTCGCCCGGCGGGCCCGGACCCGGCAGCTGACGATCGGCAACGAGCTACCCGACATGCTCGACCAGCTGACCATCTGCGTGGAGTCGGGGCTCGGCTTCGACGCCGCCCTGGCCCGCATCTCGCGAACCGGACACGGCCCCCTGTCCATGGAGCTGACCCGCCTGCTTCAGGACCTGCGCATCGGCGTCCCCCGCCCCGACGCCCTGGGCCAGCTCCTGGAACGGACCGACGTAGCCGAGCTCCGTCAGTTCGTGCACGCCGTCCTGCAGGCCGACACCTTCGGCGTGCCCATCTCCCGGGTGCTGCGGTCGCAGGCCGTCGAACAGCGGGAGAAGCGGCGGTTCCGGGCCGAGGAGCGGGCCATGAAGCTGCCGGTGAAGGTCATCTTCCCGCTCGTGTTCTGCATCCTCCCGGTGGTGTTCATCGTCGTCCTCGGCCCCGCCTACGTCCACCTCACGACCGGCATCAAGTAGAGGCGCTCAAGGAGGCGGCCTCAACCAGGCCGCCTCAACGGGGCGGCCGGCCCACGCACACCGACGTGCGGGCCTCGACGGCGGCGTCCCGGGCCCCGTTGAACGACCACCAGCCACGGGGGGCCTGGCCGGCGGAGCCCATGGTGCAGAGCTGGGCCAGCACGACCTCGCGGGCGGCGGGGTCGAGCCGGGGGAGGGCGTCGACCAGGGCGGGGACGGCGTCGTCGGACAGCTCGGCGAGGTAGTCGGTGTCGAAACGGCCGCTGCGCTCGGCGAAGGCCACGTTGTGGCGGACCACCGTCGCCTCCGGGTTGGCCAGGTTGAGGGCGTAGAGAAAGACCAGGCCGATGGCCACCGCGGTCGACGGCAGCCACGCCCGGCGGCGGCCCGGGCCGGCCAGGTCGATGGCCAGGAGGACGAAGACGACCCCGATCCAGACGGCGAAGACCTTGCTGTACAGGCGCAGCATGGTCAGGCCGAAGGCGTCCTCGTAGAGGCCGAGGCGGGCGACGGCCACCACCACGATCACCAGGGTCAACGACACCGCGGCCTCGGCCAGGATCATGAACCGGCGCCGGTCGGAGGGGTCCGACAGGTCGGTCGCGGCCCGGAGGCCCAGCAGCACGGCCAGGGTGATGGCGGTCACCGCCAGCAGCTGGAAGAAACCGGTGCGGGCGTACTCGGCGTAGGTCAGCCCGGCCGTCTCGAGGACGTGGCGGCCGCCCTCGGAGGCGGCCACCACCTGGGCCACGGCGAAGGCGGCGAACAGGGCGACCACCGAGCCGAGGACGATGGTGGCCTCCGTCCGCCCGAGGCGGTACGTGATCGAGCCCAACGACGGCGCCGGGGCCGCCGCCGCCAGCCGCAGCAGCCCCGCCATCCCCCACGCCCCGATGACCAGCAGGACCCCATGCTGGATCGGGGTGAGCAGGTTCCAGCCGTTGAAGAAGCCGGCGAAGACGGCGTCGGCCGAGGCCAGCAGCACACCCAGCACCACGAGGATCGGGACCGCCAGCACCAGTCCCCGGGCCGTGGCCGCCGTCCGGCGGGACGTGACCCGGCCGCCGCGGCCGGCCAGCAGGAAGGCGGGCGCGGCCAACCCGTGGGCGACGGCGATGCAGGCCCGGGTCACGGCCGCGGGGATCGTGAGGTCGAGGACGCTGCCCCCCGACGCGAACGACGCGGCCAGCACCAGCAGCCCGCCGATGGCCATCACGTCGAGGGGGAGCAGCCACGGGCTGGTGCGGGCGGCCAGGAACCCACCGAAGAGCACCGCGACCCCGGCCAGGGCCCGGGCCTGGGGGTTGGTCACCCGGCCGCTGAGCAGCAGGCCGCCGCCCACCACGGCCACCAGGGCGGCTCCGGCCAGACCGTCGGGCCCGGAGCGCAGGGCCACGTCGGTCAGCACCGCGGCCGCCGCCACCGCGGCCAGCGTGGCCCCGTCGGCCGGCCGGCGCACGGCCAGGGTGCTCTGCAGGTCCTCCAGCGCGTTCACGAGCGGTCCTTTCTCAAGTGCGGCCCGCGGGGAGGACGACCACCATGCGGCAGCCGGTGGGTTGGGCCTGTTCGGCCCGGATCTCGCCGCCGTGGAGGTCGACGATCCAACGGGCGATGGCCAGGCCCAGTCCGGCCCCGCCGTGGCCCGACGTGCGGGACGGGTCGGCCCGGTAGAAGCGCTCGAAGACCCGGGTGGAGTCCTCCTCGCTGATCCCGGGCCCGTGGTCGCGGACCTCGATGGTGACGATGCCCTTGCCCCGGCGGGCCCGCAGCTCCACCGTCCCGCCGGGGGGCGAGTAGCGGACGGCGTTGTCGAGGAGGTTGGCCACCACCTGGTGGACCCGGGCCGGGTCGCCGTCGGCCAGCGGCTCGGGCGACTCGACCAGCACCGACACGTCGACGCCCGGGGCGTGCAGCCGGGACTCGCTGGCCGCGTCCTCCAGCACCGCCTCCACTGCGAACGTGCGCCGCTGCAGGGGCACCGCCCCCGACTCCAGGCGGGACAGGTCGAGGAGCTGGGCCACCAGCGCGCCCAGCCGCTCGGTCTGGCGGAGCATGGTGCGCAGGGTCTCGGCGTCGGGCTGCTCGACCCCGTCGACCAGGTTCTCCAGGTTGGCCCGCAGGGCGGTGATGGGTGTGCGCAGCTCGTGGGAGACGTTGGCCACCAGGTCCCGCCGCACCCGGTCGACCTCGGCCAGCTGCACCGCCATGGCATTGAAGGCCCGGGCCAGCTCGCCCACCTCGTCCCGCGACGTGGCCGTCACCCGCCGCTCGTAGTCGCCTCTGGCCATGGCCCGGGTGGCGGAGGCCATCTCCCGCAGGGGCGACGTCATCCCCCGGGCCAGGATCTGGACCAGCCCGAGCGCCAACGCGCCGGCCAGGAGGGCACTGGCCACCGCCGACATCCCCGCCCCCCGGCCCAGGGACACGACCAGCACCGTGACCCCCACCGAGGCCACGATCACCGCCCCCAGCTTCATCTTGATCGACTTCAAGGGGTCGAGCGGCCGGGGCGGGACCCTCATGAGACGCGGTCCTCCAAGCCGTACCCGACCCCGTGCACGGTGCGGACGACGTCGGGCCCGAGCTTGCGCCGCAGGGCGCGGACGTGGGAGTCGACGGTGCGGGCGCCGGAGCCGTCGCGGTAGCCCCACACCTGGGCCAGCAGCTGGTCGCGGGTGTGGACCGTGCCCCGGTGCGACGCCATCCACACCAGCAGGTCGAATTCGGTGGGCGTGAGGTGGATCTCGTCGGCGCCCTTGCGCACCCGGCGGGAGGCGGGGTCGATCTCCAGGTCGCCGACCCGGAGCATGGTGCCGGGGTAGACGAGCGCCCGCTCCGCCCGCCGCAGCACGCTGTGGACCCGGGCCACCAGCTCCCGGGGGGAGAACGGCTTGGTGACGTAGTCGTCGGCGCCCACCGCCAGCCCCACCAGGATGTCGGTCTCCGAGTCCCTCGCCGTCAGCATCACCACCGGCACCGGGCGGTCCCGCTGCACCTGCCGGCACACCTCCAACCCGTCGAGGCCGGGGAGCATGAGGTCGAGGACGACCAGGTCGGGGCGCAGCTCCGCGCACAGGGCCACGCCCGACGGGCCGTCGCCCGCCACCTCCACCCGGAAGCCCTCGCTCCGCAGCCGGGCCGCCACCGCCGACGCGATGGAAGCCTCGTCCTCGATGACCACCACCGTCCGCTGTTGCACTCACCGAAGGATACGGACGGGATGTGGCGGAGTCCTGCGCGGGAAATGGAGATGTCGTGCAGGCCTGGAAAATCCAACGCGGACCGCCGGTACGATGGCCCCGTGTCAAGTGTCGTTGGGCCTGCCGCCACTCCCGTCACGTTCGTCGACGCCGACCTCGCCGCTGTCTCCTTCAACGCCGAGGGCCTGGTGCCGGCCATCGTGCAGGAGGAGGGCACCGGCGCCGTCCTCATGCTGGCCTGGATGAACGAGGAGTCCCTCCGGCGCACGCTGGAGACGGGCCGCACCTGGTTCTGGAGCCGGTCCCGCCAGGAGTACTGGTGCAAGGGGGAGACGTCGGGCGACCGCCAGTTCGTCCGCCAGGCGTACTACGACTGCGACGGCGACACCCTGCTGCTGGTGGTGGAGCAGGAGGGGCGGGGGGCCTGCCACACCGGCGAGCGCACCTGCTTCTACCGTCGCTTCGGCGACGCGGCCCCCGAGTAGTGGATCTCAGCCGGGACGACTTCCGCGCCCTCGCCGCCGGGCACACGGTCGTCCCCGTGTGGCGGGAGCTGGTGTCCGACCTGGAGACGCCGGTGGCGGCCTACCTCAAGCTGGCCGGCGACGGTCCTGACGCCGCCCCCAGCTTCCTGCTCGAGTCGGTGGAGCACGGCGACACGTGGGGCCGGTTCTCGTTCGTGGGGCGGGACCCGTCGCTCACCCTGGTGGCCCGCAACGGCCGCATCGAGGCCGACGGGGCCGTGCCGGCGGGCGTCCCCCTCGACCGGGGCGTCCTGGCCGCGGTGGAGGGCCTCCTCGCCGTCTACCGCTCGCCGGTGCTGCCCGACCTGCCCCCCCTGCACGGCGGCGTGGTCGGCTACCTGGGCTACGACGTGGTGCGGGAGGTCGAGCGCCTCCCGTCGCCGCCGCCCGACGACCTCGGCCATCCCGACGCCGTCCTGTCGGTCATCGGCCACGTGGCCGCCTTCGACCACTGGCGCCAGCGGGTGGTGCTCATCGAGAACGTCCGCCTGCCAAGAGAAAGTGTGGCGGCGGCCCTCGATTTTGCCGACTTGGACAGGCTGTACGACGAGGCCCAGGTCCGCCTCCAGCTCATGGCCGACGACCTCGGCCGGCCCCTGCCGTACACGCCGGCCACCCCGCCCGACCCGTCCGACCCGTTGCCCGAGGTGCGCTCGGTCGTCGGCCGGCGGGCCTACACCGACGCGGTGGCGGTGGCCAAGGAGCACATCCTGGCCGGCGACATCTTCCAGGTCGTCCTCTCTCAACGCTTCGACCTCGACCTCGACGCCGACCCCTTCGACGTCTACCGGGTCCTGCGCCAGGTCAACCCCAGCCCCTACATGTACTTCCTGCGCCACCCGTCGATCACCGTGGTCGGCTCGTCGCCCGAGCCCATGGTGCAGCTGCGCGACGGCCTGGTCGTGTCCCGGCCCATCGCCGGCACCCGCAAACGGGGGGCCACGCCGGAGGAGGACCGCCGTCTGGGGGGCGAGCTGCGGGAGCACCCCAAGGAGGTGGCCGAGCACATCATGCTGGTCGACCTGGCCCGCAACGACGTGGGCCGGGTGGTCTCCTTCGGCACGGAGAAGGTCGACGAGCTGATGACGTTGGAGCGCTATTCCCACGTCATGCACCTCACGTCGCAGGTGTCGGGCACGCTGGCGCCGGGCAAGGGGCCGATCGACGTGCTGCGGGCCACCCTGCCCGCGGGCACGGTCTCGGGCGCGCCCAAGGTGCGGGCCATGGAGATCATCGACGCCCTGGAGCCCACCAAGCGGGGCCCCTACGCCGGCGTCGTCGGCTACCTCGACTTCTCCGGCAACCTCGACACCGCCATCTCCATCCGGACCATGTTCGTGGGGGCCGACGGGCGGGCGTCGGTGCAGGCGGGGGCGGGCATCGTGGCCGACAGCGACCCCGCGGCCGAGGACGACGAGTGCCACAACAAGGCGGCCGCCCTGCTGGCGGCCGTCCCCGCCGCCCGCCGGATGCGGGTCTCGAGACAGGTGGCAGCCGGTGCCTGACACGCCCTCCATATCCGTCGTCGCCAGCGTCCAGTCGGCGCCCCGACCGCTCGACCCGGCCGACTTGGCCGAGGACTACGCCGCCCTGCGCGACGGCGTCGGTGTGGTCGAGCTTCCCCGCGACTTCGTCCGGGTGGCGGGACCAGACGCCATGAAGTTCCTTCAGGGGCAGCTTTCGCAGCAGGTCGACGTGCCCGTCGGCACGTCGGCGTGGTCGTTCCTGCTACAGCCCCAGGGCAAGGTGGTGGCCTTCCTGCGCCTGACCCGGTCGGGCGACGAGGAGTACATCCTCGACACCGACGGCGGATGGGCCCCGGCTGTGGTCGAGCGGCTCAACCGCTTCAAGCTGCGGGTGAAGGCCGAGATCGAGGTCCTCGAGGGCTGGCGCTGCCTGGCCGTGCGGGGCCCCGGTGCGCACGAGGCCGCGCCCGACGGTGTGCCGGCCGACTGGCCCGGGTGGCCCGGTGTCGACCTCATCGGTCCGGTCGGCGACGTGGAGCCGCCCGCCGGCGTGCGGGCCTGTTCGGTGGAGGCGTACGAGATCGCCCGTATCGAGGCCGGGGTGCCGGTGATGGGCCGGGAGCTCGACGAGTCCACCATTCCCGCCGAGGCGGGCATCGTCGATCGCGCCGCCAGCTTCACCAAGGGGTGCTACACCGGCCAGGAACTGGTCGCCCGCATCGACTCCCGGGGCGGAAACGTCCCCCGCCGGCTACGGGGCGTGGTGGTGGGCGACGGCCACTCGGTGCCGCCCGTGGGCGCGGTCGTCCACGCCGGCGGAAAGGATGTGGGCGTGCTCACCAGCGTCACCCCGCGGTCGGAGCGGCTGGGGGCGGCGGTGGCCCTGGCCTACGTGCGGCGGGCGGTGGAGCCGCCGGCGGAGGTCGAGCTGCGCTGGGAAGGTGGCACCGCCCCGGCCCGGGTCCTGGCCCTTCCCCTCGTGCCCTGAGCAGCCCGGTGCGTCGGCTCGTCGTCCTGGTAGTGGCGGCCCTGGTGGCCACGTCGTGCGGCGGCGGGTCCGACGGCAAGGACAAGGACCCGTCGCCGACGTCGACCCCGTCGACCACTGCCGTCATCGAGGTCACCACCGCCCCGCCGCCCACCGAGGCCGTCCCCGAGACCACCGTCGCCCGGGGCACCCCCCGGACCAACACGACCGCCCTGTCGACGGAGATGGGACCGGGCACCGCCCGCATCGTCGGCACCGTCAACGGGCCCGAGGGTCCCGTCACCGGTGCCATCGTGAAGGTCGAGCGGTTCGTGGGGGCGGCGGTGGCCACGGTCCAGGTGCAGAGCCAGGCCGGCGCCTGGTCGGTGGACTCGATCCTCGGCGGTTCCTACAAGGTCACGATCTTCCGTCCCCCCGACCTGGCCCAGACCGTGGCCGACGTGTTCTTCCTGGGGGCGGACGAGAGCAAGACCCTCACCACCACCCTCGTCCGCCTGGGGACGAACTCCATCACCGCCTCCATCGAGCCCAACCCGCCCCTGGTCGGGCTGCCGGCGGTGCTCACCGTGCGCTTCGGGAACGGGACCGTCGACGCCAACGGCCAGGCCACGTTCGTCCCCCGGCCCGGCGTCCGGGTCCAGCTCAGCCTGGCCGCGGGGATGAGCAACGAGTCGAGCCCCCTGCTCGTGTCCGACGGGACCGGGGCGGTGGCGTGGCAGATTCGATGCCTGGCGCCGGGCCCGTTCCCGGCGTCACTCATCATCGGCAACGCCTCCTCGGCCCTGGTGCTCCCGCCCTGCACCGCCGCCCCGCCGCCACCGGCCGCCCCGGCGACCACGACGCCCTAGAAGGCGCCGGCGCGTTACGGCACCGGCGCCGCCGTCCGCCACCGGGGGAGCGACACCACCACCCTCGTGCCGCCGCCGCTCGGTACCGGCTCGGCCCGCACCTCGCCGTCCATCGCCGCGACCAACTCCGACACGATGGCCAGGCCCAGGCCGGATCCCACCTGACGGGCCGGGGCCCGACCCGACTGGTAGAAGGGCTCGAACACGCGGGCCAGGTCGGCGGGGGCGATGCCGGGGCCGTCGTCGTCGACGGAGAAGGTGACCCCGTCGGCGGCCACCGCCACCGAGATGCGGCCGGCAGCGAACTTGAGGGCGTTCTCCACCAGGTTGGCCACGATCTGGGCCAGGCGGTCGGGGTCGGCCGCGGCCGCGGCCGCCGCGCCGGGGGGGCCGAGGTCGATCTCCAGGGTGACGCCCGCCCGCTCGGCCGCGGGGCGGAACCCCTCGATGGTGTCGGACACCACCTCGGCCACGTCGGTGGCCCGGATGTCGAGGGAGAAGCGGCGGGCGTCGAGCTTGGCCAGCTCCAACAGGTCGCCGACCAGCCGCTCCAGGCGCCCGGCCTCGGCCGTGATCACCGACCCGGCGTGGGCGGGGTCGGGCGCCCGCCCCTCGGCCAGGGCCTCGCCGAAGCCCCGGATCGAGGTGAGCGGCGTCCGCAGGTCGTGCGACACCGACAGGAGGAACTGGCGCTCCATGCCCCGGGAGCGCTCCAGGCTCTCGGCCATGGCGTTGATCGACCGGGCCAGGCCGGCCAGCTCAGCCCCGTCGCCCTCATCCTCCGGCACCCGCACGGTGAGGTCGCCCGACGCGATGCGCCGGGTGGCCTCCTGCGCCTCCCGCAGGGGTCGGGTGAGGCGCCGGGCCAGGTTGCCGGCCACCGCCGCGGCCAGGGCGAGGGTGGCCACCACCGCCACCAGGAACCAGGGCCCGAGCACCGGACGACCGGTGCTGACCTGGCGGCTGAGGACCACCACGACGGTGGAGGCGGCCCGTTCGGCGGGGGCGGCGGCGAAGGCGATCCCGCCCGGGGCCACGCCGGTGACGGTGCGGCCGTCGCGGAGCAGGGCCGGATCGAGGTCGGCCAGGGTGACACCCGCCGGAGGGATGCCCCGCAGCCGGCCGTCGGGATCGATCCGGAGGATGGAGGCCCCTTCCAGGCGGAGGGCCCGGGCCACCGCCGGCAGGGCTCCCGGCGCCTGCACCGTCTCCACCCGCGACGCCAGCCGTCCGGCCTGTTCCCGCAGCTCCCGGCGCACCTCGGCCCGCGCCTCCAGCCGCAGGATCACGACCGTCCCGACGCTGGCCACCGCCAGCGCCGCCGCCACCACCGCCACGATGGTCACGACCAACCGCCTGGTCACCGCGCCCGCCCCTCCGAACCGGTGACACGTTCCGCCGCATAGCAGCGGTTTCCGTCACCAGTTCGGGTGGCGGGGGTCATCCGAGGCGGTAGCCGACGCCCCACACGGTGGCGAGGGGCAACCCGGCGCCCAGCTTCTTGCGCAGCTGGCCGACGTGGACGTCGATGGTGCGCTCGTCGCCGTACCAGTCGGGTCCCCACACCGCGTCGAGGATCTGCGGGCGGGACAGGGCCAGGCCCGCGTTCTCGGCCAGGTAGCGAAGGAGGTCGAACTCGCGGGTGGCGAGGGCGACGACGGCCCCGTCGACCCGGGCCTCCCGCCGGCCGAGGTCGACCTCGACGTCGCCCGCCAGGAGGACGCCGGGTGCGTCCCGAACGCCGCCCGCCCCGTCGACCCGGCGGAGGATCGCCCGCACCCGGGCCACCAGCTCCCGGGGGGAGAAGGGCTTGGCCACGTAGTCGTCGGCGCCCATCTCCAGGCCCAGGACCCGGTCGATCTCGCTGTCGCGGGCGGTGAGCATGAGGATGGGGACGTCGCTGTCGGCCCGCAGCCGGCGGCACACCTCGAGGCCGTCGACGAGGGGCAGGCCGACGTCGAGGATCACCATCCGGGGCCGCTGGTGTCGCACCGCCTCCAGCCCCCGCGGCCCGTCGGCCGCCTGCACCACCCGGAAACCCTCCTGGCGCAGGTAGAGCTCGACCAGATCGGCGATGTGCTGGTCGTCCTCCACCACCACGATCGTCCCTGCGTCAGCCACACCTCATGGTCGCGCAGCCTCATGTGAGGGTTCTGTGAGCCCAGTCCCATCCAACCCTGCGACCTCGTCGCCCCACGCCGTCCACCCGAGGCGGGGGTAGCGGGCGAACAGCTCCAGGTAGGGACCGGGGCTGCACGCCTCGACGAGGTCGTAGAGCTGCTCCGGCTTGCGGGAGTGCTCCCGCTTGCGGGTGGCGAGGAGGTTGACCTGGCGCCGGCCGGGGGCGAGGGTGCGCAGGCTGCCCCGCACCCCGAAGAGCACCAACTCGGTGACGTTGCGGAAGTAGAAGCCGACGCCCCGCCGGTCGCTGCGCCCGTCGGCCAGGACCTTGTGCCACACCAGGTTGGCCTTGTAGGTGAAGCCCCACGCCTGCATGACCTCCAGCCCGTCGCCCAGCAGCGCGTTGGGCACCCACAGGTAGAGGTGGGCGTCGGGGGCGGCCGCGTCGGCCACCGGAAGGGCGGCGATGGCCGGCGTGCGCATGGTGCCGTAGCGGGCGTGACGGCGGTACTCGGGCGACACCTTGCCCGTGCGGTGGGAGAACCGCCACGGGGGGTCGGCGAGGATGGTCGAGAACGGACCACCCTCCAGCGCGTCGAGCCGGTGCACGATCGTCGATCTTCCCAGGCCGGATGGGGCGTCACGCGGATGGTCCGGTCGGTACGATCGACCGGATGCCCACCGTCCTCGACCAGATCATCGCCGCCCACCGAGAGGCCGCCCTGGCCGACAAGCGGTGGCTCGACGCCACCATGACCGCCGCCTTCGAGGCGCCCGACCCCCGTGACTTCCGGGGCCTGCTGCGGGTGGCCGCCACCCGCACCGGGCGGCCGGCGGTGATCGCCGAGATCAAGCGCCGGTCCCCGTCGAAGGGCGACCTGGCCCCCGACCTCGACCCGGCCACCCTGGCCCGGGCCTACCAGTCGGCGGGGGCGTCGGCCCTGTCCGTGCTCACCGACGCCGAGTTCTTCGGGGGGTCGGCCGCCGACCTGGCCGCGGCCCGCGCCGCCGCCCCCGACCTGCCCATTCTCCGCAAGGACTTCACCGTCGACGGCCGCGACGTGGCCGACGCCCGGGCCATGGGCGCCGACGCCGTCCTCCTGATCGTGGCCGCCCTCAACCCGGGCGACCTCGCCCGCCTGCGGAACCTGGCCGACGGACTGGGCCTGGCCGCGGTGCTGGAGGTCCACGACGACGACGAGGTGGCCATCGCCCTCAAGGCGGGCGCCACCATCATCGGGGTCAACCAACGTGACCTGCGCACGTTCGAGGTCGACCCCACCCGGGCCGCCCGCCTGGCCGCCCTCATCCCCGACGGAGTCATGAAGATCGCCGAGTCGGGCATCCACACGCCGGACCAGGTCGACGCCCTGGCCGAGGCCGGCTACGACGCCATCCTGGTGGGGGAGCAGTTGGTCACCGCGCCCGACCCCGCCGCCGCCCTCCGAATCCTCCGAGGTGAACCGTCATGACCGTGTCCGACACGACTGTTTCCGGTGCCAGCCGCTGGCTCCTGCCGCCCGACCGCATCCCGTCCGCCTGGTTCAACGTCGCCCCCCACCTCACGACCCCATTGCAGCCCCCCCTGCATCCCGGCACCCGCCAGCCCATCGGCCCCGACGACCTGGCCCCGCTCTTCCCGATGGCCCTCATCGGCCAGGAGGTGACAGCCGAGCCGTGGGTCGACATCCCGGGCGAGGTCCTCGACGTCCTCCGCATGTGGCGGCCGACCCCCCTCGTGCGGGCTCGCCGCCTCGAAGCCTTCCTCGGCACCCCGGCCCGGATCTACTACAAGGACGAGTCGGTCTCCCCGGCCGGGTCGCACAAACCCAACACCGCCATCCCCCAGGCCTTCTACAACAAGCAGGACGGCACCACCCGTCTCGCCACCGAGACCGGCGCCGGCCAGTGGGGGGGCGCCCTGTCCCTCGCCTGCTCCCTCTTCGACCTGGAGTGCAAGGTCTACATGGTGCGCTCGTCGTTCGAGCAGAAGCCGTACCGGCGGGTGATGATCGAGACGTGGGGCGGCCAGGTGGAGCCCTCGCCGGTGGCCGACCCGTCGTCACCCGGCTCCCTCGGCTCCGCTATCAGCGACGCGGTGGCCGACGCCGCCAGCCGACCCGACACCCACTACTCCCTCGGCTCGGTGCTCAACCACGTCCTCCTGCACCAGACCGTCATCGGCCTGGAGGCCAAGGAGCAGCTGGCCGCGGCCGGCGAGGAGAAGCCCGACGTGGTCATCGGCTCGTGCGGCGGCGGGTCGAACTTCGGCGGGATCTCGTTCCCCTTCGTCCCCGACGAGGGTGTGCGCCTGGTGGCGGTGGAGCCGTCGTCGTGCCCCACGCTCACCGGGGGCCGGTTCGACTACGACTTCGGCGACACCGCCGGCATGACCCCGTTGCTGGCGATGTACACCCTGGGCCACGACTTCATGCCCCCGCCCATCCACGCCGGCGGCCTCCGCTACCACGGCGACTCGCCCCTCGTGTCCAACCTCGTCCAGTCAGGACGCATCGAGGCGGTGGCCTACCCCCAGGGCAAGGTGTTCGAGGCGGCGATGCAGTTCGCCCGGACCCAGGGGTCGATCCCGGCGCCGGAGACGGCCCACGCCATCCGGGCCGCGGTCGACGAGGCCCTCCTGGCCAAGGAGGAGGGCGTCGAGCGGGTGATCCTCTTCTCCTACTCCGGCCACGGCCTGCTCGACCTGGGTGCGTACGACGACTACAACAACGACCGCTTGGACGGCTGAGAGAACCATCTCCGCTTCACCGCGGGCCGACCGGTAGCGTCGGACCTCGGTGTTCGTGAAGATCTGCGGGACGACGAGTGAGGAGGACGCCCTCCTCGCCGTCGCCATGGGCGCCGACGCCATCGGGTTCGTGTTCGCCCCGTCGCCCCGGATGGTGTCGCCCACGCGGGTGGCCGACATCGTCAAGCGCCTGCCCCGGGAGATCCTCACCATCGGGGTGTTCCGCAACGAGGCGCCGGAACGGGTGGTGGCCATCGTCAACCAGGCCGGCCTGGGCGGGGCCCAGCTCCACGGCCGGGAGACGGTGGAGCACGCCCTGCACGTGCGCGAGCGGGTCCGGTTCCTCATCAAGGCCTTTCCCGCGGGCGACCCCAACGTGGCCATGGCCGCCGACTACCTGGCCGACGTGGTCATGGTCGACTCGGCCAAGCCGGGCTCGGGCAACGTCTTCGACTGGGCCCTGGCCGAAGTCCCCAGCGGCATCCGCCTGATGCTGGCGGGGGGCCTCACCGCGGCCAACGTGGGCGCCGCCATCGCCCAGGTCCACCCGTGGGGCGTCGACGTGGCCACCGGCGTGGAGGCGTCCCCCGGCCGCAAGGACCCCCGCAAGCTGCGGGCGTTCGTGGTCGCGGCCCGGGCCGCGGCCCACGCGGCCAACGACACCGACCCCGCCACCGAGGACTCCGACGAGCCCATCGACGAGAAAGAGCTCCCCTTCGACCAGGACGACCTGTAGCCGGAATCCCTCCGGCCGGTCCGACGGGGTGCCGTAACGTGGGCCTCTTGCTCACCGACCCGACCACCGACGGCCTCATGCGGGACCCGTCCGCGGGTGGCCGCTTCGGCGACTTCGGCGGCCGCTACCTCCCCGAATCCCTCGTGCCGGCGTGCGCGGAACTCGAGACCGCCTTCACCGAGGCGTGGGCCGACCCTGCCTTCCACGAGCGCTATGAGGGCCTCCTCCGCGACTACGGCGGTCGGCCCACGCCCGTCACCGAGTGCCACCGCCTCTCCGAGCGCCTGGGTATCCGTCTCCTCCTCAAGCGGGAGGACCTCAACCACACCGGCTCCCACAAGCTCAACAACGTCATCGGCCAGGCCCTGCTCACCGAGCGCATGGGCAAGCGGCGGATGATCGCGGAGACGGGCGCCGGCCAGCACGGGGTGGCCACCGCCACCGCCGCCGCCCTCTTCGGCTTCGAGTGCCGGGTCTACATGGGCGAGGTCGACGTCGAGCGCCAGGCCCTCAACGTCTTCCGCATGAAGCTCCTGGGGGCCGAGGTCATCCCCGTCTCCTCCGGCAGCCGCACCCTCAAGGACGCCATCAACGAGACGCTGCGGGAATGGGTCGCCAGCGTCGAGTCCACCCACTACTGCCTGGGCTCGGTGATGGGACCCCACCCGTACCCGTGGATGGTGCGGGAGTTCCAGCGCATCGTGGGCCGGGAGGCGGCCGAGCAGTGCCCCCCCATCCTCGACGGGGCCCAGCCCGACGTGGTCGTGGCCTGCGTGGGCGGCGGATCCAACGCCGCCGGCACCTTCGCCGGCTTCGTCGACACTCCCGCCCGCCTGGTCGGGGTCGAGCCCGAGGGCGGCGCCGCCATCGGCCGGGGCGTACCCGGCGTGGTCCACGGCAGCAAGTCGTTCCTCCTGCAGGACGAGCACGGCCAGGTCCTCGAGGCCCACTCCATCTCCGCCGGCCTCGACTACCCCGGCGTCGGCCCCGAGCACGCCCACCTCTCGTCGATCGGCCGGGTGACGTACGTGGCCGCCGGCGACGCCGAGGTCCTCGACGCCTTCCGCCTCCTGGCCGAGACCGAGGGCATCATCCCCGCCCTCGAGCCGGCCCACGCCCTGGCCTGGGTCATCCGGGCCGCCGGCACCGACGAGCTCCCCCCCGGCACCACGGTCCTCGTCACCCTCTCCGGTCGGGGTGACAAGGACGTGGCCCAGGTCATGGACATGGTCGGCGACCAGCTGTGACCATCGAAACCTTCCTTCGCCAACGGCGGGCGGAGGGCCGCAAGCTTCTCGTCCCCTATGTCACCGGCGGACTCGGCCACGATTGGACGGCGGTCGTGGAGGCGGTGGCCGCCGCCGGCGCCGACGCGGTGGAGGTCGGCATCCCCTTCTCCGACCCGGTGATGGACGGCCCCGTCATCCAGGAGGCCTCCCAGCGGGCCCTGGCCGACGGCATCACGCCCGCCGCCATCGTCACCGCCTTGGGCAAGATCGACACCGGCGGCGTCCCGATCGCGGTCATGACCTACTACAACCTGGTCTTTCGCGCCGGCCACACCCGCTTCGCCCGCCAGCTGGCCGACCAGGGAATCGCCGGCGCCATCGTCCCCGACCTCCCCCTCGACGAGCTCGACGGCTGGGGCGACGCGGCCGAGGAGGCGGGCGTGGAGACGATCCTCCTGGCCGCCCCCACCACCCCCGACGACCGGTTGGTGGCCATCTGCGAGCGCACCCGGGGCTGGATCTACGGGGTGGGCATCATGGGCGTCACCGGCGAGCGTTCGGCCCTGGCCACGTCGGCCACCCTCATGGCCAAGCGGCTCAAGGCCGTCACCGACAAGCCCGTCCTCATCGGCATCGGCGTGTCCACGCCGGCCCAGGCCGCGGAAGCGGCGGCCGACGGCGACGGGGTGATCGTCGGCTCGGCCCTCGTGCGCCGTTTGCTCGAAGGGTGCGGGCCCGACGGGGCGGCCGACTTCGTGGCCGAGCTCAGGGCCGGCCTCGACGCCCGGTAGATCCCCCGCCTGTCACTCCCCGTACCCCCACCGCACCCCGCGATGTAACCCTCTGGGGCAGCTTGAGGTCGTAGGACCGTATGGCGATTGCTGTTCTCTTCCCCGGCCAGGGGACCCAGGTCCCCGGTATGGGTGAGGTCTGGCGCGCCTCGGCCGCCTGGGACATCGTCTCCCGGGCCGAATCCGCCCTCGATCAGCCCCTCGCCCACCTCCTCCTCACCGCCGACGCCGACGTCCTCGCCCGCACCCGCGAGGCCCAGTTGGCGGTCCTTCTCACCTCCCTGATGGCGTGGGAAGCCGTCCGAGACGCCCTCGACGAGGCCCCCGTGGCCTTCGCCGGCCACTCCCTCGGCCAGATCACCGCCCTCATCGCCTCCGGCGCCCTGTCCCTCGAGGACGGCGTCCGGCTGGCCGCGGAGCGGGCCGACTGCACCCAGGCCGCGGCCGACGCCCGCCCCGGGCGCATGGCCGCCCTCCTCGGCGCCACCCTCGACCAGGCCGAGGCCGCCTCCGCCGGCGCCACGTCGGCCGGTCGCACCTCGTGGGTCGCCAACGACAACGCCCCCGGCCAGGTCGTCATCGGCGGTACTCCTGCAGGCATGGAAGCCGCCTCCGCCCGGGCTCGGAGCCTGGGTGTGAAGCGGGTGATGCCCCTCAAGGTGGGTGCCGCCTTCCACACCCCGCTCATGGCACCGGCCGCGGCCCACCTGCTCGACCACCTGGCCGACGCCACCTTCAGCACTCCCGCCGCCCCCGTGGTGGCCAACACCGACGCCGCCGCCCACGCCGGTGCCGACGGTTGGCCCGAGCGCTTGAGCCAACATCTCGTGTCACCGGTACGCTGGAGGGAATCTCTGGAGACCCTCGCCGCACTCGGTGCCCGAACCTTTCTCGAAGTCGGACCCGGGGCCGTCCTTTCCGGACTGGCCCGCCGCACTCTCTCGGGTGTCACCACCCGCAACGTCGCTGCTCCCAGCGACGTCCCCCTTCTCCTGGAGGTCGCGTGATGGAAGCCGGATCAGTACACGGCGAAGTTCTCATGGTCCCCGAACGGGTGATCCTGGCTCCCGCCCCCGGCAAGTTCCGCCCCATCGAAGCCTCTGTCCTGACCGACGCAGGCGACGCCGCCTCCGACGGGTCCGACGTGGCCCGCCAGCAGGTCATCGGTTTCGTCGACGGCATCGGCCACTCCACGCCGGTCCACAGCCCCTTCCACGGCCGCCTCATGGGCCTGTTGGCCTCGGCGGGAGAGCGGGTGCGTGAGGGCCAGCCGGTGGCGTGGCTCCGCATGGCCCACTGATGCCGGCAGGTACCGGGCCGGCAGGGATCGGAGTCGCGGTCGCCGGCTGGGGGATGTCCGTCCCCGAACGACGGGTCACCAACGAAGAACTGACCCGGATGGTCGACACCAGCGACGCCTGGATCACCGAGCGCACCGGCATCAAGGAGCGGCGGTGGGCGGGTCCGGGGGAGACCACCGCCACCATGGCCATCGAGGCGGGGGCGGCCGCCATCAAGCGGGCCGACCTGTGCCCGTCCGACATCGGCTGCTGCATCGTGGCCACGTTCACCTCGGAGCAGCCCCTCCCGCCCACCGGCGCCTTCGTCCAGGACGGACTGGGCCTGCGCTGCGGGGCGTTCGATCTCGACGCGGCCTGCTCCGGGTTCGTGTACGGCCTGGTCGTCGGGGCGTCCATGGTCGCGGCCGGCCATTTCGGGCCGGTCCTCGTCATCGGCACCGAGACCCTCAGCCGGGTCACCGACATGGAGGACCGGAGCACGTGCGTGCTCTTCGGCGACGGTGCCGGGGCGGTGGTGCTCGTGCCCAGCGCCGAGCCCAACCTGCTGTCCTGGGACCTCAACTGCGACGGGTCCACCGCCCACCTGCTGGCCATCCGCAGCGGCGGCAGTCGCCTGCCGATCACCATCGAGAGCATCGCCGCCGGCGACCACTGGCTGAAGATGGAGGGCAAAGAGGTCTACCGGCGGGCGGTGCGGGCCATCGTCGAGTCGTGCGAGACGGCCATGGCGTCGGCCGGCCTGACCGCCGACGACGTCGACCTCTTCATCCCCCACCAGGCCAACCTGCGGATCATCGAGGCGGCGTCGTCCCGCCTCGGGTTCCCGGCCGACAAGGTCTTCGTCAACATCGACCGCTACGGCAACACCTCGGCCGCGTCGGTGCCCATCGCCCTGGCCGAGGCGGCCGACGAGGGGCGCCTGCGCGACGGCGACCTGGTGCTGCTGTCCGGCTTCGGGGCGGGGATGTCGTGGGCCAGCGCCGTCGTCCGCTGGGGCCCGGCTCGCTGATGGGGGGGCGGGTGGCGCTGGTAACGGGCGCGTCCCGGGGCATCGGCCGGGCGGTGGCGATGGCCCTGGCAGCCGATGGCCACCGGGTGGCGGTCGGCTACGGGTCCGACGCCGCCGCCGGCGCGGAGACGGGCCAGGCCATCGAGAGCACGGGGGGCGAGGCGCTGCCGATCCAGGTCGACGTGAGCCGGCCCGAGTCGGTCGACGCCGCCTTCGCCCAGGTCGAGGAGGCGTGGGGCAAGGTCGAGGTCCTCGTCTCCAACGCCGGCATCAACCGCGACGGCCTGCTCATGCGCATGGGCGACGACCAGTGGTCGGAGGTCCTGCGCACCAACCTCGACGGCGCCTTCCACGTCGTGCGCCGGGCCACCCCCGGTATGGTGCGGGCCCGTTTCGGCCGGATCGTGCTGGTGGGGTCGGTCGTGGCCCTCAGCGGCTCGCCCGGCCAGGCCAACTACGGCGCGGCCAAGGCGGGGCTCATCGGCCTCACCCGCGCCGTCGCCCGCGAGCTCGGCTCCCGTGGCATCACCGTCAACCTGGTGGCACCGGGGCCGATCGTCACCGCCATGACCGACGCCCTCACCGACGAGCGCAAGGCGCAGATGACCGGCCAGGTACCCTTGGGTCGGTTCGGCACACCCGAGGAGGTGGCGGCCGTGGTGGCTTTTCTCTGCTCCGACGCGGCAGGCTACGTCTCCGGCGCCGTCGTGCCCGTCGATGGCGGCATGGGCATGGGCCACTAATTCGCTTGCTGTGACATCTTTTTTGGCCAACTTCTCAGGAGGAACTCACAACATGGATCGCGCGACAGTCCTCGAGCAGCTCACCGAGGTGGCCGCCGACGTGCTCGGGGTCGACCCGGCCATCGTCTCCGAGTCGTCCAGCTTCAAGGACGACCTCGACGCCGACAGCCTCGACCTGGTCGAGGTCGTGATGGCCCTCGAGGAGCGCTTCTCCATCTCCGTCCCCGAGGACAAGCTCGACGGGATCACTACCGTGGGCGAGGCCATCGACCTCGTCATCGGCATCGCCGAGCCGGCCGAGCCGGCCGAGAGCGCCAACCCGGCATGACCCGAGAGGCGCGCTCGCGGGTCGCGGTGGTCGGCATGGGCGTCAAGTCGCCGGCGGGCAGCGACCTCGACACCTTCTGGGCCAACCTCCTCTCGGGACGGTCCTTCGCGGCCCGCATCACCCGCTTCGACCCCTCCGACCTGCCCGTGCAGTTCGCGGGCGAGGTGGCCGACTTCGATCCGCTGGCGTACCTCGACTACAAGGAGGCCAAGCGGGCCGACCGGGTGGCTCAGCTCGGCTTCGCGGCCGCGGCCGACGCCCTGGCCGACGCCGGCGACCTCGGCGCCGACCCCGCCCGCTGCGGCGTGGTGGCCGGCACCGGCGTGGGCGGGCTCATCACCCAGGAGGCCCAGGAGCAGATCCTGTTCAGCAAGGGGGCGGCGCGGGTCAGCCCCATGCTCGTCCCCATGATGATGGCCAACGCCACCGCCGCCCTCATCGGCATGAAGCTGGGCTGGACGGGCCCCAACTTCTGCGTCGCCACCGCCTGCGCCGCCGGCTCCCACGGGGTGGGGGAGGGGGCTCGCCTGATCCGGGAGGGCTCGGCCGACGTGGTCCTGGCCGGCGGCAGCGAGGCCGCGGTCACGCCCATCGCCATCGCCGCCTTCGCCCGCATGGGGGCGCTCAGCGGCCGCCACGAGGCGCCCGAGCTGGCGTCGCGGCCGTTCGACGTCGACCGTGACGGGTTCGTCATCGGGGAGGGCGCCGCCTTCCTGGTCCTGGAGCGCTGGGACCGGGCCGTGGCCCGCGGCGCCCGCATCTACGGCGAGGTCGCCGGCTACGGCCGCAATGCCGACGCCTACCACATCACCGCCCCGTCCCCCGGGGGCGTGGGGGCGGCCGAGTGCATGCGCCTGGCCCTCGTCGACGCGGGGATGGAGCCGTCCGACATCGGCCACGTCAACGCCCACGGCACGTCCACGCCGCTCAACGACGCGGCCGAGGCCGAGGCCATGATCAAGGTCTTCGGCCACGACGGCCCGCCGGTCACGTCGATCAAGGGCGCCACCGGCCACCTCATCGGGGCCGCCGGTGCGGTCGAGGCGGTCACGTCCTTCCTGGCCATGCGGGCCGGGCTGGTCCCGCCCACCGCCAACTTCGAGCGCAGCGAGGACGAGTTGGCCATCGACGTCGTCCACGGCGAGCCCCGCCGGCTGGCGGCGGCGCCGGTCGTGTCCAACTCGTTCGGGTTCGGCGGCCACAACGCCAGCCTGGTGCTCGCCCCCCCCAATGATCAGGCCTGAGTGAGCACGACGGAGTGACCGCAGTCCCGGTCGCGGCCCGCCGGGGCGGCGCCGTCCAGGCCTCGCTCACCGATCTCGACGGCCGGCAGGTGGCCTGGTTCCGGCTGGCCGGCGGGCCCCACCGGGGCGCCATCGGCCCGGTCGAGGGCGAGGTCCTCGAGCGCCTCATCCGGCTGGCGGTGGAGGTCGGCGTCCCCGTGGTGGGGGAGCTGTCCACGTCGGGCGCCGACGTCCGGGAGGGACTCGCCTCCCTCCACGCCTGGGGGCGCGTGGCCCGGGCCCTGAGCGACGCGTCGGGGACGGTGCCCATCGTGTTCTCGGTGGTCGGGCCGTGCCTGGCCGGGCCCGCCCTCATGTTGGGCATCGCCGACCACGTGGTGATGACGGCCGACGCCTACGCCTACGTGAGCGGGCCGGCGTCGGTACAGGAGTTCACCGGCCTGCCCACCACCAGCGCCGAGCTGGGCGGGGCCGACGTCCACGCCCGCCGCAGCGGCCTCGCCTCCCTGGTGGTGGCCGACCAGGAGGAGGCGGCCTGGGCCGTCGGCGACCTCCTCTCCTACCTGCCGTCGAACTGGCGAGCCGACGCACCCGTGGTGGCCTCCGACGACCCTGTCGACCGGCCCTGCCGGGTGGCGGCCACCACCGTCCCCGACCGGCCCACCGCCTCCTACGACGTCCGCACCGTGATCGGCGACGTGGTCGACCGCGAGTCGTTCCTCGAGGTCCGGGCCGGGGCCGCGCCCAACGTGGTCACCGGCTACGCCCGGCTGGCCGGGGCCCCGGTCGGCGTCATCGCCAACCAGCCCAGCTACCGGGCCGGCACCCTCGACATCGACGCCAGCACCAAGGCGGCCCGATTCGTCCAGTGCTGCGACGCCTTCGGGATCCCCCTGGTCACCTTCGTCGACAGCTCCGGGTTCCAGCCGGGCAAGGACATCGAATGGCAGGGCATCATCCGCTACGGGGCCCAACTGGTGGCGGCCTACGCCGCGGCTTCGGTCCCGCGAATCTGCGTCGTGCTGCGCAAGGCCTACGGCGGGGCCTACATCGTCATGGACTCCCGGGGCCTGGGCAGCGACCTGGTCCTGGCCTGGCCCACGGCCGAGATCGCGGTGATGGGCGCGCCGGGCGCGGTCCAGATCCTCCACCGGCGCCGGCTCGACGCCCTCGACGATCCCGCCGACCGGGCCCGGTCGGCGTCGCAGTTGGAGGCGGAGTACGCGGCCCGGTTCTGCACGCCCCAGGTGGCGGCCGAGCGGGGTTTCGTCGACGACGTCATCGACCCCACCGACACCCGTCGCCTGCTGGTGGCGGGCCTGGCCGCCCTCCGTTCCAAGCGGGTCCCGCCGCCCGACGGCCTGAAGCACACCAACCCTCCTCTCTAAGGACCTTCCATGCTGCTCGAAGGTAAGAAAGTGCTGGTCACCGGGGTCCTCCATGAGTCGTCCATCGCCTATTCGGTGGCGGCACTGGCCCAGGAGCAGGGGGCGGAGATCGTGCTCACCGGCTTCGGCCGGGGGATGAGCCTCACCAAGCGCACCGCCCGCCGGCTGCCCACCGAGCCCGACGTGCTCGAGGTCGACGTCACCGACCCGGCCCACCTGCTCTTCCTCACCGAGGAGTTGAGCAACCGGTGGGGGCGGGTCGACGGCGTCCTCCACGCGGTCGCCTTCGCCCCCGCCAACTGCCTGGGCGGCGACTTCATGCAGCCGGAGTGGGCCGACGTGAGCACCGCCCTTCACGTGTCGGCCTACTCCCTGAAGGCCCTGGCCGGCGCCTGCCTCCCCCTGCTGCGGGCGGCCGGCGGGGGCTCGATCGTGGGCCTCACGTTCGACGCCCGCTACGCCTGGCCCGCCTACGACTGGATGGGCGTGGCCAAAGCCGCCCTGGAGGCAACGTCCCGCTACCTGGCCCGCGACCTGGGCCGGGACAAGGTGCGGGTGAACCTGGTGTCGGCCGGGCCCCTGCGCACGATCGCGGCCAAGGGCATCGCCGGCTTCGGGCAGATCGAGGAGACGTGGGACGGCCGGGCCCCCCTGGGGTGGGACACCCGCGACGCCATCCCGGTGGCCAAGGCCTGCGTGGCCCTCCTGTCCGACTGGTTCCCGGCCACGTCCGGCGAGATGATCCACGTCGACGGCGGCTTCCACTCCCTGGCCGCGGCCCCGGGCGGCGGCGGACCGCTGCCGGCCGATCCTCCCGCCTGATCCGACTCGCCGGGGAGCGCGTTCAGTGGCCGCCGAGGCCGGCGGTAGGGTCGGCCCATGCCCCTCGCTCCCGGTGACGCCGCGCCCGACTTCTCCCTGCTCGACCAGTCGGAGACCCCGGTGAGCCTGGGCGACTTCAAGGGCCGCAAGGTCCTCGTGTACTTCTACCCGAAGGCCGATACGGCGGGCTGCACCGCCCAGTCGTGCGGCCTGCGCGACGTGGCGGGCGACGTCGGTGACACCGCGATCGTCGGGATCAGCCCCGACAAGCCGGCCAAGCAGGCCAAGTTCGACACCAAGTACGGCCTCGGCTTCCCCCTCCTGGCCGACGAGGACCACGCCGTGGCCGATGCCTACGGGGCCTGGGGCGAGAAGTCGATGTACGGCAAGAAGTACATGGGCATCATCCGGTCGGCGTTCCTGATCGACGAGGACGGCACCGTCGCCGAGGCCTGGTACAAGGTCTCGCCCAAGGACACCGCCACCAACCTCCTGTCCGCCATCGCCCCCGCCTGACCCGGTTCATCTTGCGTTGACACCGCCGCCACCGGCGGGAAACGAGCCGTTCCTAGCCTGACCGCCGGTGAGCGGCCTCGGAGGACTCAACAAGTCGCCCAACGGCGTCGTCGTCGGGCTCGTCCAGGCCCAACTGCCGACGGTGCGCACCCCCGACGACCTCGCCCGCCAGACGGGGCGGGTGTGCGACCTGGTGGCCAAGGCCCGGTCCAGCTATCCCACCATGGACCTGGTGGTCCTTCCCGAGTACAGCCTCCACGGCCTGTCGATGGACACCAACCCCGAGATCATGTGCGACCTCGACGGCCCCGAGGTGTCGGCGTTGGCCGACGCCTGCCGGGACCAGCGGATCTGGGGCTGCTTCTCGATCATGGAGCGCAACCCCGACGGCAACCCCTACAACTCCGGGGTCATCGTCGACGACACGGGCGAGCTCCGCCTCTACTACCGCAAGCTCCACCCGTGGGTGCCGGTGGAGCCGTGGGAGCCCGGCGACCTGGGCATTCCCGTCTGCCAGGGCCCCAACGGCTCGACCATCGCCCTCATCATCTGCCACGACGGGATGTTCCCGGAGATGGCCCGGGAGTGCGCCTACAAGGGCGCCGAGCTCATGCTGCGCACCGCCGGCTACACCGCGCCCATCCGCAACGCGTGGCACGTCACCAACCAGGCCAACGCCTTCTGCAACCTGATGACGACCGCCTCCGTGTGCCTGGCCGGCTCCGACGGCACGTTCAACTCGATGGGGGAGGGTATGGTCGTCGACTTCGACGGCACCCTGCTGGCCACCGGCTCGGGCACGCCCGACGAGATCGTGGCTGCCGAGGTCCGACCCGATCTGGTGCGGGAGGCCCGCCTCCACTGGGCGGTGGAGAACAACCCCTACCAGTTCGGCCACCGCGGCTACGTGGCCGTGGCGGGCGGCGCCGGCGACTGCCCCTACACCTACATGGAGGGACTGGTGAAGGGCCAGTACCGCCTGCCCTACGAGGACGACGTCGTCCACACCGACGGCACGTCGTGCGGCTTCCCCAAGCCCACCCGCCGCTACTAGTCCGACGGGAAGGGTGCCCGGAGCGGGATTCGAACCCGCACGCCCTTGCGGACAAAGGTGTTTGAGACCTTCGCGTCTACCGTTCCGCCATCCGGGCCTACACACGGACAGTAGGGCAAAAAAAGAGGAGCCCCAAGGAAGTTTCCTCCGCTTCCGGGCCCGAGGGCCCTTCCGCTTCGGGTGCCCCCTTGGGACTCCGGAAGGCAAATGTAAGCCCGCCTCCCGGATCTGTCAACCCCCTTCGGCTAGGTCTTTCGGCCCCTTCTCAGACGCCCCACGCGGGGGCCTGGTCGAGCAGGAACCGGCTCACCGCCAGGCACCGGTCGAGCATGTCGCACAGCAGCTCCTCGCCGGCGAGGACCTTGGCCAGCGACACCTGCTGGCGGGCGACGATGGTGAGGCTGCGCTCGGGGGCGTCGGTGACGGACGCGAACGAGTCGATGGCCGACACCTCGAGGGGGAGGTCGGGGCCGCCCACGCCGGCCAGCTCGGTGGCCAGCAGGAGCAGGTCGGGGCCCTTGGGCAGCGGGGGCAGGGCCCAGGTGAAGATCAGGGGGAACTGGAAGTCGTCGGCCGGGTCCTCGTCGTCGGGGAGGTTGGACACCACGTCCTCGAAAGCGAGGAGCACCCGGGGCTCGACCTCCAGGGCGAGATGCAGGTCGAGGGGCCCGCCGCAGCCCTCCTCGGGGTGGAGGTCGACCTCCCACACCTGGCGGAGGGAGTAGGTCTCCACGAAATGGCGCTCGTCGTGGACGTGGAAGCCGTGATCGACGGCGTGGTCCTTGAGTTCCGCTACGTATCCGGCAACGTCGATGGCAGCCACCACGACGAGCGTAGGCGGTGGGGCGGGCTACGGCGGGTAGCTTCGAACCGTGACCGACGACCGTCTCCTCGCCGTCCTCAACGCGGTGACCGCGGCCGTCCACGACGCCTTGGCCGACCTCGACGACTGGGGCCCGGCGGGCACCCGTGCCGGCCAGTACTTCAGCGACCTGGCCGCCGACGAGGTGGCGGTGGCGATGCTGGTGAACGCGGGACTGGGCGTGTTGAGCGAGGAAACGGGCGTCCACCACCCCGATCGCGACGTGGTGGTGGCGCTCGATCCGGTCGACGGGTCCACCAACGCGTCCCGCAAGCTGCCCTGGTACGCCACCAGCCTGGCCGCGGTCGACGGCGCCGGCCTCCGGGCCGCGGTGGTGGTCAACCAGGCCACCGGCGACCGGTTCGAGGCGGTCCGGGGGGCGGGGGCCACCTGCAACGGCCGCCCCCTGTCCACCACCGGCTGCACCACCATGGCCGACGCCATCGTCGGCCTCAACGGCTGGCCGTCGGCCCACCTCGGGTGGCGCCAGTTCCGGGCCCTCGGCTCGGCGGCCCTCGACATCTGCGCGGTGGGCCGCGGCCAGCTCGACGCCTACATCGACTGCAGCGACCACGCCCAGGCCCCCTGGGACTACCTGGGCGGCGTCCTGGTCTGCCAGGAGGCGGGTGGGCTGGTCGTCGACGCCGCCGGCGGCGACCTGGTCTCCCTCGGCTTCCACGACCGACGGGCACCGGTGGCGGCCGCGTCCGAGAAGCTGCTGGCGGAGGCGCTCGAGGCCCGCGCCGGCCTCCGCTGACAGGCGCGGCCATGGCGAAGACCCTCCGCCAGCGGGTCCAGACCCTTCTCCTGGGCCTCTACCGCCGGCTCCCGATGGCCGGCCGGCTGCTGGTCGTCCGCACCCTCACGCCGTCGTTCCACGTGGGGGCCCTGTGCGTGATCGAGCGGGGCGACGGCGCCCTCCTCCTGCTCCGCCAGTCCTACCGGCGCAAGGAGGCGTGGGGTTTCCCCGGCGGCCTGCTCAAGCGGGGGGAGGAGCCCGCCGACGCCGTCCGCCGGGAGATCCGCGAGGAACTGGGCGTCGACGTCGAGGTCGACGACGCCCCCATGGTGGTGGTCGACGCCCGTCACCGCCGGGTCGACGTCATCTTCCGGGGCCGGCTGGCCGGCGACGACCCCGACCCGCCCCCGCCCGCCCCCGCGTCCCCCGAGATCGTCGAGGTGCGGTGGTTCGATCCGAAGGCCCTGCCGATCCTGCTCCCGGAGGCCACCACCGCCCTGGTGGAGCTGGCCCGGGCCACCCGCCCGGCATCCGAGAGCGGCTAGCCGGCCCCGCCCGTAGGCTGGCGCGTCGTACTCGGGCGCTTAGCTCAGTTGGTTAGAGCACCGGCCTTACAAGCCGGGGGTCGGGGGTTCGAGTCCCTCAGCGCCCACCATCACAGGTCGAGTTGCTGGCTGCTCAGGTAGAAGTACAGGCCCCGGCGGGCCATGAGCTCGTCGTGGGTCCCCTGCTCCACCAGCTGGCCGTGCTCCAGGACCAGGATGAGGTCGGCGTTGCGCACCGTCGACAGGCGGTGGGCGATGATGAACGTGGTCCGGTTCTCCAGCACCCGGTCGAGGTTGTCCTTCACCGCCTTCTCCGACTCGGTGTCGAGCGAGCTGGTGGCCTCGTCGAGGATGAGGACGGGCGGCTGGCGGTAGATGGCCCGGGCGATGGCGATGCGCTGGCGCTGGCCCCCCGACAGCAGCAGCCCCGTCTCGCCCACCTTGGTCTCGTAGCCGAACGGCAGGCGGGCCACGAACTCGTGGGCGTTGGCCGCCCGGGCCGCGGCGACCACCCGTTCGTCGTCGGGCTCCTCGCCCAGGGCGATGTTGCGGGCGATGGTGTCCGAGAAGAGGTAGTTCTCCTGGAGGACGAAGCCGATCTTCTGCCGCAGCTGGCGGTAGTCGAGGGTGCTCAGGACCGACCCGTCGTAGAGGATCCGGCCGTGGGTCGGCTCCAGCAGGCCGGCGAGGAGCTTGGCCAGGGTGGTCTTGCCCGACCCGCTGCGGCCGACGATGGCCACCGTCGTCCCCCTCGGGATGTCGACGGAGATCCCTTCCACGATCATCGGCGAGTCGGCCCCGCCGTACTGGAAGCCGACGTTGTCGAGCCGCACCCGGCCCACCAGGCTGGGCACGGGCAGGAGGGCGCTGCGGTCACGGCCCTGCTCCGGCTCCTCCTCGAAGACGTCGTTGAGCCGGTTGACCAGCACGCCGTTCATCTGCAGCCCGTCCCAGAGGAAGAGCAGCTCGAGGATGGGACCGTTGGCCAGCACCACCAGGGCGTTGAACGAGACCAGCCCGCCCACCGACAGGTCCCCGGCCAGCACCTGGTTGGCGCCCACCCACAGGAAGGCGGCGAAGGCGGCGAAGCCCACGATCTGCACCGCGGCGTCGTAGACCATGCCCGTGAAGTCGGCCTTGAACAGCCGGCGGGCGAGGGCGTCGAACTCGTCGACCAGCTCCTTGCGGACAGCGTCCTCCGCCCCCAGGGCCTTCACCGTCTCGATGCCCTTGATGGCGTCGACCTGGCGGGACGCGTACTTGCCGAAGGCGTCCTCCAGGCTGTCGAAGAGGGGCCGGAGGCGGCGGGACGCGACCCGCATCATCAGCACGTAGACGGGCAGGAAGGCCAGGAACACCAGGGCCAGCACCCGGCTGTAGACGACCATGAGCACGATGGCGGCGATGAGCTGGGCGGCCGCGGTCAGGCCCACGACACCGTTCTGGACGGTGAACTCCCGGATCTGGCGCATCCCCATCAGCCGGCGCTGGATGTCGCCCGTACGCCGGGCGTAGAAGTACCGCAGGGGGAGCGCCAGCAGCTTGCCCGTGAGCAGGTCGAGGGTGACCCCGTCGATCTTCACCGCGGCCCGGCTCAGCAGGTAGCGCTGGGCCAGGGCGCCCCCGCTCATGGCCACGATGAGGCCGCCCATCGACAGGAGCAACAGGTGGAGGAGGCCGATGTCGCGCCGGGGCAGCACCCGGTCGACGACCACCTGGATGGAGACGGGCAGCGCCATCTGCAGGGCGCTGACACCGAGGGCGAGGGCGACGGCCGTCAGCGCCGTCTTGCGGTAGGGGCGGAAGACGGGCCACAGCCACTCCCGGGCGCCGACCGCCTCCGGCGCCTGTGCGAACTCCTCGGTGGGCTCGACCAGGGCCGCGTAGCCGGTCCAGTGCTCGTCGAAGGTGGCGCGGGGCAGCCGCCGCAGGCCGAGGGCGGGGTCGGCGATGCGGACGTGGCTGGAGCTGACGTCGTAGAGGACCACCCAGTGGTCGCCCTCCCAGTGGACGATGGCGGGCAGCGGCAGCTCGGCCACGTTGCGCTTGGACGCCTTGACCGTGCGGGCGGCCAACCCCAGCTCGCTCGCCCCCCGGGCGATGCCCCGCAGGCTGGTGCCCTCGATGCTGGTGGCCACCGCCTTGCGCACCGCGGCCAGGCTCACCCGCCGGCCGAAGGAGCGGCACACCATGGCCAGGCAGGCGGCGCCGCAGTCGGCCTCGTCGATCTGCCACAGGAGCGGGAGGCGGCGGATGCGTCCCGGCCGCTTGACGAAGCGCCCGTCGGCGGTAGCGAAAGGCGCCTGTTTCTCGGCCGGCGCCGGACCGTCGGCGGGGGACTGGGCCTCGGCCGCCGCCAGATCGCGGTCGACCTGCCCGACACCCACCGGCGGCACCGCCTGGGCGTCGGCGTCGGCCGGCAGGAGCTCGGTGCTGAGGTCGAGGGCCAGGTGGGCCTGGTTCTGGAAGTCGTACTGGGCGACCGATTCCTGGAGCTGGCTGCGGAACTCGGGCACGGTGTCGAGCAGCGACTGGAAGGCGCTCATGGGCAGGGCCAGCAGCCGGGTGTCGGTGATGGCCTCGACGGTCGCTCCCCGGGGCAGGCCCAGCAGCAGCGACCGCTCCCCGAAGACGTCGCCCGGGCCGTAATGGGCGAGATCCTGGCGCCCGCCGTCGCGTGTGGCAAATGCCTGTAGCCGGCCCTCCTCGACCACATACAGCGCACCCGGCGGGTCGCCCTCCTGGATGACCACCTCGCCCGGCCCGAACGACACCCGCTCCACCGCGAGGAGCAACGACCCCATCGCCTCCTGCGGGAGCCGGGCGAACGGGGTGTGGATCCGGAAGAACGCCCGCAGGTAGCGCAGCCGCATGTCGAGCTCGAGGTACTCCCGGATCTCGTGGTTGCGGGCGATCAGGCCCCGGAAGACGGCCTCGTGCAGGCGCAGGACCTCCAACTGGGTGCTGGCCCGCACCGTCGCCGACCGAGGTTGTCCCGAGAGCAGCCCCGGGGCCCCGAACGTCTCGCCCCGCTCCAGCGTGTCGAGCGTGACCTCCTCGCCGTTGTCGCCGACCTTGACCACCCGGGCCCGCCCCGAGACAATCACGTAGAGGGCGTCGGACGGGTCGCCGTCGCGGACGACCACCGAGCCGAACCGGTACGACACCTGGTCGAGGCTGGCCACCACCAGGTCGCGCACGTCGTCCGGCATGTACCGGAAGAGGGGGATGTCGGCCGGGTCGATCGTCTCAGAGAGGCTCACGCCACCGCACCCGCTTCTCCCTCTCCCGCTCCACCGCCCGGGCCACCAGCACGCGACGGGCCCGCTCCCGCACCTCGCCGTCGTCGACGGACGGCATGACCTTGGCCCGGACGGCCACGATGGCCAGTCCGTCGTCGACGGGAACCGGCCCGAGGTGGTCGCCCGGCTGGGAGCTGAGGAACCGGAGGCGCCAGGCGTGGTCGAGGTCGGCGATCACGGTGCGACGGCGGACGGCGGCGGTGCCGACGGCCTCGGCCAACTCGTCCATCCCCATCCCGTCCTCACGAAGGCAGACGAGCCCCTCCCGGGCCGCGTCCTCGTCGGGGAACGACAGCCAGTCGCCGTCGAGCGCCATCCAGTCGAGCAGATGGGACGCGACCGAGGCCTTCACCGCCTCGTCGCCGGCGGCCGCCGCGGCCAGCTGGTCGTAGGCGTCGTCCGGGTCGAGGTCGACGCCGCCCTCGGCGATGGCCCCCCGGGCCGCCACCCGGTCGGCCAGGTCCCCGGCCAGGTCCTCGAGAATCCCGGTGCACCACCCCGTGACCCAGACGGCGGCGGCAACGTCGGCCGTATTGACCGCCTCCACTGAGGCGTCGGTGCCGTCGGGTGGGGTGCGCCGGCACAGGTCCCGTCGCACCCAGGCCCGCCACTCGGCGATGGTCAGCTGCCGTTCGGCCAGCCACCGCTCGGTGTCCTCCGCCGCGATCAGCCGCCGGGCCTGCCGGAACCCGACCTCGGCCGCCCGCACGTCGCCTCGCGACGGATCGGCCCGAGCCGCGGCCGTCAGGCCGTCGGCCGTCTCCCGTTCCAACGTCGACCACGTCCCCCGCCCGCGGGCGTGGGCGGCGACGTCGTCCCAGGTGAAGGGACGACCGTCGGCGGTGAAGACCACGCGTCCCCAGCGCTCGTCCACCTCGCGAGGCCTACTCTCTGGATGCGGCTTCCGCAATCCGCCGCCGCCGGGCGCGTTGACAGCCCCATCGACCGGACTTACGGTCAAAGCCCTCACCCACGGCGAGAGGAGTCCGGTGGACAAGGAGATCGATGTGGCGGCTGAGGCGGACGTGCTCGAGGATCTCGAGGTGTCCGAAGAGGTGGCCGACGCCGTCGCCGGCGGCAAGAAGAAGAAGCAGTTGGAGGCGGCCAACCCCAACGACTTCGACTCGGCCAAGTTGTCCTACTAGCCGCGCTTGTCCCGCGGTGTCCGAGAAAACCTCGGACAGGCCCCTTCGGTCCGCCGTTTCCTAATCGCGTTCACACAACGCGCCACCGTTCCCTACGATGGCGCCGACGGCCCCTTTTCGAGGAGGAACCCACGTGTTCGGACGCCTTGGTGGCTGGTGCCACGACCACCGTCGAATCGTTCTCGCGGGGTGGGTCCTCGCCCTCTTCCTCGCCGGCGGCATCCTCGGGTCGGTCGGGAGCGCCTACCGGGCCGACTTCAACCTGCCCAACGTCGAGAGCCGCCAGGGCTTCGAGGTCCTGGAGGAGCACTTCGGCGGCCAGGGCACCGGTGAGAGCGGCACCGTCGTCTTCCGGTCCGACAAGGGAGTCAACGATCCCTCCGTCCGCGGGGTCATGGAGCCGTACCTGGCCAAGGTGGCCGAGGTCGACCGGGTGGCGCGCGTCGTCAGTCCCTACTCCGAGGAGGGATCGAACCAGATCTCGGACACCGAAAGCCACCAGGGCGACATCGGCTACGCCACCGTCGAGCTCGACCCCGAGGTCACCTTCGAGAACGCCATCCAGATCAGCAACGACATCCGGGAGGCCATGCCCGAGCAGGCGGGCCTGCAGATCGAGCTCGGCGGGGCCATCTTCGGCGAGTTCGAGCCGCCATCGTCGGAGCTGCTGGGCGTGGCCTTCGCCATGGTCATCCTGGTCCTGGCCTTCGGGTCGGTGCTGGCCATGGGCCTGCCCATCAGCGTCGCCCTGGCCGGCATCGGCATCGGCACCATCACCGTAGGCCTGCTCTCCAACCTCATCACCATCCCCGACTTCGCCACCCAGCTGGGCCTGATGATCGGCCTCGGGGTCGGCATCGACTACGCCCTGTTCATCGTCACCCGCTTCCGGGAGCAGCTCCACGCCGGTGACGACATCGGGCCGGCGGTGCGCAAGGCGATCGACACCGCCGGCCGGGCGGTCGCCTTCGCCGGCATCACCGTGGTGATTTCCCTCCTGGGCATGCTGGTGATGCAGATCAGCTTCGTGTCGGGGCTGGCCATCGGCGCCGCGGTGGTGGTGCTCATGACGATGGTCGCCGCCCTCACCCTCCTGCCCGCCCTCCTCGGCTTCGCCGGCAACCGGGTGGAGCTCACCCGCTGGCGGGGATTGATCGGCGCCGCGTTCCTGGCCATCGGACTCCTGGGCGTCGGCCTCAAGGTCCCCGTCCTGTTCGCCGTCTGCCTGCCCCTGGCCGCGGTCGTCATGCTCGCCAGCCTGGCCGTTCGCCCCCTGCGTCAACCGGTGCCCCGGCCCGCACCCAAGCCCCGCAGCCAGACGCTCGCCTACCGGTGGAGCCGACTCATCCAGCACCACCCGTGGCCGTCGGCCATCGGCGCGGTGCTGCTCCTCATCCTGCTGGCCCTGCCCGTCTTCGGCCTGCGCCTGGGCTTCTCCGACGAGGGCAACTACGCCGAGGACACCACCACCCGCAAGGCCTACGACCTGCTGGCCGACGGCTTCGGCCCCGGCTTCAACGGCACCATGCTGGTGGTGTCGGTGGTGCCGCCCGGCACGCCCGACGCCGCCCTGCAGCGGGTCACCGACGCCTTGAAGTCGGCGCCGGGCGTCGCCTTCGCCAGCGACGTGTCCCTCAACGACGAGGCCAACCCCACCGCCGCCCTGTGGCGGGTGGTCCCCACGACGTCGCCCCAGGACGCCGCCACCACCACCCTGGTCTCCAACCTCCGGGACGACATCCTGCCGCCGGCCACGGAGGGGACGGGGCTCGACGTCTCCGTCACCGGGACGGTGGCTATCCTGGTCGACTTCTCCGACTACATGACGGCCCGGATGCCGATCTTCTTCGGCGCCGTGCTGGGACTGTCGTTCCTGCTGCTCATGACCGTGTTCCGGTCGGTGCTGGTCCCGCTCAAGGCGGTGATCATGAACCTGCTGTCGCTGGGCGCCGCCTTCGGCGTGGTGGTGGCCATCTTCCAGTGGGGCTGGGGGGCGTCGCTCCTCAACCTCGACAAGGCGCCCATCGAGCCCTTCGTGCCCATGATGCTGTTCGCCATCGTCTTCGGGTTGTCGATGGACTACGAGGTCTTCCTCCTCTCCCGCATCCGGGAGGCGTGGAAGAAGTCGGGTGACAGCCGGGAGTCGGTGGCCGACGGCCTGGCCGCCACCGCCCGGGTGATCACCGCCGCCGCCCTCATCATGGTCTTCGTCTTCGGCAGCTTCCTGCTGGAGAACGACCGGGTCATCAAGCTCTTCGGCATCGGCCTGGCCGGCGCGGTGCTGCTCGACGCCACCATCGTCCGGATGCTCCTGGTGCCCGCCACCATGGAGTTGCTGGGCGACAAGAACTGGTGGCTGCCCCGGTGGCTCGACAAGCTCCTGCCCGACGTCGCCATCGAGGGTGAGGCCATCTCCGCCCTCGACGACGTGCGGGTGCCCTCCGCCACCGGCCGGTAGTTCGCACCGATGCCGACCCCCGTCGGGCCCGTCGCCCCGGACCCCGACGACGCCGACCTGTGGTCGGAGTGGTACGAGGACGACGAGTCCGACGACGAGGCCGCGGAGCCCGGGCACTACGGCTGGCCGGTGCGGCTGCTGGCCGTGCTGGCCATCCTCGCCGTCATCCTCGTCCTCGTGCTCTGAACGCCGTGCGTGGCCCCGGTCCGTAGGGTGGAGACGGTGCTCGGCCTGCCGGACGACGTCCGGGCCTGCCTGTTCGATCTCGACGGCGTGCTCACCAGCACGGCCGCGGTCCACGCCGCCGCGTGGAAGGCGATGTTCGACGCCTACCTCGGGGACCGGTCGGCCCGGACGGGCGAGCCCTTTCGCCCCTTCGAGGTCGTCCCCGACTATGTCGACTACGTCGACGGCAAGCCCCGCAACGACGGCACCCGCGACTTCCTCGCGTCCCGGGGGATAACCCTGTCCGACGAGGAGGTCCGGGAGCTCGGCCTCCGCAAGAACGAGATCGTCCTCCGCCTGATCCGGGAAGGGGGAGTGAAGGCCTACCCGGGGTCGGTCGACTACCTCCGGCGGGCGCGGGAGGCGGGGCTGGCCCGGGTGGTGGTGTCGTCGAGCACCAACTGCCACGACGTCCTGGTGGCCGCCGGACTCATCGACCTGGTCGACGGGTACATCGACGGGATCGTGGCCGAGCAACGCCAACTGCAGGGCAAACCCGCGCCCGACACGTTCGTGGCCGGGGCCGAGCTGGCCGGGGCCACGCCGGCGACGGCAGCCGTGTTCGAGGACGCCCTGGCCGGGGTGGAGGCGGGCCGGGCGGGCCGGTTCCGCTTCGTCGTCGGGGTCGACCGGGTGGGCCGGGCCGACGCCCTCCTGGCCCACGGGGCCGACGTCGTGGTCGGCGACCTGAGCCAGCTGCTGATGGGCACGTGATCACCGAGCCGGCCTACGTGGTGGAGCCCTGGTGTGTCCGGGAGACCGAGCTCCACCTCGACCTCCTCAGCCAGGGCGAGTCGGTGTTCGCCCTGTCCAACGGCCACATCGGGCTGCGGGGCAACCTCGACGAGGGGGAGCCGTTCGGCGTGCCCGGCACCTACCTCAACGGCGTCTACGAGCTGCGGCCCCTGCCCTACGCCGAGGCCGGCTACGGCTACCCCGAGTCGGGGCAGTCGGTGATCAACGTGACCAACGGCAAGATCCTGCGCCTGCTGGTCGACGACGAGCCGTTCGACGTCCGCTACGGCGTGGTCCGGTCCCACGAGCGGGCCCTCGATCTGCGGGCCGGCACCCTCACTCGTCGGGTCGAGTGGGTCTCGCCCGCGGGCCAGGCGGTGCGGGTGACGTCGGAGCGGCTGGTTTCGCTCACCCAACGGGCGGTGGTGGCCATCAACTACACCGTCGAAGCGGTCGGGGCGCCGGCCCGGGTCGTCGTCCAATCCGAGCTGGTGGCCAACGAGGCCGCGCCGGTGCGGGCCGGCGACCCCCGGGTGGCGGACGCCATCGACTCACCGCTCGCCACCGAGGATCACACCGCCGACGGCCCGAAGGTCCTCCTCCTCCACCGCACCCGGGCCAGCGGCATCCGGGTGGCGGCGGGCATGACCCACGTGGTGGAGGGCCCCGCCGTGGGCCTCGACGTCGAGTCGGAGAGCTTTCCCGACATCGGCCGGGTGTCGGTGACGACCATCCTGCAGCCGGGCCAGCGGCTGCGGATCGTGAAGTTCGTGGCCTACGGCTGGTCGGGGCTGCGCTCGATCCCGGCCCTGCGGGACCAGGTGGCGGCCGCCCTCCTCGCCGCCCGCCAGGCCGGGTGGGACGGCCTGGTGGCCGACCAGCGGGCCTACCTCGACGACTTCTGGGCCCGGGCCGACGTGGAGGTCGACGGCGACCCCGCGGTGCAGCAGGCGGTGCGCTTCGCCCTCTTCCAGGTCCTGCAGGCCGGGGCCCGCGCCGAGCGGCGGGCCATCCCGGCCAAGGGCCTCACCGGTCCCGGCTACGACGGCCACTCGTTCTGGGACATGGAGATCTTCGTCCTCCCCCTGCTCACCTACACCGTCCCCCGGGCGGTGGCCGACGCCCTCGCCTGGCGCCGGGACACCATGGCGAGGGCCGAGGAGCGGGCGGCCCAGCTGGGGCTGAAGGGGGCCGCGTTCCCGTGGCGGACCATCGCCGGCGAGGAGTGCTCGGCCTACTGGCCCGCGGGAACGGCCGGCTTCCACGTCAACGCCGACATCGCCGCCGCCGTCATCCGCTACGTGGACGCCACCGACGACCGGGAGTTCGAGCGCACCGTCGGGCTCCAGCTGCTGGTGGGGACGGCCCGGCTGTGGCGGTCGCTCGGCCATCACGACTACCAGGGCCGGTTCCGCATCGACGGGGTGACCGGTCCCGACGAGTACAGCGCGGTCGCCGACAACAACGTCTACACCAACCTCATGGCCGAGCAGAACCTGCTGGCGGCGGCCGACGCCGCCACCCGCCATCCCGACGAGGCCCGGGCCCTCGGCGTCGACGACGAGGAGTCGGCCTCGTGGCGGGACGCGGCCGGCGCCATGGTCGTCCCCTACGACGCCGTCCTCGGCGTGCATCCCCAGGCCGAGGGCTTCACTGATCACCAGGTGTGGGACTTCGACGCCACCCCGCCCGACCACTACCCGCTCTTCCTCCACCACGCCTACTTCGACCTCTATCGCAAGCAGGTGGTGAAGCAGGCCGACCTCGTCCTGGCCCTGCACCTGCGGGGCGACGCCTTCACGCCCGAGGAGAAGGCCCGCGACTTCGACTACTACGAGCGGTTGACGGTGCGGGACTCTTCGCTCTCGGCGTGTACCCAGGCGGTGATGGCGGCCGAGGTCGGCCACCTCGGACTGGCCTTCGAGTACCTCCGGGAGACGGCCCTCATCGACCTGCAGGACCTGGGGAACAACACCCGCGACGGCCTCCACCTGGCCGCCCTCGCCGGCACCTGGTCGGCCGTGGTGTGCGGGTTCGGCGGCCTGCGCGACCACGGCGGCCGCCTGTGCTTCGCCCCCCGCCTGCCCGAGCAGCTCAGCCGCATCGCCTTCGGCCTGGCGGTACGGGGCCGGCGGCTGCGGGTGGAGATCACCCCCACGAGGGCCACCTACGTCCTCCTCGAGGGGGAGCCGCTGGAGGTGGCCCACCACGGCCAGGTGGTGCTGGTGTCGACCGGCTTGCCGGTGGCCCGTCCCATCCCGGCGCTCGTCCCTCGATCCCGCCCGAGCCAGCCGCACGGTCGGGAGCCGGGCTGCATCCGCCGGGTGGAGCCGACGGGCGACGAGGGGCTTCAGGCCGGGTAGACGACGACCTCGGTGGCCTTGACCGCGACCCAGACGTCGGCGCCCTCCACCAGGCCGATGTCGGCGACCGCGGCGGCAGTGACCTCGGCCACCACGGGCGGGCTGGCGTCGACCCGGACCCGCAGGCGGTCGCCGACGGCTTCCACGGCCGCCACCCGACCCGGCCAGGCGTTGCGGGCCGACCCCTCGGGACGGGAGCGGTGAACGGAGACGGCGCGGGGATGGACCACCGCCAGCACCGGCCCCGGATCTCGCGCGTCAGCGACGACGAGGGTGGCCCCGCCGTCGAGCACGAGCCGGCCGTCGGCCGCCGCCTCCCCGACGAACAGGTTGGTCCCGGCCAGGGCCGCCACCCACGGGGACCGGGGCCGGGCGGTGATCTCGGCCGGCGTCCCCCGCTGGGCCACGCGGCCCCCGTCGAGGACCAGGACCTGATCGGCCAGGACGGCCACGTCGACCGGGTCGTGGGTCACCAGCACCCGCACCCCGGGAAAGGACGACAGGTGGCGGCGCAGGTCGCGGCGGACCTCGTTCCTGGTGGTGGCGTCGAGGGCGGCGAGGGGCTCGTCCAGCAGCAGGAGGGCGGGGTCGGACGCGAGGGCGCGGGCGAGGGCCACCCGCTGGGCCTGCCCGCCGGAGAGTTGGCGGGGCCGGGCCGATGCCCGTTCCGCCAGCCCCACCCGTCCCAGCCACCCGTCCGCCTGCCGGCGGGCGTCGGCCCGGCCGACGCCGCGGGTGCGCAACCCGAAGGCCACGTTGTCGCGGGCGTCGAGGTGGGGGAACAGGAGATGGTCCTGGAAGACGACGCCCACCGGCCGCCGCTCGGGGGGCAGGTAGACGCCCGTCCCGGGGTCGTCGAGGACGGTGCCGTCGAGCTCGACGCGGCCCCCGGTGAGCGCCCGCAGGCCGGCCAGGGCCCGGAGGAGGGTCGTCTTGCCGGCGCCGTTGGGACCGATGACGGCCAGGGTCTGGCCCGCCTCGACGGCCAGGGCCACGTCGAGGGTGAAGCCGTCGAGGTCGACCCGCACCTCCGCCCTCAGACCCATGGGGCCGTCAGCCTCATCGGGCGGTGAGCCACCGGTCGCGCAGGCCGATGAGCACCGCCAGGGACACCGCCAGCAGGACCAGGGACAGGATGATGGCCGAGTCGGGGTTGGAGCCCTCGAGCTTGACGTAGACGAAGAGGGGCAGGGTCTGGGTGGTGCCCTGGAGGTTGCCGGCGAAGGTGATGGTGGCGCCGAACTCGCCCAGGGCCCGGGCCCAGCACAGCACCGTCCCCGCCACCAGCGAGGGGGCGACCAGGGGGAGGGTGACCCGGCGGAAGACGGTGAAGCGGCCCGCGCCCAGGGTGCGGGCCGCGTCCTCCAGGCGCCGGTCGGCGCTGCGGAAGGCGGCCTCCAGGGTGAGCACGAGGAACGGCATGGCCACGAACGCCTCGGCCACGATGGCGCCGGCGGTGGTGAACGGCAGGTTGACCCCGATGCGGTCGAGCTCGCGGCCCACCAGCCCCCGTCGGCCGAGGGCGAGGAGCAGGGCCACCCCGCCGACGACAGGGGGAAGGACCATGGGCAGGGTGGTGAGGGCCCGCACGACCCGCTTGCCCGGGTAGTCGACCCTCGCCTGCACCCAGGCCAGCGGCACCCCGAGGGCGAGGGAGACCGCCACCGCCGACAGCGAGGTGATGGCCGACAGGCGGAGGGCGTCGAGGGCGGCCCCGCTCGTCAGCTCCCGCCCGGCCGACGACCAGGGGGCCCGCCACGCCAACCCGGCCAGGGGGAGGGCGAACAGGAGCCCGGCCACCACCGCCACCGCCACCGGGAGGGTTGGGGCGCGGTCGGGGACCCCGTCCGTCCGCCGGCGCCGGCCTGCCGCTCGCATCGGTCAGTCGGCCGCGATCTCGACCACGACGTTGGTCGACTTCACCGCGGCCACGGCCATGACCCCGGGGGCGAGCCGCAACTCGTCGGCCGCCTCCCGGGACATGAGGGACACGACCCGGTGGGGCCCGGCCTGGATCTCGACCTGGGCCATCACCGTGTCCTTCACCACCCGGGTCACGATCCCGGGGAACCGGTTGCGGGCGGAGCGGGCGACGATCACGTCGGGATCGCGCTCCTCGACGACCTCGGTGGCGAACCGGGCCAGCTCCACGCCGTCGATCAGCCGCTGGCCGCCGTCGGTGCGGAGGGCCGGGAGGCGCCCGCTGTCGACCCAACGCCGCATCGTGTCCGCGCTCACCCCGAGCAGGTCAGCCGCCTGTCCGATCTTGTACGAAGGCATGCCACGACCCTAGAACCTCGCGGCTGCGAGGGAAAATGGCCTAGGGGGCTGGCGTTCGCCAAACGCGGCGCCGATCAGGCGGCGGGAAGGAACCCTCGCTGGCGAAGCGCGTCCTGGCCGGACCCATGCACGACGGCATCGACGAACGCCACCGCCCCGGCGTGGTTCCCTGTCGCCTTGACCACCGCGATCGGGTACTCGGCGACGACGTTCTGGCCGTCGGGGATGGCCACCCCCTGGCCCTTGGCGCCGGCCGCGGCGACGTCGGTGACGTAGACGATCGTGGCGTCGGCCTCGCCCAGGGTGACCTTGGCCACCGCCGCCTTGACGTCGGCCTCTCTGGACACGGGGGCGACGGTGACGGCCGCCGCCTGGAGCGCCTGGGCCGCGTACTTGCCGGCCGGCACCGTCTCGTCCCCGAGGACGACCTTGAGGTCGGGCCGGGCCAGGTCGGCGAGGGACGCGATGCCCAACGGGTTCCCCGGCGGGACCAGGATCTGGAGCTGGTTGCGGGCGAACGTCGTCGGCGTTTCCACCAACCCGGCGGCGACCAGCCGGGCCATCGACGTCGTGTCGGCGGTGGCGACGACGTCGGCCGGCGCCCCTTGGTCGACCTGGGTGACGAGGGCGCCCGACCCGGCGAAGCTGTACCTGACCGACAGGCTCGGATCGCCGGCCCCGAGCGCGGTGCCGATGTCGGTGAACGCCTCCGTCAGCGAGGCGGCGGCGAACACGGTCACCGACCCGCCGGCCCGGGACGGCGCAGTCTCGGACCCGCACGCCGACCCCGCCAGGAGAAGCGAGATCGACAAACCCCAGGCGACAGAGACGCGGCGGACCACCAACACCGGAGAATAGCCGTGGTTTGCGGCGGCCTCAGGGTTCCAGCCTCGCGAAAGCGAGGTTTGGGTTAGGCGGGAAGGGCGAGCCCGAGCTCGTCGACGTAGGCCGCCTCTTCGTCGTACTCGTCGTCGTACTCGTCGTCGTACTCGTCGTACTCGGCGTACTCGGCGTAGTGGGCGTCGTCGTCGTACTCAGCGTCGGCGTAGGCGGTGGCGTAGGCCTCGGCGTAGACCGGCGCGGCCTCGTCCGCCAGGTCCGCCTCGGCGTAGGAGGAGAAGTCAAAGGTGTCGGCCGGGAGGGAGGCGGGCTCGACCGCCCATGCCGGCCGGGCCGATCCGACGCGGGTGCGGGCCGTCTGCTGGTCCCGCATGTGGACCAGGAGGCCGACGTAGGCCAGCGACGAGTTGACCAGGAGCAGGTGGACCACCAGGAGGAGCCGGAAGGTGGGCAGCAGGCCGAGGACGAGCGTGGCCCCCATGGCCACGACCAGTCCGCCCAGTACCTGGCGGCGGCGGGCGTTGGCGGTGAGCGCCGGTCGGAACCGGGGCTGGTCGGCGGCGTCGAGGTCGGGGCCGCGGCCGAGGGTGCCCTCGAGGGGGTCGCGTCCGGGACGGATGCTCCCGAGGAACTCGGCCTCCCGAGACGCCCGGGCCCCTGCCGCCGGCGGCACCAGGACCGCGGCCCAGATGAAGGCGAGGAGCAACCCCACCAGCGCGGCGTCGGCCATCAGATCGATGCTTCCGCGTGGCACGGGTGCACGCGGACCCCCTTCCCCCGGGTCATTCGGACACGGTAGGTGATGCGCTCCCCGGCCGCCAGCCCCGGCCGTTCCGGGCCTGCGGCTACGGACCCCGCCCATGAGGCGTATCCTGGGGCTTCCATGGGCACGAAAGGACCAGTGAGTCCTGTAGGGAAGACAATGACACCCAAGACCCTCACGCCGAAGACCACAGCGCCGAAGGCCACAGCTCCGAAGGCCACAGCTCCGAGGACCACAGCCAAGGCGACGGCGACGCCGAAAACCTTCCGTTGCCCCGAGTGCTACGCCCGCGTCGTGGTCGAGCCCGACGACGACGCCAAGAGCGCGCTCTGGCTCCACGGCCTGTCCGGCCGCTGCCGGGCCAAGCAGACCCCCAAGACCGAGAAGCCCCGCCGCAAGGAGCGGTTGGAGGCCATGCTCGGCGAGGAGTGGGGCTGACGCTCCAGGTCGGCGCCGGCGCCGCCCTGCGGGGTGGCGTCAAATACGGGGCATCGGGGAAGTAGGTTCTCGCCATGCACGTCCGTCCTGCCCTCAGCGATGGGTCCGGGCGGATTCTGCACAGTGCCGTCACCCGCACCGTCGCCCGGTGGGCGGTAACGCTCCTGGTGGGCGGGGCCGGGCTCGCGCTCGGTACAGCCCTCATCGGCCAGCAGGCGGTCAACTTCTTCACCGCCGGGTCGGTCGGATCCGATCAGGATCGGCTCGACCTCGGCCCCCTCGCCACCCGGTCGGTCGTCTACGCCGCCGACGGATCGCAGCTCGGCATCTTCCACGACGAGGAGTACCGCGTCCCCGTCCCCCTGGCCCGGGTGCCCGACCACGTGAAAAAGGCCGTGCTCGACGCCGAGGACGAGCGCTTCTACGACCACGGTCCTCTCGACCTGCGGGCCATGGCCCGGGCCATGGTCAACAACCTGGAGGAAGGCCAGATCTCCGAGGGCGGATCCACCATCACCCAGCAGCTGGTGAAGACGGTCCTGCTCACCTCGAAACAGGACGTCAACCGCAAGCTGCAGGAGGCGGCCCTGGCCATCCGGCTCGAGGACCAGATGACGAAGGACCAGATCTTCGAGCGCTACCTGAACACGGTGTACTTCGGCAACCACTCCTACGGCATCCAGGCCGCGGCCGAGCGCTACTACCGCACCGACGTCGACAAGCTCACGGTGGGCCAGGCCGCCCTCCTGGCCGGGCTCATCCGCAATCCGGTCTACGCCGACCCCTACGGCAACCCGGAGGCGGCCAAGGAGCGGCGCGACGTGATCGTCGACCGCATGGTCACCCTCGGCGACCTGAGTTCGATCCAGGCCGACTACGTCAAGACCGAGGCCATGCCGCCGCCGCTGCCCGAGGCCGAGGGTCCCGCCCCCGGCACCGACTACTTCACCGAGTACGTCAAGCAGCAACTGCTGAACGACACCCGCCTGGGCGACACCGACAGCCAGCGCTACCAGGCCGTGTTCCGGGGCGGGCTGTCGATCCACACCACCCTCAACCCCGAGTTCCAGCGCATGGCCGAGGACAGCGTGGCGTCGATCCTGCCCGACACCGACGGCAAGTTCACCGCCGCCCTGGTCACGGTCGAGCCCGGCAACGGCGCGGTGCGCGCCCTCGTCGGCGGCAGCGACTTCACCCAGACCAAGTTCAACCTGGTCACCGACACCAAGGGCCGCCAGACGGGATCGTCCTTCAAGCCGTTCACCCTGGCCGCGGCCCTGGAGAGCGGGCTGCAGACCAACGACACCATCCTCGGCTCGTCCCCGTGCGTCATCCCCGACCCCGGCAGCGTGGAAGGCGTCTGGAAGCCGGAGAACGTCGAGGGAGGCGCGGCCGGCACCCTGAGCCTCACCGACGCCACCGTAAGCTCCGTCAACTGTGCCTACGCCCGCCTGGTCAAGCTGGTCGGGCCCGACAAGGTGGTCGACGTCGCCCACCGGCTGGGCATCACCAACCACCTCGACCCCTACCTGTCCATCACCCTCGGAGCCCAGGACGTGACCCCGCTGCAGATGGCCTCGGCCTACGCCACCCTGGCCGCCGACGGCGAGTACCACGCCCCCTATGTCGTCGACCGGGTCGAGGACCGCGACGGCAACGTCATCTTTCGCAATCAGCCCAAGGGCGAGCGGGCGATCTCCCAGCAGATCGCCCGCCAGGTCAACGGGGTGCTCACCCAGGTCGTCCAACGGGGCACCGGCACCGCGGCCCGGGTGTCGGGATGGGACGTCGGCGGCAAGACGGGGTCCACCGACAACAACACCAACGCCTGGTTCGTCGGCTACACCCGGACCATGGCCACCGCGGTCTGGATGGGGGCGCCGAACGAGAACATCTCCATGCGCAACGTGAACGGGGTCACCGTCTACGGCGGCACCTATCCGGCCCAGATCTGGGGCTCGTACACCCGCAAGGCCCTGGCCGGCACCGAGCCGGTCGACTTCACCCCGCCGGACCGCTCCGGCCAGCGGGGATCGAAGTTCCTGGCCCTGCCGGGGGAGCGGTTCGTGGAGACCCCCACGTTCAGCACGCCCACCCGCGACGACAACGAGTCCGAGCCCAGCGGCGGCCCGACGGCGACCACCCCCCCCAAGGTCGCGGTGCCCCCGCCCACCGCGCCCACCGCCCCGACGATTCCCGAGGTCACCATCCCCGACATCGACGCTCTCATCGCCCAGGCCCGGGAGCGGGCGTTGAACGGCAACAGGGACTAACGGTCACGGGCGTCTTCGACAACCTCCTGCTGGTGCAGGAGCACGATTCTGCAGTCGGCCGTCTCCGCCACCGACGGCGGACGCTCCCTGAATTGGCCGAGTTGGCCGCCCTCGAGGCGCGGGGTGCCGCTCTCGACGGCTCCCTCGCCGACGTCGGCGGTCGGCGGGCGGAGGTGGTGCGCCGGCAGCGGGCCCTGGAGGACGAGCTGGCGTCGGTGGAGCACAAGCTGCACGAGGCCCAGGCCAAGCTCTACGGCGGCACCGTCAGCCTCATCCGGGAGCTGCAGGCGCTGCAGGCGGAGGTGGAGGCGCTCAAGCGGCGGCAGAGCAGCCTGGAGGACGACGTCCTCGAGACGATGGGCGAGCGGGAGCCCCTCGACGACGAGGTGGCGGCGATGGAGGCGGAGCGGGCCGATCTCGATGCCCGGGCGGGGGCGTTGCGGGCGGCGCTGGCCGAGGCCCAGGCCGCCATCGACGGCGAGTTGGGCGTCGAGCTCGACGCCCGGGCGACGGCGGTCGACGGCATCCCGGCCGAGGTGATGACGTCGTACGAGCGGCTGCGGACCCGCCTCGACGGGGTGGGGATCGCCCGCTTGGTCAACGGCCGGTGCGACGGGTGCCACCTGAGCCTGTCGGTCACCGAGCTGACCAACGCCCACCGGCTGCCGCCGGACGCCCTCCTGCACTGCGAGCAGTGCGGGCGCATCCTCGTTCGTTGATCTTCTCGATCCGGTGATCCTGTGGCCGGCAGGGCTGGCCCTCGTGCTGGTGTGGATGATCTTCCGCGACCCGGCGATGGACTACCGGCTGGTCGTCGTGGGGGCGTTGCTGCCCGATCTGCTCGACGCCCCCTTCGGCGGGGCCCGGGTGCTGCACACGGTCCTGGCCAGCGTGGTGCTCCTGGTCGGCGCGATGCTCGCCACCCGCCACCGGCGCCAGCTCCGCCGGCGCCTGCTGGCCGTGCCCATCGGGACCTTCCTCCACCTCGTCCTCGACGGCATGTGGGCCCGCACGGAGACGTTCTGGTGGCCCTTCCTCGGCCGCCGCCTCGACGGGGGCCTACCCCCCCTCGACCGCCCGCTCGCCATCCTGGTGGTGCAGGAACTGGCCGGCGCCGCCGCCCTGGCCTGGCTGTGGCGGAAGTGGAACCTGGCCAACCCCCAGGTCAGGACCAACCTCTGGCGCACGGGGCGTCTACCGCGGCAGACCGGGTAAGTAGGTCCTAGCCGCACCCCGACCAGAGGAGGCTGGACCATGGCCAAGGCCCCGAGGACCGTTCTCGCCGCGTACTTCGAGGCGTGGAGGGCGAAGGACTTCGACGCCTACCAGGCGCTGCTGGCCGACGACGTCACGTTCGACGGGCCCCTGGGCCAGGCCGCGGGGGCCAAGGAGTGCCGGCTCGGCCTTGAGGCCATGTCCGAGATCGTGACCGATGTCGTCGTCGAGCACGTCTTCGTCGACGGCCCCGACGTCCTGACCTGGTTCCAGCTCCACACGTCGGCCGCCCCGCCCTGCCCCACCGCCAACTGGAGCCACGTCGAGGACGGCAGGATCACCCACATCCGGGCCACCTTCGACCCCCGGCCGCTGGTGCATCCCGCCGACTGAGATTCACGGGCCCTCGGCGACGGCGGCTGCCTCGTTCCGGTGCCAGACGCTGCGCTGGGGGAACGGGATCTCGATGCCGGCCTCGTCGAAGGCCTCCTTGATGCGGGCCCGTAGCTCGCGGGTGACGCGGAACTGCTCGTTGGGTTCGGTCTTGAGCACCAGACGGATCTTGACGCTGTCGGCGCCCAGGTCCTCGACCCCCCACACCTCGGGCTCGGCCAGGATCACCCCTGCGAACTCCTCCTCCGCCCACAGCCCGTCGGCCGTCCGCTTGATGACGGCGGACGCCATGGCCACGTCGGTCTGGTAGGACACCTCCACGTCGAGAAGGGCCCGTGACCAGTGCTGGGACTTGTTGCCCACTCGCTCGATGTGACCGTTGGGGAGGTGCCACACGGTCCCGTTCACGTCCCGGAGGCGGGTCGTGCGCAGGCTCACCGCCTCCACCGTGCCGGTGGCGGAGCCGGCGTCGATCATGTCGCCCACGCCGTACTGGTCCTCCGCCAGCATGAAGATGCCCGAGACGAAGTCCCGCACCAGGTTCTGGGCCCCGAAGCCGACGGCGATGCCCACGATCCCCGCGCCCGCGATGAGGGGGCCGAGATTGAGCCCCAGCTCGCCCAGGACCATGAAGCCGGCGACGGTCCAGATGGCGAAGCCGCTGATGCTGCGGAGGAGGGCGGCGATGGTGTCGGCCCGGCGGCCCCCGCGGAGGCAGGTGGTGACGGCCGGCGAGTGGGTGGCGGTGACGGCCGACGCCTTGCCCTGGACGCCGGTGACCAGCCGTTGGATGACCCGACCGAGGACACGACGGGCGACGAAGGCCACCAGCAGGATGACGAGGATCCGCGTCGGCCGCACGATCAGCGTCTCCGCCCCCTGGGCCAGCACCGAGTTGCCGGTGGCCCGGAACACGCTCAGGCAGAGCGAGCTGGCGTCGGCCGGCGGTCCGCACGCCCTGGTGGCGGCGTCGGTGGCGACTTCGGTCAGCTGGCCGGCAAGTGCGATCACGGGCATGGCAAAGCTCGGTAGGAAGCTCAAGGGGCGTCTCCTCGTTGGGCACGGCCCGCACCCACACAAGGGGCGCAGCAACGACCGCGTGTCAGACGACCCACCGAACCTAGCGCGCGAGGCCCCCGACTGTGGGTAGGGACAGGGGCATGAGCGATCGCTGGTACCGGGAAGCGGTGATCTACTGCCTCGACGTCGAGACGTTCCAGGACTCCGACGGCGACGGGGTGGGCGACCTACCGGGACTCATCAGCCGGCTCGACTATCTCGAGCGGCTGGGCGTGAACTGCCTGTGGCTCAACCCCATCCACCCCACGCCCAACCGCGACGACGGCTACGACGTCTCCGACTTCTACGGCGTCGACCCCCGGCTGGGGAACCTGGGTGACTTCGTCGAGCTGATCCACCAGGCCGCCAACCGCGGCCTGCGGGTGATGATCGACCTCGTCGTCAACCACACGTCCGACCAGCACCCGTGGTTCCAGGCGGCCCGGTCCGACCCGAAGTCGCCGTTCCGGGACTACTACGTGTGGTCGGAGGAGCGCCCCTCCGACCTCCACCAGGGCATGGTCTTCCCCGGCGTCCAGAAGGCGACCTGGACCTTCGACCGCACGGCCAAGGCCTGGTACTACCACCGCTTCTACGACTTCGAGCCCGAGCTCAACGCGGCCAACCCCCGGGTCCGGGCCGAGGTGGAGAAGATCATCGCCTTCTGGCTCCAGCTCGGCGTGGCCGGGTTCCGCATGGATGCCGCCCCCTTCGTCATCGAGCTGTCGGAACCCGGGAACCCCGACCCGCCCAAGGACTTCGACTACCTGCGCCAACTGCGGGAGCTGATGTCGTGGCGCCGGGGCGACACGCTCGTGCTGGCCGAGGCCAACGCCGAGCCCCAGGAGCTCACCGAGTACTTCGGCGACGGCAACCGGCTGCCGATGCTGTTCAACTTCCTGCTCAACCAGCAGATGTTCCTCGGGATGGCCCGGGGCGACGCCGGACCCGTCCTCAACGGCCTCAGCATGACGCCCACCATCCCCGAGACCTGCGCCTGGGCCACGTTCCTCCGCAACCACGACGAGATCGACCTGGGCCGGCTCACCGGCGTGGAGCGGGCTGAGGTGTTCGAGGCGTTCGGTCCGGAGCCGGAGATGCAGCTCTACGACCGGGGCATCCGCCGCCGCCTGGCCCCGATGCTCGGCGGCGACCGGCGGCGGGTCGAGATGGCCTACGCCCTCCAGTTCAGCCTGCCGGGCACGCCCGTGGTGCGCTACGGCGAGGAGATCGGCATGGGCGACGACCTGAGCCTCCCCGAACGCAACGCCGTCCGCACTCCGATGCAGTGGTCCGACGCCCCCAACGCCGGCTTCTCGACCGCGCCCGAGAAGGATCTGGCCCGCCCCGTGATCGACGAAGGCCGGTTCGGCTACCGGAAGGTGAACGTGGCCGCCGAGCGCCGCGACCCCGACTCCCTGCTGTCCTGGATGGAACGCACCCTGCACACCCTCCACGAGTGCCCCGAGTTCGGCACTGGCACGGGCAAACCGCTCGACAGCGGGATCCGCTCCGTCCTCGCCCTCCGCTACGAGGGGCCGACGGGCGTGATGCTCGCCCTCACCAACCTGGCCGACGACCCCTGCGTCGTCGACCTCGCCGACCAGCTCGGCGACCTCCCCGAACCCCCGACGGAGGTCCTGTCCGACACGGACTACGGCGCCACCCACCCCAACCCGGCCAAGCTCGAGCTCAACGGCTATGGCTACCGGTGGATCCGCCTGGCCCGGTCGATGGGCGCGACGTACTAACGGGCAACCGCCTCAGGGACTACCCGAGCTGTGCCTGGAACAGGTGGTAGAGCAGGATCAGCTGGGAGATGGCCAGCGGTTCGCTGCGCTCGCCGTCCTCGATGACCCCGAGGGAGTCGGGGATCTGGTCGTCGACGCCGAGCTGCTTCCAGATCGACTGCTCCACGTCGCGGGTGATCTCCCGGTCGGCGTAGGAGTGGATGTGGAGGGAGTCGACCGGCTTGCCGTCCTCGTCGCGGGTGAGCCGCAGGTGCATGGCCTGGCGGTGGTCCTCGGTGAGGATGTTGGCCAGGTCGGGGTGGGAGATCGTCGGCCGTAGGAGGAGGCTGGCCGACAGGGGCTCCGTGGGGTCGCGCCCCTCGATGCGGTCGAAGCGCATGACGATGTCGGCCGCCGAGCGCTGGGGCCGGATGTAGGCCGCCGACTCCGGCTCCCGCTTGTCCAGGTCGTCCCGGACGGCCTGCTCGGTGTAGCCCCGCTTCTGGGTGTCGCGCTTGATCTTCCACTCGTAGCGGATGGGCTCGGGCGGGTCGAGGTAGACCGACACGTCGAAGCAGGCCCGGGCCAGCTTGGTGAAGAGGGGCAGCAGGCCCTCGATGATCACGAACTCGCGCGGCTCCACCAGGACCGGGCGCCCGAGGGTGCCGTCCTTGTGGTTGTAGACGGGCTTGAGGATGGGCTGGCCGAGGGCCAGCAGCTGGAGGTGCTGCTCCATGATGTCGACGTAGTTGCAGTCGGGGTGGAGCGGCGTGAACGTCTTGGTCTTGCGCTCGATCCGGTCGTACTTGTGGTAGTCGTCGACGCAGATCGACGTGATCCTGTCGGAGCCGAGGGCGTTGACCAGGCCCTTGGTGATGGTGGTCTTGCCGGCCGCGCTGTCGCCCGCGATGGCGAGCATGATGGGCCGGCCGGGGCCGTCGCCGTTGTTGCGCCAGGCCCGTTGGATGTTGACCTGCTTGTCGGGCACGGAGGTTCAGCCTTCCTGCGAACGGCCGGCGGTGGCGATGGCGTCCTCGGCCCGCTTGCGGATGTCGGCCACGGCCGCGGCGAGTCCACCGGGGTGCTTGTAGAGGCCGCTGCCGGCGATGAGCGCCCGGGCCCCGGCCGCGGCCGCGCCGGACACGGTGTCGGCGCTGATGCCCCCGTCGACCTCGAGGTCGATGTCGAAGCCGCTGGCGTCGATCATGGCCCGGGCGCGGGCGATCTTGGGCTCCATGGTGGCGATGTAGGCCTGGCCCCCGAAGCCGGGGTTCACCGTCATCACCAGAAGCAGGTCCACCAGGTCGAGCACGTTCTCGACCGTGTCGAGGGGGGTGTGGGGGTTGAGGGCCACGCCCGCCTTGGCGCCCATGTCGCGGATGCTCCCCAGCGTGCGGTGCAGGTGCGTGCACGCCTCTTCGTGGACGATGACGATCTCACAGCCGGCATCCACGTACTTGGACAGCATGAGGTCGGGCTCGACCACCATCAGGTGGGCCTCGAACGGCACCGTGGCGTGCTTGCGGCAGGCGGCGATCAGGTCGGGACCGAAGGTGAGGTTGGGGACGAATCGACCGTCCATCACGTCCCACTGGATTCGGTCGACGCCGGCGGCCTCGAGGTCGGCTACCTCCTCGCCCATCCGGGCGTGGTCGGCAGGAAGGACGGAAGGAATGATTGCGACGCGGCTTTCCCCACTCATTTCCCCAACTTAGTGGCAGCGGGGGTCAAAGCGCCTCCCTCCGACAGGTGGCCCATGCGGGTGATCCGGGCGGGGGATACTTTCGTTCCGTGAGCCCAACTTCGCATACCCCCGTGCGGCTGCTCCTCGTCGACGATCACCAGGTCGTGCTCGAAGGACTCCGATCCATGCTGGCATCCCAGAGCGGACGGGTGGAGGTGGTCGGCGCCGCGACCAACGGTCCCGACGCCCTCGAGCTGGCCGCCGAGCTGCGGCCCGACGTGGCCCTGCTCGACGTCCGCCTCAAGGGGGCCAGCGGGCTCGACCTGTGCAAGGAGATCGTGGCCGCCGTCCCCACGGTGAAGGTGGTGTTCCTCACCGTCTACGACGACGAGCAGTACCTGTTCCAGGCCCTGCGGGTGGGCGGGTCGGGGTTCCTGCTCAAGACCACCACCGGCCCCGAGCTGGCCGACCACCTCGACCGGGTGATGGAGGGCGACGTCGCCATCGACGCGTCCCTCGCCGGGCGGGTGGCCATGACCGCGGCCCGGCTCCAGAGCGGCGAGTTCTGGCCCGGCGCCCGCCTCGGGCTCACCCAGCGGGAGAGCGAGGTCCTCGAGCTGATGGTCCACGGGCTCTCCAACCGGGCCATCGGCCAGAAGCTGTTCATCGGCGAGGAGACGGTGAAGACCCACGCCCGGGGGATCTACCGCAAGCTGGAGGTGGCCGACCGGGCCCAGGCCATCGCCATGGCCCTGCGGGAGGGGATCTTCCATTAGAGGCCCCGATGCGTGACGAGGTCCGGCTCCTCGGCCTGGTCATCGACGCCACGTCGGCCGACATGGACGTGGCCGACGTGGTCCAGCGGGTCGCCAACCTGGTCACCGAGGCCACCGGGTCCGACGTCTGCTTCGTCCACCTCCTCGACGAGGAGCGCCAGTGCGTGGTGCTAGCCGGCGCCACGCCCCCCTTCGACCAGCAGATCGGCAAGGTCGAGCTGCGCCTGGGCCAGGGCATCGCCGGCTGGGTGGCCCTCCACGCCGAGGCCGCGGTGGTGCCCGACAAGTGGCAGGACGAGCGCTACCGCTACATCCCCGCCCTCCGGGGCGAGGACTACGCCTCCATGGTGTCGGTGCCGATGCTCATCCCCCGGGGCCGGCGGGTGATCGGGGTGCTCAACGTCCACTCCAAGGAGCCGCGCGACTACGGGACCTACGACCTGGCGCTGCTCACCCAGGTGGCCAACCTCATGGCCCGGGCCATCGAGAACGCCCGCCTCTACCAGCGCCTGGCCGAGCGGGAGGAGATGCTGGAGGGCTTCGCCACCCGCACCATCGAGGCCCAGGAGCACGAGCGGCGGCGGCTGGCGGGGGAGATCCACGACGGGATCAGCCAGCGCCTGATCAGCCTCTGGTACCACCTGCTGGCGGCCGAGGACGGGGCCACCGTGGCCGACCTGGATATCGTCGGGCGGGAGCTGGGGGTGGCCAAAGAACTGGTCACGGCGGCCCTGGAGGACGCCCGGGGCGCCATCGTCGGCCTCCGTCCCACCACCCTCGACGACCTCGGGCTGGGGGCCAGCCTGGAGAGCCTGGCCCGCTCCCTCCCGGTGAAGGAGGTGTCGGTCGAGCTGGAGGCGGTCACCCTGCCGCCCCATGTCGAGGTGGCCCTCTACCGCATCGTCCAGGAGGCGTTCCAGAACGTGGTCAAGCACGCCGACGCCACCCGGGTCGAGCTGCGCCTGCACCGCGACGACGCGGGGGTGCACCTGATCGTCGCCGACGACGGCCGGGGCTTCGCCGAGGAGTCGGCCGGCGACGAGGAGTACCGCCACTCCTACGGCCTCCTCGGCATCCAGGAACGGGCCGAGCTCATCGGCGCCAAGGTCACCGTCGTCTCCCGCCCGACGCGGGGCACCACCGTGGAAGTCATCCTCCCCCTGCCGGCGGCCGCGTCACCGTGACCCTCGTCGAGCCGCTGCTCGCGGCGCTGACCGCCAGTGGGACCCGTTTCGTCGTCGTTGGCGGCGTCGCCGTCGTGCTCCACGGCCATCCGCGGTTCACCGCCGATCTCGACGTCGCCCTCGACCTGACCGCGGACGACCCTCGCCGTGCCGTGGACGCCCTGACAGCCGTCGGTCTCGCCCCGCTGATGCCAGTCGAGGCCCGTGACTTCGCCGACCCCGCGAATCAAGGCGCAGGACCGATGACAGACTGGGACGCCGGCGGCTGGGCCGGAGCCAGGCAGGCGCAAGAGGACGCCTGGCTGGCCACGACGCCTGCACAACGCCTGGCCTGGCTCGAGGACGCGATCGCCTTCGCCCGCAGAGCCCTGGCCGCGGCGACCGGAACCGACCCCGAGACTCCGGTAACGCCCGTACCCCCGCGCTGAAGTCGTTCCGCGACGCCTTTCCCGCCGGCTGGGAACGCCGCCGCAGGCGGCCCCCTCCAGATGGCGCCCCGGCCGGCCGCCAGGCCGGCACGCGGTCGGGGGGAGGTTCGGAGGGGGGCCCGCCCCCCTCCGAGATCTAGTCCTGGGTGGCCGTCGCCGCCGCCAGGGCGAGGTCGCCGCTCTCCAGGCTGGGGTCGTAGGTGGCGCTGCGGGCGGCGCCGGTGAGGGCCGCCCGGTGGGTGAAGACCTTCTGGGCCTGGGCCACGTTGTCGGGCGAGCCCCGCCACGTGCGCAGGGCCTCGTCCTGGAGGGCCCGGCCGTAGGAGAAGGTGAGCTGCCAGGGGTGCGGGCCCTGCTTGTTCATGAGGTCGAGGTGCAGGGTGGCCAGGTCGGCCGACTGGCCGCCGGACAGGAAGGCGATGCCGGGGACGGCCGGCGGCACCGAGTGGTAGAGGCAGCGAAGGGTCTTCTCGGCCACTTCCTCGGGGGACGCCTGGGTGGCGCACTTCTTGCCCGACACCACCATGTTGGGCTTGAGGATCATGCCCTCGAGCTCGACGCGGAGCTGGGCCAGCTCCCAGAACACCCGCCGCTGTGTCTTGAGGGTGACCTCGTAGCAGGTGTCGATGTCGTTCTCGCCGTCCATGAGCACCTCGGGCTCGATGATCGGGACCAGGCCGCCCTCCTGGCACAGGGCGCCGTAGCGGGCCAGGGCGTGGGCGTTGCAGCGGATGGCGGTGTCGCTGGGCAGGCCGTTCTTGGTGTCGATGACGATGACGGCCCGCCACTTGGCGAACTTGGCGCCCAGGCTGACGTACTCGGCGATGCGCTCGCGGAGGCCGTCGAGGCCCTCGGTGACCTGCTCGCCGTCGCAGAGGGCGAGGGGCTTGGAGCCGGTGTCGACCTTGATGCCGGGCAGGATTCCCTTGCTGGCCAGGAACTCGGGGATGGTGGTGCCGTCGTCGGCCTTCTGGCGGATGGTCTCGTCGTAGAGGATGACACCGCTCACGACGCTCTCGATCCCCGGGGTGCCGAGCAGCGTGGTGCGGTAGAGGCGGCGGTTCTCCTCGGTGGACTCGATGTCGAGGGCCGCGAAGCGCTTGCCGATGGTGGCGCCGCTCTCATCGGCGGCGAGGATGCCCTTGCCGTCGGCGACCATGGCCTTGGCGACAGCGGCGAGATCCGACATGCTCATGCGGGGGGTCCTCCTGTGGGGTTCCCGAACTGGGGTTCTAGCGGGCGGGTTTGTAGCGGCGGTTTCGTCGCTGGAATTTCGTAGCCTCGTAGACGGCCATCGACCCTACCCGGCCGCGGTGGGGGCGGCCACCAGGACGAAGCCGTCCTGGGGGTCCTCGGTGACGTGGGCCAGGAACAATCCGGCCGTCGGCGCCAGCTCCTCGCCGGCGCGCGACACCAGGTGCCAGGCCCGGTGGCGGGGGAGTGTGGGGCACCGCCACTCCTCCAGCGTTCCCTCCTCCAGCTCCCGGGCGACCGCGTCTCGGGAGATCAGGGTGATGCCCAGGCCCACCTGCACCGACTCCCGCAGGGCGCCGTTGGACCCGAGGGTCAGGGTGGCCGCGGGGGAGATGCCGAGCTCGTCGAACAGCTCCTGGGCGGTGCTCCTGGTGCCCGACCCCGGCTCCCGCAGGAGCAGGACCTGCCGGGACAGCTCGGCCAGCGACACCTCACGTACCCCGTCCGACCCCGGGCGGGCGGCCGCCACCAGCACCAACACGTTGGGTCGGGTGGCGCGGGACATGAACCGGCCGCCGCCCGGCGGCCGCCCCCCGATGGCCAGGTCGACCTCCCGTTCGGCCAGCAGCTCCCACAGCCGCTCCCGGTTCCCCACCTCCAGGGAGACCTCGGCCTGGGGGTGACGGGCCCGGAAGGTGGCGAGGAAGCGGGGCAGGACGTGCTCGCCGGCCGTGGTCACCGCCGCCAGCCGGACCCGGCCGCTCTCGGGGTCGAGGGCCTCGCGGGCCGCGGCCACGCCCTCGTCGGCGACGCGGAGCACACCCCGGGCGTAGGGGGCGAAGACGGCCCCGGCGGCGGTGATGGCGACGCCCCGGCCCACCCGGGCGATGAGGGCCACGCCGAGCTCGGCCTGCAGCGACGCCAACGCAGCGGAGACCGCCGGCGGGCTGACGAACAGGCTGTCAGCCGCCTCCGACACCGACCCGCTGTCGACGACGGCCAGGAACGTCCGGAGCTGATTAAACGTCACCTGAACAATATAACCGCCGCGAAACCAAATGCGTTATGGACAGGTGAAGCCAGAATAGGCAAGTATGGACTGAAGCCGCCACCACCACATCTGAGAAGAAGAATCTGGAGGTACCCGTATGGCAGGCAACGGAGCATCCACGAAGGGCACGGTCCACGGCGAGAAGCGCTGGGGAGCCGGTGTCATTCCTTACGCCACGATGGGCTACTACGAGCCCGACTACGTCCCGGCTGACACTGATGTGCTCGCCGCCTTCCGGATCACGCCCCAGAAGGGCGTCGACCCGATCGAGGCCGGAGCCGCCGTCGCCGGAGAGTCGTCGACCGCGACGTGGACCGTGGTGTGGACCGACCGTCTGACCGCGTACGAGAAGTACCAGGCCAAGTGCTACAAGGTCGAGGACGTGCCCGGGAACCCCGAGCAGAAGATCGCCTACATCGCCTACAACATCGACCTCTTCGAAGAGGGCTCGATCCCCAACATGACGTCGTCGATCATCGGCAACGTCTTCGGCTTCAAGGCCCTGAAGGCCCTGCGCCTGGAGGACCTGCGGATCCCGATCGCCTACCTCAAGACGTTCCCCGGGCCCCCGCACGGCATCGTCATGGAGCGGGAGTACCTCAACAAGTACGGCCGTCCCCTCCTGGGCGCCACCGTCAAGCCGAAGCTGGGCCTGTCGGCCCGGAACTACGGCCGGGTGGTCTACGAGGCCCTGCGCGGTGGACTCGACTTCACCAAGGACGACGAGAACATCAACAGCCAGCCCTTCATGCGCTGGCGGGACCGGTACCTGTTCTCCATTGAGGGCGTGAAGCGGGCCGAGGAGCAGACCGGCGAGGTCAAGGGTCACTACATGAACGTGACCGCGGCGACCATGGAAGAGATGTACAAGCGGGCCGAGTTCGCCAAGGAGATCGGCTCCGTCATCATCATGATCGACCTCACCATCGGCTACACGGCCATGACGTCGATGTCGAACTGGGCCCGCGACAACGGCTGCATCCTCCACCTGCACCGGGCCGGCTACGCCACGTGGGCCCGCCAGAAGAACCACGGGGTCAACTTCCGGGTGACGGCCAAGTGGGCCCGCATGTCGGGTGTCGACCACATCCACTCCGGCACCGTGGTCGGCAAGCTCGAGGGCGACCCCGCCATCATCAAGGGCTACTACGACACCCTGCGCGACGACTTCGTCCCCGAGAACCGGGCCAACGGCATCTACTTCGACCAGCACTGGGCGTCGATGCCGGGTGTCATGCCGGTCGCCTCGGGCGGCATCCACGCCGGCCAGAGCCACCAGCTGCTGCACTACCTGGGCGAGGACGTCGTCCTCCAGTTCGGTGGAGGCACCATCGGTCACCCGATGGGCATCGCCGCCGGCGCCGAGTGCAACCGGGTGGCCACCGAGGCCATGATCAAGGCCCGCAACGAGGGGCGGGACTTCATGAAGGAAGGCCCCGACATCCTCAAGAAGGTGGCCAAGAGCTACCCGTCCCTGCAGACCGCCCTCGACGTGTGGGGCGAGATCAGCTTCAACTACGAGTCAACCGACACCCCCGACGTCGTGGCCACGCCCACGTCGGCCGGCTGAGGCAGGAGGAATCATGGGAATCCGCATCCGACAAGGCACGTTCTCGCACCTGCCCGAGCTCACCGACGACGAGATCAAGCTCCAGATCCAGTACGGCCTCGACAACAACTGGGCCATCTCGATCGAGTTCACCGACGACCCGCACCCCCGCAACGCGTACTGGGACATGTGGGGCCTGCCGATGTTCGACACCAAGGACGCCTCGGCCTGCTTCACCGAGGTGGCGGCGTGCCGCAAGGCGTACCCGAACCACTACATCAAGGTGAACGCCTACAACCGCACCTACACCAAGCAGACGACGGCGCTGTCGTTCATCGTCAACCGTCCTGCCGAAGAGCCGGGGTTCCGCCTCGACCGGGCCGAGCTCAACGACCGTCGTATCTCCTACACGATGCACTCCTACGCCGCCGAGAAGCCCCACGGCGAGCGCTACGAGAGCAACGGCAAGTAGTTCGTTCTTCCCCGCCTCCGGGTGGGTTGCAGTGAGGAGGGCGCCGGCTTCGTGCCGGCGCCCTCCGTCGTTCCGTAACACCCTCTTAGGGGAGCCCAATCGAAGGCATCGCGGCAGGCGGGGCCGCATCTGCATAGTGTGTGCGCCAAACGCGTCAAACCAAGGGGAGTGGGACCGTGACGAGACGGCTTCTGGCAGCATCAGCCGCGCTGGCAATGGCGGTGTTCGGCGTCGTGGCGATGACCGCCGGTCCGGCTGCGGCCCAGACCGACTGCTCCGGTGAGCACCGGGGCACGCCGGCCACGGTCACGCCCACGTCGCTCCGACCAGGGGAGACGCTCACCATCTCCGGCGTCGGCTTCGCCGCCAGCACGGTCCTGGGCATCGGCCTGTTCAACCCGCCGGTCGTGCTGGGCACGGTCGCGTCCAACGGCCTCGGCAACTACACGGCCACGGTCACCCTCCCGTTCGGCACCCCCCCCGGACAGAACGAGATCACCGTCTTCGGCAAGGGCTCCGACAACGCCTGCGTCCAGAGCCTGGGCCTGTTCACGGTAACGGCGCCGCCGGTCCCGATCACCTCGGCCCCCGTCGTGGTGACACCCGTCGTCGTCCCGCCCGTCACCGTCATCGGTACCGGCGGCGTGATCCAGGTCGTGGGCACCACCCCGAGCACCATCGTGGTCCAGCAGCCCCTGGCCCGCACCGGCTCGGCGTCGCCCGCCCTGGTCGCCGCCGGCCTCCTGGCCATGCTCCTCGGCCTCCACGTCGTCCGCGCCGCCAACCGCCGCCCGCTGACCAACTAAGCCAAGCGAAGCCGACCTGGGCCTCGAGCCCGGCTGCCGCGGTCCCTAGGAAGCCACTCTGCGGCGCCGGCGGCGGCGGATGGAGCGGCGCTCGGCTTCGGTGGTGCCGCCCCACACGCCGAAGGGCTGGTCGGTGGCCAGGGCGTACTCCAGGCACTCCTCGCGCACGGGGCAGGTGAAGCACACCGCCTTGGCCGTCTCCGCGTGGAGCACCGGCTCCTCGCCCAGTTCGCCGGCGGGGAAGAACAGGTTGGTGTCGACGCCGCGACACAGGGCGTCGTTCCGCCAACTGCTCGGGTCGTCGAAGCTGGCCGGCGAACCGGGAGCGACCGCGAGACGGGGACGAGCGGCATCTGTCATGGCCATCACGACCTCCCGGCGCAGGCGAGCTTGTGCATGCATTCACAATGTAACGCCATGTGAACGCGTGCACAACCTTTTCTTTCGGGTTTTTCAGGGACGGGGGAGCGCGGCCCGTTCCTCTTCCACGACGGTCCGGACGTGGCAGTCGGCCAGGTGGTCGCGATCACGCCGAGGGACTGCATGGCCGCGTAGACGGTCGTCGGGCCCACGAAGCGGAAGCCGCGTCGTCGCAGCTCACGGCTGAGGTCCACCGACTCGGGCGTCGATGCGGGCAGGTCGGCCATGGTGGCCGGCGGGGGACCGGGCGGGGGCTCGAACCGCCACACCAACGCCGCCAGCGAGCCGTTCTGCCGCTGGACGTCGAGGGTGGCCCGGGCGTTGGCGATGGTGGCCTCGATCTTCCCCCGGTGGCGGACGATGGCGGCGTCGCCCAGCAGGCGGGCGACGTCGTCGGGACCGAAACCGGCGACGGTGGCCGGCTCGAAGCCGGCGAAGGCCCGCCGGAAGCCCTCCCGCTTGCGGAGGATGGTCAGCCACGACAGCCCGGCCTGGAACCCCTCCAGGCACAGCTTCTCGTAGATGCGGACGTCGTCGACCACCGGGCGCCCCCACTCCTCGTCGTGGTAGCGGCGGTACTCGGGCGGGTCGACGCCCCACGGGCAGCGCTGGCGGTCGTCGTCGGTCAGCGGTCAGCGGGCCATGAGGACGAGGGCGGCCAGGAGCGCGCCGCCCACGAACAGCCCGATGTTGACCCACGCCACGACGGTGGCGGCCTGGCAGAGGCCCAGACCTTGGACCGCACCGCCTGACGCGGCGATGTTCCTCCTGGCGGTCGACGCCACGACCAGGGCGACGATGGCCGGGATCACCGGGCAGATGACGAACGACGCGATGGCGAGGACCAGGGCGGCGATGGCGGCGCCGTCGGTGCGGGCCACCGGCTGGTACGGCTGGGAGCCGGGCGGCGGCGGGGGAGATCCGCTCATCCGGCAACGGTAGCGGGGGGCGCCCGCCTCAGAGACGGTTGCGCCAGGCCAGCACGACGCCGGTGCCGCCGAGGCCGAGCAGGAGGACGCCGAGGATCAGCAGCAGCAGCCACACGCCGCCGTTGATCACGGCCACCGCCGAGAGGGCGATGCCGAAGCCGAACAGGACGAGGCACATCACCATGTCGAGCGTCATGCCGGTGCCGAGGATGCCCTTCTTCGGAGTCACGCCCGACACCCTACGCCCCCGGTGATCGTTCCGATCCTCCTGGGCGCGGCTCCTCCATCTTCTCGACGGTGGCCCGCCGGGTGCTGCTCCAGGCCATACCTGACAGCACGGCCACGGCCAGGCATGGCAACGCGATCGTCGTTTGGACCACGTCCATCGATCGCTCCTTTCGCTCCGGCGGCGGAGGACCGGCCCTCCGTTCGGACCGAGCGTGATGGGCCGGCATCAACCCGATGACCGAGAATTACCAAAATCCTCGCAACTCCGACGTCGTCGGTCGGTTGCGGGACCTCTGGCCCTACCCATCCGACCCGCGGGCGCCCATTGTCGAAGTCATGGACCGCGACCGATCCGGGCTCGACGTGCTGACACGCACCCAGTGCCTGCACCTGCTGACGACAGCGAGGATCGGCCGCCTGGCCTTCCACTCCGGTGCGGTGCCGGTGATCCTTCCGGTCGCCTTCGCGGTGGACGAGAACGCCATCGTCGTCCGGGTCGCCGGCGGATCGAGGCTCGACGCGGGCACACGCGACGCGGTCGTCGCCTTCGAGGCCGACGGCGGCGACCCGAGTCGGAGGGGATGGAGCGTGTCGGTCACGGGAACGACGAGTGACGTCAGCGACCCCCGGGAGCTGGCCCGTAACCGGGCCCTCCTCCCCGAATGGACCGACGGCGGCGGCAGGGATCGCGTCGTACGCATCTCCCTGGACCTGATGTCGGGCCGGCGCGGCGCAGGGACCTTCGGCCCTGCCGCACGGAGCCAGAGGAGCGGATGATGAGCCCAGGAGGTGAGTCCAATGACTGAAGGTCTCGGAATTCTCGTGCTGGTGGGGTCGATCTGGCTGACGATCGGCCTCGTGCTCTCGATCGTGATGGGCCGCCGGGGTCACAACGGCTTTGAGTGGCTCGTGCTCGGCACCCTTCTCGGCCCGCTGGGCATCGTGCTCGCCGTCGACGCCCGACGGCATCACGAGCAGTTGGCGCCCAACGTGATCACGAGCGGGGGGTCGCCCGTCTCCGGCCCGGGTCCGGTCGACGTCCTGGTCGGCTACGACGGGTCGCCGGAGTCCACCGCGGCCATGGACGCGGTCGTCGGTCTGCTGGGCGACCGGATCGGGCGGCTCACCGTGGCTACCGTCGCCCCCTTCGGCGACGTCAAGCTGGACGAGCGGCAGGCCCGGGCGGGGCTGGGCCGGCTGGTCGGTCGCATTCCCGGCCGGGAGCCCACCCTCGAGGTGCTGCACGGACACCCGTCGGTGGCCCTCCGCCAGTGCGCGACCGAAGCGGGCTACGACCTGGTCGTGGTCGGGACCCGCGGCGCAGGTATCACCAAGACGATCCTGGGCAGCGCCGCCAGGGAGCTGAGCCGGAACTGCAAGGTGCCGGTCCTGCTCGTGGGTGGCAGCGTCGGCGGCTGACGGCGGCGTCAGGCGCCGAGGGCCACCCGCCACTCGATGATGGTGCCCGATTCCGGGCCCGGCTCGGCCCGCATCGTCCCCCCCAGGCGGGAAGCCCTCGTCTCCATGTTGCGCAGGCCCCGGCCGCCTTCCCGGAGGTGCTCCGGCAGGCCCTGCCCGTCGTCCGCCACCCGCAGGACCACCTCGCCCGAGGCGACGACCTCGACCACGACGTCGGCGCGGGACGCGTGGGCGTGGCGGGCGACATTGGTGAGCGCCTCGTGCAGCACCGCCAGCAGCTCGGTGGCGATGGTCTCGGGAACCGTGTCGAGCGGGCCGTCGAGGACCACGTGCGGATCGAACCCGAGCGGGCCGGCGACCGCCATCGTCGTGGACACGACCCGTTGCCGGAGCCCGGTCGCCGACCGGCGGGACATCTCGAGGCCGAAGATGACGGTGCGGATCTGCTTCACCGTGAGATCGAGGTCGTCGACCGCGTTGGTGATGCGCTCGGTCAACTCGGGCCGTTCCGACAACCGGGCCGCGCCCTGCAGGCTGAGCCCGGTGGCGAACAGGCGCTGGATCACGGTGTCGTGGAGGTCGCGGGCGATCCGCTCCCGATCCTCGAGCAGGGCCAGCTCCTGGACGCGGACGTGCAGGCGGGCATTCTCGATGGCGACACCGGCGGCCACCGCCAGGGCCACGACCAGCTCCTGGTCGACGTCGCTGAAGACCTCGGCGGACGTCTTGTCGGTGAGGTAGAGGTTGCCGAAGACCTGGTCGCGCACCCGGACGGGCACCCCGAGGAACGACTTCATCGGCGGGTGATTGGGCGGGAATCCGTAGCTGTCGGGATGCTCGTGGAGATCCGGCAGCCGGATCGGCTTCGGCTCGAGGATCAGCAGCCCGAGGATGCCGTGGCCCTCGGGCAGGGTGCCGATGGCGTGGTAGGTCTCGTCGTCCATGCCGACGGTGATGAACTGGTTGAGCCGCGTCCCCGACTCGTCGAGGACCCCCAGGGCGCCGTAGCGGGCGTCGACCAGCGAGACGGCGGACTCGACGATGTGGCGCAGGACCGTCCCGAGGTCGAGATCGGCTCCGACCGTCATGACGGCATCGAGCAATTGGCGCAGGCTGCGCGGTCCCGCATAGGTCGGCTCGGTCACGGCTGCGAGGCTAAACGACCAGAATGGGTGACCAGAATGGACCCGGTGACGGCCACGCGCGTGTTCCTGCTCGACGATCACGAGATCGTGCGCCGGGGCGTCCGGGAGCTGTTGGAGGCGGATGGCGACCTGATCGTGGTCGGGGAGGCGGGCACCGCCGAGGAGGCCCTCACCCGCATCCCGGCCACCAAACCCGACGTGGCGGTGCTCGACGTGCGGCTGCCCGACGGGGACGGCATTGAGGTGTGCCGTGACATCCGGTCGCGACACCCCGAGGTCAACTGCCTGATCCTCACGTCCTACGCCGACGATGAGGCGTTGTTCAGCGCCATCCTGGCGGGGGCGGCGGGTTACGTGTTGAAGCAGATCCGGGGCACCGACCTCGTCGACGCCATCCGCCGGGTGGCCCGGGGCCAGTCGCTGCTCGACCCGGTGGTGACGGCCCGGGTTTTGGAGCGGCTGCGCAACCCCCCGGCGCCGGACGACGACCTGTCCAAGCTCACCAACCAGGAACGGCGCATCCTCGACCTGATCGCCGAGGGGCTCACCAACCGCCTGATCGGCGAGCGGATGTACCTGGCCGAGAAGACGGTGAAGAACTACGTCTCCAACGTGCTCATGAAGCTCGGGATGAGCCGGCGCTCGGAGGCCGCCGCCTATGCCGCCCGCCTGGCCGAGCGCCGCCGGGCCGAGGGTCGAACCTAGGCCCGGACCCGTCCCGCCCGTCCGAGGCCGGTCGGCGGAGGCCGTACCGTCGGCCCATGGCTTCGACCACCGTCACCCTCCCGCCTGACGAGCTGGCGGGCATCGATGCCTACTGGCGGGCGGCCAACTACCTGTCGGTCGGGCAGATCTACCTGCTGGCCAACCCGTTGCTCCGGGAGCCGCTCCTGCCCGAGCACGTCAAGCCCCGCCTGCTGGGCCACTGGGGCACCACACCCGGGCTGAACTTCGTCTACGCCCACCTCAACCGGGTCATCCGCCAGCGTGACCTCGACGTGATCTACATCTGCGGCCCCGGCCACGGCGGACCGGGCATGGTCGCCAACACCTGGCTGGAGGGCACCTACAGCGAGGTCTACCCGACCATCACGCCCGACGAGCGGGGGATGGGCCGGCTCTTCAGGCAGTTCTCCTTTCCGGGGGGCATCCCCAGCCACGCCGCCCCCGAGACTCCCGGGTCGATCCACGAGGGAGGCGAGCTCGGCTACGCCCTGTCCCACGCCTACGGCGCCGCCTTCGACAACCCCGACCTGCTGGTGGCCTGCGTCATCGGCGACGGCGAGGCGGAGACGGGCGCTCTCGCCGCCAGCTGGCACTCCAACAAGTTCGTCGACCCACGGCGGGACGGGGTGGTGCTGCCGATCCTGCACCTCAACGGCTACAAGATCGCCAACCCCACCGTCCTGGCCCGCATCGGCGACGAGGAGCTGGCCAGCCTGCTGCGGGGCTACGGCCACACCCCGTATTTCGTGGAGGGCAGCGAGCCCGAGGCCATGCACCGGGCGATGGCCGCCACCCTCGACCGCGTCCTCGACCACATCGCCGAGATCAAGGCCGCCGCTGACGCGGGCGCGGTCGACCGTCCCCCGTGGCCGATGATCGTGCTCCGCTCCCCGAAGGGGTGGACGGGGCCGGTCGAAGTCGACGGCCTGCCGATGGAGGGCACGTGGCGGGCCCATCAGGTGCCGCTGGCCGGGGTGCGCACCAATCCCGAGCACCTCCGGGCCCTCGAGGACTGGATGCGGAGCTACCGGCCGGAGGAGCTCTTCGACGACGACGGCCGGCTGCGGCCGGAGCTGGCCGCCCTGGCCCCGTCCGGCGACCGGCGCATGGGTGCCAACCCCCACGCCAACGGCGGCCTCCTCCTCCGCGATCTCGACCTGCCCGACTTCCGGGACTACGCCCGCGAGGTCAAGGTGCCGGGCGCCACCGCCTCCGAGCCGACCCGGGTGCTGGGCGCCTACCTGCGCGACGTGATGGACCAGAACCTGGGCGCGGCCAACTTTCGGGTCTTCGGACCGGACGAGACGGAGTCCAACCGCCTGGGGGCGCTGTACGAGGTCACGGCCAAGGCGTGGAACGCGGAAGTGCTGCCGGTCGACGTCAACCTGGCCCGCGAGGGCCGGGTCATGGAGATCCTGTCCGAGCACACCTGCCAGGGGTGGCTGGAGGGCTACCTCCTCAGCGGTCGCCACGGGCTGTTCTCCTGCTACGAGGCGTTCGTCCACGTCGTCGACTCCATGTTCAACCAGCACGCCAAGTGGCTGAAGGTCACCCGGGCACTGGAGTGGCGGCGCCCGGTCGCCTCCCTCAACTACCTGCTCACGTCCCACGTGTGGCGCCAGGACCACAACGGCCTGTCCCACCAGGACCCCGGCTTCATCGACCACGTGGTCAACAAGAAGGCCGACGTCATCCGGGTCTACCTCCCGCCCGACACCAACACCCTGCTGTCCGTCGGCGACCACTGCCTGCGCAGCCGGAACTACGTCAACGTGGTGGTGGCGGCCAAGAACCCGATGCCCGACTGGCTGGGGATGGACGACGCCGTCCTCCACTGCACCCGGGGCCTGGGCATCTGGGACTGGGCGTCGAACGACGACGAGGGCGGCGATCCCGACGTGGTGCTGGCCTGCGCCGGCGACGTGCCCACGCTCGAGATCCTGGCCGCCACCGACCTCCTGCGCCGCCACCTGCCCGACCTGCGGGTACGGGTGGTCAACGTGGTCGACCTCATGCGCCTGCAGCCGGAGGACTCCCACCCCCACGGCCTGTCCGACCGCGACTTCGACACCCTCTTCACCACCGACCGGCCGGTGATCTTCGCCTATCACGGCTACCCGTGGCTCATCCACCGACTCGTCTACCGGCGGACGAACCACCGCAACATCCACGTGCGGGGCTACAAGGAGGAGGGCACCACCACCACGCCCTTCGACATGGTGGTGATGAACGACATGGACCGCTTCCACCTGGTGATGGACGTCATCGACCGGGTGCCCGGGCTGGGCCAGCGGGCCGCTCGCGTCCACCAGCACATGCTCGACAAGCGCGCCGAGCACTGGTCCTACACGACGGAGACCGGGGAGGACCTGCCCGAGGTCCGGGACTGGGTCTGGCCGGGTTGACCGGCGGGGGCCCGGCCCGGGTCCTGGTCGTCAACGCCGGCTCCAGCAG
>JAXDOC010000033.1:0-39101 GCA_034669165.1 Actinomycetota bacterium
GCGGCGTCGGCGGCCTGGCCCAGGCGGGCGGCGGCCGCGGCCGCGGCTTCGGCCAGCTCCACCGCCCGGGTGTGGGCCTCGTCGAGGGCGGCCCGGGTGACGCCCGGCGCACCGACCCCCAGCCGCCAGCCGACGGACGAGATGCGATCGCCGGCCCGGGTGACCGCGACCACGTCGGGGAAGGCCAGGGTGACGTCGACCGCCTCCTCCCATCCCCCGTCGACCACGACCACATCGGCCAGCAGGTGGCGGAGGAGCCGGGCCACGCCGGGGTGGCTCGACCGCACCACCGAGTGCAGGGGGCGGGCCGGGCAGTGGGACGAGACCGAAGCCGGAGGGTCGAGCAGGGAGCCGAGGGGCAGGACGCCTGCCGGCAGCGCTCCCGCCAGCTCGTCGAGCAGGCGCCGGCCGGCGGCGACGCCGTCGACCACCACCGCCCCCACCGCCTCGACCACCGCCGCCTCGAAGGCGGCCTCGTAGCCGGACTCGACGTCGACCAGGTCGACGAGCGTGCCCACCACGCCGGCGACGCCCGCCAACCGGTCGGTGTCGCCCCGGCCGGTGGCCTCGGCGACGGCCAGGGCCAGGGCCTCGGCCCGGGCGACCCACGTGCGGTGGCCGGCGGTGGCCTCCCGGGCGGTCGCCTCGGCGGTGATGAGGGCCTTCGCCGTCGCCCGCCGCTCGGCCTCGGCCTGGTCGCGGGCCGCCACTGTCTCGGCCTCGACCCCGGCCAGGCGGCCCAGCTCCACGCGCACCCGGTCGGCCTCGTCGCCCAGCAGGACGGCCCGGGTGTCGAGGCCGGCCAGCCGATGCTCGAGCCGGGCCAGGTCGGCCCGGCCCCGGTCGAGGTTGGCCCGCAGCGCGCCCAGCTCGCCCCGGGCCTCGGCCGCGGCGTTGCTGCGGGTGGACGGCTCGCCCAGGGCGGCCCGCTCCCGCACCAGGTCGGCCTCGCCCCGGGTCAGCTCCTCGAAGCGGGCGGCCATGGAGGCGGCCGCCGCCTCCACGTCGGCCAGCTCGGCCCGTAGGCGGGCGGCGTCGTCGTCGAGGGCGGCGATGAGGGCGGAGTCGACGCTCACGGCCAGGTCGCGCTCGACCGACCGGCGGCGCTCGGCCACCACCGCCACCAGGCCCCTCGTGCGCTCCCGCAGCGCCTCCAGCCGACCCACCCCGTCGCTCAGGGACAGCGTGCCCAGGCGGGCCCGGCCCAGCTCCGACACCCGGGACTCGGCCGCCGCCACCGACGCGTCGAGCACCTCCAGCTCGGCCTTCACCCGGGCCTGCTCGCCGCCGAGGCCGGCGCCCGCCTGCACCGCGGCCTCGTGGCGGACGGTGAGGGCGGCCACCTCCCGGCCCCGCAGGAACACCCGCAGGGCGTGCAGCTCGCCCACCAGGTCGCCGTGCCGGCGGGCGGCCTCGGCCTGGCGTTCCAGGGGCCGCAGCTGGCGCCCGACCTCCCGCAGCAGGTCGGTGAGGCGGACCAGGTTGGCCTCCGTCCCCTCCAGCCGCCGCTCCGCCTTCTCCTTGCGCCGGCGGTACTTGAGGATGCCCGCCGCCTCCTCCACGATCAGGCGGCGGTCCTCGGGCCGGGAGTCAAGGATGGCGTCGAGGTTCCCCTGGGACACGATGATGTGCTGCTGGCGGCCGACGCCGCTGTCGGAGAGCAGCTCCTGGAGGTCGAGCAGCCGGCAGGGGACGCCGTTGAGGGTGTACTCGCTCTCCCCCGACGTGCGGAACAGCGTGCGGGTGATGGTGACCTCGGTGAAGTCGATCGGCAGCACGCCCCGGGTGTTGTCGATGGTGAGGCTGACTTCGGCCCGGCCCAACGCCGGGCGGCGGCCGGTGCCGGCGAAGATGACGTCGTCCATCCTGGTGGAACGCACCGTGCGGGGCCCCTGGGCGCCCAACACCCACGCCACCGCGTCGACCACGTTGGACTTGCCGCTGCCGTTCGGGCCGACGACGACCGTCAGCCCCGGCTCGAACTCGAGCGTGGTCGCCTCGGCGAAGGACTTGAAGCCCTTCAAAGTGAGCGAACGAAGAAACATCGGTGCACCCGAGGCTAGTTGCACCCCCGTCTCGGCCCGCGGACCCTTTCGAGGCCCACGCGGGCCCTCCGCCGGCGCCGTTGGTCGGCGGACCGACCGGCAGGCGCCGAAGGCGCCGAAACGCCGGTCGGAACAGGAAGCAGTCGCCGAAGGCGCCAACGCCGTGGCCTTTGACTTTTCCCGGGGGGCCGTTGGGGGGCGGAGCCCCCCAACTACAATTTTTTCGTGAAAGTGCTCAAGGCTGGCCGGGATCCTGCCGATAAGGGCAAGGCGATGGGCGCGCCGGCGGTCACCACGACCCCTCCTCGGGTCACTCCACGGCGGGAGCCCACCAAAATGCGGCGTACCGGGATCTGGCTGTCCATCGTCGGAGGGGTGCTGACCCTCATCGGCGGCCTCACCGTCCTCTTCACCCGGGGCGACTCGGGCCCGTCCGGGGAGGTGGGCAAGAACCAGCCCGCAGCCGCCACCGTCGACGCCGGCAGCACCGACACCACCGTCCCCGGCACCCCCGCCACCACCCGGGCGCCGGTCACCCTCGTCCCCGGCGGCCCGCCGGTGGCGCCCTCCTCCGCCGCCGCCCCGCCGCCGGCCACCCCCCAGGAGGTGGCCGAGCTCCTCGCCGGGCTGCCCCTGCAACTCCAGCAGGCCACCGACTCGGGGGGCCATGAGCTCACCCCCGAGGAGGTCAACAAGATGGTCGACGACCTGCTGCGCCAGCTCGGGGCCAAACCCTGATGGCGCGCCACCCCTCCTCCCACCGTTCCTGCTCCACGAAAGGAGAACGTCAGATGCGTCGGACATCCCCGCGCTTTTTCGGAAGCGTCGCGACCGGCATCGGCGTGCTCGCGGCGGTGAGCCTGGCCCTCGTGGCGCCGAGCCGCGCCGGCGCGGCCCAGGTCCCGCCCAGCGCCACCACTACCACCAGCACGCTCAAGCCCACCCTCATCCAGACCGTGTGCGGCAAGCTCCCCGGCCTCCTGCAGACCGTCAGCGACGCCGGCACCCAGAACGACGAGTCCCTCGCCACGGCCCGGTCCACCGTCGACGCCAAGCGGCTGGCCATGACCGTGTCGATGACCGACCTGGCCGCCGCCGTCGTCAACCACCTCGGCGCCCTCGACACGGCCGGCAACACCCCCCTCACGGGCGTGCTCCTGAAGAGCAAGCAGGCCGTCTTCGTCGACTCCGTCGTGGCCTGGAGCAAGGCCCGCACCGTGGCCTCCGACCTCGAGCAGCAACTGGTCTTCGGCGAGCTGCAGAAGACGATGATCGACAGCATCCACGGCCGCGCCTGCCCGTGAGCGGGGGACGAGCAGGGGTAGGTTTCGGAGAGCGTGTGCGTCAGTTGGCGGGGAACGGGACGGGCGTCACCACCGTCGCACGGTGACGCCACTCCCATCCGCGCCCTAGTCGCGGGGTGAGCATGCACCGGCCCCTTGCCAGGCGGTTGCCGCAGTCGGATCAGGCGGGATGACCGCCCAGTGGTGCCGCGAGAAGCCGGTCCTGGAAGACCACTGCTCCTTGGAAGTCCGCCTCCTGGCGACCCCGGGCGTAGGCGGCGGTCGCCTCGGTGTGGGGTTCGCCGCCGTCGGCCGGCTCCGCGTCGACATCGCCGTCCCAGGCGGAGAGGATGTCGCCCCGCAAGCGGTGGAGCTCCGGTAGGTAGAAACGGTCATTTCGGCGAGCGACCTCGGTCAGGGCGGCGTCGATCGTGGCGAGGGCGGCCTCGGTCCGACCGTCGAGATGCTCCGCCTCCGCCAACAACCCCAAGAAGCAGGGGCGGGCCGCGACCAGACCGGCCCCGTCGAGAACCTGGAGGTTGCGGCGGAGCATCGCCGCCCCCTGGCGGGTGGAGCCCAGGTGGGCCAGGGCCCAGCCGTGGTGCATCCGGGCCGCGGCCAGGGCCGGCTGGTAGCCGAGCATCTCCGCCCGCTCTATCGTCTGGCCGGAGACGTCGAACACCCGGTCGACGTCCCGCCTCATCAGCCAGTACCACCCGTGCGAGAGCCGACCCATGAGCTGCGACGGCAAGTGGTCGGAGGACGCCAGCAACTGGGTCTGGCGGCCGACGATGCGATCGGCCTCGTCCGCGTCGCCCAGGAGCAGGGTCGCCAGGGCCAACAGGTTGCGCGAGCCGACCCTCGGATCCTGGTTGAAGATCCCGACGAGCGTCGGGTCGTCGAGGGCGTCCGCGATCTCGGCCGCCGCCCCGAGGTGCTCCCGCGCCGTCGCCAGGTTCCCGAGGAAGAACTCCGAGGTCCCCCGGGCGATGCGTCCGGCGAGGAGGAAGCGAGCGTCGTCGCTGCACCGCCCCAGTTCGAGGAGCTGGTCGGCGACCGCGGCCGTGTCCTCCAGTCTCCCGCTCATGTAGGTGGTGAAGTACTGGCCCCAGAGCAGGCGGAGGTGGTCGACGGTGACCCCCGCCCGGCCGCACAGCGTCTGGGCCCGGCGGAAGGCCTCGGCGACCTCCGGAAACGGTTTCGCCCTCGTGTGGAAGGCGAGGAATCCGAGGCGGAGCTGGAGCTGCAGCTCGAGGCGGTCCCGATCGACGCCCGCGGGCATGGTCGCCACCAGGTCGAGACCGTGGCCCAGGTGGGTGTCGGCCTGCTCGTAGGCCAACGCCGACCGGGCCGCGTCGGCCGCCCGCAGCGCCGCCGACGCGCCTCGGTCGGGCCCGATGACGGGCGCGGCCAGGTGGAAATGACGGGCCAGCTCGGTGATGGCGCCGAGCGAGCCGTCGTCGCGCCGGACGAGGGCGTCGCCCAAACGTCCATGGATGTGGGCCCGCCGGAGGCGGACGATCTCGTCGTAGATCGCGTCCCGGACGAGCACGTGGGAGAACCGGTGACGCCCGACTTCGTCGTCGTCGAGGACCAGGCCGGCGGTGGTGGCCACTTCCAGGAGCCCGATGGCGTCGACGAGGGGGATGTCGGCCGCCTCCGCGACAACGCCGGCGTCGAACTCGCGGCCCATCACCGAGGCCACCGCGAGCAGCGAGCGGGCGGCAACGGGTACACGCGAGAGACGGCGGCGGACGACCTCCCGGATCCCGAGGGGGACATCGACGAGAGACACGGCCTGGTCGCCCCCAGTGAGGCCACGGGCCAGCTCGGCGACGAAGAACGGGTTGCCGTCGGTGCGGGCATGCATCATTGCGGCCACCTCGGCGGAGACCTCCTGCCCGGTGACCTGACTCACGAAGGCGCCGACCTCGGGCTCCGACAGCCCGGTCAGGACCAGCCGGGAGAGGACCGGGGACCGGGCCAGGCCGCCGAGGGTGAACGCGGCCGGGCCGTCGACCGGGATCTCACCGTCGCGACACGTGACCACGACCAGGATGGGCAGGTCGGGAAGGCGCTGGACCAGAAGCTCGGTCAGCTCCAACGAGGAGACGTCGGCCCACTGGAAGTCGTCGAGGACGAGGACCAACGGGCGGCGGGCCGCCAGCCGGGCGAGGAAGGTGACGACGCCCTCGTACAGCCGGAACCGGCGGGCGCCAGGGTCGGCCGGCCAGGAGAGGGCGGGGGCCACCGCCAAGCCGGCCACCTCGGGCACGATCTTGGCGATGTCGGCCGCCCCCGGCCCGAGCGCCCGCCGGAGCTCGTCGGGTTCGCCGGAGGCGAGCAGGGAACGGATGATCTGCGTCCAGAACCAGAACGGAGGGGCGCCCTCCACCTCGGTGCCCCGACCCCACGCTGCCCACGCCCCTCGCTGGGAGACGGCCGCGGCGACCTCCGCGACCAGGCGGGTCTTGCCGATGCCGGCCTCGCCGGAGACGAGCACCAACGCCCCCCGGCCGGCACAGGCCTCGGTGAAGGCGAGGTCGAATGTGGTCAGCTCCTCGGTCCGCCCGACCAGCCCTCGCCGCTGGTCGCCCCCGACGGGCCGAGCCCGGTCCGAAGGCCGGGCCGCGGGACCAGGGCCGGCGGGGTCGTGGCCGGCGGAGAGGGCGGTGGCGGCGTCATCCGGCGGGCCGGCCAGCCGCAGCGAGGGTCGTCCGGCCGGCTCCGGCGCCGGATGCCAGTCGAGGGCAGGGGCGTGGGCCAGGATGTCGGCCTCCAGCCGGCGGAGGGCGTTGCCGGGCTCGATGCCGAGCTCGTCGCCGAGAATGGCCCGGGCCCGGGCGAAGGACCGGAGCGCCTCCGCCTGCCGGTCGGACCGGTAGAGGGCCAGCATCAGCAGGTACCACAGCCGCTCCCGCAACCGGTTGCCGACCAGCATGCCCTCCAACCCGGCCACCGCCTCCGCGTGGCGACCGAGGGCCAGCTCGGCCTCGAACCCGTCCTCGTGAACCTGCGTCCGGCGGGCCTCCAGCCGGGCCGCCTCCTGCTCGGCGAAGGCCTCGTAGGCGAAGTCGGCCAGCGCCGGGCCCCTCCACAGGGCCAGCGCCTGCCCGAGCGATGATCGGGCCTGGAGCGGCTCGCCCGCGACCAGCTGGCGATGGCCGCGATCGGCCAGCACCTCGAAGCGATCGGCATCGAGCTCGTTCGGTCCGACGCGAAGCAGATAACCACCCGCCACGCTGACCAGAACCCGGGAAGCCGAACGCTTCGGCCGGTCGGGCTCCAGCGCCCGCCGGAGCCGGGACACGTGCACCTGCAGGTCGCCCAGCGCCCGATCGGGCACGTCCGGCCCCCAGAGGAGGTCGAGGACCCGATCGAGGGGGACCGGGAGGTTGGCGTGGAGGAGGAGCAGGGCCAGCAGCGACCGTTGCCGAGGTCGCCCGAGGTCGACCGGGTTCGGCTCGTGCTCGGGAAGCACCTCGAGCGGGCCGAGGATGCGGTAGTCGACCGCCGCCGGGAGAGGCCGGGGTGCCCTCTCGCTCACGACTCCACCGTCACCCCGGCGAGGCTCTCGCTCGGCCCGATCGGGCCCGGCACGTAGCCCTTCACGCCGGCGGCCACCACCAGCTGGGGACGCACGTGGACGAGGGGCACCGCCGGCAGGCTCGCCATCAACCGGCGGTTGATGTCCTGGTAGAGCTGCACCCGCCGGTCGTGGTCGGGCTCGTAGCGGGCGCGGGACACGAGGGCGAAGAGCTCGGGGTCGTCGAAGCCGAAGGACAGCGGCCGCTGGCGGAACGCGGGCCCGAAGAAGTAGTCGGGGTCGTCGTCGCCGTAGCGAGCCCCGAAGAACATCCCCGCCTTGCCCGCCGCCACCCCCTGCGAGTAGTCCGGCTGCGAGGGCGCGGGGTGGGCCACCACGGTGAAACCGATCCTCTCCAGGTCGGCCTGGTAGGCCTCGAAGGTCCCTTGGGGATCGGGATTGTCGGGCACGGCGATGTTGGTCGGGTACCAGAACTCGATCGTGGGATCGGCGACGCCGGACTCGGCCAGCAGCCGCCGGGCCAGCTCCGGGTCGTAGTCGTAGGTGGCCACGTCGTCGGCTCCGCCCCACACCTCGGGCGGCTGAAGCTGGCGGGCGAGCAGCGTCCCCTCCGGGAACTTGGCCTCGACGACGGCCTGCCGGTTGATGGCGTGGGCGATGGCCTGCCTGACCTTGGGGTTGGAGAAGGGCTCGATCGCCTGGTTGAACCCGAGGAAGGCGACGTTCATGGCCCGCCGCTCGAGGATCTGCGCCCCCCCGGCCTCGAGGGCGGCGGCGTCGGCCGGGTCGACCGGCTCGAACTGGTCGATCTCGCCCGCCTCCAACGCCTGCCGGCGGGTGGCCCCGTCGGCGATGGCCCGGAAGATGAGGCGCCGGAGCTTGGCCTTGTCGCCCCAGTAGTCGTCGTTGCGGACAAGGACCAGCCGGTCGCCCCGGACCCAGCTCTCGAAGCGGAACGGACCGGTCCCGACGGGGTGCTCGGTGCCGAAGGTCCCCTGGAACTTCGGCGGCGGGCCGGCGTCGACCTTGTCCGCCTCGTAGCGGACGAGGGCGTCAGGGCTGGCGATGGAAAAGCCCCACCCGGTCAGGGCCGTCGGCAGCAGGGGCAGGGGCTTGGCCAGGCGGACGACCGCCTCGTCGGGCGCCGTCGCCTCGCAGGAGCGGAACAGGCTGGCCTCGGGGACGTCGGACACGTCCTTCTGGGCGAAGCCCTCGAACGTCCGCCGCCATGAGGGCGACAGGGGGGCGGTCTGGAGGACGCCCGTGGAGTGGTACCAACGGTCGAAGTTGGCACAGACGGCGGCGGCGTCGAATGCGGTGCCGTCGTGGAAACGGACGTCGTGCTGCAGGGCGAACGTCCAGGTGGCGGCGTCGTCGGACGGGCGCCAGGAGCGGGCCAGACCCGGCTCCAGACCCAGGCCGCCGGGCTCGTGGCGGACGAGCGTCTCGAAGATCTGGGCCCCGACCCGCGACGACGACACGTCAGCGGTACGGGCGCCGTCGAGCAGGGTCGGCTCAGTCCCGTAGGCCAGCACCAGTGTGTCCCTCGTGGCTGTGCGGGCGGTGCTGCAGGCCGAACTGCCGAGGATCCCGAGCAGCGCCAGCGTGACCACCACCAGCTGTCGCTTGTTTCTCACATGTGGCCCGGGATCCTAGTCATCAAGCCTTCGGGGGTCCCAGCCGGAGAGGATCGACCAGCCTGGCATCCAGCGCCTCCCGCAGGCCGTCGCCGAGCAGGTTGAAGCCGAGGACGGTCAGGACCAGCGCCAGCCCCGGGAACAGCACCACATGGGGGCTCGACTGCAGCGCCCGGGGGCTGTCGGCCAGCATCCGTCCCCACTCGGGGAGGGATGGGTCGCCGACGCCCAGCCCGAGGAACGACAGCCCCGCCGCCTCCAGGATCGCCCCGCCCACGGCGAGGGAGGCGGCGACCAGCACCGGCGACAGCGAGTTGGGGAGGAGGTGGTGGACGATGACCCGAGCCCGGGAGGCGCCCAGGGCCCGGGCCGCGGCCACGTACTCCCGAGGCTGTTGGGACACCATCGCCCCCCGCATGAGGCGGGCCACCAGCGGCGTGCCACCCGTCCCGATGGCAACGGTCACCGAGAGGACGCTCGGCCCGAGCAGGGTCACGAGACCGATGGCCACGATGAGCCCGGGGATGGCGAGCATGGCGTCCATCGCCCGCATGAGGACGCTGTCCACCCAGCCGCCGAGACCTCCCGCGAGGGCGCCGACCACCACGCCGAGGGCGACGCCCAGCGCCACCGAGGCGACCCCGATGAGGAGGGAGTACCGGGCGCCGTAGACGACCCGTGACAACAGGTCGCGGCCCTGGAGGTCGAGGCCGAGGGGATGGTGGGCCGACGGGCCGGGCACCACGCCCGGTCGGATCGGCCCGAGGTCGCCGGTGATGGGGCTGTGGGGGGCGAGGAGGGGGGCAAGGACGGCGACCACCACGAACAGCCCGACGATGACCCCGCCCGCCAGCGCGGCCCGGTTCCCGCCCAGGCGACGGGCGACCCGAGCGAGCCGGGCCCTCATTCGGGCCGAACCCGGGGGTCGAGGACGCCGTGGACCACCTCGGCGGTGAGGTTGACCACCACCACCATGGCCGTGAGCAGGAGGACGACCCCCTGGAGGACCGGATAATCCCGGTCGGCGATCGCCTGCTGGAGGAACGAGCCCATCCCCCCCCAGGCGAAGACGATCTCCACCAGCACCGCGCCCGACAGGAGCGACCCGACGGTGAGGCCCAGGACCGACGTCACCGGAGGGAGGGCGTTGCGCAGGACCACCTTCCAGGCGACCGTCACCGGCCTCAGACCGAACGCCATCGCCGCCCGGACGTAGTCCTCCTCCAGCACCTCCAGCACCGCGGCCCGGGTGATGCGGGCGATGTAGGCGAGGGGGACGACGCCCAGCGCCACCGCGGGCAGGACGAGGTGGCGGAGGGCGTCGACGAGTGTGGGCCCATCGCGGGTGAGGACGGCGTCGAGCACGTACAGGCCGGTGGGATGCGAGATCTCCCGGGTCACGTCGAGCCGGCCCACCCCGGGAAGCCAGCCCAGCCTCACCACGAACAGGTATTTCAGGAGGAAGCCGAGGAAGAACACGGGCACCGACAGGGCGACGACCGACGCCGCCAGCGAGCCGTGGTCGAACCACTGTCGACGGTGGCGGGCGGCCAGGTAGCCGGCGGGCACGCCGATCCCGGCGGCGATCGCAAAGGCGGCCCCGGCCAGCTCCACGGTTGCAGGGAGGCGGCGCCGGATCTCGGACGCCACCGATTGGCGGGTGGTGATCGACTGGCCCAGGTCGAGGTGGACCAGCCGGTCGAGGTAGGTGACGTACTGGCGGTACAGGGGTTGGTCGAGGCCGTACAGGCGGTCGATCTCGGCGGCCGACGCGGTCGCGTTTCCCTGCTGGTCGGAGTTGAGAAGCGCCGTCGCCGGTCCGCCAGGGAGGGCCCGCACCCAGGCGAAGAGCACGATCGACAGCCCCAGGAGCAACGGGATGAGCTGCAGCAAGCGGCGGAGGACCAGCGCTCGCATCCCGGAGACCACCACTGGCGGCCGACGGTAACGGGTCGGCGCGCGGGTGGCTTGCCGAGAGCCGGGCGACCGGTCACAATCGTGCGGCGCTCCCCTGGGCTGGTCCGCCGTCAGCCTGGGGTGAGCGCCTTTTCGCGCCCGCCAGCCGCTAGTTCACACCTGGCACTGTTCGCAGAGGAACGACGACCGGCCGTTGACCTTCACCTTCACCACCGTGCTGCGGCAGCGGCGGCAGGCCTGACCGGCCCGGTCGTAGACCTTGTGCTCCTTCTGGTACTCGCCGATGGCGCCGAAGAGGTCGCGGTACTGCTCGTCGGCCAGTGACGACCCACGGTGTTTGATGGCATCCTGCAGCGTCTCCACCATGGCCCGGTAGAGGCGGCGGACCTCCTGCGACGACAGCGTCTCCGACCCCCGGTCGTAGCGCAGTCCGGCCGCCCACAGGATCTCGTCGCTGTAGATGTTGCCGATGCCGGCCACGAACTTCTGGTCCATGAGCAGGGTCTTGAGCTTGGTCTTGCGGGCCGTGAGCAGGTCGCCGAAGCGGACCCACGACATCATGTCGTCGACCGGGTCGAAGCCCAGGTGGGCCAGCTCCGGCACCTGGTCGGCCAGCTCCTCGGGCGTGGTGACGAACAGCTCGCCGAAGGTGCGGGGGTCGACGAAGCGCAGCAGCCCGCCCTGGGTGAAGGTGATGACGGCGTGGGTGTGCTTGGGATCGGGGTCGCGGGCCCCGCCCTTGCCCCGCAGCAGCTGGCCGCTCATGCCCAGGTGGACGACCAGGACGTCGCCGCCCTCCAGCCGCAGCAGCAGGTACTTGCCCCGACGCTCGACGGCGATGATCTTGCGCCCCTCGAGCTTGGCCACGAAGTCGGCGTTGTCGGGGTGACGGCGGATCGTGCGCTCGCCGTCGACCACCACCGATTTGATGCGCCGGCCCACGACCTCCTTGTCGATGTCCCGCTTGAGCGTCTCGATCTCGGGCAACTCAGGCATCGGCGTCCATCGTCATTCCAGGCGCCTCCACCGGAAGGGTCTCGTCGAGGATCGATTCGTCGACGGCCAGGATCGTGGTCGGCTCCGACAGGCCGCGCCAGGCCATGCGGGCCGCGGCCTGCTCGGCCTGCTTCTTCGATCGGCCCTCGCCCATCCCGTGCTCGTGGCCCCCCACCGACACCCGGGCGGTGAAGCGCTTGGCGTGGTCGGGGCCCTCGGACGACACCGAGTACGACGGCAGCTCGTCGAAGCGGCGGGCGGCCAGCTCCTGGAGCCGGGTCTTGAAGTCGTGGCCGCCGGGGCCGGCGGCGGCCTCGGTCATGCGCTCGCCCAGCAGGTCCATGACCAGCTTCGACGCGTCGTCCCACCCCCCGTCGAGGTAGACGGCGCCGATCACCGCCTCCATGGCGTCGGACAGGATCGACGGCTTCTCCCGCCCCCCGGACGAGTCCTCGCCTTTGCCCAGCCGCACCGCCTCGCCCAGGCGCAGCTCGGCCGCGGCCTCGGCCAGGGCGCCCGCGTTCACCACCGCCGCCCGCACCTGGGCCAGGTGGCCCTCGGGCAGGTCGGGGTAGGTGCGGTAGAGGTAGTCGGTGACCACCAACCCGAGGACGCTGTCGCCCAGGAACTCCAGCCGCTCGTTCGACAGCTCGCCCGGGCTCTCGGCGCACCAGGAGCGGTGGCAGAGCGAGCGCGCCAGCAGCTTCCGGTCGTGGAAAGGACGACCGAGCCGCTCAACGAGGGCGTCGAGTTGTTCGCTGTGACTCAGGACTTCGAAGCGCCGCCGGCGCGCTCGACCACGTAGTCGACCGCGTCACGCACGGTCTTGAGATCTTCGAGATCCTCGTCCTCGATCCGGAAACCGATGGCGCGCTCGCTCATCTCTTCCTCGATGGCCTCGACCAGCTCGATGAGGGCCAGGGAGTCGGCGTCGAGGTCGTCGACGAACGACGCCCCCTCGCTGATGGCGGTCGGCTCGATCTCGAGGATGTCGGCCAGGCGCTCCCGGATCAGGGTGAAGACGGCGAGACGATCGAAAGCACCCCCGTTGGAGGTCGATTCGTCGGATGTCGGGGTGACGGCAGACACGGCCGCGGAGCTCCTGAGTGGCGGACGGGGACCGTCGGATGGTACCGGTTTCCGCGCTTGTGCGCTTGTGAAAACGGAGGGTCGTTCAGGCGGTGGAGACGGCTTCCCGGATGCGGCCCACCATGTCGGCCACGACCATCTCCCGGGCCAGCCCGACGGCGTTGAAGATGGCCCGCCGCGACGACGAGCCGTGGCTGATGATGCACAGGCCGTCGACGCCGAGGAGCATGGCCCCGCCGTAGGTCTCGGGGTCGAGCTCGGCGTTGAGGGGCTGCAGCAGAGGGAGCAGCACCTGGGTGGCCTTCCTTCCCTCCTCGGTGGAGGCCATCGCCCGCAGGACCGTGTCGATGAGGAAGCGGGCGCTGCCCTCGAGGGTCTTGAGGACCACGTTGCCGGTGAAGCCGTCGGTGACCACCACGTCGACCCGGTCGGACAGGACGTCGCGGCCCTCGACGTTGCCGATGAAGCGGCCGGTGCGCAGGGTGCCGGGCTCGGCCAGCAGGGCGTGGGTCTCCTTGACCAGGGCCGACCCCTTGGTCGGCTCCTCGCCGATCGACAGCAGGCCCACCCGGGGCTCGTCGAGCTTGAACCGCTCGGCCGCGTACACGGCCCCCATCTGGGCGAACTGCACCAGCCAGCTGGCCGTGCAGTCGGCGTTGGCCCCCCCGTCGAGGAGGACGGTGGGGAGGGCGCCGGGGACCGGGATCACGGTGGCGATCGCCGGCCGGGCCACGCCCTTGACCCGTCCCATGCGCAGGAGGGCACTGGCCATGCCCGCCCCGGTGTTGCCCGCACTCACCATCGCCGACGCCCGCCCGTCGCGGACCGCCTCCGCCGCCCGCACGACCGACGAGTCCTTCTTGCGGCGCACGCCCCCGGCCGGGTCCTCGTGCATGTCGACGACCTCGCTCGCCTCCAGCACCTCCATGCCCCACGTGTTGCCCATGGCCTCGCGCCGGCCGACCAGGAGGATGGGGACGCCGAGCTCCTCCGCCGCCTGGCGGGCGCCGGCGACGATCTCGAGAGGGCCCTTGTCGCCGCCCATCACGTCGACCGCGATGGGGAGGAGGACGGGGGTCGGGCGCGACGGGTCGATGCCCTGGGACGGGCTGTCCGGGCTGGTCATGCCGGGCGCCGGATCGGCAGGACTAGTCGACGTCGATGGCTTGACGGCCGCCGTACCAGCCGCAGTTGGGGCAGACGACGTGGGGTGTCTTGACCTGGCGGCACTGGGGGCAGGTGCTCTGGGCAGGCGCGGCCAGGCGCCAGTTGGATGCCCGGCGACTGCGGCTCTTGGCCTTTGACGTCTTCTTCTTGGGAACAGCCATGGAGGTTCAATGCTACTCGGCCCCGGCCCTAGTCGATTTGGGGGTCGGCCAGGAATCCCTCGAGCGCGGCCCACCGGGGGTCGACGGTCGTCCGGTCGCAGCCGCACGGGCCCTGGTTGAGGTCGGCCCCGCAGGTGGCGCACAGGCCCTGGCAGTCGGGGGCGCACAGGGGGACGAGTGGCAGCTCCAACAGGACGTGCTCCCGCACGAGGGGCTCCATGTCGATCGTGTCGTGGCCCAGGCGGTAGCTCTCACCCTCCCGGGGGGCCTTCTCGAACAGCTCCCGGAACTCGAAGTCGAGGTGGCCCCGGGCCGGGCCCAGGCAGCGGGTGCACTCCGCCCGCCAGGGGGCGGCGATGGTGCCGCTGGCCAAGAGCCCGTCGGTGACCCACTCCAGCGTGGTGACGATGTCGAGCTCCTGATCGGCCGGGACCTCGGCCACGCCGACCTTGAGCCCGGGCAGGCTCGCTCTCAGCCGCTCCCGGCGCCGGGCCGCGGGCTTGTGGACGAGATCGGCGACGTTGACGACGAAAGGTCGCATAGGAGAGAGGGTCTCACCAGTTGTCCTGGTCGAAAAACACCTCGCCGGTGTCGGGCTCACCCTCGGCCCGCACCGTCTGGTCGCCCTCCTGGGGCGGGGGCAGCGGCGTGACCCGGAGCTTGGCCCGGCCCGCGCCCACCGTCTTGGTGATGCGCTCCAGCACCGTCTCGAAGCTGGCCAGCTTCTGGTCGCAGTAGTCCTCGGCCTCGTGCCGCAGGCGACGGGACTCGTCGTTGGCCTCCTCCACCGTGCGCCGGGCCACCCGCTGCGCCTCCCGCACCAGCTCGGTGCGCTGCACGATGCGCTCGGCCCGCTCCCGGGCCGCGGCCAGGATGTCGTCGGCCTCCCGCTGCACCTTGGCCAGGTACTCGGCCCGCTCCTTGAGCAGCCACCGGGCCTGGCGCATCTCCTCCGGCAGGCGGGCGATGGCCTCCTCGAGGAGCTCGACCACCTCGTCCTTCTCCAGGCGGACGGTGGACGACAGCGGCATCTTGGGGGCGCTGTTGATGAGGTCGAGCACCCGGCGGAGCAGGACCTCGCTGTCGGGCGGCTCCACGATGCTCACCGTCCGAACCGGGCGTCGAGCCGGGTCGAGACCGTAGGCGGGACCATCGACGACACGTCGCCGCCGAAGCGGGCCACCTCCCGCACCAGGCTGGAGGAGAGGAACGAGTACTCGGGGGTGGTGGGCATGAAGAGCGTCTCGATCCCTGACAGCCGGTAGTTGAGCTGGGCCATCTGCAACTCGTACTCGAAGTCGGACACGGCCCGCAGGCCCTTGACGATGGCGCTGACGCCCCGGTCGAGGGCGTAGTCGACCAGGAGCCCCTCGAACTCGTCGACCTTGAGGTTGGGCAGGTGGCCGGTGACCTCGGCCAGCATCTCGGTGCGCTCGACGAGCGTGAAGACGGTGGACTTGTGGGGGTTCTCCACCACCGCCACCAGGACCTCGTCGAACAGGCGAGCGGCGCGCTCGATGACGTCGAGGTGCCCGAACGTCACCGGGTCGAAGGATCCGGGGATGAGGGCTTTGGTCATTCGGCTGCCTCCCCCTCTTCCTCCGCGGCTGCGCCCTGCTGGCGCCGCACGAGGGTCACCACCGTATCGCCATGACGGCGGGACCTGATGGCTGCCCAGGGCGGGTGGATGTCGATGTGGTCGCCGGTCTCGAGCACGGCCACGCGGGCCGGGAGGGCGGCCAACAGGCGGGGCCATTCGTCGAAGGCGTAGGGCGGGTCGAGGAGGGCGAGGTCGAACAGCTCTTTTGTGCTCTCGATGAACCGGAGGGCGTCGCCATGGACGACCCTGGCGTCGCCGCCCAGGCCGGTGGTGGCCAGGTTCTGCTCGATGACCCGGATGGCGGCGTGGTCGGCATCGACGAACGTGGCCGCCGCCGCCCCCCGCGAGAGCGCTTCGATGCCGAGGGCGCCGGTGCCGGCGAACAGGTCGAGGACCCTGGCGTCGCGGATGGCGTCGAGGCTGGTGAGGGACGAGAACATGGCCTCCCGGACCCGGTCGGTGGTGGGCCGCAGCCGTCGACCGGGGGGCGCCAGCAACCGCCGCCCCCCCGCGATTCCGGCCACGACCCTCACGGAGCAATGACTACTCCAGTTGCGCGGGATGCGCATGCCGCCCCCCGGTACGGAGTTTGGCCACGGTAAGTGTCGGAGCCGCCACTCATGGGTAGGCTGACCGGGGCTGGCAGGCGAAGGAGGGTGACATGACGATCGGGCGCGGTGGATTCTCGGGATCCCGGCTCGGTTCCGGTCTGCGCCAGGGGCTCCTCGTCGTCGGACTGGCGGCGGCGCTGCTCGTGGCCGGGCTGCCGGCGGGCGCCGACTCCCCCGAGACGGGCCTCGACCCCAACGTCACCCTCTCCGTCAATCCCGACGACGGCCTCAGCGACGGGCAGACGGTGACGGTCACGGGCACCGGCTTCGCCCCCAACGCGGCCGGCCTCATCCGAGAGTGTGCCGGGAGCGTGGCCCTGCCCGAATGCGACACCGTCGTGTCCGGCATCTTCTTCACCGACGCCAGCGGGGTCATCCCGCCCAGCCCGATGACGGTCCAGCGGGTCATCACCACCTTCACCACCACCTACAACTGCGGCATCTCCGCGTGCGCCCTGGTGGCCGCCGCCGGTGGCAAGAGCTCCCGCCACCACATCTCCTTCGCCGCCGCCGGCACCGTCCCCCCCACCTCGTCGCCCACGACGATCCCGGGCGTGACGACGGTCCCCCCCACCACCGCGCCGCAGCAGACCACCGTCCCGGGGGCGACGACGATCCCGTCGGCGACCACGCTCCCGCCGCCGACGGCGGTCCCTATGCCCCCCGAGAACATCCTGTGCGCCATCATCCGGGCCCTGGGCCAGGCCCTGCCCAGCCTCCTCGGAGGCCTGGCCGACGGCCTGCTGCGGCTGCTCGGCTGCGCCCCCCTTGCCCCCCGATAACAGCGGGGAAGGTTCTGGCTCCCACCGCCGTCGGACGGGCATGAGATACAAGACACTGCTCACCCTGGCCGTGGCCGGGATCCTGCTCGCCGCCTGCGGTGACGACGGCGGTGAGGTCGGCGCCGGCTCGTCCGGGTCGACATCGACGTCGACCCGGGCGCCGGTCGCCACCACCACCACTACTGTCGCCGGGCCGGCGCTGAACGCCTCCTCCAAGCTCGACCTGCGGGGCCTGGGCCCGGTCCGGGTGGGCATGACCCTGGCCGAGGCCACGGCCGCCGCCGGCATCCCCGTGGTGGCTTCGGCGGACACCGCCGAATGCACCTACGCCACCGCCCAGGGCGGGCCCGAGGGCGTCAACTTCATGGTCGTCGACCGGAAGATCGCCCGGGTCGACGTGCGGGGCCCGAGCCCGGTGAAGACCCGCAGCGGCGCCGGCGTCGGCGACACCGAGGCCCAGGTCCAGGCGCTGTACCCGCCCCTCGAGGTGTCCGACCACAAGTACGTCCCCGGCGGCCATTACCTCACGTTCGTGCCCGACGACCCCGCCGACGCCGACTTCCGCCTCATCTTCGAGACCGACGCGTCCTCCAAGGTGACCGCGATCCGATCCGGCCGCCTCCCCGAGGTCGCCTACGTCGAGGGCTGCTCGTAGTCGCCCTTTCTTGGCGGAAGTTAGCTCTTGAAGAGGAACTCGGCCTCCGACTCGTCGATGAGGAGGCGGATCTCCTCGGCCAGGAGGGTGTTCTCCTTGAGGCCGGGGTCGGCGTCGACCAGCTCGAAGGCCAGCCGGCGGGCCTGGGCCACCACTTCGCGATCTCGGCGCAACGAGGCCAGCTTGAGGTCGGAGTGGCCCTTCTGGCGGGTGCCGAGGACGGTTCCCTCGCCCCGCAGGTCGAGGTCGACCTCGGCTAGCAGGAACCCGTCGGTGGTCTGCTCCAGCGCCTTGAGCCGGGTCTCCGACTCGGGCGTCGACCCCTCCCCGAACAGGTAGCACCAGGCCTGGTCCGAGCCCCGGCCCACCCGGCCCCGGAGCTGGTGGAGCTGGGCGATCCCGAACCGGTCGGCGTCCTCCACGATCATCACGGTGGCGTTGGGGACGTCGACGCCCACCTCGATGACGGTGGTCGCCACGAGCACGTCGAGCTCGCGCTGGCGGAAGGCGGTCATCACCGCCTCCTTCTCCTTCGACGGCATCTGGCCGTGGAGCAGGCCCAGGCGCAGGTCGGGCCACACCTCGGCCGCCAGCCGCTCCCGCTCCTCGATCGCCGACCGGGCCTGGATCTTCTCCGACTCCTCCACCAAGGGGCACACCACGTACGCCTGGCGGCCGGCCGCCACCTCGTCGGACACCCGCTGGTGCGCCTCCGCCTCCTCCAGCGGCCCCCGGGCCCAGTGGGTGGTCACCGGGGTGCGGCCGGGCGGCAGCTCGTCGAGGGTGGTCACGTCGAGGTCGCCGTAGACGGTCATGGCCGCGGTGCGGGGGATCGGCGTGGCCGTCATCACCAGGACGTCGGGGTCGTCGCCCTTGCCCCGCAGCGCCGCCCGCTGCTCGACGCCGAAGCGGTGCTGCTCGTCGATCACGATCACGCCCAGGGCCTTGAACGCCACCCGCTCCTCGAGGAGGGCGTGGGTGCCGACCAGCAGGTCGACGTCGCCCTCGGCCAGGTCGGCCAGGATCCGGGTCCGCTCGCCGGCCGTGGTCCGGTTCGACAGCAGCTCCACCCGCAACGGCCGGTCGCCGGTGAGGGTGCGCTCGTCGGGGACGGTCAACGCTCCCAGCAGGTGGCGCAGGCTCACGTCGTGCTGCTCGGCCAGCACCTCGGTGGGGGCCATGAACGCCCCCTGGTACCCGCCCTGCACGGCCGTGAGCAGGGCGGTGAGCGCCACCACCGTCTTGCCGCTGCCGACGTCGCCCTGGAGCAGGCGGTGCATCGGATGGGGACCGGCCAGGTCGGCGGTGATCTCGCCGATGGCCCTCGTCTGGGCGCGGGTCAGGTTGAACGGCAGGGTGGCGTGGAACCTGGGCACCAGCCGCCCGCCCTCCACCACGTGGCGGATGCCCTTCGACTCCCGCTCGATGGCGCGCTTGCGGAGGACGAGGGCCACCTGCATCCGCAGGAGCTCGTCGAGCACCAGCCGGCGGCGGGCGGCCTTGGCCGTCTCCATGGAGTCCGGGTTGTGGATGGCGGTGAAGGCGGTGCGCCGGTCGACCAGGTCGAGGCGGTCGAGCCACGCCTCCGGCAGAGGGTCGGCGAAGGGCCCGGCCCGGGCCAGGGCCTCCTCGATGAACCCGGCCAGGTCCCAGGTCGACATCCCCGCCTTGTCCGACTGCGGGTAGATGGGGACGATCCGCCCGGTGCGGTCGCCGACCAGGTCGACCACCGGGTTCGACATCTGGCGCCGGTCCCGGAAGCGCTCCAGCTTGCCGAAGAACACGGCCTGGGTCCCGGCCCCCAGCTGCTTCGCCCGCCACCCCTGGTTGAAGAAGACCACGTGGAGGTAGCTGGTGCCGTCGAAGACGTCGACCTCCACGATCATCCGCCCCTGCCGGGTGCGGCGCGACTTCACCCGCTTGACCGTGGCCAGCACCACCGCCTCGTCGCCCACCTTGAGGTCGGCGATGTCGGACTGCCGGGTGCGGTCGACGTAGCGCCGGGGGTAGTGGGTGAGCAGGTCGAGGACGGTGTGGATCTCCATGGCCGCCAGGGCGTCGACCTTCTTGACGCCGACGCCGTGCAGCTCGCCCACCGGTATGGCCGCCAACTGCGCCAACCGCCGCCCCGTCACCCGGTCACTCGATGGAGAAGAGGTACGCCGACAGGGGGAGGCGCCAGCGGTGGACCTCGACCGTCACCTCCGGCCGGTTGGCGGCCAGCCACTCGCCTACACCCTCGGTGGCTTCGTCGGGCGTCGTCGCCCCCACGAACACCGTCACCAGTTCGTGGCTGCCCTCGACCAGGCGGTCGAGGAGGCGGGTGGCGCAGGTGACGAGGTCGGGGTGGACGACCACGATCTGCTCGTCGGCCAGGCCCAGCCAGTCGCCCTCAGTGATCTCGCCCGAGTCCCGCACGGCCCACGTGACCTGCCCCGACACCACCTCGGACGCCGCGTGCTCCATGGCGTTGGCGTTGGCGTCGGCGGACGCGTCGGGGTCGTAGACCATCATCGCGGCCAGCCCCGCCACCATCCCCCGGGTGGGCACCACCCGCACCGGCTTGCCCGCGTGGGCCGCCGCCTGCGCCGCCACCGGCACGATGTTCTTGTTGTTGGGGAGGACGATCACCTCGTCGGCGTCGGTGGCCTCGATGGCCTCCAGCAGGTCGGCGGTGGACGGGTTCATGGTCTGGCCCCCGACGACGACCTCCTGGGCGCCGAAGGAGCGGAACCCGTCGCCCACGTCGTCGCCCAGGGCGACGGCCACCACCGCGGTGGCCACCCGGGTGCGGGCGGGGGCGCCGGGGGCGGCGCCCAGGCCCTGGCGGACCCACCGTTCCTCCTCCACCTGGCCGGCCAGGTCGGTGACCCGGATCTGGCGGGGGCGGCCGGCCTCGATGCCGGCCTCGATCGACGCGCCGATGTCGTCGGCGTGGATGTGGCAGTTCCACAGCCCGTCGCCGCCGACGACCACGATCGACTCGCCGATCTCCATCCACGTGGCCTTGAAGGCGTCGATCCTGTCGTCGGGGGCGTCGAGCAGGTACATCACCTCGTACCGGGGACCTTCCATGGCGCCGTCGCCCCCGCCCTCGGCGCCGTGGCCGACGGCGATCGTCGGCTCCGGCTCACCTTCGGGTGCCTCGGGTACCGGCCGCCCGTCCACCACCTGGAGCAGGGCGTCGAGGAACAGGACGAAGCCGGCGCCGCCGGCGTCGACCACCCCCGCCTCCTTCAGCACCGGGAGCAGCTCGGGCGTACGGGCCAGCGAGTCGCGGGCCGACCGCACCGCCGCGTCGAGCACGTCGACCAGGGTCTTCTCGCCCGCGGCGACCGCCACCGCCGCCTCCGACGCCTCCCGGACAACCGTCAGGATCGTGCCCTCCACCGGCCGCATGACGGCCGAGTAGGCGGCGGTGCTGGCCTCGGCCAGAGCCGCCGCCACCGCCGCCGCGTCGGCCCACTCGGCGTCGTCGAGGCGGTGGCACAGTCCCCGCAACACCTGGGACAGGATCACGCCCGAGTTGCCCCGTGCCCCCATGAGCGAGCCGTGGGAGATGGCCTGGCACGTGGCGACCATGTCGCGGTCGGCCTCCTCCACCCCGTCGAGGGCCGTGACCACCGACTCCAGGGTGAGGGCCATGTTGGTGCCGGTGTCGCCGTCGGGGACGGGGTAGACGTTGAGCCGGTTCAGCCGCGCCTGGTGGGCCCGGAGGGCGTCGCGAAAGCCAACCACCGCCGCCCGTAGATGGGTGTGGTCCAGCCGGTCGACAACCCTCATCGGAACACCCGCTGGCCCCCCATCGGCCGGATCGTAGACGTATCGGCGCTGCTGGTACCGTGTCTCCCGATGGCTTCTGTGTGCGAACTCTGCGGCAAACACCCCTCCTTCGGGATGAGCGTGAGTCACTCCCACCGGCGCAACAAGCGGCGCTGGAACCCCAACATCCAGCGGGTGCGGGCGATCGTCGCCGGCTCACCCCGCCGGCTGTCGGTCTGCACGTCGTGCATCAAGGCGGGCAAGGTCACCAAGCGCGTCTCCTGACGCCCCGGTCCCACGGCCCCATTCCGGGGGCCTCACCAGGGGATCGGATCTCGCTCGTCGAGGTCCTCGTCGGTCCCGAACAAGTCGTCGAGGCTCCGGTCCGATCGTAGGTCGGCGTCGTCGAGCTGGGGCGTGTCGGCCTCCGTCGGCTTGGCCCAGTCCGTCCTCCGGGCGATGACGATCGCCGCCGCGACCAGCACCAGGGCGATGGCGACGCCGGGGATCACCCGGTCCCGGTCGTAGGCCACGCCCGGTCCGGTGGAGAAGGTGATCGGCGCGGCCGGCGCGGCCACGAACCCGGCCCCGACCACCACCGTCACCCCGCACCGGCGCCCGGGACCGCAGAGCCGCCCGGCGCTCACCACGAGCGTCGTCCGACCGCTCCCCTCGCCGTCGACGGTGAAGGTGGAGGCCGGGCCGGCGTCGGCGCACCGGCCGACGTCGTACGGCTCGGGCGGGGCGCACAACACCGCCGTGGCCGACGTGCCGGGTGGGAACCCCCGCACCGAGACCTCGACCTCCTGACCGTCGACGACCCCCCGGTCGGGCGCCACCGTGACGCGCCCCGGAGCCACCTCCTCCCCGACGACCATCTGCGCCATGCCGTGGCGCCCGGACTCGTCCCCGGTCAGGCGCAGCAGGCAGGTCGCCTGGCCGACGCGGCAGCCGCCGGGAGCGATCTCCGCCTGGACCGCGAGCTGGAAGTCGGCCCGCCCGTCGATGTCGAACTGGACGGGAAAGGCGGGGGCGCACGCCGTCTGCCGGGCCAGTTCGACGACGCACTGCTCCACCCGGCCCCGCTCGAACTCGGCGAAGCCGTCCGCCCGCACCTCCACGACCGACCCCGACCTCAGGCCGCTGACCAGCGGGTAGGCCCCGAACCGGTCGTCGGCGGCGGCCCGGATGGAGACGACGGGCATGCTGCCGGCGACCGGCTGCAGCGTCGCCCGCGGCACCGCGGCCCCGGCCGGCCGGGGCGTCGTGGCCGTGGTGGTCGTGGTGGTCGTGGGCCCCGCCGGGGAGAGGGCCGGGGACGGCTGGCCCTCGCGGGAGGCCATGCGACCTCCCACCAGGCCCAGCGCGAGCACGACCACCACCACGCCCATGCCCGCGACGACCGGTACCGCGAGGGCGGCCCGTCCCCCGGCCGGACGGCCCTGCCGGTTGTCCCCGCTCAGCACGCCGATGCCGAGCAGACCGGCGGCGGCGGCGGCCGCCACCACGACCAGGGCGAGGACGACGAGCAGGATCATGGCGAGGACGGCCTCAGGCCGGCGGGGTTCCCGTCGGCGCGGGGGGCGGGGCGGGCGCCACCGGGGGCGTGTCCTGGTCGAGGCGGCGATTCATCGTCAGCAGCCGTCCCATCACCGGCAGGGCGATGAGGTTGAGGCCGTGGAGGATCCCCAGGATGAGCAGGATCCCGCCGATCCGGGCCACCTCGTGCTGCAGCTGGGCCCCGCCCACCGTCTGCCCCCATCCCCCCTTGAGCTGGAAGCTCATGGTGAACAGGACGTAGGAGAAGAAGATGAGGTAGTAGGCGATGTCGGTGAGGACGATGAAGCTCTTGCCGGTGCGGGGGTTGGCCCGGAAGACGTCGGCCGCGTAGCTCTTGCCGAAGCGTTTGATCAGCGGCCCCAGCCACAGCGCGATCCCCACCAGCAGGGCGTTGGCGAACAGTTCCAGTACCCACCAGTCCATGAGCAGTGCTCCCTCTCGAGTGTCGGTGAAGGCGAAGGTCAGGGCGGCCACGGCCCCGAGGATGCAGGCCAGCAGGACGGCCAGGCGGCGGTGCTGGCGGCGGAGGCGGCGGTCGTCGTCGATGCTCAGCCGGACGCGGGCGAACAGGTCGGGGCTCTCGTCGAACGTCCCCGCCCCCTGGACCAGGGCGTCGTGCAGGCGGGACTCGAGCAGGCTCACCGCGAGTCCCCCGGGTGCGACTTCCCCAAGAGAGATTCCATGGCCGCCAGGCCCCGCTGGAGGTGGGTCTTGACCGAGTTGCGGGAGATCCCGAGCGTGGCCGCGATGTCGTCGATGCCGAGCTCCTGGTAGTAGCGCAGGACCAGGCAGTGGCGCTGACGGTGGGGAAGGTCCCGCAGGGCGTCGATCACCTGGCGCTGGTCGTCGCGCAGGACCAGCTCGTCCTCGTCCTCCGCCCCCTCGGGTTGGAGGGGGAGCCGGTGGCGGAGCGACACCAGGCCCCGACGGTTGTGGTCGCGGGCCAGGTTGAGCACGATCGAGCGCAGGTAGGCCGCGGCCCGGGACTCGTCCTGGATCCGGTGGGCCGACCGGGCCAGGCGGATGAAGGCCTCCTGCACCAGGTCCTCGGCCGCGTTGCGGTCGTCGACGAACAGCCGGGCCAGGCGGACGAGCGAGCGGCCCTCACGGTGGAACAGGTCCACGAGGAGACGGTCGACGTCGGCCGTGGTGGAGACGGTCGTCGCGGGCACGACGACATCGGGGACGAAGACGGGCATGTCCGCCATCCACGCCAGCGCGCCGAGTCCCATGGCCCTGACTGACGTGGCGAAGGCCGGCTCCGGGTGACAGGCCGTCCGCAAGGCCTCGGCGATGCGCTCGCCGACCGGGGGCTGCGCCACCGCCGGAGCATATGGCGCCGCCTCCCGCGTGCCCCGGGGGCGGGGGTCCGGGCTCGAAACTCCTCATCCGCGTCACCCGCGGCCCGCCGGGATGCGTCTCTAGGAGCAACACCCGGAACACCCTGACAGGAGGAGCGCGACCACATGGTCCTGATGCTGGTGCTGGGCGCCCTCCTCATCGTCGGCGTGACCCTCACCCTGCGATGGGGGGGCACCGCCTACGAGCCGTGGTCGCCGGGAGACGGCGGGCCGGTCGCCGACCGTCCCCCGCTGCGGACGGTGGGCCGCGGCTATCTCCGGGGCGTCGCCATCGCCCTGGTAGGCGGCTTCTGGGCCGGCGCCCTCGTCACCGGCCCCGCGGTGCGCCTCATCATGCGGCTGTTGGCCGCCACCGCCGGCGACGGGGCCCAGGGCCTGCTCACCGAGGCGGAGGAGGTCGTCGGCAACATCGACCTCGGCGGCACGATCGGCCTCTACCTCTTCGGCGGCATCTTCCCGGGTCTCTTGAGCGGCGCCCTCTACCTGGTGTTCCGACGGTGGCTCCCCGCCGGCCGCCTGGGCGGCGTCGCCTTCGGCGCCCTGCACCTGGTGATCGCCGCCACCCGCCTCGATCCCCTGCGTCCGGGCAACCCCGACTTCGACCTGGTCGGGCCCGGCTGGTTGGCGGTGGTGACGTTCTCCCTGGCCGCCGTCTTCCACGGCATGGCCGTCGTGGCCCTCGTCAACCGCTACAGCACCCGGTTCCCGCCCCCGGCCGGCAGCCGGGCGTCTCGGGTGCGCTCGGTCCTGCCCCTCGTCCTCCCCGCCCTCCTCCTCATCCCCGGCGCCTTCCTGGTCTTCCCGCTCACCATCGGGCTGGTGGCCACGCTGGTCGCGTCCCGGATCCCACCTGTCGGGCGGGCCCTCCGGAGCGGCGCGGCCGTGGTCGCGGGCCGGATCGCGCTGGCCGTCGTCGCCCTCGCCTTCCTCCCCGGGGCGGTGGTCGACCTCCACGACGTGATCGTCAGGGACCCGCCGGCGGTGTCCTCCCCCTCCCCCACTGCCGCGCCCGCCCCGGGACCGTCATGACGAGATGACCGGGCGTCCCTCGAGGTCGTCGAGCAGAGCCTCCAGGGCGACCTCGATGGCGTCGACCCGGGTCCGGTAGTACCTGACGCCGATCCCGTAGCCGGCGGCGGCCGCGCCCACGCCGGCGGGCGCGGTCAGCAGGAGGAGCGGGTCGACGAGGGTGCCCAGGACCACCGCCCCGCCCGTCATCAGCGCCCCGAGAGTCCCGCCGGTGGCCGCCCACGCCCCCCGGTCCCGGCAGAGGCGGGTGACGTCGGCCTGCACGACCACCAGCACCCGGCCGCCACCCTCACCGGTGCCCGGGCCGGGGGCCGGCTCGGGCGTCACCCCCACCTCCACCCGCCGCACGTCGGTCAACGACAGCCGCTTGGTGATCGACCGGTCGAGGCCGCGGCGGACGTTCGCCTTCATGTCGTCCCGGCGGGCCCACGACGCCTGGGCGCCCCGCTCCCGCCGCAGCTTGAACAGCTCCCGGCCCAGGTACGACCGCAGCCTGGCCTTCACTTCCGCCTCGGGACCGGGGACGCTCCGGCGGACCGTCACCATCGCCGGCCCCCGGATCCGGCGGGCCTGGACCTTCGCCGCGGTGGCCGGGAGGACCCCCACCCGCAGCTCGGCCAGCGCCGTCCGCACCGACTGGCGGGACAGTCCCGCCTCCACCGCCGACTCCTCGATGGTGGCCAGGTCGAGCCCGGGCCCGGGGGTGTCGTCGGCCAGGTCGAGCTCGGCCGCCCGCCGCAGCACGAGCGCCACCTCCTGCTCGCTCAAGTCCATCGTTACGGACAGTACCGACCCCTACCCCGCGCCCTCGGCCAGCAGGTTGAGGACCTTCACCTGGCCCACCGCGATCACCACGTCGCCCTCGCCGATCACGCTCTCGGCGAGGGGCGGCACCAGCAGCTCCCCCCCGGGACGCTTCAGGGCCAGCAGCATCACCCCCTGGTACGGGCGGCACACGTCGCGTACCTCCCGGCCGGCGAAGGGCGACCCCTTCCCGATGACCAGTTCCTCGATGCGCAGGTCGGGGGCGACGCTGATCATGTCGACGAACTCGATCATCGCCGGTTGCATCGACAGCGAGGCCATGCGCACCCCGCTCAACGAGTAGGGGGAGATGATCCGGTTGCTGCCCGCCCGCCGCAGCTTGTCGACCGACTCCGGCCGGGACGCCCGGGACACGATGAAGAGGTCGGGGTTGAGGGAGCGGGCGGTGAGGGTGATGTAGACGTTCACCGCGTCGTTGTCGACCGCGCACAGCAGGGCCTTGGCCCGGTGGAGGCCGGCCAGCTCGAGGATGGCGTCCTCGGTGGGGTCGCCCATGATGTAGGTCACGCCGTCCTCCGCCAGCCGGGCCTCGAGCTCGTCGAGGCTCTCGATGACGACGACCTGCTGGCCCTGGCGGACGAGCTCGCCCGCCGCCGCCCGCCCCACCCGTCCGTAGGCGCAGATGATGTAGTGCCCGTCGAGGGCGTCCAGCCGGCTCCGCATGCTCCTCCTCTTCAACAACAGGCCGAGCTCGCCGTTGACCAGGGCGGTGGTGAACGCCCCGATCAGGATGAACACGGCGGCGACGCCAAAGGTGATCAGGCTCAGGGTGAAGGCCCGCCCGGCCGGGCTCAGGGGATGGATCTCGCCGTAGCCGACCGTGACCAGGGTGGTGACGGTCATGTAGAAGGCGTCGAGCACGTTGTAGCTCTCGATCAGCATGTACCCGGCGGTGCCGTAGACCAGGGCGATGCCGAGCAGCGCCGCCGGCAGGCGCATGCGCAGGGCCAGCAGATGGGCCGCGGCCCGCGCCGTCGGCGGGCGGCGCCGGAGCGGGCTCATGGCCCAGTTCTAGACCGACGGACGGCCGGCCGCTACTGACGGCCGCCGCTACCGGGGCCGGTCCCAGCCGGGGTCGACCGGACCGACGCCGCTGCCCAGGGCCACGCCCGCCCCGATGGCCCGCTCGACGAAGCGCTTGGCGGCCACGCAGGCGTCGGCCGGCTCCATCCCTTTGGCCAGCCCGGCCGTGATCGCGGCCGACAGCACGCAGCCGGTGCCGTGGGTGTGACGTCCCGGCAGGCGGGCGCCGTCGAGCCACACCGGACCGTCGGCGTCGGCCACCAGCAGGCAGTCGGGCGACCGCTCGCCGTCGGCCAGGTGGCCGCCCTTCACCAGCACCACCTCGGCTCCCAGCTCGACGAGGGCCCGGGCCGCGGCCTCCATGTCGGCCCGGGTCCGCACCGGGAAGCCCACCAGGGCCTCGGCCTCGGGCAGGTTGGGCGTGAGCACCGTGGCCAGGGGGAGGAGGAGGGTACGGACGGCGTCGACCGCGTCGGGCGCCAGCAGCCGGTCGCCGTGCTTGGACACGAGCACCGGGTCGACCACGAGGGGCCCGACGCCGAGCTGGGCGACGGTGGTGGCCACCGCCTCCACCACCTCGGCCGACGCCAGCATCCCCGTCTTGGCCGCGTCGACACCGAGGTCGGCCGCGACCGACGCGATCTGGGCCCGGACCAGCTCGGGCGTGACCGCCTCGAAGGCCTGGACGCCGAGCGTGTTCTGGGCCGTCACCGCGGTGATGGCCGCCGTCCCCCACACCCCCAGGGCCTCGAACGTCTTGAGGTCGGCCACCACCCCCGCCCCCCCACCCGAGTCGGTCCCGGCGATGGTGAGGGCCACCGGCCGCCGGGCACTCACCGCGGCCCGCCTCCGGCCACCCGAAGCGGTGACGGTGAACCGCACCCATGGCGGTTGAGCGTCACCAGTTCGACGGTGGGGGTCGTCACCAGCGGTGCTCCCAGCCGACGTCGGGCAGGTGGCCGTCGCGGAGGCGGCGCTCGGACGGGTCGGCGGTGCAGTACCCGATGCACAACGGCAGGCCCAGGCCCAGCTCGACGAAGATGGCGGCCACCCGGTCGGGGTCGGGCGCGGCGAAGACGAGCTCGTAGTCCTCTCCCCCGCCGAGGGCCAGCAGCTCGGGCTCGTCGCTCACCCGGGGCACCCCCAACGCCACCGGGACCTTCTCCACCACCACGCCCACGCCCGAGGCGGTGGCCAGGTGGCGGAGGTCGGACGCCAGCCCGTCGGACACGTCGATCATGGCCGTGGCCCCCGCGGCCCGGGCCGCGTGGCCCTCCGCCAGCCGGGCCCGGGGCCGGCGGTGAGCCTGGACGAGGTCGGCGAAGAACTCGATGGCCTGCTCGCCCTTGGCCCCCGCCCCGGCCGCCTCCCGCAGCACGATCAGCCCCGCGGCCGACGATCCCAGGGGGCCGGTGACGAAGAGGTGGTCGCCGGGACGGGCCCCCGACCGCAACACCGGCACCGGCGACGCCGGCCCCGCGTCGCCGGCGATGGCCACCGACACCACCAGCGTCGGCGCCGACGTCATGTCGCCGCCCACCACCGGGCACCCGTAGGCGGCCGCCGCCGCCAGCAATCCGTCGTAGAGCAGGTCGACGTCGACCTCGCCCAGCGGCCCGGCCACGCTGACGACCGCCGCCAGGGGCCGTCCCCCGACGGCGGCCACGTCGCTCACGTTGGCCACCAGCGCCTTCCAGCCGAGGTCGTCCAGGCCCACCAGGGAGAGGTCGGCGTGGACGCCGGCGACCACCGCGTCCGACGCCAGGAGCAGCGCGCCGAGGGGTCCAGGGACCAGCGCGACGTCGTCGCCGACCCAGACCTGGCCCTCGGGACCGGTCATTCGTCCGCGCAAGCGCTCGATGAGGGCGAACTCGCCCGGTAGGATCGTGAAGTTCACGTTACGCGTTCCCCCGGGAGGGCTTCTTGCAGGGCGTCATCAAGTCGTACGACCCCGGTACCAAGGAGGGCGTCCTCGTCCGGGACACAGATCGCAGCGAGTACGACCTCGCGGCCGACGCCATCACCGGGTCGGTGTTTCGCATGCTCCGCCAGGGCCAACGGGTCGTCTTCGACCTCGACGGCGCCGGCCGGGCCACCAAGCTCCGGCTTGGCTCCGAAGTCGACATGGGTACCCCAGGATTTCCCGCCAGAGTGAAAGAGGATTGATGGCCCAGACAATGAACACCAAGACGACCAACGCCAAGCTGCTCGCATGGGTCGACGAGATGGCGGCCCTGTGCACGCCCGACAACGTGGTGTGGTGCGACGGCTCCCAGGAGGAGTACGACCGCCTCTGCCAGCTGCTGGTCGACGGCGGCACGCTGACGCCCCTCGACGCCGAGAAGCGCCCCGGCAGCTACTGGGCCACCTCCGACCCCGGCGACGTCGCCCGCGTCGAGGACCGCACCTACATCTGCTCCGAGAAGGAGATCGACGCCGGTCCCACCAACAACTGGCGTGACCCGGCGGAGATGAGGGAGGTCCTCTCCGGCCTGTTCGCGGGCTCGATGAAGGGCCGCACCATGTACGTGGTCCCCTTCAGCATGGGCCCCCTCGGCTCCCCCATCGCCCACATCGGCGTGGAGCTCTCCGACTCCGCCTACGTGGCCATCAACATGCGGATCATGACCCGCATGGGCCAGGCGGTCCTGGACACCCTTGGCGACGGCGAGTTCGTCCCCTGCCTGCACTCGGTGGGCGCCCCCTTGGCCGACGGCCAGGCCGACGTGCCCTGGCCGTGCGACGCGGAGAACAAGTACATCGTCCACTTCCCCGAGGAGCGCACGATCTGGTCCTACGGGTCGGGCTACGGCGGCAACGCCCTCCTGGGCAAGAAGTGCTTCGCCCTGCGCATCGCCTCGGTCATGGCCCGCGACCAGGGCTGGCTGGCCGAGCACATGCTCATCCTCAAGCTCACGTCGCCGGAGAAGGTCGTCCGCTACGTGGCCGCCGCCTTCCCGTCGGCCTGCGGCAAGACCAACCTGGCCATGCTCGTGCCCACGATCCCCGGCTGGGACGTCCAGACCGTCGGCGACGACATCTGCTGGATGAAGTACGGCGCCGACGGCCAGCTCTACGCCATCAACCCCGAAGCCGGGTTCTTCGGCGTGGCCCCGGGCACGTCCGACGACACCAACCCCAACGCCATGACCACCCTGGAGAAGAACTCCCTGTTCACCAACACCGCCCTCACCGACGACGGTGACGTGTGGTGGGAGGACATGACCAAGGAGAAGCCGGCCCACCTCATCGACTGGAAGCGCAACGACTGGACCCCGGAGTCGAAGACCCCGGCGGCCCACCCCAACGCCCGCTTCACCACTCCCGCCAGCCAGTGCCCGGTGATCGCCCCCGAGTGGGAGGACCCCAAGGGCGTCCCGATCTCGGCCATCCTCTTCGGCGGCCGCCGCTCGTCGGTGATCCCCCTGGTGCACGAGTCGTTCAACTGGCAGCACGGGGTGTTCCTGGGCTCGATCATGGCCTCGGAGACCACCGCGGCCCAGGCCGGGGCGGTCGGCAACCTGCGCCGCGACCCCTTCGCCATGCTGCCGTTCTGCGGCTACAACATGGGCGACTACCTGGGCCACTGGCTCGACGTGGGCAACGCGGCCGAGGACCAGTCGAAGCTGCCGAAGCTCTACTACGTCAACTGGTTCCGCAAGAGCCCCGAGGGCAAGTGGCTGTGGCCCGGCTTCGGCGAGAACAGCCGGGTCCTGGCCTGGATCTTCGGCCGCATCACGGGCCAGGCCGACGCGGTGGAGACGGTCATCGGCAACCTGCCGACGGCCGACGCCCTCGACACCACCGGCCTCGACGTCGACGACGCGGCCATGGCCGAGTTGCTCCGGGTCGACATCGACGAGTGGCGGGCCGAGATCCCCTCGATCGAGGAGCACTACGCCAAGCTCGGCGAGCGCCTCCCCCTCGTCCTCAAGGACGAGCTTCAGGCCCTCGAGAAGCGCCTCAGCTCCTAGTCGCCGCATAGGCTTCAGGCGACCCGAGAAGGAGGGTGCGGATGTCGGTCCGTGCATACGTGCTGATCCAGACCGAGGTGGGCAAGTCCACCCAGGTCGCCCACACCGTGGCCGACATCGAAGGGGTGGTGGCGTCGGAAGGGGTCATGGGCCCCTACGACGTCATCGCCCGGGCCGAGGCGGAGTCGAACGACGCCATGAACAAGCTCGTCGTCAACCGGATCCAGCTCATCGACGGGATCACCCGCACCCTCACCTGCCCCGTGGTCAACCTGTAGGTGGGCCGCGGCCCTACTTGAGCACCAGGGCCCGGATGCCGAGGCCCATGATGAAGAGGCCGCCCAGGCCGTAGAGCAGGTACAGCCGGTGCTTCAGCTGCTGGCGGTAGGAGTGGATGATCGCCACCGCGATGATGGTGAGGAACCCGTAGAAGGTGTGGAACTGGGGGGCCTCGACGTGCTCGGCCGCCATCAGCCACACGCCCAGGATCACCTCCACGAACACCGACACCTGAGCGAAGCCGGTGAACCACCACAGGGCCCGGGTCCGAAAACGGGGCCAGCGGGCGGCAGCCAGGGCCCACGCCCCGGCGCCGCCGTTGCCCAGGATGACGACCCACGACCACAGGCCGTGGAGGGTCTGGACCACGTCCCTGAGATTGGCGGCTACAGGCCGGCGAAGACGTCGGTTTCGAGGGTGCCGGGGGGGGCGCCGACCAGGATGTACCACTCCTGGCCGAAGGCGGTCTTGAACATCTCCGGGGCCATGGCCAGGAAGAACGACGTCTCCGAGATCTGGCTGCCGTGGGCGGCCATGGCCTTGCGCTTGATGTCGAGGTAGTCGACGACGTCGACGGTGGTGGTGATGAGCTCGTGGGCCACGCCCAGGTTGAGGTCGTTGGGGTCGAGGTCGCCCGGAACGCCCGCGCCCGACTCGATGAGATCCGCGAACGAGCGCTCCATGAAGTCCTTGTCGACGGTGTTCAGGTAGACCTTGGGCGTTCCGGCCAGCTCGGCCGCCCGTACCCCCACCCGGTAGACCTGGACGTGGTCGGGGTGGCCGTAGACCCCGTTCTCGTCGTAGGCGGTGAAGATGTCGGCCTTCTCCTCCTCCAGGATGTCGGCCAGGCGGCGGGCCGCCTCCTCCACGTCGGCCTGCCAGAAGCAGGCGGGGTCGTCGTTGGCGGGCGTGTCGACCATGCCCGAGTCGACGTAGCCCAGGAACTCCACCCGGCTGACACCCAGGACGGCGGCCGCGGCGTGGGTCTCCTCCACCCGCCGCTGCCACAGCTCCTCGCCCGCCTGGAGGTAGCCGTCGGCCACCTCGCCCCGCTCCCCCCTCGTGGCGACCACCAGGACCACCCGGTGCCCGGCGGCGGCGGCCTTGGCCATGGTGCCGCCGGTGGCGATGGCCTCGTCGTCGGGATGGGCGTGGAAGACGACCAGCGTGCTCATGGCGTCGAACCTAGCCCCCTGAACTTCTACGTCGGGTCGGCCCCCCGGTCCGGCGTCACCTCGACGTACTCGAGGAAAGAGAACCCGCCGGCCAGGTGCCCGACGAGTCCGGCGCCGAACGCCTTCGACCACTCGGCCCCGTTGTGGACGGTCTCGGCCTCGTAGTCGTCGAAGACCATGAGCAGGGTGAAGCGGAGGGGATCGGCCTTGTCCTGCAGGGGCAGGAACAGGCGGGTGCCCGGCTCCGCCGCCCGCACCGCGGCGCTGAGCATGGCCACCGCCCCCTCGACCTGGTGGAGCGACTCGGGACGGGCCCGGAAGCCGGCGGTGCGGATGATGGTCACGGGGAGCGCCGGTCGCCCGGCTACAGCCGGTCGAGGAGCTTGGCCTTCTTGACGTCGAACTCGGCCTGGGAGATGACGCCCCGTACCCGCAGCTCCTCCAGCTTCTCCAACTGCTCGAGGGGCGACAGCTCCCGGCGGCCGGCCTGGCGGTCGGCGTCGCGGCCCTGGGCCAGCTCGATCTGGTGGTGGATCAGGTTCTGGGTCTGCTCGGGGTGGGGGAAGCTGGCGAAGAGCTGCTGGCCCCGCTCCCCGGCCGACTCGATGAGCAGGTCGCCCGCCCCCAGCATGCGCTGGAAGATCGTGGAGTGGAACGACACGTCGTTGAGGCGCTCGAGGGGGATCTCCCGGCCCGACTTGGAGACGACGCCGGTGCGGTGGATGAGGCGGTCGGTGGTGACCACGAAGGTGGTGGTGGCCCACTTGGCGTAGCGGACGACGAACCAGGCCAGGGAGACGACGACGAGGAGGAGCAGAGGGATGAGGGCCAGCCGCTGGACGTCGCCCGCCACCCGGGCCGACACCACGATGGCCAGCACGAGCGCCAGGAGGAGCGCCACCGCCGGCCCGGCCAGGAAGAACCAGTGCGGCCGCATCTCGACGACGATCTCTTCGCCCTCGTTCAGGTACTTGCGGGGAAAAGGCATGCCGGCCTCAGGCTACCGACCTCAGGCTGGCGAGGTGCGGCTCAGGCGAAGAGGCGGAGCTGGCAGAGGCGGCCGACGGCGTCGTCCCACGACTCCAACCGGCGGGCCCGCTGGAGCAGGTGGTCGCGGTTGTAGGGCCGGTCGAGCAGCCATGACTGGCACACCTCGGCCAGCAGGTCGGCCTCCACCGGGTTGTCCTCGATGGTGGCGTCGGCCCCGATGGCCGCCGCCCGCTCGGCCTTGCCGCCGACCACGGTGTGGTGGACCTCGTCGAGGGGCAGGCCGTGGGCCTCCAGCCACGAGGCGGTGGCCGCGGCCAGGTGGGGGGCGCGGGCGGTGATGCCCACCAGGCGCCACCCGGCGTGGACCAGGTGGGAAAGGGCGGCGGCCGCCCCATCGGCCACGGGGGCGCTGAGGTAGAGCTCGGTGTCGGCGAACGTCTCGTCGAGGAACGCGTGGAAATGGGCCTCGGGCAGGCCGAGCTGGAGGAGGCGCAGGTCGTAGGTGCGCCAGGTGGCGGGGTGGCTGGCCACGCCGAAGCGCTCGGCGATGCGGGCCGCCACCGCCGGCCCGATATCGCACAGCACCCCGTCGAGATCGAGTCCCAGAAGCATGACCAGAGGCTACCGGGGGCCTACGACAGTGAACCTCCGGCGCACCGCCCGGCCCGTCGACGACCCCGACCATCCGCGTTTCTGTCGCACCCCGTCGGTACCGTCGAACACATGGTCGATGAGGGATTGCTGGCGGGGCTCAACCCGGCCCAGCAGCGGGCGGTGGTGAGTGAGGCGGCACCGCTGTGCATCCTCGCCGGCGCGGGGTCGGGCAAGACCCGCGTCCTCACCCGCCGCATCGCCTGGCGGGTGGGCCAGGGCCGGGCCCTCGCCCCCCACGTCCTCGCCCTCACCTTCACCCGGCGGGCGGCCAGCGAGCTCGGCCTGCGCCTGGCCCAGCTCGGCGTGCGGGAGCAGGTGGCGGCGGGCACGTTCCACGCCGTCGCCTACGGCCAGCTGCGGCGGCTGTGGGCCGACCGCGACGAGCGGCCGCCGGCGCTGCTCGATCGCAAGGTGCGGCTGTTGGCGGGCCTGCTTCCCCGGCCCGCCGGCGCGCGCGTGCAGCCGGCCGACATCGCCACCGAGATCGAGTGGGCCAAGGCCCGCATGGTGTCACCCGCGGCCTACGAGGCGGCCGCCACCGCCGCCGGCCGCCGCCTGTCGATCCCGGCGGCGGCCGTGGCCGCCCTCTACGAGCGCTACGAGCAGGAGAAGGCCCGGCGCCACCTGGTCGACTTCGACGACCTCCTCCTCCTGTGCGCCACCGCCCTGGAGACCGACCGCACCTTCGGCGCCGCCCAGCGGTGGCGGTTCCGGCACCTGTTCGTCGACGAGTTCCAGGACGTCAACCCCCTGCAGTTCCGGCTGCTCGAGGGCTGGCGGGGCGACCGGTCCGACCTGTGCGTCGTCGGCGACCCCAACCAGGCCATCTACGCCTGGAACGGCGCCGACCCGAAGTACCTCACCGAGTTCCGGTTGCGCTTCCCGTCGGCCGAGGTCGTGCACCTCGACGACAACTACCGGTCGTCGCCCCAGATCCTGGCCGTGGCCAACGCCGTGCTCGACAGCTCGGCCACCGCCACCGGCGACGAGCACGCCCCCCACCGGCTGCGGGCCCACCAGTCCCCCGGGCCCCCACCCACGGTGCACGACTGGCCCACCGACCGGGAGGAGGCGGTCGAGATCGCCCGCGCCCTCCGCCGCCGGGCCGGCACCACGCCGTGGTCGCACATGGCCGTCCTCACCCGCACCCACGCCCAGCTCCTGGTCTTCGAGGAGGCCCTGCGGGCGGCCCGGGTGCCCTACCGGCTCCGGGGCGACGGCGCCTTCCTCGACCAGCCCGAGGTCCGCTCGGCCCTGGCCGAGCTGCGCCGGCGCCCGGCCGACACCCTCCTGGCGGCGGTCCTGCCCGACCTGCGGGAGATGGCCGAGGACGCCGAGCCGGAGAGCGCGGCCACGGAACGGCGCGGCCATCTGGAGGGGTTGCACCGCATGGCCCGGGAGCACCTGGCCACCGACCCCGCGGCCAGCCTGTCCGGCTTCATGGGGTGGCTGCGGGCCGCCCTGCGGGGCGACGACGCCGTCGACAGCACCAACGCGGTGGCCCTCACCACGTTCCACGCGGCCAAGGGCCTCGAGTGGGATGTCGTGTTCCTGGCCGGCCTCGAGCACGGCCTGCTCCCGATCAGCTGGGCCGAGGCGCCCGAGGCCAGGGCCGAGGAGCGGCGGCTGCTCTACGTGGCCGTCACCCGGGCCCGGGTCGAGCTGCACGCCTCCTGGGCCCGGAAGCGGGCGTTCGGCGCCCGCACCCTCGGCCGCCAGCCGTCGCCCTACCTCGAGGCCATCGAGGCCGCGGTGCGGGATCTGGCCGAGGGCGGCACCGGCGACAGCTGGCGGCGGTGGGTCGACGAGGGGCGGGCCCGCCTGCGCGACGCCCACGACGCACGGCCGGTGATGGCCGGGGCCAAGGCCGACCCCGCCGTCCTCGACGCCTTGAAGACGTGGCGGGCTCGCACCGCCCGGGCCACGGGTGTGCCCGCCTTCGTGGTGTTCCACGACACCACCCTGGCCGCGGTGGCCGAGGCCCAACCCCGGAACCACACCGCCCTCCTGGCCCTGCCCGGGGTCGGTCCGGTCAAGGCCGGGCGCTACGGCGACGCCGTGCTCGAAGTGGTGGCCGCCTCCCGCACCGGAGGTTGACGGAGGCGCCCGATCGGCGCGACAAAGGACACATGAGCTCCTTCGATTGGCCTGCCGACGGGCCGGGCGACGGGCCTGGCGATCGTCCCGGTGACGAGGGTTGGGCGTACCCCGACAGCGAGAAGGAGCCGGTCGACCCCGATGGGTGGTTCGACGACGACGCGGTGGCCCTGCGGGCGTCGCCGCCCCGCCTCGACCACCTCGACCCGCTGGAGCGGCAGGTGATCGTGGCCCACTACGGCATCGACGGCACGCCACCCCGCACCATGAAGCAGCTCCACCACGATCTCGACATCCCCCGCGCCGATCTCCGCACCGCCCTCGCCACCGCCCTCGCCAAACTCCGCGTCGAGTTCCTGTCGTAGATCTCCGGCGGGTCGCCACCTCTCCGACCGGCGTGCGCCGAATGCGTCGAACCGCCGACCGCAGTCACCCCTCCGACCGGCGTGCGCTGAAGGCGCCTGCACGCCAGTCGGACCGACCGGCAGGCGACGAAGGAGCCGACCCGCCGGTCGGAACAAGAAGCAGCCGCCCGAAGGGCGTCAACGCCCTGGACTTTGACTTCGGGGGGCCGTCGGGGGGCGGAGCCCCCCGACTAAAAGTCGGCCAGGAGGGGGGCGTGGTCGGACGGGCTCTTGCCCTTGCGGGCGAAGCGGTCGATGAGGGCGAACGTGGAACGGTCGGCCAGCACCTGGGTGGCGAGGATGAGGTCGATGCGCAGGCCCCGGCCCTGGTGGAAGTCGCCGGCCCGGTAGTCCCACCACGAGTAGAGGTGGTCCTGGTCGTAGTGCCGGCGGAAGACGTCGACCAGACCCCAGTCCCGCAGGGCGGCCACCGCCGCCCGCTCCGGAGGGCTCACGTGGGTGTTGCCGTGGAGCTTGGTCGCGTCCCAGACGTCGCGGTCGTCGGGCGCCACGTTGAAGTCGCCGCACACCACCAGGGGTTGGGACGGGTCGCACCCGGTGACCAGGTGCCGGCGCAGGCGCTCCAGCCAGGCCAGCTTGGCCTCGTAGAACTCGCTGTCGACCACCCGCCCGTTGGGGACGTAGACGCTCGCCACCCGCACCCCGCCGCACGTGGCCCACAGCAGGCGGGCCTCGGTGGTCTCGTCTTCTGTCTCGTCGGAGAAGCCGGCGACCACGTCGTCGATGCCCACCCGGCTGAGGATGGCGACTCCGTTCCACTGGCCCTGGCCGCAGTGGGCGGCCTCGTAGCCGAGGGAGGCGAAGGCGAGGGCGGGGAAGGCGCTGTCGGCCAGCTTGGTCTCCTGCATGCACAGGATGTCGGGCTGGGCGTAGGCCAGCCACTCCTCCACCCGGCCCAGCCGGGCTTTCAGCGAGTTCACGTTCCAGGTCGCGATGCGCATCGTGGCCAAGAGTATGGCCGAGCGTCGGGCCTCGGGCCGGAACGCGAGAACGCCGCACCCTCCAAATACCTCGGAGAATACGGCGTTAAATCGTGATGTTGGTTGGACAGATTCCGTTACTGCATGAAACCTGTCCTGACCGCCACGGTCAGGCCATATTGCTCAGGCCGGACTCCGTGGCGATCAAGGAAAGTGAAACTAGTTGCTGGCGATGGGGCCGTTGCCCGTGCGGCTGCTGCCGTACATGCGGGCAATCGACTCCTGGTTGGCCTTGTTCGAGACGCTCTCGCCGGTCGAACGACCGGGGAACGGCATGATGTCGTCGATCGTGAGCGTACCGCCGGGGTAGTTCATGATCCCGCTGGTGTAGGAGCCGCTCACCTGAGTGGCCTCGGGGTTCCGCGGGGTGCTGGCGATAACGGTCATGTGATACTCCCTTTTCCGTCCAGCCATACGTGGCTCGACCGGTACGACCATACCCGGGAAAAATCGCCAGAATCATGCAACCGGCGCCCGGGGGAGGCACCGAAGCTATTCAAACCATCTCTGACCTGCACCTATCCGATCGTTTTGCCTTGTGAAAAAAAACACAAGCGTCGGATCTTGGGATTGGAGGGGGCCATGGGCCTGCTACCATCCGGGGAGGGTCTCGGCGGGCTACTCCGCCGGCGGAGCCTTCTTGCTGGCCTTCTTGGCCGCCTTGGCTGTCTTCGCCGCCTTGGCCGGGGCCGCCTCCCCGATGCTGGCGGGCCCGGCCTCGCTCCCGCCGGTGGAAGCCGCCGCTCGTCCGGTGTCCTTGCTCGCACCGTCGGCCGCGGTCCGACCGCCGCCGCGCCGGGAACGGGACGACTTGGCGGCCGCCGCCGACGGCATGTCCCGGCTGGGGGCCGACGGCGACGCCGGCGCCTTCTTGATCGTCGACCGGCGCGGGCCCGACCGGGCGGGGGCGACTTCCTCCGCCGGCGCGGGTGCCGGCGCCTCGGTCGCCGCCGGCGCCTCGACGGAGGCCGCGGCCGATGCCACCGATGCCGAGGCCGCCTTCCGGGACCGCTTGGCGGCTGGTTTGGAGGCGGGAGCAGGAGCCGGCTCGGGTTCAAGCTGCGGCTCGGGGGCGGCCGCCGGGGCTGGCCCACCACGCTTGGACGCGGCCCGGGTCGACGACCGCTTCATCGCCGGTTCCGCCCCTGCCGGCTCCGCCGCCGGCGCCGGCGCCGCTGTTGCGGTGGCCGGCTCCTTCGCAGGCGCCCCTGTTGGCATCGCCTCGGCCGCCGGGGCCGTCTTCGCCGTCCGCCGGCGGGACGATGCCTTGGCCGCGGGGGCCGCCTGCGTCTCGGCCGGAGCCGGTGACTCGATGACCGCCGCCGGTACCTCCTCCGCCACCCGCTTCGACGCTCCTCGGCGCGATCGCTTCGCCGGCCCACTCGCCTCGGCGGCAACCTCGGGCGCCGCGGCAACCCCGGGCGCGGCCGCCGCCGCGGCCGCCGCCGTTCCCCGCCGCGATCGCTTCGCCGCCGCC
>JAXDOC010000034.1:0-25225 GCA_034669165.1 Actinomycetota bacterium
GGGCCCGCCTCCGCCGCCGGCGCCGGCGCCGGGCCGCGCCCCCTGCGGCCGGCCTCTACCGGCGCGACCCCTTTGCCGGCCACGTCACCCGCCGCCTCGAGCGCTTCGCCCGGGGCCGGGCCACGCCCCCCGCCACGGTGAAGGCCAACGGCGCCGGAGGCTGGGCCACCGTGGTCGTCGGTGAGCGGGACGGGGCCGAGGTGGGTGTCGACCTGTCGGCCATGGGCGTCGTCCTCGCCGGCGCCAGTGCGGCCGATGTCGTGCGGGCCGCGGTCACCGGGCTCCTCGCCGGGCAGGGACCGTCCACCATGGCCGCCGTGGTCAGCGGCGACCTCCTCCCGACCGTCCCCCCGTTCCCCGGCCTGGCCCAGACGGCGTCCCTCGGACCCGCCCTCGACGAGCTCACCACCGAGGTCGGTCGGCGGGTGCAGCTCCTCACCGACGACGGCGTCGCCGATGCCGGCGCCTACCGGGACAAGCACCCCGACGCCAACTTCCCGATGATCGTCCTCGCCGCCACCGACGTCAGTCCCGCCGACCTCGAACGGGTGCGCACCCTCTTCGCCGACGGGGCCCGGGCGGGCGTGTCGGGCATCGTGGCCCCCGGCGGCGACCAGACCGACGGCGCCGACATCGTCCTGGCGCCCGGCGGGATGGTCACCGAGGCCCGCGGCGAAGCCCTCGGTGAGCGCCTCACCGGCGCCCGCCTGTTCCGGATGGAGCCGCAGGTGGCGGCCGAGCTGCTGGCCGTGCTGGCCTCGGCCCGCACCGACGGCGAGCACATGCGCCCCGGCGCCGACGACGACGAGTCGTTCGTCCCGGCCACGTCGGTCGCCACCGCCCCGGTGGCGGTGCAGCTGCTCGGCGTCTACCGGATCGAGGTCGACGGCACCGAGATCAAGAGCGGGCTGCGGGCCAAGGCCAAGGAGCTGCTGGCCTTCTACCTCCTGCACCCGGAAGGGGCCACCCTCGACGACGCGGTCGAGGCCCTGTGGCCGGAAGCCGACCCCCGCCGGGGCTCGGAGTGGTTCTGGACGGCCCTCGGCAACCTCCGCACCAAGCTGCGCCAGGCCACCGGCCAGAAGGAACTGAAGGTCATCGACCGCGACGGCGACCTCTACCGGATCGAGGACGTGTTCGACGTCGACCTGTGGAGCCTGCAGCACGCCCTGCGGGAAGGGGCCCAGAGCCGCGACGACGCCGTCCGCCAGGCGGCCCTCGACCGGGCGGTGGCCGACTACGACGGCGAGCTGCTCGTCGGCCTCGACTGGTTCTGGCTGGAGACGCCCCGGGAGGACCTCCGCCAGCGCATGGTCGACGTCCTGGTGTGGCTGGGCGACCGCCGGTGGGCTTCGGGCGACGCCCGGGCGGCGTGGGCCGCCCTGCAGCGGGCGCTGGAAGTCGACCCCTTCGCCGAGCAGATCTACCGCCGCATCATGCGCCTCCAGGGCAAGCTCTCCCGCCCCGACGACGCCGACGTCACCTACCGCCGGCTGCTGGCCAAGCTGCAGGAAGTCGACCTCGTGCCCACGCCGGAGACGGAGAAGCTGCACGCCGAGGTCTGCCCCCAGGCGTAGTCAGACCTGGTGCCTAGACCTGGTGGATAGCGGCGTTCACCACCCGCCCGTCGTCCACGTCGAACGTGGCCAGGGTGTGGACCGGCTGGCGGCGGCGCTCGGTCGGTGAGCCGGGGTTGAGCAGGAGCTGGCCGTCGACCCCGGGCTCCAGCCACGGGATGTGGCTGTGGCCGAAGACAACCACGTCGGAGTCGGGGAACTTCCGCCGCATCCGACGGGCCCGGCCCGAGGCGTCGCCGCTGTCGTGCACCATCCCCACCCGCACACCGTCGAGGTCGAGCTCGAGGACCTCGGGCAGCACGCCGACCAGCTCGTGGTCGTTGTTGCCCAGCACGGCGTGGACGGGCGCGAACCCCCGCAGCTCGTCGAGGACCACGCCGGTGACCACGTCGCCCGCGTGGAGGACCACGTCGGCCCGCTCGAGGTGGGCGTAGGCCGCGTCCGGCAGCCGGCGGGAGCCGCCCCGGTGGATGTGGGTGTCGGAGAGGATGACGACGTGGCGCACCCCGTATCTCTAACCGATGGGTAGCGTGGGAACCCTGGACCCGGTCGCCGCTCTCCAGCGCATCGCCTACCTGCTCGAGAAGTTGGGCGCGCCCACCTACCGGGTGCGGGCCTTCCGCTCGGCCGCGTCGACGCTGGCCGAGCTCGGTGCCGACGAGGTCGAGGAGCGGGGGCGCGCCGGCCGGCTGCGCGACCTCCCCGGCATCGGCCAGACCACCGAGGCGGTCGTCCTGGAGGCGCTGGCCGGCGGGGTGCCCTCGTACCTCAAGAAGCTGGAGGACGAGCTGGTGTCGTCGCTGTCCGACGGAGAGGGCGGCCTGGTCGACACCCCGGCCACGCTGGCCATCCGGGCCGCGCTCAAGGGCGACCTCCACCTGCACTCCGACTGGTCCGACGGCGGCAGCAGCATCGAGGAGATGGCCCGTACCGGCCGCGACCTGGGCCACGACTACATGGCCCTCACCGACCACTCGCCCCGGCTGACGGTGGCCCGGGGCCTGTCGCCCGAGCGATTGCGGCAGCAGCTCGACGTGGTGGCCGAGGTCAACGAGCGGCTGGCGCCCTTCCGCCTGCTCACCGGCATCGAGGTCGACATCAACGAGGACGGCTCCCTCGACCAGGAGGACGAGCTGCTGGCCCGCCTCGACGTGGTGGTGGCGAGCGTCCACTCCAAGCTGCGCATGGAGTCCGACCTGATGACGGCCCGCATGATCGCCGCCATCCGGAACCCCTACTCCGACATCCTCGGCCACTGCACCGGGCGACTGGTGGCGGGGAAGGGCAGGCCGGAGTCGACGTTCGACGCGGCCGCCGTCTTCGGGGCCTGCGCCGAGACCGACACCGCGGTGGAGATCAACAGCCGGCCCGAGCGACTCGACCCGCCCCGGAGGCTGCTGAAGATGGTGGTGGCGGCGGGGTGCAAGGTGGCCATCGACACTGACGGCCATGCCCCCGGCCAACTGGAGTGGCAGATGAACGGCTGCCGGCGGGCGGCCGAGTGCGGTGTCCCAACAGAGGCGATCGTGAACACCTGGCCGGCCGAGCAGCTCCTGGCCTGGACGGCGAGCCACCAGGCCTGACGGAAGGGGCGACGCTGCCCCTCCGCCCGACTAGGAAGCGATCCGAATGGGGGAGACGGAGGCCAGTTCGGGCTCGGCCTCGAAGTCCTCCAGGAGGATGTCGGTGCCGATGGCCCAACCTTCGATCTCCTCGACCTCGACCGACTCCACGATGGCGGCGGCGGCGGCCGGGCTCAGGTTGCAGGTCCACCACGGCCGGTTGTCCTCGTCCTTCTTGGACGCCCGCAGGGCAGCCCACAGAACGTGGCCGGCGAAGGTGGTGGGGATCAGCCCGCCGCGGTCGAGCCGGATGTGGCCGTCGAACACGAGCGGCACCGACCAGTCGGTCACTCGCAGCGGACCCCGGAAGGTGATCGAACCCCGGTGGGCCCTGAAGGGGATGCTGAGCGCCCTGGTGAGCTCCTCAGCCAGATCGTCGAGTTGTTCCTTCTTGATCGCCATGTCCGACATATCGGCAGTTCCGGCGAAGAACATTAGGGGTTGTCAAGCCAGGTGCCGCGGCGACCAGAACCCCGGCTCGGGACGCTCGCGCCGGCCGCCGGCGGCGTAGGTCCGGAGGCGGTCGCGGCCGTCGGTGGAGAGGAGCTCGACGGCGTCGAAAAAGGCGGTGGCGCCGGCCCCCTTGAGCACCCGGCCGGCGGCTTCCTTGGCCGCCGGGAGGTGGCTGGTGAGGAGCACGAGCGGGGCCAGGCCGGCGGCGGCCACCACCGACGCCCGGCCCAACGCCTCCCACGCCCCGCCGGTGCGGGCCAGGCCGGCCCGGGGCGTGGTGAAGGCGCCCGACACGTCGAAGTACCACCGGGCTCCGTCGGCGTCGAGGGCGCTGAGGTCGACGGTCAACCCGGTGCCCCGGATGGCCGGTCCAGCGGCCACCTCGGCGAACCCGGCCTCGGCGAGGACGTCGATCGCCACCCGCCCGATACCGAACCGGTGACGATCGGGAGGGTCCTGGCGCCCCGAGGTGTCACCAGTTCGCTGACTTTCGGCGGCCACCCGGCCGACGGCCGCCTCGACGTAGGCGGGGTCGGTGTCGTAGCCGGCCCACCGGCGGCTGGTGCGGGCCGCGGCCACCGCCGTCGAACCCGAGCCGAGGAAGGGGTCGAGGACGAGGTCGCCCCGGTACGTGTACAGCTCGATCAGCCGCTGGGGCAGCTCGACGGGGAAGGGGGCGGGGTGGCCCACCCGGCGGGCGCTCTCGGGGGGGATGTGCCACACGTCGAGGGTCGACTCCATGAACTCGTCGGCGGTGACGGTGGCCTCTGACGGCAGGCCTTCGGCTCGGCGGCGGGGGGCGAGACGGGCCCGGTCGAAGCGCCCCTTGCTGGCCACGATCACCCGCTCGCTGATGTCGCGCAGCACCGGGTTGGCCGGGCTCCAGTACGACCCCCACGCGCACGACCCCGACGCCCCCTCCGCCTTCACCCACACGATCTCGCCCCGGAGGAGCAGGCCCAGGTCGTCCTGCAGGATGCGGATCACGTCCGCGGCCAGGCTCCGGTACGGCCGCCGGCCGAGGTTGGCCACGTTGACCGCGATGCGCCCGCCCGGCTCGAGCACCCGCCGGCACTCGTCGAAGACGTCGCGCAGCATGGCCAGGTAGTCGAGGTAGGAGGCGGGCACCCCGCCCACGCCCACCGCCTGCTCGTACTCCTTGCCCGCGTAGTAGGGCGGCGAGGTGACGACGAGGGCGACGCAACCGTCCTTGAGGTCGTCCATGTGGCGGGCGTCGCCGCACACCAGGGCGGGCTCGGGGTCGAAGGCGACGACGGTGTCGTCGGCGCTGATCTCGGGGGGACGGAAGCGGGCGTAGAACTGGCGGGCGTCGTGGCCCTCCCGTTTGCCGACGCCGAACGGCGAGGTGGAGGTGCCCACGGCGGAACGCTACCCGGGGCCGCGTCCACCGGCGGGGAGGGGGCATCCGCGACGCACCGGAGGCCGATCTCAGGACGTTCTCAGTTTTCTGGCCCATGCTGGAGGGGTGGACGAGCACCCCAGCGCCCCGCCCGGGGCCACACCGGGAGTACCCGGTTGGTTCCCCGACCCGTGGTCGAAGACCCGCGGCCGTTGGTGGACGGGCGAGGCGTGGACCTTCTCCACCATCGAGCTGAATGCCGACCAGCCCCTTCCCCCGCCGCCCGAGGCGCCCGAGCCGATGCCGGCCACCGCGGTGGAGCCGACGCCGGCGCCCAAGTCCCGCACCGGCCCCATCCTCGTCCTGCTCCTCGCCCTGGGACTGGTCTTCGGCGTCCTCGGCGCCAAGCTCCTCCGCGACGGCTCCTCATCGGAGCGGGCCGGCGATCTTCCCGTGTTGACCACGCCCACCACGGGCCTGATCCGGCCCCCGGCGCCCCCCACCACCGTCGACCCCCGGGAGAAGGCCCTCCTCTCGCTGGTGGTCGTCCCGGCCGACGTGTCGGCGTCGTCCACCGTGGGCCTGCTGCCCGGTGGCGACGGCCTCACCCAGCCCACGCTCGACCTTTGCAACGGCACCTACCCGAGCGAGGAGCTCCGGGAGGCGCGGCTGCAGGACGTGGTGGTCGACGCCCAGGGGCTGGTCACCCTCAGCACGGAGGCGGTGCTCTACAAGGACGTGGCCGGTGCCACCCAGGCCCTGGCCGAGGCCAAGTCGGTGGCCGCCGCCTGCCCCGCGGAAGCGGTGCCGGGCGTGGCGGGCGAGCCGGCGGTCACCACCAGGTTCAACCCGACCCCCGACGGCGACTGGCCCCAGACCGACACCGTCACCCGGCTCGCCTTCGACCTCACGACCACCGACGCCACCGGACAGACCAACCACTCGATCGCGGTGTACCTGCAGCGGGGCCGGGTGCTGTTGGGCGTGTACTTCCCCGCGCCCGACGGGGCCCAGGCACCGGTGGCCGGGCAGACCACGATCCCGGGGATCGTCGGCGAGTTCGCGGGGCGGGTGGCGGCGCTGCCGGCGTCGATCGTCGGTTCCTGACCGGCCCCAGGACACGTGGTGCAGGTCGGCTCCGACCGGGCCTTCGCCTTCGCGGTCGGCCCGGCGGCCCTGTGGACGGCCCTCACGAGCGTGGAGCGCTACCGCACGTGGTGGCCGTGGCTGCGCCGGTTCGACGGGGAGTCGTTCGTGGCCGGCGCCCGCTGGCGGTGTGCCGTCCGGGCGCCCCTCGGCTACCCGGTGCGGTTCGACGTGGTGCTGGACGAGGTGGCGGCGGGACGGTCGGCCGCGGCCGTGGTGACGGGCGACATCGCCGGCCACGCCCGGCTCGACGTGGTGGCCACGGGGGGCGGCGGCAGTGAGCTGCGGTTGGTGTCGACGCTGACGTCGGAGCGGTGGCTGCTCCGGGCCATCGCCCGCCTGGCCCCGCCCGTGGCCCGCCTCGGCCACGACCGCCTGCTGGACACCGGCGTCCGCCAGTTCCGCGCCCAGGCGTTCACCGGAGAGGCCTGACCCGACCCGGGCCAACGGGCCGGACGCAGGTACAATGGGGCCAGGCCCCGTCCCGAAGTTCCCGGCGGTGTCGAAGGAGCGCAGAACCGATGGACGACCATTCCTCCCAGCTTTTCGACGACCTCGTCGCGCTCGATTCCTTCATGTCCGACCGCGTCGACGGCAAGGCGCTCGGGTCCCGGTCGGTGCTCGACCAGGCCACGGGGCTGCTCATGACCGGCCTCGGCTACGACGCCTTCGAGGCGTTCGACCTCATGAGCCGCGCCTCCCGCGACTCGAACCGCCCGGTGGGCGTCGTCGCCCAGGGCCTGGTCGATTCCGAGGCCCGGGCCCGCCAGCTCTGCGTCTCGTCCGCCGCCCACTGAGGGCAGCCGGTCACAGCGACTGGCGCCTTGGGTCGGCGGCGATGTCGGCCGACGGGCCCTCCTCGACGATGCGGCCGCGGTCCATCACGTAGGCCCACGAGGCGAGGCCGAGGGCGACGTTGAGGTGCTGCTCCACCAGCAGGACGCCGGTGCCCTCGTCGGCGACGACCGCCCGCAGGGCCCGGCCCAGGTCGTCGACCACCTGGGGTCCGAGGCCGAGGCTCATCTCGTCGACCAGGAGGACCTGGGGGTGACGGGCGAGGGCCCGGGCCACGGCCACCATGCGCTGCTCGCCGCCCGAGAGGAGCCCGGCCCGGCGACCGAGGAGGTCGGCCAGGGCGGGGAAGCGCTCGACGGCGCGGGAGGTCTCGGCGGTCACCGCCTGGCGGCCACCCGCCACGGCCAGGCGCAGGTTCTCCGCCACCGACAGCTGGGTGAACAGGGACCGCTCCTGGGGGACGCAGGCCAATCCCCGCCGGGCGGCCAGGTCGGCCCGGCCCCGGGGCACGGGGGTGCCGGCGATGCGGACCTCGCTGGCGCCGGCGCGGGGCAGGGCGCCGGCGGTGGCCAGCACTGTCGTCGTCTTGCCGGCCCCGTTGAGGCCGAGGAGGGCCACCATCTCGCCCCGCCCGACGGTGAAGGCCACGTCGTGCACCACCTCGGTGCCGCCATAGCCGGCGGTGAGGCCGTGGACCTCGAGCGCCGGTGTCCTGGTGGGTCGGAGAACGGACGGCGCGGTCGCCTCCGACCCGGCCCCGAAGTAGGCGGCCCGGACCGCGGGATCGGCCCGGAGCGTCGCCGGTGGCCCGGCCGCGATCACCTTGCCCCGGTCGAGGACGGTGACCGAGTCGCAGACGTCGAGGACGAGGTCGAGGTCGTGGTCGACGAGGAGCACGGCCGCGCCGTCGTCGGCCAGGCGACGGAGGCGGCCACCGAGGGCGAGGCGGCCGGCGGGGTCGAGGCCGGCCGCGGGCTCGTCGAGCAGGAGCACGGTCGGGCGACCGGCGACGGCCCGGGTGAGCGCCACCAGCCTCCGCTGGGCGTTGGACAGCTGCGCCGGGAGGAGCTCGGCGGCCCCGCCCAGGCCGCCCCCGTCCGCGGCCCACTCGGCCCCGCCCCCGGCCGCCTCCGCCGCCACCAGCAGGTTTTCGCCCACGGTGAGGTCCTCGAACAGCTCCAGCGACTGGAACGTCCGCCCGAGGCCGAGGCGGGCCCGGGTGTGGGCGGGCAGACGCTCGACGGCCCGACCGTCCAACACGATCCGCCCCGACGCCACCGGCGCGAAGCCGGTCAGGGCGTCGATCACCGTCGTCTTGCCCGCCCCGTTGGGACCGATGAGGCCGGTGACGGTGCCCGCGGCCAGGTCGAGGTCGACGTCGGTGACCGCGGCCACCTTCCCGAACCGCACGGTCAGCCCCCGTACTTCCAACAGGCTCACCGGGCCCGCCCCACGATCCCCTGGGGCCGGGCGATGGCCACCAGGATCAGGGCCAGGCCGGTGATGAGCAACTGGTACTTGCCGTCGACGACGGTGAACACCAGCCCGCTCGGCACCAGCAGCCCCCCGACCAGCGCCCCCGACACCGACGCGATCCCGCCCAGGTAGGCGGCGGCCAGGTAGGAGAGGGACACGAACACGCCGAAGGACCCGAACGACAGCCGGCCCTGGCCGTAGCCGAGGAGGGCACCGCCCAGGCCCGCCACCAGGGCCGACAGGGCGAAGGCGGTGAGCTTGGTGGCGGTGAGCCCGACCCCGCAGGCGGCGGCCGCCCGCTCGTTGGCCCGCACCGCCAGGAAGCGCCGCCCGAGGCGACCCCGGCGCAGCGCCATCACGCCGAGCGCCACCACCACCAGCACCGCCAGCGCCACCAGCCCGAAGCCGACCGTCCCGGTCCGACCCACGCCCGGCAGCGGCGGCACCCGGGTGCCCTCGAAGCCTCCCGTCAACGCCGGCGCCTTGAACACCGCCTCCTCCACCGCAATCGCCGCGGCCAGCGTCACCACCGCCAGGCTCAGCCCCCGCAGCCGGAGAGCGGGCAGTCCGACGGCCACGCCCACCGCCGCCGCCAGCACCGCCGCCACCAGGGGCGCCACGGGGAAGGGCACGTCCCACGCCGAGGTCAGCTTGGCCAGGGAGAACCCGGCCACCCCGGCGAAGGCCATCTGGGCCAGCGAGATCTGGCCCACGTACCCGGTCAGCACCACCAGGGAGAGGCAGATCACCGCCCCCACCAGGCTGTTGACCAGGCCCAGCCGGTACTGCCCGCTCAACACCAGCAGCCCCAGCCCGGCTCCCACCACGACGACCACCGCCCACCGCCCCGGCCGTTGCACCCGGGTGGCCAGCGGCAGGGAACGCTCCACCGGTGCCCCCCGACCCAGGCTGCGGCCGGCACCGAGGGCGAGGGCGGCCACGATCACCACCAGCGGCAGCGCCTCCCGGACACCCGCCCGGGGGACCCACGAGAAGTCGTCCTGCAGCTTCAGCATGGCCGACTGGGCCATCCCCAGGCCGAGGGCGGCGGCCACCGTCGCCCCGAACGACGTCAGCCGCCCGGCCAGGGCCGCGGCCAGGGCGGGCACGACCAGCAAGGTCGTGGTCGCGGGGTCGAGGGCCGTCAACGGGCCGACGAGGATGCCGCCCAGGCCGGCCAGCACGCTGGCCAGCATCCAGTTGGCCGCCGCCACCCTGTCGGGCGACCAGCCGAGCATGGCCAGCGCCGTCTGGTCCTCGGCGGTGGCCCGGCTGGCCAGGCCGAAGCGGGTGAAGCGGGAGAGCGCCCACAGCCCGACGGCCACCACCACCACCAGCGCAGCCAGGAGCAGGCGGTCGCCGGGCACGTCGACGCCGAGCACCGTCACCGCCCGGTTGGGTAGGAGCGACGGCACCGGCCGGCTGTCGGCGCCGAACCACAGCACGGCCAGGGCCTGGAGGGTGGCCAGCAGCCCCACCGACGCCACCACCCGGGCCAGGGCGGGCGCCGTCCGTAGCGGGCGGAAGACCAGGGCGTGCACCACCAGCCCGAGCCCGGCCGCCGCCACCACGCTCACCGCCAGCGCCGGCCACAGCCCGAGGTCGGGCCGCAGCTCGACGAAGGCGTAGGTGACGAGCATCGCCATCGCCCCGTGGGCGAAGTTGACCACCCCCGACGACCGATGGACGAGCACCAGCCCGAGCCCGAGCGCCGCGTACACGGCACCCGTGCCCAGTCCGAGGAGCAGGAAGACCAGGTAGCCGTCGACCGATGCAGGCTACGCACCCCGCACCCGCCGGCGGTGGACGACAATGGCCGGCGTGCGAACCAGGTGGCGGGCGACGGTGGCGGCGGTGGCGATGGCGGTCCTCGCCTCGGCCTGCAGCGACGGCGGTGGCGGCGGGTCGAACGCGGCCGCCCTCGACGGGGGCCTCACCGGCCCGCCGATCCTCGTCGGCCTGCTCAACCAGGAGGACGCCCCCCTCGGGTCGTTCCCCGACCTGCGCAAGGGGGCGGAGGCGGCCGTGCTCCACGTCAACGCCGACCTCGGCGGCATCGGCGGGCGACCCATCCGCCTGCAATCGTGCGCCACCCGGGGCACGGCCGAGTCGTCCCAGTCGTGTGCCACCAAGCTCGCCGACGACCACCCGGTGGCGGTCATCGGCGGGGTCGACCTCGGCTCGGCCGGGTCCCTTCCCGTCCTCGACGACGCCGCCATCCCCTACGTCGGCTCCATTCCCCAGCTGGGCGAGGAGCTCACGTCCAAGGGCTCCTACGTGCTCGCCGGCGGCACCGTCGCCGACCTCCTGGGCCAGGCCCAGTACGCCCTCGACACCCTCCACGCCAAGCGCATCGGCGCCCTCTACGTCGACCTGCCGGGCGTGCTCACCACTGTCGTGCAGGCGGCCGAGATCGTCCTCAAGGCGAGGGGCGCCACCGACGTGAAGCTGGTGGCGGCCAAGGCCGACGAGGCCGACTTCACCCCCGCCCTCAAGGCCGCCACCACCGGCGACCCGGACGTGGTCTTCGTGATCTTCCCGGCCCAGGCGTGCGCCCGGATCATGCGGGCGGGCCAGTCCCTCTCAGTGAAGGCGGCCCTGTTCTTCCCCAGCGCGTGCGCCGAGCGGTCGGTGGTCGACGCCGCCGGCGACGCGGCCGAGGGCGCCTACTTCGGGTCGGCCTACCTGCCGTTCGGCGACGGGTCGCCCGAGGTCCAGGAGTGGCAGTCACGGACCAACGCCGACGGCGTGCTGTCCCAGGCCGGGTTCAGCGCGGTGATGAACGTCCACCGCATCCTCACCGAGGTCGGCGACCAGAACCTCACGCCGGCCGCCGTCTCCGCCGCCCTCGCCGCCGCCCGCGACCACCCCGGGTTCATGACCCACGCCTACTCGTGCGACGGCAAGCAGGTGCCGCTCATGAAAGCGGTCTGCAACCCGTACGTGCGCATCCTCCGCTTCCAGGACGACCGCTTCGCCGACGTGGTCGGCGACTGGGTCTCCGGTGCCGACCTGGTGAAGCTCTTCGGATAGTCCCTTGCGGCTGGACGCCGGCGGGGCGACAGTGGCAGTGATGTTCGAGCGGTTCACCGATCGGGCCCGGCGGGTCGTAGTCCTGGCGCAGGAGGAAGCCCGCCTGCTGCATCACAACTACATCGGCACCGAGCACATCCTGCTCGGCCTCGTCCACGACGGCGACGGAGTGGCGGGCAAGGCCCTGGAGCAGCTCGGGATCTCCCTGGTGGCGGTGCGCAGTCAGGTCGAGAAGATCATCGGGCAGGGAGGCTCATCTCCGAGCGGCCACATCCCCTTCACCCCCCGCGCCCGCAAGGTCCTCCAACTGTCCCAGCGGGAGGCCCTGCAACTGGGCCACAACTACATCGGCACCGAGCACCTCCTCCTCGGCCTCATCCGGGAGGGGCAGGGCGTGGCCGCCCAGGTGCTGGTCCGGCTGGGCGCCGACCTGTCCCGTGTGCGCCAGCAGGTGATCCAGCTGCTGTCCGGCTACACCGGCGGTGCCGGCCCGGCTGCACCGGTCGGACCCGTCGGAGTGACGAACGTGGCCGCTGGAGGCGCGGCCATCTGGACTGACGACGAGCACCCCATCGGCGAGACCGGCCGGCGTGTCCACATCCGGGTGAAGTTCCCCGCCGAGACGTCGCCGTGGTCGGACGGCGGCCGCATCGCCCTGACCGTCGACGATCCGGTCGGGCACCGCCCGCCCGAGCTCGAGCTGGTCGTCAAGGTCCGCGACACCCCGCCGAGTGGATCGCGGGCGATCTATGCCACCGCCCGGGACGTCGTGCGCCACCTCGATACCCGGCTGGCGGAACTCGCCTCCGACGACCAGGAGCCGCCCGCCCCCGAGCCCGGGACTCCCTGACCCGCGGCCGCCCCGCGAATATCCCTTGCCTCGCCGACGGCCGGAGGCGACAGTGGGCAGGCATGTTCGAGCGCTTCACCGACCGGGCCCGGCGGGTCGTGGTTCTGGCCCAGGAGGAGTCCCGCCTCCTCAACCACAACTACATCGGCACTGAGCACCTGCTCCTCGGCCTCATCCACGAGGGGGAGGGCTTCGCCGCCCAGGCGCTCGAGCGGCTCGGCGTCTCCCTGGAGCGGGTGAGGGCCGAGGTCGAGGAGATCATCGGCCAGGGAGCGTCTTCGCCCAGCGGCCACATCCCGTTCACGCCCCGGGCCAAGAAGGTCCTGGAGCTGTCCCTGCGGGAGGCCCTGGAGCTGGGCCACAACTACATCGGCACCGAGCACATCCTCCTCGGCCTGCTGCGGGAGGGCGAAGGAGTGGCGGCCCAGGTCCTCGTGGTGAGGATGGGCGCCGACCTGGGCCGCGTCCGTGAGGTCGTGGTGGACATGGTGTCGTCCGCCAGCGGGATGTCGGAATCCACCTCGCCGGTGGCGGGAACCGATCGGCACCTGCGGCTTCGCGTCAGGCCCGGTCGCATCGACCTCAGCCTCGAGGACCCGAGCCTCATGCCGTTCCCCACGCTGGACGTGGTCGTACGAGCGCAGGAGGTGGTGTCGGCGGGCTCCCGGGAGCTCTTCGAGGTTGTCCGCCGCATCGTGGGCCAGGTCGGACGCTCGCTCGACGAACTGGAGTCGAAGGTCGCGTTCGACGACCCGAAGCCGGAGGCGTCCGACCCTCCCGCCTGACCGTCCGCGGCGCGGAGACGTCGCCCGGCGACCGTGGCGCGCCAAAGAAGGGTCGGTCAGGCGGGAAGAATCCGGAAATGCCCGCCGTCGAGCGGACGGAGGGCGTCGAAGTGGCGCCGGTCGAGGGTGAGCACCGACCGGGTCTGGTACTGGTCGGCCAGCACCACCAGGGATGCGTCGGCGACCCCTATGCCCTGATCTCGGTAGCGCTCGACGACCGACCGTGCTCGGTCGAGCTTCTCCGCCGGCATGGAGGCCAGGTGATAGGCGCCTCCGGCCAACTCGGTCAGCACCGCCAGCTCGGCGGCCACGCCCAAACGGGTGGCGACCAGGTAGTCGAGCTCGGCCACCACGTAGGGCGAGACGATGAGGGGCTCCGCCTCCGCCTCCACCACCGCCCGGACGGCGGCATGGGCCGGCTCCCGGCGATTGAAGAGGGCGAGTAGGGCGCTGGTGTCGGCGACGATCACCGCTCGCCGAAGCCGGCGAGGAGCTCGTCGACCTGGTCGGCGAAGGGTTCACCGTCGATGACGCCCGGGTTCGGCTTGGGCGTGTGCACCGCGGCCGCCACCGCCTGGCGGATCACCTCCGCCTCCGACCACCCGAGGCGCTTCGCCTCCCGTTCGACGGCGGCCTTCAGCTCGTCAGGCAGGTAGATCGTGGTCTTCCGGGACATGCCACATATGGTACCAGCGGTGGCATCCCCCGACCGTGGCGCGCAGACCTCGGCAGGCGACGTCTGCGCGCCACGGTCGGCGCGGCGGCGCTACACGACCTCGTTGAGCTTGCCGGTGTGGACGTCGTAGACGAAGCCGCGGATGGCGTCGGTGTGGGGGATGAAGGGGCTGGCCTTGATGCGGGCGATCGACTGGCGGACGTCCTCGTACTCGTCGGGGAACGCCTCCAGGGCGAAGGACGGGCGGATGCCGGTGTCCTCCTGGATCTGGCGCTTCACCGCGTCGTCGGTGAAGGTGACCATGCCGCAGTCGGTGTGGTGGATGAGGATGATCTCGGTGGTGCCCAGCAGGCGCTGGCTGATCGTCAGCGAGCGGATGGCGTCCTCGGTGACCACCCCGCCCGCGTTGCGGATGATGTGGGCCGCGCCTTCGGTCAGGCCCAGCAGCCCGTAGGGGTTCAGGCGGGCGTCCATGCAGGCCAGCACGGCCACGTGCTGGCCCGGGGGCATGGGCAGGTCGCCCTTGTCGAACGAGGCGGCGTACTCCTCGCTGTTCTGCAGCAAACGGTCGGTGACGGTCAAGACGGCCTCCTGTGGCGGGTGTGCGGTATCAACAATTCCTATCAAACTAGTCGGGAATTGCGCAAGGTGTCAGCAGGGCTACCGTCCAAGCATGGCAGCGACGGGGGAAGCCCGGATTCGCATCTCGGCCGCGCCGGGGAAGGTGTGGACCATGGTGGCCGACGTCACCCGCATGGGCGAGTGGAGCCCCGAGACGGTCGCCTGCGAATGGCTCGACGGCGCCACCGGCCCCGCGGTGGGTGCCCGCTTCAAGGGTCGCAACCAGCGGGGCCGGGGCCGGTGGACGCGGACCTGCGAGGTCACCGCCTGCGTGCGGGCCAAGGAGTTCGCCTTCGTGACCAAGCCCGAGGACCCCGAGACCCTGTGGCGCTACCAGTTCGGCCCTGCCGCCGGCGGGACTGAGGTGATCGAGACGTTCGAGCTGATGAAGCCGATCTCCCGCTGGCGCCGGTTCCAGACCACGATCGGCTTCGGTGTCAGGGAGCGGGTGCCCGACCTGGTCGACGGCATGCACCAGACCCTCGAACGGTTGCGGGTCGCGGCCGAGGCCGGCTGATGGCGCCCGCCGACCACCACCGGGACGAGATCCTCACCGACAACTTTCACCCCGTCCGGAAGGCGGTGGAGGACCGCGATTGGGCGGCGTCCGACGGCCATTTCACCCGCATGGTCGTCAAGGCCAACCACTACCACGACGTCTTCGACAAGGGCTTCATCCAGTGGAAGCGGCCCGACATTCCCCCGCCCGACCTCGACCTCACCCCGCGCGGCTGACCGAGCTTCGCCGCGAGGGCGTGGGAATCGGGCATCCTGGGGCCATGGGCGCGTCGACCTCGTCCGACCACCCCGACCCCCAGGCGGCCAATTCGGAGGCGGTCGACGTGGTCCTGCGGGCGGCTGCGGTAGCCGCCACCGCGGCCACCCTCGAGGAGGCGGCGGTGGTGGTGTTGGGCGACCTGTGCCGGCTGGCGGGCTGGCCCGTCGGCCACCTCTTCCTCGCCAGCGGCACGGGGACCCTCGTCCCCACCGCCACCTGGCACCTGGCCGACCCCGAGCGCTACCGGGTCCTGCGCCAGGTGGCCCAGGCCATCAGCGTCAACGCCGGGCCCTCTGGGGGCCTCCCCGGGCGCATCCTCGCCAGCGGCCGCCCGGAGGCGGGCGACGACGTGGGTGAGGCCGCGGCCCAGGCCGGCCTGACCACCGCCATCGGCGTGCCCGTGCTCGCCGAAGGTGCGGAGGTGGTCGCACTCCTCCACCTGCTGGGCGAGGGGCCCGCCACCTCCGCCGACCTCGTGCTCACCGCGGTGGCCGCGGCCGAGCAGTTGGGCCGGGTGGTCGACCGGCGCCGGGCGGCCGCCGCCCAGGACGACCGCCGGCGCCTCATCGAGACGGCCAACGACGCCTTCATCCGCCTCGACGCCCTCGGCGCCATCCTCGAGTGGAACGCCCAGGCGGAGGCGATGTTCGGCTGGCTCCGTTCCGAGGCCCTCGGCCGCCGCCTGAGCGAGATCGTGATCCCCGTCCGTTACCGGACCGCCCACGACCACGGCTTCCGGCAGGCCCTGGCCGGCACCGACGGGCCGTCGATCTCCAAACGGGAGCTGGCCGCGGTCCACCGGTCGGGCACCGAGTTCCCGGTGGAGGTCACCGTCTGGGGATCCCACGACGACCAGCGGCGGGTGGTCGACGGCTTCGTCCGCGACATCAGCGAGCGGCGCCGGTTCGAGGTCCAACTCGCCCGCCAGGCCCTCCACGACCGCCTCACCGGCCTGCCCAACCGGGTCCTGCTCCGGGACCGGCTGGACAACGCGCTGGCCCGCACCCTGCGCCACCGGTCCACCGTCGCCCTCCTCATCCTCGACATCGACCGCTTCAAGGTGGTGAACGACAGCCTCGGCCACGAGGGCGGCGACCGGCTGCTGGTGGCCGTGGCCGATCGCCTGGCCCGCCTCCTGCGCCCGGGCGACACCCTGGCCCGGATGGGCGGCGACGAGTACGCCATGCTCTGCGAGGACGTCTCCGGTCCCGAGGAGGCCTCCGCCATGGCCGGCCGGGTCCTCGACGCCTTCGACGCCCACTTCCCCGTGGCCGCCACCGGCACGGACGCCTCGGGCACCGGGTCCACCGGCGCCGCGCCCACCGACGTGGCCGTCAGCGTCAGCATCGGCCTGGCCCTGGCCACCGGCGACGACTCCGACGCCGACCTCCTCCTGCGCGACGCCGACGTGGCCATGTACCGGGCCAAGCAGCGGGGCCGGGGGCGCTTCGAACTCTTCGACGAGACCATGCGCCACGAGGCCGTCGACCGGCTGTCGGTGGAGAACGACCTCCGCCGGGCCATCCGCCAGGGCCAGCTGCGGCTCTTCTACCAACCCATCGTCCACATCGACACCGGCCGCATCGCCGGCTTCGAGGCACTCGTGCGTTGGCAGCACCCGGTGCGGGGCCTGCTGTCGCCGGCCGACTTCATCCCCCCGGCCGAGGACACCGGCCTCATCATCCCCCTCGGCCGGTGCGTGCTGGGCGAGGCCTGCCTGCAGGCGGCGGCGTGGCAGCGGCGGCGGGGCGCGGGCCAGCCGCTGCGGATGAGCGTCAACGTGTCGGCCAAGCAGTTGCAGTACCCGGGCTGGGCCGCGGAGGTGGCGGCGACGCTGGCCGAGTCGGGGCTGGAGCCGGGCCACCTGGTCCTGGAGATCACCGAGAGCGTCCTCATGGAGGACGCGGAGGCGTCGTCCGGGCCCCTGGAGGAGCTGCGCCGGCTGGGCGTGCGGGTGGCCATCGACGACTTCGGGACGGGCTACTCGTCGCTCGGCTACCTCCGCCGCCTGCCCGTCGACATCCTCAAGATCGACAAGTCGTTCATCGACGGGGTGGCCAAGGGCCCCCACGAGTCGGCCCTGGCCCGGGCGGTGGTCAAGCTGGCCCGCACCCTCGGCCTCGACGCGGTCGCCGAGGGCGTCACCGACCGCCGCCAGCTGGCCGAGCTGCGCCGCCTGCGCTGCCCCTACGGCCAGGGCTACTACTTCTCCCGGCCCCAACCCCCCGAGGTGGTGGCCGAGCTGCTGGAGCTGTCGGCCCTGCCCGCGGACGGCTCGGCCGCCGGTGAACCGGCTGGTTGATTGAGCAGGCGGCTGACGGAGCCGGCGGCTGTCACCGAAGGCCGCGGGGCCCGCTTCGCTAGCCTCCGCACCCATGGCAACCAGGCTGGAGATCGTGGGCGGCGGGCGGATGGGCGAGGCCCTCGTGGTCGGACTGTTGAACGGGGGCTGGGCCCGGCCCGAGGAGATGGTGGTGGTCGAACCGGTGGCCGAGCGCCGCGACCAGCTGGCCGCCCGCTTCCCGGGACTCGGCTTGTCGGCGTCGGCGGTGGGCGCCGACGGGGCGGTGCTGGCGGTGAAGCCGGTCGACGCCGAGGCCGCCTGCCGCGACATCGCGGCCGCGGGCGCGGCCCGGGTGCTGTCGATCATGGCGGGCGTCCCCACCGCCCACATCCAGGAATGGCTCGACTCGGAGGTGCCGGTGGTGCGGGCCATGCCCAACACCCCGGCCCTGGTGGGGGCGGGGGCGGCCGCCATCGCCCCCGGCGCCACCGCGGGCGAGGCCGACCTCGATTGGGCCCAAGCCATCCTGGGCGCGGTGGGGGTGGTGCAGCGGGTGCCGGAGTCGGCCCTCGACGCTGTCACCGGCCTGTCCGGCTCCGGCCCGGCCTACGTCTTCCTGGTGGCGGAGGCCCTCATCGAGGCGGGCGTGCTCAACGGCCTGCCCCGGAGCACGGCCACCGTCCTGGTGATCCAGACGCTCATCGGCTCGGCCCGGCTGCTGGCCGAGTCGGGTGACACCCCGGAGGGGTTGCGGGCGGCGGTCACGTCGCCCGGCGGCACCACCGCCGCCGGCCTGCGGATCCTCGAGAACCACGCCGTGCGCAGCGCCTTCCTGGAGGCGGTCACGGCCGCCACCGAGCGCTCCCGGGAGCTCGGCCAGTCGTAATTCGGCCGGCCCGGGAATTCCCCACTTTCCTCACCAGCCCCAGGCGAATACATTGCCCCCAGGCGAAGAGGGGTGATCCCACTGGCACAACCAACAGATCGGGCGAGTGCCCGGGGCCGTTTCCTGACGGTGGCCGAGGTCGCAGGCATCCTGCGGGTGTCGACCATGACCGTCTACCGGCTCATCAAGGCGGCGCAGCTGCCCGCAGTGCGCGTCGGCAAGTCGTATCGGGTGCGGGAGGACGACGTCGACTCCTACCTGGCCCGGTCGTACACCGAGGCCGGCTGACCGAGTTACGCCGGCGCCCCCTTAGTCTGGGCGGGTGGCCCCGCCGCTCGACACTGTCTGGTTCCTCTCCGACTACGGCCTCGACGACGAGTTCGTCGGCGTCGTCAAGGGCGTGGTGAAGTCCATCGCCCCCCAGGTGACGGTCGTCGACATCACCCACCAGATCCCGGCGTTCGACATCCGCGCCGGCTCGCTGGCCCTGGCCCGGAGCATGCAGTACCTCGCGCCCGGCGTGGTCCTGGCCGTGGTCGACCCGGGCGTGGGCTCGTCCCGGCGGGCGGTGGCGGTGGAAGTGGGCAGCGACGACGTCACCGCCTTCCTCGTCGGCCCCGACAACGGGCTGCTGGCCCCGGCCGTGGCCATGGTGGGAGGCGCCCGGCGGGCGGTTTCGCTCACCAACGAGGACTACCACCTGGCCGCCCCCGGGCCCACCTTCGCCGGGCGGGACGTGATGGCGCCGGCCGCGGCCCACCTGTGCGCCGGCCTCGAGCTCGACCTGCTGGGCGAGCCGGTCGACCCCCTCTCGCTGCTGCCCGGGATCATCCCCCTCACCCGGCAGGAGGACGGCAAGACGGTGGGCGAGGTCCTCTGGGTCGACCGCTTCGGCAACGCCCAGCTCAACGTCGACCCCGACGAGATCGCCGGCATCGAGGGCCCGGTGCTGGTCCGCTCCGGTGACCAGGCCCGGGTGGCGGCCCGGGTGGCGAGCTTCTCCGAGCTCAAGCCGGGCCAGGTCGGCGTCATGGTCGACTCCTACGGCCTGCTGGCGGTGGTCCTCGACCAGCGCTCGGCCGCCGACGAGCTCCGCCTCCACACCGGCAGCCCCGTCACCCTCGAGCCCGCCCCCGCGTGAGGTCCCCTACGGTGACGCCATGAGACTAGGAACAACGATCGTCCTGGCCGTGGTGCTCGTGGCGATCCTGCTGGCCGCCTTCATCCAGTTCGTCGTGATCGGGATTTAGCGCCCCTAGAAAAGAGAAGCGCAGAGGCGGCTGATCTCGCGTTCGAGGGATGCCAGGCCTTCGACCTTGCCGATGCAGATGGAGATGCCGGCCTCGGCCGCCGCCTTCTCCAGCTTGTCGTCGATGTAGGCGGTGTAGAGGATCATCACCTGGTCGGGACGGGCGGCGCGGATGCCCCGGGCGGTGGCGAGGCCGTCCATGCCCGGCATCTTGTAGTCGACGACGACCACGTCGGGATCGGCCTGCTCGACGTTCTCGATCGCCTGGGGGCCGTCCGCGGCGTTACCCACCACCTCGAAGCCATCGAGGCTGAGCATGGAGGTGAGCATGCGGCGGACGTGGTCGGTGTCGTCGACGACCATCACCCGGATGGGGCGGGTCACGACCATGGAGCCTACCTGTCCCATTCGACCGATCGGTCGAGGGCCTGCAGTCGTTCGACGACCTGGGCCAGCCAGGGCGACGGCTCCCGGGGCAGAAGGGGGACCTCGGCCAGGATCGCCGGCGGGTTGGCGTCGGCCGGACCCGGGGGCAGGTACGCCGACGACGTCGGTTCCGGCGTCGGTGCCTCCGGCTCGGCGACCGCCGCCACCGGCTCCGGCTCCCACGCCACCGGCTCCGGTTCCGGCTCCCACGCCACCGGCTCCGGCTCCGGCGCAGGCGGCGGCGGCGGCGGGGCGGACCGGCCGAGCATGAACACCTGGACCACAAACACCTGCCCGCCGGCGTTGACCACGCCCGCGCCCGCCATGGTGTAGTCGCCGGTCATGTTGGCGTAGTGGGCGGCGCTGTTGACCAGGAGCTGGTGGACGGCGTCGATGCTCGAGCCCATCCCCACGTTCTCGGCCAGCGCGCTCCAGCCGCTGATCTGGGCCCCGAGGTTGGGGTTGTGGCTGATCGTGCCCGCCCCGGCCATGGCGCCGGCCCACGACTGGGCCACCGCCGACAGGGCGCCGTCGACCGCCACCGGTCCGAGCCCGGCCCCGGCCCGGGTGGAGTTGACGAGGGAGAGCACCTGGTACGCCTCGCCCGTCTGGGCGGCGGCGGCCGGTCGGAGGAAGATCGAGCCGAGCATCCCGAGCAGGACGACGGCGTGGACGATGAGGACCCTGGTCCCCCGGAAACTCGGGTGTCGGAGGTTCGTCTGCATGCGCCCTCCCTGTGTTCGCCGGCCCAGGCGGTCTCGTTGTGACTTTGTTGTTTTTTGTGCCGGACCTCCGCTGTCGGCAGTCCGCCGCCGGACCTTGAGCGCGTTTCGCCACGGGATGCGTTCGTTTTGGGCACGAAGAGTGGTCGTGGTCCGTCCGGCGCGCTTGCACCTTTGTGAAATGAAGCACGAGATCGGTACAATGCGGTCCGTGAGATCGCCGTCCTGCGAGCAAAGCGGGCTGGCGAATCACGTTCGGAGGGGGTAGACGACCGGTGCCGGAAATGATGGATGGAGCCACACCGCCGGGCTCGGACGACCACCCCGCCGGGAGCGCGGCACCCGTTGTCGACGCCAACGGGGGCCACCCCGTTGTGCCGTCCCGCCTCCTGCGCAACAGCCGCCGCATCCCCGAGGCCACCGTCGCCCGCCTGCCCGTCTACCTCCGCTGCCTGCTGGAGGTGGTCGACCTCAAGACCCCGACCATCTCGTCCGAGCGGCTGGCGGAGATGGCCGGCGTCAACGCGGCCAAGGTGCGCAAGGACCTCTCCTACCTGGGTTCCTACGGCACCCGGGGGGTGGGCTACGACGTCCAGTTCCTGCTGGTCCAGATCAACCGGGTGCTCGGTCTCACCCAGGACTGGCCGGTCGTGATCGTGGGCATCGGCAACCTGGGCCACGCCCTGGCCAACTACAAGGGCTTCGGCGCCCGCGGCTTCCGCATCGCCGCCCTGGTCGACGCCGACGCCTCCAAGGTGGGCGAGATCGTGGCCGACCTCCCCGTGCGCCACCTCGGCGACCTGCCCGCCATCGCCGCCCAGGACCATATCGCCATCGGCATCGTGGCCACGCCGGCGGCGTCGGCCCAGGAGGTCGCCGACCTGCTCGTGGAGGCGGGTGTGACGTCGATCCTGAACTTCGCCCCTGCGGTGATCCAGGTGCCCCGCGGGGTGTCCCTCCGCAAGGTCGACCTGTCGATCGAGCTGCAGATCCTGTCCTTCTACCAGCAGCTGCGGGAGGTCGCCCCCCGCGTGGCCGAGGCCTAGTGATCCAGTGATGCAGTACCCGGTGAACCTGGTCCTCGACGGCCGGCGCTGCCTGGTCGTCGGAGGCGGCAGAGTCGCAGTGCGCAAGGTGGACGGACTCCTGGCGTGCGGGGGCCGGGTGACGGTCGTGGCGCCGAAAGTCACGCCCGAGCTGTGGAACCAGGACGGGCTCACCATCGAGGAGCGGCCGTGGCGGCCGGACGACCTCGACGGGATGTGGCTGGTGATCGCCGCCACCGACGACCCATCGGTGAACCGGGCGGTCTACGACGCCGGCCAGCGGGCCGGCGTGTGGGTCAACGGCGCCGACGACCCCGCCAACTGCTCGTTCACGCTGCCGTCGGTCGTCCGCCGGGGCGACCTCCAGGTGACGGTCTCCACCGGCGGCCGCAGCCCGGCCCTCGCCACCTGGCTGCGCCGGCGGCTGGAGGGCGAGATCGGGCCCGAGTACGCCGTCCTGCTCGACCTGCTGGCCACCGAGCGCGACGGGCTCAAGGCGGCCGGCATAAGCACCGAGGGCCTCGACTGGAACTCTGCGCTGGACTCCGACATGCTCGATCTCATCCGCACCGGTGACCTGACCCACGCTCGAGAGCGTCTGCAGACGTGTCTGTCGTCGTCGTCGGACTGATCCACCGCACCGCCCCGCTCGAGCTGCTCGAGCGCATGGCGATGCGGGACGAGCGCCTCCCCCAGGCCTTGGGCGACCTGATGGCCCGCGACTTCCTCAGCGAGGCCGTGGTCCTGTCCACCTGCCACCGGGTGGAGGTCTACGTGGTGGCCGAGCGCTTCCACGGCGCCATGGCCGACGTCCGCCACTTCCTCTCCGAGCTGTCGTTCGTGCCGCCCGAGGTCTTCTCCGACCACCTCTACGTCCACTACGACGAGGCTGCCGCCGCCCACCTGTTCAGCGTGACCGCCGGCCTCGACTCGGTGGTGGTCGGCGAGACCCAGATCCTCGGCCAAGTGCGCGACGCCTGGGAGCGGGCCCGCCAGGAGGAGGCGGCCGGCGCCCGGCTGTCCCTGCTGTTCCGCCAGGCCCTCGAGGTCGGCAAGCGGGCGCGCACCGAGACCGCCATCGCCAGGGGGATCACGTCGCTGTCGCAGGCCGCGGTGGCCATGGCCACCGAGCAGCTGTCGAGCCTGACCGGGCGCAACGTGGTCGTGCTGGGCGCCGGCGAGATGGGTGCCGGCCTGGTCGACGAAGTGGCCGACGCCGCGGTGCCCGGGAGCCGGGTCACCGTCGCCAACCGCACCTGGGCCCGGGCCGAGCAGCTGGCCGAGCGGGCCGGCGGCCGGGCCGTCACCCTCGACGGGCTGCCGGCGGCGCTGGCCCACGCCGACCTCCTCCTCACCAGCACCGGCTCCACCAGCGTGGTGCTCAGCGCCGAGGACCTGGCCCGGGCCCTCGAGTTCCGGCTCGGCCGCCCGCTGCTGATCGTCGACCTGGGCATGCCCCGCGACATCGACCCCCTCGCCGCCGAGCTGCCCGGTGTCAGCCTGCTCGGCCTGGCCGACGTCGAGCGCTTCGTGGCCGCCAACCTCGACGAGCGGCGCAAGGAAGTGGCACCCGTGCGGGCCATCGTGGTCGAGGAGGTCGAGCGCTGGGTCGAGGCCACCACCGCCCGCCAGGCGACCCCCACCGTCTCCGCCCTGCACCAGCGGGCCGAGGACGTCCGCGTCGCCGAGCTGTCCCGCTACCGCAACCGCCTGGCCGGCCTGGAGCCCCGCGAGCGGGAGGCGGTCGAGGCGTTGACCCGGAGCCTGCTGGCCAAGCTCCTCCATGACCCCACCGTGCGGCTCAAGGACGCGGCCGGGTCGCCCAAGGGCGAGCGTCTGGCCGGCGCCCTGACTGAGCTGTTTGATCTCTAGTGCTCCGCGCTGCGACGCGCGGTAGCCGGCTGGCCCGGGCCCAGACCGACCTAGTCATCGAGTTGCTTGGCGTCGACGCCGAGCCGGTCGTCGTCGACACGGTGGGGGACCGGCGCACGGACCTCCCCATCTGGGAGCTGGGCGGTCGGGGCGTGTTCGTGAAGGAGGTGCAGGCCGCGGTGCTCGACGGCCGGGCCGACTTCGCCGTCCACTCGGCCAAGGATCTGCCGTCCTCGACGCCCGAGGGGCTGACGATCGCCGCCGTGCCCGAGCGGGCCGACGCCCGTGACGCCTTGGTCGGGCAGCGGTTCGACGCCCTGGCGCCGGGCGCCCGCATCGGCACCGGCTCGGTGCGCCGGCGGGCCCAGCTGGCATGGCTGCGTCCCGATCTGACCTTCGCCGGCCTCAGGGGCAACATGGACACCCGCCTGTCCAAGGCCGGTGACTTCGCCGCCATCGTGGTGGCCACCGCCGCCCTCGACCGCCTGGGGCGTACGCCGGAGATCACCGACGTCCTGCCGCCGGGCTTGATGGTGCCCCAGGTCGGCCAGGGCGCTCTGGCCGTCGAATGCCGGGCTGGCGACGGCGCCACCCTCGAAGTGCTGGCCGCGATCGAGCATGCGCCGTCCCGGACGGCGGTCGACGCCGAGCGGGCGTGGCTGCGCGAGGTCGGAGGCGGGTGCGACCTGCCCGTGGGCGCCTACGCCACCGTCGCCGGCGACGGCCGGGTGACCCTCACGGCCATGATCGGGACGCCGGACGGGCGCATCGTGATGCGAGACACCGACTCCGACGACGACCCTGACGAGCTCGGCCGGCGGTTGGCCCGGCACCTCCTCGACGACGCCGGCGGCTCCTCGCTGCTCGCCGACCTCAGGTGACCGTCTACCTGGTAGGGGCTGGGCCGGGCGACCCTGGTCTCCTCACCCGGCGGGGCGCCGAGCTGCTGGCCCTGGCTGACGTGGTGGTGCATGACCGGCTGTCGGAGATCTCGTTGCTGGACCTGGCACCGGCCGCCGCCGAGCTCGTCGACGTGGGGAAATCGCCCGGCGCCCCTGTGGCCCAGGAGGAGATCAACGCCCTGCTGGTGGAGCGGGGGTTGCGGGGCCAGTGCGTCGTACGGTTGAAGGGCGGGGATCCGTTCGTGTTCGGGCGGGGCGGCGAGGAAGCCCAAGCCCTGGCGGCGGCCGGCGTGCCGTTCGAGGTCGTGCCCGGAATCTCCGCCGCGGTGGCCGTGCCCGCCTACGCCGGCATTCCCGTCACTCACAGGGCCCTGTCGACGTCGTTCACCGTCGTCACCGGCCACAGCCGCCACGCGGTGGACGACGACGTCGACTGGGACGCCCTGGCCCGGGCGGCCGACACCATCGTCGTCCTCATGGGCGTGGCCCACCGGGCCGAGATCGCCGCTCGGCTCCAGGCCGGCGGGCTGCCGGCGTCCACGCCGGTGGCCGCGGTGCGGTGGGGCACCCGGCCGGGGCAGCGCACCGTGCGCACGACCCTCGGCGAGCTGGGGAAGGTGACCCTGGAGCCGCCGGTCACCATCGTCATCGGCAAGGTGGCGGCGT
>JAXDOC010000035.1:0-87441 GCA_034669165.1 Actinomycetota bacterium
GTCAAGAAGCTCATCGCCGGACCAGGTGTCTACATCTGCGACGAGTGCATCGACCTCTGCAACGAGATCATCGAGGAGGAGCTCTCCGAGAGCTCCGAGCTCAAGTGGGACGAGCTGCCCAAGCCGATCGAGATCTGCGAGTTCCTCGACCAGTACGTCGTGGGCCAGGACGCGGCCAAGAAGGCGCTGGCCGTCGCCGTCTACAACCACTACAAGCGGGTCCAGGCCGGCGAGAGCGGCAAGCCGACCAAGCCCGGTCGCGACGAGCACGTGGAGCTGGCGAAGTCCAACATCCTGCTCATCGGCCCCACCGGGTGCGGCAAGACCCACCTGGCCCAGACGCTGGCCCGGATGCTCAACGTGCCGTTCGCGATCGCTGACGCGACAGCGCTCACCGAGGCGGGCTACGTCGGCGAGGACGTCGAGAACATCCTCCTCAAGCTGATCCAGGCGGCCGACTACGACGTCAAGAAGGCCGAGACGGGGATCATCTACATCGACGAGATCGACAAGATCACGCGCAAGGCCGACAACCCTTCGATCACCCGTGACGTCTCCGGCGAGGGCGTGCAGCAGGCGCTGCTGAAGATCCTGGAGGGCACCACCGCCTCGGTGCCGCCGCAGGGGGGCCGCAAGCACCCCCACCAGGAATTCATCCAGATCGACACCACCAACATCCTGTTCATCTGTGGTGGGGCGTTCGCCGGCATCGAGAAGATCATCGAGAGCCGCATCGGCCACAAGGGCGTCGGCTTCGGTGCCGAGCTGCGCCGCTCGGGCGACAAGGACATCGGGGCGCTGCTCACCAAGGTGCTCCCCGAGGACCTGCTCAAGTTCGGGTTGATCCCGGAGTTCGTGGGCCGGCTGCCCGTCATCGGGGCCGTGTCCAACCTCGACCAGGAGGCGCTGGTCCGGATTCTGGTCGAGCCCAAGAACGCCCTGGTCAAGCAGTTCCGGCGGTCGTTCGAGCTGGATTCGGTCGACCTGGAGTTCACTGACGACGCCCTCGAGGCGGTGTCGGAGCAGGCCCTGCTCCGGGGCACCGGCGCCCGTGGGCTGCGGGCGATCCTCGAAGAGGTGCTGCTCAACGTCATGTTCGACCTGCCGTCCCGCACCGACATCGGTCGCTGCGTGATCGACCGGTCGGTGGTGCTGCAGAAGGTGAACCCGACTTTGGTCCCCCGCACCGAGCCCGCCCGCCCCCCGGCCCGCCCCCGCCGCGCCGCCTCCTAAACCTTCCGCAAGCCCGGGTGGCCCGGGAATTGGAGAACGGGGCCCCCGGGTAGGGTGGATTTGAGCCTGCCTAGGAGGTTGCGTATGAAGAAAGCACTGAAGTTGTTGATTGTCGGAGGTGTCGTCGGGGCCGCGGTGGTCGCGGTCAAGTCGTTCCGATCCGAGGAGCAGGTGGAGAACCTTCCCGCCCAGGCGGCCAAGTCGGCCGGCATGGGTGCCGCCGCCGGCGGCCTGGTCGGACTGCTGTTCGACGTGCGCTCCCGCCGCAAGAACTCCCGCCGGGGACGGATCACCAAGGCGCTCAACGCCATCCCCGTCCTGCCCTCCCGCAGCACCCTGCCCGACCTGCACGACCTCGAGCGGGCCAGCCGCCGGGCGCGCAAGACGGCGGTCAAGGCCGCCCACCGGGCCCAGGCCAAGGCCGAGCACCTGGCCGACGCCACCCGCGAGAAGCTGGCCAGCTGACGGTCTTGAACTGAGCCGCCTACCGTCGGTGGCATGAACATCGAGGGCGCCCTGGCCTACCTGGACGCCCACGTCAATCTGGAGACATCGACGAGCCGCCGGGCAGCAGCCCGGCGGCTCGATCGTATGAGGGACCTGGTCGGCCTCATGGGCGACCCCCAGACGAGCTACCCCGTCATCCACCTCACCGGGACCAACGGCAAGGGGTCGACGGCCCGGATGCTCACCGCCCTGCTGGTGGAGAAGGGCCTGTCGGTGGGCACCTACACCAGCCCCCACCTCGAGCGCATCAACGAGCGCATGGCGTGGAACGGCGACCCGATCGACAACGCCTCCTTCGTCGAGGTCATCCAGGCGGTGGCCCAGCTGGAGGACCTGCTCGAATCCCCGCCGACCCACTTCGAGATCATCACCGCCGCCGCCTACCGGTGGTTCGCCGACATCGCGGTCGACGTGGCCGTGGTGGAGGTCGGCCTGGGCGGCCGGTGGGACGCCACCAACGTGGCCGACGGACAGGTGGCGGCGGTGACCAACGTCAGCCTCGACCACGCCGAGATCATCGGCCCCACCCTGGCCGACATCGCCGAGGAGAAGGCGGGGATCATCAAGCCCGGATCCGTCGTCGTGATCGGCGAGACGGAGCCCGAACTGGTCGAGGTGTTCACCACGGCCGCCTTCGCGGCCTCGGCCGAGAGCGTCTGGCTGCGGGGCCGCGACTTCGACTGCACGGCCAACGACCTGGCCCACGGCGGCCGCCACATCGAGTTGGTCACCCCCGGCGCCCGCTACCCGGGACTGTTCCTGCCCGTCCACGGCGCCTACCAGGGCGAGAACGCGGCCATGGCCCTGGCCGCGGCCGAGGCCTTCTTCGGTGCCCCCCTCGACCCCGACGTGGTCGCCGACGCCCTGGCCGCGGTGCGGCTGCCCGGTCGGCTGGAGGTCGTCAGCCGCGACCCGTTGCTCATCCTCGACGGCGCCCACAACCCGGCTGGCGCGGCCCGGTCGACGGCCGCCATCGAGGAGGCCTTCGCCGGCCGGGGCGGCCGCATCCTGGTGGTGGGGATGCTGGTCGGCCGCGACCCGGTGGAAATGTTGGAGGCCTTCGACGCGGGGTCGGCCCGGCTGGTGGTGACCTGCCCGCCCCCGTCGCCCCGCGCCATGCCGGCGGCCGAGGTGGCGGCCGCGGCCATGGCCCTGGGGAGCGACGCCGAGGAGGCGGCGTCGGTGCCGGAGGCGGTGGCCACCGCCCTGGCCCTGGCCAGCCCCGACGAGCTGGTCGTCGTCACCGGCTCCCTCTACGTGGTGGGCGCGGCCCGGGCCGCCCTCACCGGCTCCGACGGCTGAGACTTCGCGGCGGGGAGGTGGTCAGGCGGGGACAGCCCTAGCAAGTAGCCTCACGGCGGATGGATCGCACCCTCGTCATATGCAAGCCCGATGCCGTCGAGCGCGGACTCGTCGGCGAGATCCTCTCCCGCATCGAAGCCCGCACCCTCAGAATCGCCGCCGCCGAGCTGCGCACGATCGACAAGTCGGTCGCCGCCGAGCACTACGGCGAGCACCAGGGCAAGCCGTTCTACGAGGACCTGGTCACCTTCATCACCCGGGGTCCGGCCCTCATCCTCGTCGTCGAGGGCCCCCGCGACACCTACGCCGTCGTCCGCACCATCATGGGCGCCACCAACCCGGCCGACGCCGCCCCCGGCACCATCCGGGGCGATCTCGCCATCAGCAACACAGAGAACCTGATCCACGGCTCGGATTCCCACGAGTCAGCCGCCCGCGAAATCGCGCTCTTCTTTCCGAGTCTCGTCACCGGCCTTGTTCCGGGGGAGTCGGGCGCATAGCCTCTAGGCCACACCAGGCCAGGCGTGGAGCCGCCATGTCCGACAACTTCTTCACCGCGTTTCTGGGTCGCGACATGGCAGTCGACCTCGGGACGGCCAACACTCTCGTCTACATACGCGGGCGGGGCATCGTCCTGAACGAGCCGTCGGTGGTGGCGGTCAACGTCAAGGACGGCCGGCCGCTGGCGGTGGGCCTTGAGGCCAAGCGCATGATCGGGCGCACGCCCGGCCACATCCAGGCCGTCCGTCCCCTCAAGGACGGGGTGATCAACAACTTCGAGATCACCGAGAAGATGCTGCGCTACTTCATCCACCGGGTGCACCAGCGGCGCTGGGCCAAGCCCCGCATGGTGATCTGCGTGCCGTCGGGCGTCACCGGGGTGGAGAAGCGGGCGGTGCAGGAGGCGGCCGAGTACGCCGGCGCCCGCAAGACCCCCTTCATCATCGAGGAGCCCATGGCCGCGGCCATCGGCGCCGGCCTGCCCGTCCACGAGCCCACCGGAAACATGGTGGTCGACATCGGCGGCGGCACCACCGAGGTGGCCGTCATCTCCCTGGGCGGCATCGTCACCAGCCAGTCCGTCCGCATCGGCGGCGACGAGCTCGACGAGGCCATCATCCAGTTCATCAAGAAGGAGTACAGCCTGGCCCTGGGGGAGCGCACCGCCGAGGAGATCAAGATCGCCCTCGGCTCCGCCTACCCCCTGGAGGAGGAGCTGCACGCCGAGATCCGGGGTCGCGACCTGGTCACGGGACTGCCCAAGACGGTCGTCACCTCCACCGAGGAGATCCGCCGGGCCATCGAGGAGCCGGTGCAGGCCATCGTCGACGCGGTGAAGGTCACCCTCGACAAGACGCCGCCGGAGCTGGCCGCCGACATCATGGAGCAGGGCATCGTCCTCACCGGTGGCGGGGCGCTCCTCCACGGGATCGACGTGCGCCTCCAGACGGAGACGGGCATGCCGATCGTCATCGCCAAGAATCCGCTCTACTCGGTAGCCCTCGGAGCCGGTCAGTGCCTCGAGGAGTTCAACGTCCTTCGGCAGGTGCTTTCCACTTCCGGCGAGCGGTAGCCCCCGGGGGGACCAGGGTTGGCTGTCTACCGGCGTTCGAGGCGCCACCGCTACCTGTTGCTGCTGCTCGTCCTCACCTCGGTCACGGTCATCACCCTCGACTTCCGCGACGACGGCCAGGGCGTGCTGGAGTCGGTCCGCTCCGGGGCCCGGGACGCCTTCGCCCCGGTGCAGTCCACGGTGGGCAGGGTCTTCTCGCCCGTCGGCGACTTCTTCGGCGGGATCACCCGCTACCGCAAGGTCAAGAAGGAGAACGCCCAGCTGCGCCGGGAGCTGGAGGAGGCCAAGGGCGACGCCATCCGGGGCGCCGACGCCATCCGCGAGCGTCAGATCCTCGACGCCCTGAACCGGTTGGGCTTTGCCGGCGACCTGCGGGGCATCACTGCCCGGGTGGTGTCCAACTCGCCGTCGAACTTCCAGCTCACCGTCACCGTCGACCACGGCAGTGACGCCGGCGTCGCCACCGGGATGCCCGTGGTCACCGGCGCCGGCCTGGTGGGGCGCATCGCCGAGGTGTCCAAGGACCGGGCCACCGTCCTGCTCCTCACCGACCCCGCGTCGAGCGTGGGCGTGCGCCTGGCCGGCACCGGCGACGTGGGCGTGGTCACCGGCTCGGGCCGGCGCGACCTGCTGCCCCTCAGCCTGGTGAGCGTGGAGACCAAGGTGGCGGAGGGGGAGCCGGTGGTCACCAGCGGCCTGCAGCAGGGCCTGTTCCCGCCCCAGATCCCGGTGGGGCGGGTGCGCGGGGCCAAGATCACCCCCGGCCAGCTGGAGCAGGAGGTCACCATCGAGCCGGTGGTCGACCTCGACCGCCTCGAAATCGTCCGCATCCTCATCTGGCAGCCGGTCCCTTCGCCGTAGCACGACCGCCTCCGGCAGCTCCCAGGGCCTAGTCTCGGCGGGATGCCCTGGTCTGTGCCCCCGGCATGACTTCTGATCCGAGATTCCGGGTGCCGGTGCTGTTGATCTCGGCCCTGGCCCTCCACCTGACCATCTTCTCGGTGCTGCGGATCGGGGGAACGGCGCCGGACCTGATGCTCCTGCTGGCGGTGGCGGGAGGACTGGTCGGGGGACCGGTGCGGGGCGCGATGCTCGGCTTCACCGCGGGGATCGCCATCGACGTCTTCCTCCGCACCCCGATGGGCCTGTCCGCCCTCGTCTTCACCCTCGTCGGCTACGGCGTGGGCGTGGTGTCCACGGGCGTCCTCACCCCGTCGTGGTACCTCCCCGTGGTTACCGCCTCCATCGCCAGCGCGGCCGGGATTCTGATCTACGCCTTCGTGGGCGCCATGCTCGGCGAGCCCATGATCAACCGGCGCCTGTTCACCATCGTGAGCGTGGTGGCGGTGGGCAACGCCATCCTGGCCGTCCCCGTCCTCCGGGCCGTCACCTGGGCCATGGGCGACGACCACGCACCCATCGCCGACGGGCGCGGCCGCCGGTCCCGGGCGGAGTGGCTGTGAGCGGCGACACCACCCGTCTGCGGATGGGGATCCTGGGCGTGGTCGTGATCTCCCTGTTCAGCGCCCTGCTGGCCCGCCTGTGGTACCTGCAGGTGCTGGCCGCCCCCACCTACAAGGAGGAAGCCCAGCTCAACAGCGTGCGCTTCGTCTACACCGAGGCCCCCCGGGGCCGGATCCTCGACCGCAACGGCAAGGTCCTGGTCGGCAACCGGGTCGTGCCCACTGTCACCGTCGACAAGACCGAGCTGGGCGAGAAGCCGGACGACGTGATCGCCCACCTGGCCGCCCTCGTCAAGATCCCGGTGCCTGTCCTCAAGGAGCGCATCGACGACCCCCGGTACAGCCCGTTCAAGCCCATCCCGGTGGCCGATGACGTCCCCAAGGAGACCCTCATCCACATCCGGGAGCACCAGGCCGAGTACCCGGGTGTGCAGGGGGTGATGCTGACCAAGCGCTTCTACCCGAACGCCAGCCTGGCGGCCCACGTCCTCGGCTACGTGGGGGAGATCAACGACAAGGAATTGGCGCCCCGCAAGGGCGAGGGGTACCGGCCCGGGGACTCCATCGGGAAGTCGGGCGTGGAGCTGGCCTACGAGGACGACCTCCGGGGCCAGCCCGAGGTGGAGAAGCTGGAGGTCGACGCCCAGGGCCGGGTCCTGCGCACGCTGGGCAAGCAGGCGGCGGTGCAGGGCCACGACGTCCGCCTCACCCTCGACCTCGACCTGCAGAAGGTGGCCGAGGACTCGCTGGCCCAGTCCATCGCCGCGGCCCAGGCCACCTACGACAACGAGTCGGCCAAGCGCTTCATCGCCCCCGCCGGCTCGGCGGTGGTGATCGACCCCCGCGACGGCGGTGTGCTGGCCATGGCGTCGTACCCCACCTACGACCCCTCCACGTTCGTCGACGGGATCAGCGAGAAGACGTTCGCCGCCCTCAACGACCCCGCCGGCCACTACCCCCTGAACAACCGGGTCACCCAGGGCCTCTACGCCCCGGCGTCGACGTTCAAGCTGGTGACGTCGATCGCGGGCCTGGAGACCGGCCTCATCACGCCCCAGTACACGGTGAACGACCGGGGCACCTTCACCATCGGCGATCCGCCCACGGTGCTGAAGAACGCCTTCAGCGAGGCTTTCGGGTACGTGAACCTCACCGCCGCCCTCACCGTGTCGAGCGACGTCTACTTCTACGAACTGGGATCCCGCTTCTGTCCCGGCCAGTGCCGCACGTCGATCCAGGAGACGGCCAAGGAGCTCGGCCTGGGCGACTTCACCGAGATCGAGCTCCCCTTCGAGGCCAGCGGGCGGATCCCCGACGAGGCCACCAAGAAGCGCCTCCACGACTCCAACCCCGACGCCTTCCCCGACCCCGAGTGGTACACGGGCGACAACCTCAACCTCGCCATCGGCCAGGGCGACACGGTGGTCACGCCCCTCCAGCTGGTCAACGCCTACGCCACCCTGGCCAACGGGGGCACCGTCTACGCCCCCCACGTCGGGGCGTCGATCCTCGACGTGACCGGGGTCGAGGTGCGCACCATCGCGCCCAAGGTCAACCGCAAGACCGAGATCCCGCCTGCCATCCGCGACCCGGTGGTCGCCGGCTTCGAGGGAGCCGTCGCCAACAGCCGGGGGACGGCCGCGCCCGCCTTCGCCGGCTTCCCCACGTCGACGTTCCCCATCGCCGGCAAGACCGGTACCGCCCAGGTCACGGGGAAGCAGGACACCGCCCTCTTCAGCGCCTTCGGCCCCACCGAGGACCCTCGGTACGCGGTGACGGTCGTCATCGAGGAGGGCGGCTTCGGAGCGTCTGCCGCGGCGCCGGTCGCGAGGGCCCTCTTCGACCACATCCTGGGCCTGCCCCTCACACCCATCACCCGCGTCCAGGCCCGCGACTAGTGGCCCTCGACCTGCGCAGCGCGACCGGCCGGCGGGCGGCGTCGAGCTCGTGGCGCCACGTCGACCTGCTCCTGGTGGCGGCCGTGGCCGGCATCACCGCCATCGGGCTGTTGATGATCTACTCGTCCACCCGCCAGGGCCAGGCCGCGGCCGGGCTCGACCCGGGCTACTTCCTGAAGCGCCAGGCCCTGTTCGTGGGGATCGGCGTGCTGGTCATGGTCGGCGTCGCCTTCTTCGACTACCAGGTCCTACGCGACATCGCCCCCGTCATCTACGGCGCCTCGCTGTTCGTCCTCCTCCTCGTCCTCTCGCCCCTGGGCACCGAGCGGCGGGGCACCCAGGCCTGGTTCCAGGTCGGGCCCTACCAGTTCGAGCCCTCGGAGCTGGCCAAGCTCGCCCTGGTGATCGCCCTGGCCGCCTTCTGCGCGGCCCATCGGGGCGATCTCGACGTCGGCCGCCTCACCACCGCCCTCGGCATCGCCGGCATCCCCCTGCTGCTCATCTACCTCCAGCCCGACGTGGGCACGGGGATGGTCTTCGTGGCCGTCCTCATGGGCATCCTGCTGGTGGCCGGGGCCAGCCCCCGCCAGATCGCCATCCTCACCCTCATGGGGATCACCGCCATCGTCATGGTCCTGCAACTCGGCGTCCTCAAGGACTACCAGCGCGACCGGCTCTCGGCCTTCCTCGACCCCAAGGAGGACGTCCAGCGGTCGGCCTACAACCTCAACCAGTCGAAGATCGCCATCGCCGCCGGCGGCGTGGGCGGGCGAGGCCTCTTCCAGGGGACCCAGACCAACCTCTCGTTCGTGCCCGAGCAGCACACCGACTTCATCTTCACCGCGGTGGGCGAGGAGCTGGGCTTCGTCGGGGCGTGCACCCTGCTGGGGCTGTTCGGCCTGGTCATGTGGCGGACGTGGCGAGCGGCGATCACGGCCAAGGACCAGTTCGGGATGCTCGTGTGCGTGGGGGTCCTGGCCATGCTGGTGTTCCAGGTCTTCGAAAACGTGGGCATGACGATGGGGATCACCCCCATCGCCGGAATTCCCCTGCCCCTCATGTCGTACGGCGGGTCGGCCACGGTGGCCACCTTCGCCGCCCTGGGCCTGGTCATCAGCGTCCAGACGCGACGCTTCACCTGACCCGGACGGCCTTCACCGCCCGGAGTTTGCGGTCCGTGCGGTAAACTTTCGCCCGATTTGATGACCTCTCTGTGGCCCAGAATCCAGCTCCTGCTGGCCAAGGTCTCGTTGGCGCCCAGACAGGCGCCTCTCCCCCAACCGGTTCCGAGTACAGCCTGGCTGGAGCGCCCGGCCGATGACCCCTCCAACACGGGGCCGTCGCCAGGTGATTTCACGGGTGAGCCCTCGGGTGAGCCGGCTGGTCTCCCCATTTCGATCGAGCGCTCCGGCGCGCGGAGGGCCCTCTGCCCTGCCGCCCGCGACGGGCGCTACGCACGCCGGGCGGCGTGCGCGTGCAGAAGGGAACGCTCCCATGTCCGAACCTCTCCCCGGCTACCCGGCGGATCCCGGCCCCCGGCCGGTTCCCGTCACACCTCCCGGCGCTGACGCCGGGCCCATCACACCAACCTCTGGCCCACCAACCTCTGGTGCACCAACCGCTGGCGCACCAACCGAGGCGACAGCCGCCGATGGCGGTCCCAACCGGCGACGGCGTGGTTCACGGGGCGGCCGGGGTCCGGCCCGTCCGGCGGTGCCCGGCGCACCCGGCTCCGACGCCGCGGGCCTAGCTGCGCCCGACTCGGCCCTTCCGGGCGGGCCGGGCGTCTCGACGTCGCCCGACACGGCCGGCGGGCCCACGTCCGAGCGGCGGGGCCCGCCCCGCCCCCCCCGATCCCCGCAGGCCGGGGCCGACGGCGACCGGCTCCCCGACCTGCCCGATCCCCCCGGCGAGGGGCGGCCGTCGACTCCCCGCCGCTCGTCCGGCGGCGCCGGGAGGGCCGGAGCCGGCGGACGGGGTTCGTCCACCCCCCGTCCCACCACCCCCAAGATCGGCGACACCCGTCCCGCGGCGGCCGACGGCGCCGACGGCGACCGCCCCGGCCGCCGCCCCGTCCCCACCAAGATGGCCGGGGCGGCGACCGCGGCCGAGACGTCGGGCCGGGTGGCCGTGGCCGCCGACGGGTCCTCCTCGGCCACCAAGCGGCGCCGGAAGCGGGGCGGCCGGGGTCGGGGCGCGGCGGGGTCACCGCTTCCCGGAAGTGTGCGCGACACCGAGGATCCGGTCGAGCTCGACGAGGAGACGCTCGAACGGCGGCGGGGCCGGGAGCGCAAGGGCCGGCCCGTCGGCCGCTACATGATGGCCGTCCACGTGCGGCCCGAGGCCACCCAGATCGCCGTCCTCGAGGGCCGGTCGCTCATCGAGCACTACGTGTCCCGGCCCACCGACGACGCCAGCCAGATCCACGGCAACATCTACCTGGGCAAGGTCCAGAACGTCCTCCCGGGCATGGAGGCGGCCTTCGTCGACATCGGTACGCCCAAGAACGCGGTGCTCTACCGGGGCGACGTCCACAACGAGCACGAGGACGTCGACGAGAAGGTGTCGGCCTCGGCCCGCATCGAGCAGATCCTCCGCCCCGGCCAGACCGTGCTCTGCCAGGTCACCAAGAACCCCATCGGCACCAAGGGTGCCCGCCTCACCCAGGAGGTCTCCCTCGCCGGGCGGTTCGTGGTCCTGATCCCGAACAGCTCCACCTACGGCATCTCCAAGCGCCTGGCCGACGACGAGCGCAAGCGCCTGCGCCGCATCCTCGACGACGTCCGGCCCGAGAAGCACGGCCTCATCGTGCGCACCGCGGCCGAGGGAGCCACGCCCGAGGAGCTGCGCCGCGACGTGGCCCGGCTGCAGAAGCAGTGGGCCCACATCGAGCTGCTGGCCATCCGCAACGCCCCCGCCCTCCTCTACCGCGAGCCCACCCTGGCCGTGCGGGTGATCCGGGAGGAGTTCAACAAGGACTACCGGGGGGTCGTGATCGACGACCCCGAGCTGTTCGCCGAGGTCCACGACTACGTGGCCGCCCTGATCCCTGAGCTGCTCGACCGGATCGAGCTCTACGAGGAGGGCGACGTCCTGCCCCTCTTCGAGCGCCAGCACATCCACGAGCAGCTGCACAAGGCCCTCGACCGCAAGGTGTGGCTGCAGTCGGGCGGGTCGCTCATCATCGAGCGCACCGAGGCCCTCACCGTCATCGACGTCAACACCGGCAAGAACGTGGGCACCTCCAACCTGGAGGAGACCGTCTACCGCAACAACCTGGAGGCGGCGGAGGAGATCGCCCGCCAGCTGCGCCTGCGCGACATCGGCGGCATCATCGTCATCGACTTCATCGACATGGAGATCAGGCGCAACCGCGACGACGTGCTGCGCTGCTTCAAGGAGGCCCTGGCCCGGGACAAGACCCGCACCCAGGTGTTCGACATCTCCGAGCTGGGCCTGGTGGAGATGACCCGCAAGCGGGTGTCGGAGGGGCTGGTTGAGGCGTTCTCCGCCACCTGCCCCACCTGCGCCGGCCGGGGCATCGTCCTCGACGTCACCCTCCTCTGACTTTCGGGTGGGGGGCGCTCCTGTACGCTGGTCGGTCTATGTACGCAGTGATCAAGACAGGTGGCAAGCAGTACAAGGTCTCGCAGGGCGAGCGGCTCGACGTCGAGCGGCTCACCGGCGACGGCGACGGGGTGGTTTCCTTCGCCCCCGTGCTGGTGGTCGACGGGGAGACCATCTGGGCCGAGCCGGCGCAGCTGGCGGGGGCTCAGGTGACGGCCAAGGTCGTGGGTGACGCCAAGGGGCCCAAGATCACCGGGCTCACCTACAAGAACAAGACCAACTCCACCAAGCGGTGGGGCCACCGCCAGCACTACAGCACCATCGAGATCACCGGCATCACGAGAGAGGCCTGACATGTCGAAGACCAAAGGTGGCGGCTCCACCCGCAACGGCCGCGACTCCGCCGCCCAGCGGCTGGGCGTCAAGGTCTACGACGGCGGCGTGGTCAGCCCGGGCAAGATCATCGTCCGCCAGCGGGGCACCCACTTCCACCCCGGCGAGCAGGTCGGCCGCGGCGGCGACGACACCCTGTTCGCCCTGGCCGAGGGCAAGGTGAAGTTCACCTTCCGGGGCGGCCGGCGTCGGGTCGACGTCCTCCCCGAATAGTCCGGTCCTGACCGGCGCCCGCCGGTCGTAACCTCTCCCTCAGATGTCTGCATTCGTCGACGAGGCCGCGCTCTGCGTGCGCGGCGGTGACGGGGGGGCCGGATCCGTCTCCTTCCGGCGGGAGGCCCACGTCCCCCGGGGCGGCCCCGACGGCGGCAACGGCGGACGGGGCGGCGACGTGTGGCTGGTCGCCGACCACCAGTGCGCCTCCCTCCTCGCCTTCCGCGACCACCCCCACCGCATCGCCAACAGCGGCGCCCACGGCTCCGGTGGGGCCCGTCACGGGCCCGGCGCCACCGACCTGAAGGTCAGCGTCCCGGTGGGCACCATCGTGTCCGAGGACGGGCGGGTGGTGGCCGACCTGGTCAACAGCGGCGACTCGTGGCTGTCGGCCCGGGGCGGACGGGGCGGGCGGGGCAACGCCAGCTTCCTGTCCAACAAGCGCCGGGCCCCGTCGTTCGCCGAGCAGGGAGAGGCGGGCGAGGAGCGCTGGCTCAAGCTCGAGCTCAAGCTGATGGCCGACGTGGCCCTGGTCGGCTTCCCCAACGCGGGTAAGTCCACCCTCATCTCCCGGGTGTCGGCGGCCAAGCCCAAGATCGCCGACTACCCCTTCACCACCCTGCAGCCCCACCTGGGCGTCGTCCGCAGCGACAACTACGAGTTCGTCATGGCCGACATCCCCGGGCTCATCGAGGGGGCGAGCGAGGGCAAGGGCCTCGGCCACCAGTTCCTCCGCCACATCGAGCGGGCCCGGGCCCTGGTGGTGCTGCTCGACCTGGCCCCGGCCGACGGCATGGCGCCGGCGGAGCAGGAGCGGATCCTGCTCCACGAGCTGGGCAGCCACCGGCCCGAGCTGCTGGAACGGCCCCGCCTGGTGATCGGCACCAAGGCCGACGTGGCCGCCCCCGACGTGGAGTGGGACGGCGAGCGGGTGTCGGCCGTCACCGGTGCCGGCATCCCCGCCCTGGTCGGGCGGCTGGCGGTGCTGGTCGACGAGGCCCGGGCGGCGGAGCCCGACGCCGGCGCCTACGTGGTCTACCGGCCGGAGCCGGAGGGAATCCGGGTCGACCGCGACGTCGACGGGGCCCTCGTGGTTCGAGGCCAGGCCGCGGAGCGGGCGGTGGCGGTCAACGACCTCACCAACCTCCAGGCCCTCGACTACGTGCGCGACCGGCTCAAGCGCCTCGGCGTCGACAAGGCCCTGGCCCGGGCCGGCGCTCGGCAGGGCGACATCGTGCGCATCGGCAAGATGACGCTCGAGTACTCCGACGACAGCGCGGTCCGGCCGACCTCGGAGGGGCGGCGCCGGGCGTGATCGTGGTGGCCAAGATCGGGACGTCGTCGATCACCGACGACCACGGCGAGATCGAGGTGGCCGCCATCGAGAAGCTGTGCTCGGAGGTGGCCGACCTGCGCAGCCAGGGTCACCGGGTGGTGGTGGTGACGTCGGGGGCCATCGCGGCCGGCCTGCCCGCCCTGGGCCTGTCCGGCCGGCGACCGAACGACATCGCCACCCTCCAGGCCGTCTCCGCCGTCGGCCAGAGCCGGCTGATGGGCGTCTACGACGCCGCTCTCGGCGCCCACGGGCTGGTGGTGGGCCAGGTGCTGCTGGCCCCCCTCGACTTCGCCCACCGCTCCCAGTACCTCCACGCCCGCCAGACGCTCAACCGCCTGCTCGAGCTGGGCGTGGTGCCGGTGGTCAACGAGAACGACGCCATCGCCGACGACGAGATTCGCTTCGGCGACAACGACTTCCTGGCCGCTCTCCTCGCCAACCTGGTGGCGGCCGACCTCCTGGTCCTGCTGACCGACGCCCCCGGGCTGCTGAGCGCCGACCCCCGGCTGGTGGAGGGGGGCTCGCTCATCGAGGAGATCGTCGAGGTCGACCACGAGATGGAGCGCATGGCCGGCGGCCGGGGGACGGTCCGGGGCAGCGGGGGGATGGCGTCGAAGCTGGCCGCGGCCAAGATCGCGTCGTGGTCGGGGGTGCGGGCGGTGATCGCGGCCGCCAACCGGCCGGGGGTGCTCACGGGGGCGGTGGAGGGCCGGCCGGGCGTCGGGACGGTCGTGCGCCCCCGCGACCGGCGGCTGCCGGCCCGCAAGCTGTGGATCGCCTTCGCCCGGGCCATGGCGGGCACGATCGTGGTCGACGACGGCGCCCGCCGGGCCCTGGTCGAGCGGGGCCGGTCGCTGCTGCCGGCGGGCATCGTCGACGTCCGGGGCGACTTCGAAGCCGGCGACGCGGTCGAGATCGCCGATGTCGGCGGGAAGGTCTTCGCCAAGGGCCTGGTCCGGCTGAGCGCGGTCGACCTCAAGGCCGCCGCCGGCCGCCGCACCGCCGACCTGCCCGAGGGCATCCCCCACGAGGCGGTCCACGCCGACGACCTGGTGGCCTTGCCGTGAGGAGTTACCCGCCGAGCCGCCGGCTCGCGGTGGGGCTGGCTGTGGTCACCCTGCTGCTGCTCGCCTCCTGCACCACCATCCGGGGCCTGATCGACACCGAGGAGGCCCTCGGGCGGGCCGGCTTCACCGACATCGACGTCAGCTTCAGCAGCGACGAGGGCTTCGACCAGGTGGAGATCGTCGTCCGACCGCCCTCCGTCGAGAACCCCGACGCCAGCGCCGAAGAGGCGGCCCGGGTCGTGTGGACGAACTTTCCCCTCCGCTTCGACCTCCTGAGGGTCGAGCTGCTCGGTACCACCTCGGACAGCGGCACCGCCTTCACCACCTACACCTCCAGCGAGATGGCGGAGATCTTCGGCCCTCGCGACCCGGGGCTCGACGAGAAGGAACTGGGCGACGACGTGGTGCGGGCCGGCCTGGGTGTCGCCGTCGTTCTCGCCGTGGGCGGCCTGCTCTTCACCGCCGCCATCGTGCTGGCCATCGTCTTCGGCGTGCGGGCCAGCCGCCGCCGGGCATCGGCCACGCCCCTGCCCTGGCCTCCGGTGCCCAGGGCCTAGCCGAGGCTACGAGGCGGGACCCGGCTCGGCTGCCGGCTCGCCGGCTGCCGGCTCGCTCAGCTCGGCGGCCGCGCCGGGCTCGGCCGCGGGGGACAGGCCGAGCTGGCTGCGGATCTCGGCCAGGCGGGCCTGGGCCTCGGAGTTGACCTGGGCCTGCTCCACCTCGAGCATCCGGGACTCCACCGAGCCCTCGGTGAGCTCGGCCGTGCCCAGGGCCTTGGCGTAGCGGGCCTCGATCTTGTCGCGCACCTGGTCGAGGGTGGGCACGTCCTGGCCCACCGTCTCGTTGAGCGAGTTCATGGCCTTGTTGACCTGCTCCTGCATCTTGGCCTGGTCGAGCTGACCCAGCAGCTTCTGGCGGTCGGCCAGCTTCTTCTGCAGGGCGAGCGAGTTCTGCCGCACCGCGTGCTTGGCCTGGTCGGCGGCGTCGGTGGCCTGGAGGAGGAGGGCCTTGAGCGAATCGGCCTCCTTCTCCTTCTCGATGAGCCGGTTGGCGAAGGCCTCGGCCGCCTTGGTGTAGTCGGCCATCTTGGCCGCGTCGCCCCTGGTGGTGGCCTCGTCGGCCATGGTGACGGCCTGGCGGGTCGAGCCGTTGAGCTTCTCCAGCTCGCCCATGGTGCGGTTGAGGTTCATCTCCGTCTTCTTCTGGTGGGCGATGACGTTGGCCGCCTGCTCCATCAGTCGCCGGTGCTGGTCCTGAGCCTCGGTGATCGCCTGCTCCAGCTGGATCTTGGGGTCAGCCCGCTCCTCGAACGACCCCGACAGCTTGGCCGTGAGGTAGGCCCACCAACGTCCCATGAGCTTGAACATGTCGCGACTGTACGCCCGAGGGGCAATCGGGTACGTACGCTCTTCGAAGGAGGTCCACCGTGCACATCCCGTTCCACGCTTCGGAGCGCAGCAGCCTCGGGATCGAGGTCGAGCTGGCCATCGTCGACCGGGAGACTCGCCAGCTCACCAGCGCGGCCACGCCCATCCTCGAGGAGCTGGGGGTTTCGCACCCCGGCGGCGAGCACCCCAAGGTGAAGCACGAGCTGTTCGAGTGCACCCTCGAGATCATCACCGGCATCTGCGGCACGGTCGCCGAGGCCAGGGACGACCTGGAGCACACCCTCAAGGAGGTCTCGGGGCCGGTCGACGCCCGCGGCCTGGCCCTGTTCTGCGCCGGCTCCCACCCGTTCTCCAGCTGGCGGGAGCAGCAGGTGAGCCCCAGCCCCCGCTACACGGCCCTGCTCGACGAGACCCAGTGGGCGGGCAAGCGGTTGCAGATCTTCGGCGTGCACTTCCACGTGGGGGTGCGCTCGGAGGAGAAGGTCATCGCCATCGCCAACGCCCTCAACGCCTACATCCCCCACTTCCTGGCCCTGTCGTCGTCGAGCCCCTATTGGGCCGGCTTCGACACCGGGATGGCGTCGAGCCGGAGCAAGGTCTTCGAGTGCCTGCCCACCGCCGGCCTGCCCTATCAGCTGGCCGGGTGGAGCGAGTTCGAGGAGTTCATGGGCACGTTCATCGCGGCCCAGGCCATCACCAGCATCCGCGAGGTGTGGTGGGACATCCGGCCCCACCCCGACTTCGGCACGGTCGAGCTGCGCATCTGCGACGGCATCCCCACCATGCGGGAGGTGGCGTCGCTGGCGGCCATAGCCCAGAGCCTGGTGGAGTCGATGGATGTCCGCCTCGACGCGGGCGAGAGGTTGATCGTGCCCCGGGAGTGGGTGGTGAAGCAGAACAAGTGGAAGGCGTCCCGCCACGGCCTCGACGCCGACCTCATCGTCGACGACCAGGGCACCCGAGTGCCCCTCCGGGACGCGATCGCCGGGCTGGTGGACGACCTGTCGCCCACCGCCGCCCGCCTGGGCTGTCTCGACGAGCTGAAGGCCAACCTCGAGGTCCTGGACTCGGGCGCCAGCTACCGCCGCCAGCGGGCGATCGTGGCCGGTGGCGGCACCCTGGTCGACGTGGTCGACTCGCTCGTGGCCGAGCTGGAGTCGGGCCGCCCGGGGGCGACCGGAGGCTCCTGAACGCCTGAGGGGGCGTTTGTCGGCTCCTCTCGTGGGTACCGCCCCAGATGTGTCCGTATCACTGAACGTCCGCCACCTGGCCCGCTACAAGGACGTGGCCGCCCTCCTTCTCAAGCACGGGCGAACCGGCGCCGTCCGTGACTACGACCCGAACGATCCGGCGGCAGCCGAGGTGGCCACCGAAGCCGACGCCCACCAGCTGGTCGACGATCTCGAGGCGATGGGGCCCACGTTCATCAAGCTGGGCCAGCTGCTCTCCACCCGGTCCGACCTCCTCCCCCCGGTCTACCTCGACGCCCTGAGCCGCCTGCAGGACCGGGTCGAGCCCTTCTCCTTCGAGGCGGTGGAGGAGACGGTCACCACCGAGATCGGCGCCCGTATCTCCAACGCGTTCCAGTCCTTCGAGGCCACGCCCGTGGCCAGCGCTTCCCTCGGACAGGTGCACCGGGCGGTCCTCCGTGGCGGCCGCCGGGTGGCGGTGAAGGTGCAGCGCCCAGGTGTGCGCAGGCAGGTGGTCGACGACATGGAGGTGATCGAGGAGCTGGCCGGCTTCCTCGACGAGCACACCGGGGTCGGCCGTAGCTACGGGTTCGGCGCCATGGTGGAGGAGTTCCGCCAGTCGATCATGGCCGAGCTCGACTACCGCCTGGAAGCCTCCAACCTGAAGCTGCTGGGCGCCAACCTGGCCGGCTACCAGCGCATCGTCGTCCCCCAACCGGTCGACGACTACACCACGTCTCTGGTCCTCACCATGGATCTGGTCGAGGGCCGCAACGTGGGCTCGCTCGGCCCGCTGGCCCAGCTCGAATCCGACCGCGGTGGCCTCGCCCGCGAGCTGTTCGACGCCTACCTCGACCAGATCCTGGTCGACGGGTTCGTCCACGCCGATCCGCACCCGGGCAACGTCCTGCTCACGGCCGACGGTCGCCTGGCCCTGATCGACCTCGGCATGGTCGCCCGGATCGACCCCCAACTGCAGGACTCGCTGGTGCGACTCCTGGCCGCCCTGAGCGAGCATCAGGGTCACGAGGTCGCGGTGGTCATGGCCGATCTGGGCGACAGGCGGGAATCCTGGGACCGCGAGCGGTTCGAGCGGGAGATCACGTCGTTCGTCCTGCGCCACCAGGACGTCACCGTCGGCGAGCTGAGAGCGGGACGGATGGTGGGGGAGCTGTCCCGTATCGCGGGCGACTGCGGCCTGCGGCCTCCGCCCGAGCTCACCATGCTCGGCAAGACCCTGCTCAATCTCGACCAGGTGGCGGTCAAGCTCGACCCCGACTTCGATCCCAACGCCGCCATCCAGCAGCACGTCGGGACCATCATGCGGCGCAAGATGCTCCAGAGCGCCTCGCCCGGACACCTGCTGTCGGTGGCGATGGACGCCAAGGAGTTCACCGAGAAGCTCCCGGGGCGGGTCAACAAGGTGATGGATGCGCTCGCCGAGGGGCAGATGACGCTCAACATCCAGGGCATCGACGAGCGGGAGTTGATGCGGGGAATCCAGAAGCTGGCCAACCGGGTCACCGCCGGCCTCATCGTCGCCGCCCTCATCATCGGGGCGGCCATGCTGATGCGGATCGACACCGAGGCCAAGCTCTTCGGCTACCCGACGGTGGCCATCGTGTGCTTCATGGCCGCGGCCGCGGCCGGGGTGTGGCTGATCCTGAGCAGCCTCCTGCACGACCTCCCCCAGCGCCGCCACCGCCGTTCGCCCTCGTAGCGGGGCGACGGGTGGGAGCCGTCGCCGCCGGTTCGCGGCTTAGGAGCTGCTGCCGCCCTTCTTCTCCGACTTCTTGGCCTGCTTGGCCGCCCGCTTCTCTTGGAGCGACTTGCCCGTCTTCTTGGTCTGGGGTTTGGCCGGCGCCTTGTTTGCCATGCCCTCAGACTACGCCCGGACGGACCCGGGTTTGCCGTCGATAGCCGCGGGTGATGACTCCGGGGTGATCGACAAGCACGACGAGCTGCCGGAGGACGAGATCGAGGCCGCCGAGGAGGTGTCGGCGGTGGTCGGCGACCACTCCCACGACGGCGTCGAAGCCCTCGCCGGGACCCTGGCCGAGCACCTGCAGACGGTGCACGACCTCGACGCCGACCCCGCCCTGAGCGCCGCCACCCAGGAGGGTCTCCACGACCGGCTCCACGGCCAGTCGAAGTCGTCCGACGACTGAATCCGCCCTCCTGGGCCCGGCGACGCTCAGGATGTGTTCTAGGCCTGGGTGATGCGCACCATGTTGCCGGCCGGGTCGCGGAACGCGCAGTCCCGAACGCCCCAGAACTGGTCCATCGGCTCCTGCAGGACCTCGGCGCCCGAGGCCCGCACCTTCTCGAACGTGGCATCCAGTTCGGAGGTGGCGAACACGACGCCGTTCATGGCGCCCTTGGTGATCAGCGAGGCGAGCGTGTCCCGGTCGGCCGGGGACGTGCCGAGGTAGTCGCTGACCACGATCTCCACGCCGGGCTGCGACGGAGAGGAGAGGGTGATCCACCGGAACCCGTCGTTGGCCACGTCGTTGCGCAGTTCGAGGCCGAGCGCGTCCCGGTAGAACGTCAGGGCCTCCTCGGCGTCGGTCACGTTGATGAAGCAGTGCTTGAGTGCGATGTCCATGGAGACGAAGCTAAGAGACCGACGCCCGTTTGGCTTCTCCGTTCCTGCTCGGTCGGGTGCGGGTTTTCGCCACGCAGGCCGGGACGGCGGCCAGCCCGCCGTGGTCGCGGGCGCGGTAGGCGGAGGGAGTCTCGCCGACGAGCTCGGTGAACCGGGAACTGAACGACCCGAGCGACGTACATCCCACCGCCATGCACACGTCGGTCACCGACATGTCGGCCCGGCGCAGCAGCGCTTTCGCCCGTTCGATGCGCCGCGTCATCAGGTAGGAGTACGGCGTCTCGCCGTAGGCGGCGCGGAACTGGCGGGAGAAGTGCGCCGGCGACATCAACGCGGCCCGGGCCAGCGCGGGGACGTCGAGCGGCTCGGCGTAGGCCCGGTCCATCAGGTCCCGCGCCCGGCGCAGATGAGCCAGGTTGGCCAGCTCCTCCGGGGTCACCCCGGCAAGCATAAGGCGGCTGGAGGCCTAGGCGATGATCGTGACCGGCGTTCCCGGCGGGGCCGAGTTGGCCAGCTGGGTGATGGCCTCGTTGGTCATGCGCACGCAGCCGTGGCTGGCGGGGGTGCCCAGCAGGGCGGGGTCGTTGGTGCCGTGGAGGGCGATCTGGCCGATCCCGGAGCCGAAGCTGTAGTACACGTCGGAGAAGGCGGCCACGCTCATCTGGTACGCCCCGTAGGGGCCGGTGGGGTCGCTCACCTTCACCGTCCCGTCGACGAAGAAGTTGCCGGTGGGGGTGGGTCCGCTGGCGGCCCCGGTGGCGATGGTGGTGTCGAGGAACGGGGTGGCCCCGTCGTAGGCGATCAGGCGCCGCTGGCTGACGTTGACCACGATGCGGAACTGGGTCTGGCGCAGGGTCACGTCGGCCTTGCGGATCCACGCCGTCGACTCGTTGGGCCGCATCGAGACCTGGACCTCGAGCCAGTCGCCCCACTCCTGCATCACCAGGTAGACGCCGGGCAGGCCCTCCCACGTGGGGTTGTCGAGGCTGTCGGCCGGCTCGGCGTCGCCGGGGGCGTTGTAGAGGCCCACCGACTCGACGATGGCGTCGGCCACCAGCGCGGGGCTCGAGGGCGGCCGGGCGTAGCCCAGGCGCAGCGTGGCGCCCGGCTCGACCTCGCGGGTGGGGCCGAGGACGGGGGTGGCGGCGGTGGTGGGGGTGGGGGCGACCGTCGTGGTGGGGGCGGGCTGGCCGACGGTGGCGAGCTGCGACGAGTCGCGCGTCGACATGTTGTGCCAGGTGACCCCGAAAAGGGCCGCGGCCAGCACTGCGGCCGCCACGCCGATGGTCGTCGAAGTGCGACGGCTCATTGGCGGGGAAGCCTACCGCCACCCTCCGCCGTCCGGCACGCGGCGCGGGCCGGCGCTAGGGCAGGGGCGTCGGGGCGATGTGGGGGAGGGTGACGTCGACGCAGGCGACGGTGCGGGGGTTGCCGCCGCCGAGGGCCACCATCCGGGCCGCGGCCTCGCTCAGGCGGGCCTCCGTCAGCCGGCCCTTGGCCACCGCGTCCACCAACCCGTCGCGCATCTCCTCGGCGAAGAAGCCGTCGGTGGCGAGCAGCCCGTCGGCGCCGGCGGCCACGGCCATAGGGGCGGAGTCGAAGAAGCCCCAGGTGAGGTTCACCGCGCCCATCCCCAGGGAGTCGGTGATGGCCACGCCCTGGAAGCCGAGGTCGCGGAGGAGGCTGTAGGCCTTGGGCGACAGGCTGGCGGGGAGGTTGCGGTCGAGGGCGGTGTAGCGGATGTGGTTCATCATCACTACCGGGACGCCGGCCCGGACCAGGTCGCGGAAGGGGCGGACGTCGGTGAGGCGGAGGGTGTCGAGGGGCGTGGTGACCGGCGCCGCCGCCTCGAAGTGGATGTCCTCGGTGGCACGGCCCTGGCCGGGGAAGTGCTTGACCGCCGACCGGATCCCGGCGTCGGCCATCCCCTCGGCGAAGGCGAGGGCGTACTCGGAGGCGATGGCGGCGTCGGCGGAGAACGAGCGGTCGCCGATGATCTCGTCGTAGGGCCCGTCGGTGAGGTCGGCCACCGGCGCCAGGTTGAGGTCGATGCCGAGGCGGGCCAGCTCGAGAGCGACCTCGTGGGCGTAGGTCCGCACGTCGGACGCCGGCCCCTCGTTGGCCATGCGCCGGGCCGACGGGCTGGGTCCCAGGATGTCGCCCAGGCTCGACACCCGTCCCGGCTCCTCGTCGACGGTGATGACGATGGGCCGCCCGGCCTGGGCCCGGATGCCCCTGACCAGGCGCATGAGCTGGGACTCCGACACGACGTTGCCCGGGTTGAGGAAGATCCCGCCCACCCCGATGTCGAGGACCGTCTTCACGATGGGGTCGGACGGATCGGTGACGTCGGGGATGCCCACGATGAGGGTGCGGGCCGCCCGCTGGGCGAGGGAGGCGGGTGTGCAGTTGGGGACCTGGGCCGGGGCGGCCACGGCGGCGGACCGGCCCGGGAAGGTCGTGGTGGGGCCGGGCGTCGGGGCGTCGCCGACCCTGCTGCCGGCGGCGGTGCCGGTGGCGGCGTCCGCCCCATTGCCGGCGCCGGTGGCGGTGATGGTGGGCGCCGAGCGGGCCAGGGTGGGCCCGGGGGTGACGGGGCTGAGCCCCGACGACGGGCCCAGGGCGGCGACCCCGCTGGAGTCGAGTTGGGTGTCGGGCCCGGCCGAGCTGGACGGAGGCGTGGTGATCCACACCACCAGTCCGGTCAGGGCGATTCCGGCGACGGTCAGGGCGACCAGTACCCGGGCCCGTGTCCGGTCGTGCACGGGCGAGGACGCTACTCGCACCCGTTGGTCACGAGGCGGTGCCCGACTCCTCGAGTGCCAACCGGAGCGACTCCAACTCGGTGACGACGCCGTCGATGTCGTTGCCCAGGGGCTGGAGGGCGTCGATGTCGGCTGGGCCCAGGGACAGCTCGATGGCCCGGGCCACCGTCTCGTTGAGCTGGGCGTTGAGCTTGCGCAGGCGGTCGAGGGCGTCGCGGGCCACGTCGGCCACCCGCTGGGCCGACTCCAACTGGCGCCGGAGGGCGGCCACGGTGGCTTCCAGCTGGGGCCGTCCCGGCGACTGGCGCAGCTCGTCCTCCCGGGCGGCCAGCTCGGCGGCGATGGAGTCGGCGTCGAGCTCGCGGACGGCGTTGTCGAGGCTGTCGCCCCGCTGGGCGATCTTCCAGGAGGCGTCGACGGCCACGCTGACCTGGGCCGACACCTCGGCCAAGCGGTCCCGCAACGGCCCGTGGCGGGTGCTGCGCACGGTCTCGTTGAACCGGTCCTCGGCCTTGACCGCCTGGCGGACGAGCGAGCGCCACGGCTCGCGCACCGTGGCCGGGTTCATGTCCGGCCGCTTCTCCTTGCGGGGGATGGCCATGAACGCCTTGCCCACCCACGCCGCCGCGCCGAACGCAGCCGCCACCGCCAACGGCGCCCCGGCCAGGATGGCGGCCGCCGTCCCCGCCCCGGCCAGGAGGATCGACGACGGCGCCATCACCGCCCGCGCCACTGCCGGCGTGCGGGCCCGCTCCGGCAGCCGTTCGAGCATCCCGCCATTGTGGCCGCCAGGCGGGGCGGCGTCAGGCGGGGGAGGGCTGGGGGTCGGCCGCGGTCGGCCGGGCGGTGAGGGCCCGGTCGAGGAGGTCGACCAGTTGGCGGCGCTCGTCGGGCTCGAGGCCGGCCAGGACCCGGGCCTCCACCTGCGACCGCAGCACCAGCAACCGGCGGGACGCCTGCTCGCCGGCCTCGGTGAGCACGACCGCGTGGCGGCGGCGGTCGTCGGGATCGCGGCGGCGCTCGACCATGCCCGCCTTCTCCAGGATGTCGAGCACACCGACCACGTCGCTGGCGTCGAGGCCGAGGTGGTCGCTGATCTCCCGCTGCGACACCGGCCCCCGCTTGGCCACCACCGCGATCACCCCGAGGCACGGCGGCCGGAATCCGGCGTCGATGGCCCACTGCTCGGTGCCCATGAGGTCGGTGATCTCCCGCCGCAGCTCGCGGGCGAGCATGAAGATGCCGGACACCACGTCGAACTGTCCACCGTGGTCCACGGACCCAGAATAGTCGGTTCTTGACATTCTGTGGGGATGATCTATCGTTGGAAGTGCCAACGAATTAGGAGTAGAGCGCATGGCGGAAAGTAGCGAGCGGCCCGTGGCGATCCGGGTCGAAGGGTTGGAGAAGCGCTTCGGAGACGTCCACGCCGTCCGGGGCGTCAACTTCGAGGTCAAGGGCGGGGAGACCTTCGGGTTCCTCGGGCCCAACGGCGCGGGCAAGTCCACCACCATCAACATGCTGTGCACCCTGCTGCGGCCCACCGCCGGGCGGGCGACGGTGGCCGGCTTCGACGTGGTGGCCGAGCGCGACGACGTCCGCCGGGAGATCGGCCTCGTCTTCCAGGACATGACCCTCGACACCTACCTCACCGGCGCCCAGAACCTGCGCTTCCACGGCCAGCTCTACGGAGTCCCGTCGGCCGAGCTCGAGGTGCGCATGAAGCAGGTGCTCGAGCTGGTCGGCCTGTGGGACCGGCGGGACAAGGAGGTCGCCACCTACTCGGGGGGCATGAAGCGGCGGCTGGAGATCGCCCGGGGCCTGCTCCACTCGCCCCGGGTCCTCTTCCTCGACGAGCCCACCGTCGGCCTCGACCCCCAGACCCGGGCGTCGATCTGGGAGTACCTCGACCAGCTCCGCCGCCAGGAGGACCTCACCATCTTCCTCACCACCCACTACATGGACGAGGCCGAGCACTGCGACCGCATCGCCATCATGGACGTGGGCCAGATCGTCGCCCTCGACACCCCCCAGGCCCTGAAGGCCGCCATCGGCACCGACCGGGTGCGGTTGGTGACGGCCGACGACCAGACAGCGGCCACCGCCATCGCCTCCCGGTTCGGCCTGGAGGTGGCGTCCACCCCCGACGGGCTCGTCCTCCAGGTGGCCGACGGCGAGGCCTTCGTGCCCCGTCTCCTGGCCGACCTGGGCGTGGCCGTACGATCGGTGAGCGTGACCCGTCCCACCCTCGACGACGTCTTCATGACCTACACCGGCCGCACCATCCGCGACGCGGAGAGCTCCGGCAACGAGATCCCGCCCATGTTCCGGGGACGGAGGTAGCCCGCCCGATGACCACCACCCGCCCCGACGCCCCCTCGCCCCCCGACCCGACGCCCGCCGCCCCCGCGGTCGCCGCCCCCGCGGTCGCCGCCCCCACGGTTGCCGCCCCCGCGGTCCCCGTGCCCGTCCAGGCCACCGGCTCGCCGCTCCCCGTGGCCCCCATCCGCCGGGCGCCCACCGGCCTGGCCGCCGACCTGCGGGCGGTCAAGATCGTCTGCCACCGGGAGCTCCTCCGCTGGCTCACCGACCGCCGCCGCCTCGTCGCGGGCATGGTCCAGCCCCTGCTCTGGCTCTTCGTGCTGGGCACGGGCCTCTCCCGGGTGGTCCAGCCCGGCACCAACGGCGTCGACTTCCGCACGTTCCTGTTCCCCGGCGTGCTGGCCACGTCGGTGATGTTCACGGCCGTGTTCTCGGGCGTGTCGGTGGTGTGGGACCGGGAGTTCGGCTTCCTCCGGGAGATGCTGGTGGCGCCCATCAGCCGCACGTCGATCATGGCCGGCAAGTGCCTGGGTGGGGGCATCGTGGCCACGAGCCAGGCCCTGATCCTGGTGGCTCTGGCCGGCTTTGCCGGAGTGCCCTACAACCCGGTGATGCTCCTCGAGCTGATCGCCATCCTGTTCCTGGCCTCCCTGTCGATCACCGCCTTCGGCCTGCTCCTGGGGGCCAAGGTGGCCAACATCCAGTCGGTGATGCCGGTGATCCAGACGGTGATCACGCCGATGATGTTCCTGTCGGGGGCGCTCTACCCCACGGCCGGGCTGCCCGCCTGGCTGGCGGTGGCCACCAAGCTCAACCCCCTCACCTACGCCGTCCAGCCCATGCGCCACGTGGTGTTCTCCCACCTCGACCTGTCGCCGGCCGCAATCACGGCCCTCGACCCCCGGATCACGTGGATGGGATGGCCGGTGCCGGTGGCCCTCCAGCTGGTGGTTCTGGCCGCGCTGGGCGCGGGGGTGTTCGCCATCGCCGTGGCCCGCTTCAGCCGGACCGACTGACCGCACCCGCCTCGGCCGTCATCTTCCGGTAGAGGACGGCGGAGCCGCCCAGCACCGCCACGAAGCCGGCCAACAGGACCCAGCTGAACGCCTTGTCGGTGTCGATGGTGTCCCAGTCCCTCGCCACCGAGACCAGGATCAGCGCCAGCATCGCCATCGCCACCTGGAGGGGGATCCGGACGGCCTGCCACCGGCGGTCGAAGAAGACGCCGGCGCCGGCGATGCCGAGGAAGAAGATGGCGGCCGTGCTCCGGGCGGTGAGCGGCGTCAGCGCCCACGGCCACAGGTCGATGGCCCGCTCCGGAGCCAGGTAGAGGAACACGCCCATGGCCGGGGCGAGGACCCCGAGGATCCCGATGGTGTAGGTGGCCGCGTCCGAGAGCCGGGGGCCGTCGGGCGGGGCCGCCACCCGCCGGTTGGCGAAAAAGACGGCGAAGACCAGGAACGGCGTCGTGAAGTACAGCCCCGTCCACAGCCAGAAGGCGACGTTGCCGTGGATGAACTTGTCCCAGTGGATGATCGTGTTGAGGCCCATGGTCGAGGCGAACACCCCGACCGGCACGAACCCGCCCTTGATCGTCTCCCAGCTCTTGGCCCGGGCCGCCTGGACGAAGAACCAGGCCCCGCCGATGTACACCGACGCCAGCACCATCGCCGTGAGCGGCGGCTTGATCGCCCACGCGAAGAGGTCGTCGGTGTCCTTGGGCCAGAAGAAGAGGACGGCGAAGCCAACCACCAGGAACGGGATGATGAAGATCGACAGCGCCCGGGTCGCGGGCAGGACCCGGTCGTCGGCCCCAGCCGGCATGCTCGACATCAGCTTCCTCCCTGAGAGTTGGGCCTAGAAGTTCGAGATGACCGCCGTGAACACTTGGGTGATCGTGGCTGGGTTGCTGGCGTCGTAGGCGGCGGCGTTGGTGGCTTCGGCGATGCGCTTGAGGGTGGCCAGGTCGGAATCCTGGCCGTAGGCGATGGGGAAGATCCGGACGGGCCGGCTCGACTGGCCCTCGTTGCCGGCGCGGAGGTCGGTGAGCAGCTTCTCCAGGTCCCGGTTGCGGGGATCCTCGTTACGCCCGTCGGTGAGGAGGACCACGGCGTTGATCTTGGCCGCGTCGTACGATGCCCGCAGGTTCTCGAACGACGCCCCCGCCACCGTGTAGAGCGGCGTCCCCTGGGTGGGGACGAGGCTGCGGATCTTGGACGCGATCTGCTCCCGTTGGGCCCCGATGGGACCGAAGGGCACCAGGTCGAGGTAGTCGGTGGGCTCGGTGGGGCTGATCTCGGTGGAGAAGATGCGCAGGGCGACGTCGTCGTCGTCCTTGAACTGGGCCAGGGCGGTCACCGCCGCCTGTTTGGCCAGGTCGAGCTTGGTCTGGCCCTGATCGTCGTCCTCGTCGGCGGGGTCGCCCATCGAGCCGGAGACGTCGATCACCAGCATCACCCGGGCGCTGCGCCGCTGCTGGGCCCACAGGTCGAGGATGCGAGCCAGCACCGCCGGCTCCGGCACCTGGAGGATGTTCTGGGGCTGGTCGGGGTCGAGCCCGTTGGACCGGTCGATGGGGCTGACCACGGGCACCGCCGGGTTCCCGGGCCGGAAGCCGAACTGCACCACCCGCTGCTGGTTCTCGGGCGTCTGCACGTAGCGCTCGAAGGCCTGGGCCCCCTCCCGCTCCCGGTCGTCGACCCACGGGGCGTCGAGGAGGAAGAAGGGGTTGTCGGAGAAGAGCGTCCCCTCCTTGGGATAGATGGCGACGAGGGGGATCTTGGGCGGGCGGGGCTTCTCGCCCGGGTCGGTGATCCCGTCCGGGTTGCCGAGGTTGTAGTCGATGACCGACTTCTCCTCGACGGCCAGGGCCGACGTGTAGGTGAGCGACGTGCCCCGGGCGTCGTTGCGGTACCAGTTGTTGAGGAACGTCGGCGTGATGTCGCCGTAGTGGACGACCGAGTTCTCGACGCCCCGGGCGAAGGCGTCGACCTCGGGCCGGGCCAGGTCCTCGGCGGTGAGGTCGCGGGTCTTGCCGGTGGCGGCGTAGTACTGGGCGATGGTGACCGACAGGCCGCTGGTGGAGAAGTTGGGATTGGTCTTGGCCAGGCGGAACGGCCCCCACTCGGGATGGCCCTTGCCGCCCCACCCGGCCGGGTCCTGGGCCAGGGCCAGGATGTCGGCGAAGCCGATGGGCGTGCTCGGCCAGCCGATGGCCTCGGCCATGGGACGGGGCATGGCGATCACGAGGGGCGTGAGCATGAACGGCTTGGCGTCGGTGGGGGCCATGGCCGGTTGGCCGGCGGTGGACAGGCGGTAGTTGAGGATCGCCCCCCAGGCGGACGAGGCCGGCGACCAGATGACGGGCCGGGGACCATTGGTGGCCTCGTCGGGCCAGCCGTCGACGAGCAGCGACATGCCCACGCCCGACGACTTGCGCTGGACCCGCACGAACGCGCACCGCCCGCCGGGCTTGGCCTCGTCGGAGGAGTTGAAGGTGCGGGCCAGGTCGCCGAGCAGCTCGACCTTCTCCGGGGACACCTGCATGTCGATGGCGGTGCACCCCTTGGGGATCGACTGCAGCCCGTCGCCGCCGCCGGGGCCGCCGCCCGAGCCGTCGCTCGTCGAGCAGGCGCCCGCGGCCAGGGCCACCGCCACGAGGAGGACGACCGTCCGCTGGAACCTTGTCTTCATCGGCCGGTGACCTCCCTGGCCTTGGCGCGGATGGCGTCGATCAGGCCGGCGTCGGGCAGCCCGTTGCCGGCGGGCAGGCCGGCGCTGCCGGGAGCCTTCCAGCCGGCGTCGGTCAGCTCGGTGCGGGCCCGGCCGGCGACGATCTCGCGCAGGCGACTCCCCCGGTCGCCGGGGGTGACCGCCAGGACCACGTCGGCGGTCGCCATGGACGAAGGGTAGATCTTGGTGAGCTCGTCCCGTTTGGCAGCGTTGTCGGCCTTGATTGCGTCGGCCTCGGTGGTCCCGACGAAGTCGTAGACGGCCCGTCCGATGAGGAGCATCCGGTCGAGGGGCGAGCTGGCGGCCGATTCCATCGGCCGCTCGAGGGCGGCGAACCACCGCTGGAAACCCTCGTCCTCCAGGTCGAACGTCGACAGGTCGGTGCGACCGTCGAACCATTCGACGGTGGCCTGGGCCAGCACCAGCAGCCCGGTGCCGTTGCGGGCGGCGTCGGCGTGGCCCACCTTGGCGTCAGGTCGGCCGGCGGCGTCGCCCAGGCACTTCCACCCGACCTTGCCGTCGGGACACGTCGTGGCCAGCGCCCCGGCCCGGTCCTTCCAGGCCACGATGACGAGGGGCGAGCGGGCGAGCGGCGCCGCCTGGGTGTCGAACAGGGGAGGGAGCGAGCCCGACCGGCGGGCCTCGTCGACCAACGCCGGCCACGGGTCGTTCACCAACCAGCCGTCGAGCTCGGGGTCGCCGTCGAGGCGGCGCAGGCGGTCGGCGGTGGTGCCCGCGCCCTCGACGGTGACATCGACCCGGCCCGGGAAGGCGTCGTCGAGCTCGGCGCACACCCGTTCGAGGTCGGCCGCGCACACCAGCCGGTAGACCTGGCCCGCATCCTCGCTGCGGTCGTCGAGCCGACCCCGGACGACCACGGCGCCGACGATCATCGCCACCGCCCCCACCACGGCCAGCACACGACGCACGGACGGAGCGTAGGTCGCCGCCCGCCGGAACCGACCGTTCCAGCCTGCCGGTGTTGACTTTTGAGCGACTGCTCAAGCATAATATTGAGCAGACGCTCAAACAAGGAGGTCAGCTGATGCTCGTGCCCGTGTACCTCGTCTACCTGGTGGTGAGCGTGGGGCTGGTGGCCTGGCTGGCTCGCACGCTGTACCGCAACGGAGCCGTGTTCCTCGAGGGCGTGTTCCCCGACCCCCGGATGGCGGAGGCGGTCAACCGCCTGCTCGTCACCGGCTTCTACATGCTCAACCTGGGCTACGCCGTCCTGCTGCTGAAGTCCGACGCCGCCCCCACCGCGGTCGACGCCTTCGAGGTCCTCAGCCAGAAGCTGGGCGTGCTGCTGGTGTCCCTCGCCGGGGTCCACTTCGTGAACATGTGGGTGTTCCACCTCGTCCGCCGCCGGGCGCTGGCGCCGGCGACGGTCGCTCCTCCTGCCGCCCCCATGGGCCCCCCTCCCGCTCCGTCAGGACCGGCCCCGGTATGGGCGCCGGCCCAGTGACCCGGCGGTAGGGTCGCCGGCGATGGCTGCCTCACCGTCCGCCGGCACGCCCCGACGGAGCACGACCGCCGGCACCAAGCCGGCCGAGGTCACCCGGGCCAGGATGATCGAGGCGGCCCTGGCGGCCCTGCACGAGGACGGCATCCTCGGCGCCAGCGCCCGGTCGATCGCCCGCCGGGGCGGCTTCAACCAGGCCCTGATCTTCTACCACTTCACCTCCGTCCACGAGCTGCTGCTGGCTGCCGTCGAGGAGCTCAGCGGCCGTCGGAGCGAGCGCTACGAGCGCCGTCTGGCGGAGGTGTCCACCCTCCGGGAGCTGGTTGCGGTGGCCGGCGAGCTCCACGCCGAGGACCTGGAGGACGGCCACATCACCGTCCTGTCCCAGATGCTGGCCGCCGCCGCCACCATCCCCGAGCTGCGCCAACCCATGCGGGAACGGTTCGAACCGTGGATCGACATCGTGGAACGGGCCATCGTGCGGGTGTTGGAGGAAACGCCCTACGCCGCCATGGTCCCGGTCCACGACCTTGCCTTAGCCGTCGTCGGCGAGTTCATCGGCATCGAGCTTCTGTTGAACGTGTCCGACGAGCGGGAGGAGGCCGGCCCCCGTGTCTTCAAGACCTTTGAACTCCTGGCCGCCGTGCTCGAGTCGCTTCCCGGGATGACGCCAGGGACGGACTGACGTCTCGCTCGGGGGTCACGGGGGGCAGGTCGCCGCGAGGACCAGGACTCCGACGACCTTTCGCGGCGCCGAATCCGGCCCTTGCCAGTTGTGGTTCGCGGGGCGAACGACGTAGTAAAAGGTGCCCGAGGAGATACCAAAGGTCTCGGTCGTTCCACTGCCGATATCGCTGTAGGTGAACGGCCCACCCGGGGAGTTGTCTACGCCGAGGTCGTACCGGAGGGCACCACTCGCCGCAGTCCACGACAGGGTCACCGAGAGGACGCCAAGACCTATGCAGGCGGGTGTCCCCGGCGTCCCCAGGGTGAGGGTCGCGAACGTGTTCGTCTCGGCGCCGGTAGCCCGGTATTTCGCCCACGCCAGCGTCGGCATAAGAAGGCTGGCCAGGACCACGGCCGCGGTGACGAGCCACATCCGATGGCGTAGTTGCATGACCTAGCTCCAGGCGAAGGAGCCGGCGGGCGTGCACACGGCACCGGCTGTGGGCGAGGCGCCGCCGGCCGTGCAGTTGATCGTGTTGTTCCTCGACTGGACGGCGTGGGCGCCGAGGACGACGGTTGCGCTGCTGCCCTGGTAGCTGTTCGGCTGCGTGCTCGGCAGGGTGATGGCGGTCGTGAACGTGACGGTTGCGGAGGCGTTGGTGAACGCGGTGGCCGAGACCAGGAGGTTGGATAGCAGGTAGCACGTGTAGCCGGTCGAATAGTTGACGCCGTCGAGGCTGGTACCCGAGCCCGGGCACGTGATCGCCGTCCCGAAGCTGGTGGGGCTGCCGCCGGCGACGACGTAGGTCACGGTCGGCGTCGTACTACTTACCGTGATCTGGGCCTGATTCGTCGTGTCGGCAGGGTTGTAGAGGTTCGTCGCGCCGACGGCCACGGTCTTCGTGGTCGCGATGAACACGTCCAAGGCCAGGTATCCCGAAAGGTTTCCGGCGTAGGTCGTGAGCAGGGTGCAGCTGGCCGTGTCGGCGGGGGCCATGTTGGCGGTCGAGGCCAAGCAGGCGCCGGTGACGTTACTGGTGAGGCCCACAGTGCCGGCGACGAAGGTATTGGTCTCGCCCGTGGGCCGGTTGCTGTAGAGCGCCAGGGTGACGCCGACGCTCGTCGACGCGATGGCGACCACTGCGAGGAGCGCGAGCGTGATTCGGAGCCGTGGGCGACTTGAAGCGGTTCGGTTCTTGACGGTCCGGGGCTTGGCGGCTCGCCACGCGCGGAAGCTCTCAATCGACGATCGCACGACATACGTGCCCACGACTGACAGCCCCGCCAGGAGCGCTAGCGCCGTGATGAGAATGACGATAATACTGGGATTCATCGGCCCGTCTCTCGGAGAGTAAAATCGACTGCGAGCATGAAAATCGCCTAACTCCAGTTGAATCCGGAGGTGCAGACCTTGCCGGCTGCACATCCAATGGGGAGAGTATTGTTGTCGGCTTGTACGGCGTGAATCTGGAGCACGATCGTCGAGCTGGCCAGGTTGTATGCGTTCGACGCCGACGTGGGGAGCTTGTAGTTGACGGTGACGGTGTCGGTGCCTCCGTTGGTCATCGGCGTCGGGCTGATCAGGAGGCCGGTCACCGACGAGGTCGCCGACAGCGCCACCGCTGACCCGGCCTGGTTCTTGTAGGTCGTGTTGTTCAAGAAGGTGGTGGCGGCGGTGTCGGTGACGAGCACCTGCAACCCGTTAGCCGTGCCGTCGAAGAGACCGGCGGCTGAGCTCGGCGTGGCGCCGCCGTAGGGAGCGACAGGCGAGCCGGCGACGCTGGTGATGGCCAGGTCGAGCCCGAGGAAAGCGTTGACGTTGCCCGAGTAGGTGACCTGGTAGGTGCAGGTCGCGGCAGTTCCCGCCGGCGACCACCCGGTCGACGCATCGCCCGGGGCCATCGGTATGATCGTGCAGGTCGTGATAGCCGGCGACCCGAAGGACACGATGCCGCCGGTGAAGGTGTTATTCCCGCTCGCCGTTCCGGCACTGCCAAATATTCCGAGGGTCGCGCCGTACACGAAGCTGGCCGCTGCCCCAAGAGAAGTGAGAAGTGCTGCGACTCTCGCTGCTCGCCTTCCTCGCTTGCCTCTCATGCCATCCCTCCCTCGATCATCTCGCTGACTTCTACGTCTCTTGGATACGGAAAAGGGGGACGGGAACCCGTCCCCCCTTTCGCGCTCATTACTTGCCGTTGTTGTCCGCGCTGCTAGGTGCTAGCTCCAGGTCATACCGGCGGAGCAGAGGTGGCCCACGGAACAGGTGCCGGGCAGCGTGACGTTGTCGAACTGAACGGCGTGGACCGTCAGTTGAACGGTGGAGTATGCAGCGTTGTATGCGTTGCCGGCTCCGCTGGGCAGGGTGTAGTTGACGGTCAGGTGCTTGGTCGCACCATTGGTGACCGCGACCGTGTTCATCAGGAGCTTGGAAATCGCAGCCTCGCCCGCGCCATCGATGGAGAGTGTCGCTGGGGTTGGCGGCGTGACGACCTGGGTGTTGTACGACGTTCCACTCACGTAGGTGTTGGTGCCATCGCTGATCGTGAGTTGGAGGCCGCTGGCAGTGCCGTCGTACAGCCCATGGGCGGCGCTCGGGACGGTCGTCTGCCCGTAAGCAACGACAGGCGTGCCGTCGGTACCGGTGATGACGACATCGAGGCCTAGGTAGGCATTGACATTGCCGGTGTACACGATGTCGTACTCGCAGGCGCCGTCCTGGCCGACGCCACTAGACTGGGTGTCCCCAGGGGACATCGGGCCGACGATGCACGTGATCTGGGTTGTGCTGTCCTTGTCGACGAACACGGTGCCGGCGGTGAAAGTGTTGTTGCCGCCTGCGGTGCCGGCGCTGCTGAAGAAGCCGAAGGTGGCGCCGGCGATGAGGGCGGCTCCCGCGGCGACGGTGGTGACTGCGCCGCCGACGAGGAGGAAGCGCTTCTTGCTGTGGTGTCTCATGGTGATGAATCCCTTTCTGGGTGCGAATGACGAGTGGTTGAGGACTGATTTGTGGAAAGACGGCGGGACGACCGCCTGTCCCCGGTGGATGTGAACGGGCTGCCTTAGGAGGGGGACTCACCCCCCTCGCTACTGGTGGCCAGGGCCGGCTCCTCTTCCTCCCGGGCCCAGGCGAACAGCCACCCGGACAGGAGCCAGAGGAGGGGCGAGGCGAGGAGAAGGGCGAGGACCATCGGGCGGTGCAACGCCGCCAGGACGTAGCCGCCGGCGGGGATCCTCGAGTGATAGAGGCCGACGATGTTGGTGGAGGCGACGGCGTCGGTGTCCTTGGAGTCGTTGGCGTCACCCTTGGTCACGTAGGCGACGCTCCCGTCGGGGGCGACCTCGACCGCCACGATGCGGTGGGTGAAGATCTGGGGACTGGTGGCGGTGGGGTGGAAGCTGATGATCTGCCCGGCCTTGAGGCTGGCCGCCTCGGCGGGAGTGAGCCGGTTGTCGACGACCAGATCGCCGGTGTTGATGACGGGCGCCATCGAGCCCGAGAGCACGCTCATAACCGGGTGGCCGGCGATCCCGAGCTGACCAGGGGGGGAGAAATGGCTGCTGATCGCCACGACGACGGCCAGGAGGGCGATCCCGCCGAGGACGATGCCGACGATGCTCGACACGATCGTGCCGAGCGTCCGGAACAGCCCGCGCCGCTCGGGCCGGCCGGACTCGACGAGACCGCGGGTGGCGTTGTCCCATGCCTCACGCGCCGTGGGGTTGTCCATGTCCAGATCCGTCAGGAGCGGCCGGATTGCGACGTGTCGCACCGACTCACCCCCTCGTTGTTGTTCCGACGTTGTTGCGAGCACGACAAGGCCATCGGCAGCCCCGGCCCAGAAGTCGCGGGCCATCCCGCGAATGGCCCGCGTCATCCAGGCCGTACTCTCGGGTAACTGGGGAAGAGCCCTGAAGGGGGACGTCAATGCGGCGGAACGATGGACGGATCACGGTGCTGGTCGTCGATGACGACCCTGCTTTCCGGTCCCTCGTCGCCGCCCTGCTGGGCCAAGAGGACGACATCGCGGTCGTGGGTCAGGCTGCCGACGGGAAAGCGGCCATGGCCCTCGCTCTCGAGCTTGTCCCCGACGTGGTGCTGCTCGACCTCGGCATGCCGTCAGAAGGCGGTGGCAATCGGGGTGGCATCGAGGCGGCCGGCGCGATCAGCCGGCAGATCCCCGCGGCCAAAGTCGTCATGCTCACCGGAAGTGCCGACGAGGACGACGTGTATGAAGCGCTCCGAGCGGGCGCGAGCGGGTACGTCGTCAAGGACAGCTCTGTGGTCGATCTGGCCGGTGTCGTCCGCACGACTGCCTACGACCTGGGCGTGCTCCTACCGCCGGCGATCGCGACCAAGGTGCTCGCCCAGTTCAAGACGGCACCGCCGACGAGTATCGACCCAGGCTTGAGCGATCGCGAGATCGAGGTGCTCGGCCTCGCCGGTCATGGTCAGACGAACGACCAGATCGCCGAGCAGCTGTTCCTGTCGAGCCACACCGTCAAGCGACACATGGCCAACATCCTGGCCAAGCTCCATCAACGGTCCCGGGCCGACGCGGTCGCCTTCGCCCTGCGCAACGGCTACCTCGGTGCGAGCGCCCCCTCAGTGGGCCACGAGGAGGCGGAAGCACCGGACTGATCCCTTCGGCGCTCACTCCCGGGTGGTGGCGTACCAGCCTCGGCGTGGACGTCTACTCGGACGTCACCGGGGTTGCGGCCACGCTGTGGGCGAGTCCGCCGGCCAGGCCGGCGGCGGTGCGTCGGACGGCGATCGGGACGGGCACGGGCCGGTCGGTGGTCGTGCCGTCGCCGAGTTGGCCAAAGGCGTTCCAGCCCCAGGCCAGCTCTGCGCCATCGGTCGTCACGGCCAGGCTGTGGTACGTGCCGGCGGCCACGTCGCGCACGCCGTCGAGGCCCGCCACCCGCGCCGGGAGGGGACGGGTGATCGGCCCTGCGCCCAGCTGACCCACGTGGTTGAGGCCGAAGCCCCAGACGGTGCCGTCGGCCTTGAGGGCCAGGGTGTGGAACCCGCCGGCCGCGATCGCCGTCACCCCGGAGAGGGCCGTGACCCGGACCGGCGTCGACCGGTCGGTGGTCTCGCCGATCCCGAGCTGACCGTAGACGTCCCAACCCCATGTCCACACCGAGCCATCGTTCCGGAGGGCGACGCTGTGATAGGCCCCGGCGGCGATCGCGACCACGCCGGTCAACTGGGGTATCCGTATTGGCACCCGGCTGTCGGCGGCTGAGCCGATCCCGAGCTGGCCGACGTGATTGAGGCCCCAGGCCCACACGGTGCCATCACGGTCGAGGGCGAGGCTGTGGGTCATGCCCGCCGACACCGTCACCACGCCGGTGAGCCCGGCGACGGCGACGGGTGCGGCACGGTCGGTCGTCGTCCCGTCACCCAATTGTCCCAAGCCGTTCCAGCCCCAGGTGACGACGGATCCGTCCTGGCGGGCGGCCAGGTTGTGGAAGCCGCCCGCGGCGATCGCGGTCGCGTTGGTCAGGCCTTTCACCGGCACCGGCCGGGCCGAGTCCCCGAGGGAGCCGGTTCCCAACTGTCCGAAAGCCCCGTAGCCCCACGCCGAGACGGTGCCGTCGTCCGCCAGGGCCAGGCTGTGGGCGGCTCCGGCCTGCACCGCGGTCGTCGCGCCGGGGACCGGAACTGCCAGGGAGAGAGAGGACGCCGCGCCGGCCGCGCTCCGTCCCAGCTGGTTGAGGTTGTTCAAGCCCCACGAGAGGACGGTGGAGTCAGCCGAGGGCCCGACCCCCTCGACCATTCGGATCTTGCCGTTGCCGATGTCGGCGATGTACAGGTTTCCGGCCAGGTCGAAGGCCAGACCCCGGGGTCGGTGGAGCTGGGCCGAGGTCGCCGGGCCCCCGTCACCCGAGAAGCCCTCGGGGCCGATGCCGGCGATCACCGTCGATCCGTTGGGGTCGAGGCGGCGGACCCGGGATTGGATCGGGTTGTCCCACGGCGGCAGCTTCGAGACGACGTCGGAGACGTACATCCGACCGGCGGCGTCGATGGTGAAGCCTTGGGGATTCATGCCACCCGTGCTGACGGAGGTGACGATGCCGTCGCGGGCGATGCGCCGGATGCGACCCACCGGGGCCTCGAGCACGATCAGCGCGCCGGTCGGGTCGAATGCCAGGGCCGTGGGAGATGTGAACTGAGCCTGGCCCGCAGGCCCCCCGTCGCCGGAGAAGCCGGGAGTGGTACCCGCCACCGGCAGGATCATCCCGTCGAGGCCGACCCGGCGGATGCGATGGTTCCAGGAATCTGAGATGAAGAGGTTCCCCGCACCGTCGACAGCGACGCCCGACGGGGCGGTCAGGCTGGCCTGGGTGGCAGGGCCGCCGTCGCCACTCAAACCGGCCACGCCGTTGCCGGCAACGGTGGTGATCGTGCCGGATGCGTCGACCCGCCGAACCCGGTTGTTGGCGGAATCGGCGATGAAGAGGTTGCCGTGGGCGTCGGCTGTCAGGGCGTCGGTGGAGCCGAAGAGGGCGGAGGTGGCCGGCCCGCCGTCACCGCTGAAGCCCACGCGCTCGCGGGCGTCCCCGGCGTAGTTGGTGAGCTGGCCGCTGGCGTCGATCCGCATGACCGAGGCATAGACCGCGATGTAGATGTTGCCGGCGGGGTCGGAGGTCATCGAGGCCGGACTCGCCCACGGTCCGCCGATCTGGGCCGTCACGGCCGGCCCGCCGTCGCCCGAGAAGCCCCGGGCGCCATTGCCGGCGACGGTGGTGATGATGCCGTCGGCGCCTATCCGACGAAGGCGGTGGTTGCTCTGGTCGGCCAGGTACAACCGGTCCGATCCGTCGATAGCGAGGCCGACCGGCTGCATGCCGGCCGCCGTGGCCGGCCCGCCCTCCCCGGAGAAGACGATGGACCCGTTCCCGGCCACCTTGGTGATGACCCCATGTGTGTCGATCTTTCGGACCCGGTCGTAGTCGGTGAAAAGCATGTTGCCCTGGCTGTCGAATTTGATCGATCCCGCGCCGAAGACGGTGGCCAGGAGGGCCGGGCCGCCGTCGCCGCCGTGGAGGGTCTCACCGGTCCCTGCGATCGTCGTGATGACTCCGTCGAGCCCTATTTTGCGAATCCGGCCGAAGCCGCCGAGGAATATGTCACCCAGGGGACCGACGCCGAGTGACGACGGCACGTCGAGTTGGGCGGCCAGCGCCGGACCGCCGTCGCCCGCCTCGCCGCGGACGCCGTTGCCGGCGATCGTCGTGATCACGCCGGAGGCGTCGATCTTTCGAATTCGCATGTTGCCGGAGTCGGCGACGAGGAGGTTTCCGAGACGGTCGAAGGCCAGGCCGGCCGGGCTGGCGATGAGGGCACTGGTCGCCGCCCCGCCGTCGCCGGAGAAGCCGCCGTCGGGAAGGCCCCTGCCGGCGACGGTCGTGACGATTCCGGCGGTATCGACCCTGCGTACCTTGTGATATTTGGCGTCGGAAACGAACAGGTTGCCCGCCGCATCGACCGCCAAGCCGTCCGGATAGATCTGGGCCGCGGTGCCCGGTCCGCCATCCCCTGAGGAGCCCTCGGTCCCGTTCCCGACGACGACCCGCTGGTTGCCGCCAGCCAAGTCGAACACCCGCACGACGTAGCTGTCGGGCTCGCTCGTGTACACCAGCGACCCGTGGACGGCGACGTGTCGGGGCGCTTGGGCGATGTCGAGGGGCCCGCCCGATCCGAGGCCGCCGGCGACGGTCGTGATCTGTCCGGACGCCGCCGATGCCCGATCGGCGACCACCGTCAGGCTGGTTGCTGCAACCACAACCGCGATGAACCACCGCAGAGTCCCGCCGTTAGGTTTCACAATCGCACTATCGACGGGTGACGCTCGATCCTTGAGGTCCGTCGTCCGGAGGTCGAACCCTTTGCCGCCGTCGTGCGTAGTGAAGGCACACGATCGAAGGGAGACAGCGGGATGGCGATGGGATATGGGAAGCGGGCGGTGTTGGTGCTGGTGGCGGCCGGGTTGGCGCTCGGGATGGCGGCGTGCGGCGACGACAACAAGCCCACGGTGAGCTCGGCCACGACGGCCCCGGCGGTGATCACCACGGTCGCGCCGGCGGTGACGACGACCGTCGCCCCCACGGCGTCGACCTCCGCCCTGCTCAAGACGGCCGACGACGCTGCGCTGGGCAAGATCGTGGTCGACGGCGGGGGCTACACCGTCTATATCTGGGACCGGGACACGACCTCCACCAGCGGTTGCACCGGCGGCTGCGCCGGCACGTGGCCGGCCGTGCTCGTCCCCGACGGCACGCCCACGCCGATCCCGGCCGACGGCGTCACCGGCACCCTGGCCTCATCGGCCCGGTCCGACGGCGGAGGCAACCAGCTCACCCTCGACGGCAAGCCCCTCTACCGCTACGCCGCCGACTCGGCGCCGGGCGAGGCCAAGGGCGACGGCGTGGGCGGCGTGTGGCACGTGGTGAAGGTCGCCTAAGTCGCCAGGTCCTCCACGATCTCGGCGGACGGCAGCCGGCGGAACACGTCCGGCGTGACCCGGACCTTGAGCGACCGGCTGCCGCCGCCGATGACGACCCGCGCCCGTTCCATGACCCCGGCGTCGACCCAGACGGGCAGGTCCGCGGGCAGCGCGACCGGCGTTACGCCCCCGATGGCCATTCCCGTCACCTCCCGCGTCTCGTCGGCCGAGGCGAACGAAGCCCGCTTCACGCCCAGCCGGCGGCGGACGACACCGTTCACGTCCAACCGGTTAGTGGCCAGGACAACGCAGCACACGTAGCGGCGGGGGGTGGACGCGCCCCCCTTCCCCGCCACCACGATGGCGTTGGCCGAGTCCTGGGGGTCGACGCCGTAGCGCTCGCAGAAGGCGGCGGTGTCGGCGAAGTCGGGGTCGCACGCGAGCAACTCGAACTCGACGCCGGTCGCTTCCAGCGCGCCCCGGACGGCTGCCTCGATATCTTCCACCGGGTTCGAACGTACCGCCGGTAACCTCGACGGTGATGCCGCATACCCCCCTTCCCGAGCTCGGACGGCGGGCCAAGGACGCCAGCCGGGCCCTCGCCACCGCCTCCACGTCCACCAAGGACGCCGCCCTCCACGCCGCCGCCGACCTCCTCGTGGCCCGGTCGGACGAGATCCTCGCGGCCAACACGGTCGACGTCGACCGGGCCGAGGCCGCCGGCGTGAGCGCCACCGTCGTCGACCGCCTCCGCCTCACGGCCAAGCGCGTCGAGGGGATGGCCGACGGACTGCGCATGGTCGCGGCCCTCCCCGACCCGGTGGGCGAGATCACCGAGGGCTGGACCCGTCCCAACGGGCTCGTCATCGAGAAGGTGCGGGTGCCCCTGGGCGTGGTCGCGATCATCTACGAGAACCGGCCCAACGTCACCAGCGACGCCTTCGGCCTGTGCCTCAAGGCGGGCAACGCCGCCTTCCTGCGGGGCTCGTCGGGGGCCATCTCGTCGAACATCGCCATCGCCGCCGCCCTGCGGGAGGGCGTGGCCAAGGCCGGCCTGCCCGAGGACTGCCTGATCCTGGTGGAGGACACGTCGCACGAGGCGGCGGCCGAGTTCATGCAGCTCAGGGCCTATGTCGACTGCCTCATCCCCCGGGGCGGGCCGTCGCTCATCGCCAGTGTGCTGGCCAACGCCACCGTCCCCTACGTGATTGACGGCGACGGCAACTGCCACGTCTACGTCGACGAGGCGGCCGACCTCGACCAGGCCCTCGAGATCCTGGTCAACGCCAAGACGCAACGGCCATCGGTGTGCAACGCGGCCGAGTCGCTGGTGGTGCACGCGGCCGTGGCCACCGAGTTCGTCCCCCGAGCGGTCGCCGCCCTCGACGGGGTCGAGCTCGTGGGGGACGAGCGGTCGCAGGCCATCTCGCCCGAGATCGGCGCCGCCACCGACGACGACTTCTCCAAGGAGTTCCTCGACCTCAAGCTGTCGGTGGCCGTGGTCGACGACCTCGACGCCGCCATCGCCCACGTCAACCGGCACGGGACGGGCCACACCGAGGCCATCTGCACCCGCGACCTGGCCGCCGCCCGCCGCTTCGCCCGGGAGGTCGACGCGGCCGCGGTGATCGTCAACGCGTCCACCCGCTTCACCGACGGGGAGATGTTCGGGTTCGGCGCCGAGATCGGGATATCCACCCAGAAACTCCACGCCCGGGGCCCGATGGGCCTGCGCGAGCTCACCACGCTCAAGTACGTGGTGACGGGCGACGGCCAGATCCGGACGTAGTGGACGGCCACCCGATTTCTGGGCCCCGGTTCGAGTCCTTGGAGGCCGTCCGCCGCGGGTTGGCCTCGGTCGGCTACCTGGCCGACGACGCCACCGCCGGCGTGGCCTGGCTGGCCGACCGCCTCGACAAGCCGGTCCTCGTGGAGGGGCCGGCGGGCACGGGCAAGACCGAGCTGGCCAAGTCGATCGCGGCGTGGTCGGGCGCCCGCCTCATCCGCCTCCAGTGCTACGAGGGCCTCGACGAGTCCAAGGCCCTGTACGAGTGGAACTACCGCAAGCAGCTCCTCCGCATCCAGGCCGAGCGGTCGGCCGACTCGGCGTGGGACGCGGTCGAGGGCGACATCTTCAGCGAGGACTTCCTCCTCGCCCGGCCCCTCCTGGAGGCCATCCGGGCCGACGGGCCGGTCGTCCTGCTCATCGACGAGGTCGACCGGGTGGAGGTGGAGACCGAGGCCCTGCTGCTGGAGGTGCTGTCGGACTGGCAGGTGTCGATTCCCGAGCTGGGGACGGTGACAGCCACCCGCATCCCCCTCGTGTTCCTCACGTCGAACTCCACCCGCGACCTGTCGGAGGCGTTGAAGCGCCGGTGTCTCTACCTCCACCTCGACTACCCCGACGCGGCCCGGGAGAAGGAGATCGTTCTCGCCCGGCTGCCGGGGATCGCCGACCGGCTGGCCGAGCAGGTGGCCGCCGTGGTGCGCACCATCCGCCAGCTCGACCTGACCAAGCCGCCGTCGGTGTCGGAGACGCTCGACTGGGCCCGCACCCTGGTGCTGCTCGGGGTGGCCGATGTCGACGTCGACGTGGTGACGAGCACGCTCCACGTCCTCCTCAAGCACCAGGGCGACATCGCCAAGGCCGGCCGCGAGCTGCGGGCGGCGGCCGCCTCGTGACGACCGGCTGAAGGTGCTCGACACGCTGGCCGGCTTCGTCGGCGAGCTGCGCCGGTCGGGCCTGCCCGTGTCGACCACCGAGAACCTCGACGCGGTGGAGGCGGTGGCCCATGTCCCCCTCGACGACCGGGAGGCGCTGCGGTGGGCGCTGGCCACGACCCTGGTCAAGCGCCACGAGCACCGACCCGCCTTCGACACCGTCTTCGACCTGTGGTTCTCGCTCCGCCTGCCGATCCTCTCGGCCGACGACGCCCTGACCGCGGGCGAGCTGGCCGCCATGCTGGAGGCGGCGCTGGAATCGGGCGACGACGAGCTGCTGCGCGAGCTCGCCCGCCAGGCCGTCGCCCGCCTGGGGGGAATGCACGCGGGCCGGCCGGTGGGGGGGACGTTCTACGTCTTCCGCACCCTGCGCCAGCTCGACGCCGAGGGGGCGCTGGAGCGGCTGCTGGCCGGGGCGTCGCCGTCGGGCCTCGACCAACGGTTGGAGCGGGACGAGCTGCGGGCCCGCCTCGACCGGCTGCGGGCCGAGATCGAGGCCGAGGTCCGTCGCCGGCTGGTGGCGGAGCAGGGCCCGGAGGTGGTGGCGGGGGCGCTCCGCCGCCCGCTGCCGGCCGACGTCGACTTCCTCCACGCCAGCCCCGAGGACCTGGCCGCGCTGCGCCGCACCCTCCAGCCCCTCGCTCGGCGCATGGCCGCCCGCCTGGCCCGCAAGCGCCGCCACCACCGTCGGGGCCGCCTCGACATGCGCCGCACTGTCCGCCAGTCCTTGTCCTACGGGGGTGTTCCCGTCGACCCCCGCTTCCGCCGGCCCCACCCGTCGAAGCCGGAGATCCTGGTCCTGGCCGACATCTCGGGCTCGGTGGCCGCCTTCGCCCGCTTCACCCTCCAGTTCGTGCACGCCATCTCCGGGCAGTTCTCCCGGGTGCGGTCGTTCGTGTTCATCGACGGGGTCGACGAGGTGACGTCGATCTTCGAGGGGTCGGCCGACCTCACCGAGGCCCTGGCCCGGGTCAACGCCGAGGCCGACGTGGTGTGGGCCGACGGCCACTCCGACTACGGCCACGCCTTCCAGGCCTTCTGGGAGAGGTGGGGGAGCGAGATCACGCCCCGCACGTCGGTCGTCGTCCTCGGCGACGCCCGCAACAACTACCACCAGGCCAATGCCTGGGTCCTCGACGAGGTGCGCAAGAAGGCCCGCCGCCTCTACTGGCTCAACCCCGAACCCCGGTCCTACTGGGACACGGGCGACTCGGTGGCGTCGCTCTACGGGGCCCACTGCGACGGCGTCTACGAGTGCCGCAACCTCCGCCAACTGGAGCACTTCGTCGCCGAGGTGGGCTGACCCGCCGCCGGTGGCGGCGTCGAGTGTGCAGTTGTTTGGGATATACCGACGTTTCTGCACACTCGATCGCCTTCCCGCTCCCGCCGCGCCCCTGCCGACCTGATCGTGCTCGGGCTGCCGGCGGTGATCGGTACCGTCGCCCTGCTGGTGGTGACCCGGAAGGGCGCCTACGCCAGTCCCGACTCCGCCTTCTACGTGGGGACGGCCCGCAACCTGCTCGACGGCCACGGGTTCGCCGCCCCTCCCGGATCGCCGCCCCTGTCCCACTTCCCGCCTTTGTTCCCGCTGGCGCTGGCGGGGATCGGCCGGGTGACGGGGCTCGACCCGCTCGACGTGGCCGGCATCCTCAACCCCCTCCTGCTGGGGGTGACGGCGCTGCTGGTCGCGGTCGTGGTCCGGCGACGGAGCGGGTCGGTGGGACTGGCGGTGGCGGCGTCGGCGGCGGTGGTCGTGGCCGTCGACCTCCTGGTGTACTTCGCGTCGGCCCTCACCGAGCCGTTGTTCGTGGTCCTCGTCCTGGGCGCCATGGTCTCGCTGGCGGCGGCCGTCGACCGGGGCGGGAGCGGGTGGTGGGTGGCGGCGGTGGCGTGCACCGCCGGCGCCTGCCTCACCCGGTACGTGGGGGTGGCCCTGGTGGTGGCCGAGGTTGGCGTGCTGCTGGCGACCGGTGGCGGGGGCCGCCAGGCGTGGCGGCGGGCGGCGGCGGTGGGCGGGGCGTCGGTAATCCCCCTCGTGGTGTGGCTGGCCGCCGCCGGGAGGGGGAACCGGCCGGTGGTGGTCCATCTGTTCGACGCCGACTACTGGGTGAGCGGCGCCCGCAGCCTGTCGCGCTGGGTGCTTCCGCCCTACGTCCCGTGGCCGGTCGGGGGGTTGGTGCTGGCGGCCGCCGTGGCCGGACTGGCGGGCGTCGCCGTCACCAACCGGTCCGGCCGGGCCAGCCGGTCCGGCCGGACCGGCCCCGACGACCGTGCTACCGACCCGACCGAGCGGGTCGGCATCGATGGCGACCGGGCGCCCGACCAACCTCCTGACGTCCTCGGTCTGCTCCTGCCCGCCTTCACCGTCGCCTACCTCGTCGTCCTGGTCGCCGACCGGGTCGTGCTCGACGCCTCCGGCCGCCTCGACCTGCGCTTTCTCGCCGTCCTCCACGTCGTGGCCGTGGTCGGCCTGGTCCCGTGGCTCCACCGGAACCTGCGGGGGCGGGCCCGTCGTGCCGTCGCCGCCGGCGGCCTCGCCCTCCTCGCCCTCCAGGCGGCCTACGCCGGCTCGTGGGTGGCCGACGGGTTCACCGACACCAGCGTCGGCCGCCGGGGACTCACCGCCGCTGCGTGGGACGACTCGCCCGTGCTGGCCGCGGTGGTCGCCCTCCCGCCCGACGTCACCGTCTACAGCAACGCCCCCGAGGCCGTCTTCCTCCTCACCGGCCGGGTGGCCGAATCGCTCCCGGCCCACACCGACTACCTCTCCGACCGGCCCCGGCCCGAGTACGACGCCGAGCGGGCGGTGCTGGCCGACCGCCTCGCCCACGACGAGGCGGTGGTGGTCTGGATGCGCCCCTACACCTTCCGCGAGCCGCTGCTCGTCCCCGTCGAGGACCTCGCGGTGGAGCCGGTCCTCGACGACAAGTTCATCACCCTGTCACGCCGTCTTCACTGAAAGCGCGGTGATCTGGCGCGAGTTTGGGGGAGGAGACGGGGAGGTCGAATCACGGCCGCTCGATTCGAGCAACCGACGGAGGAGATTTCGTGGTGTGCAGAAGGCTCCTACCCAGCGCCGGAGGGGCGACCATCGCCCGGGCCGGGCCCGATCTGGACACCCGGTCGCCCGATGTGGTCGTCGCCCTCCTGCGGCCGGGCGCCCCCGTCGGACGCGACTCGTGATGCCCCGCTGGTGGAAGCCGGAGTTGGCGTCGGAGCGGCACCGCCTGGAGGTCGACGGCTTCACCTGGCTGGCCGACGTGGAGCTAGTCGATGTCGACGAAGTCCGCTACCTGGAGGGCGACGCCGACTTCCACGGCCACGACGAGGCCGCCCTGCTCAAGCTGGGCGAGCAGGATCGCCACGGCGACCGGTCCCACGAGCTGCTCCGGTCCCGCCGCATGCGGGCCCGCCGGCGGGGGCTCGAAGAGCGGGCCGGGGCCGCCCGGGGTTTGGTCGAGTATCGCCGGGCCGGGGTCGACGAGGCGTGCCGACTGCTGGCCGACGCTCGGCGGGAGCTGGCCGGCATCGCCTTCCGCCAGCTGTCCGACCGCACCTACCGCCGACGCAAGGTGATCTTCGCCGCCGGCGAGGCGATCAGCCTGGCGGTGGCCTTCTCGGCCGCCTTCGACGTGGCGCCGGCGGAGGCGTTCCTGCTCTCGGGCGCCATCGCCCTGGCCTTCGTCGTCGCCGGCGACCTCGGCGGGATCCTGCGCCTGTCGGCCGAGCGGGCCCGGCTCTCGTCCGCCCTCGAACGCGACGCGGTGCGCCTCGATCCCCGGTTCCAGCACATCGTCCAGCAGCACAGCCGGCGCTGGCTCACCGTGGTCGGGTGCGTGACCGCCGGCCTGTTCGCCCTGTCCGCGGTCTCCGTCGGTGTCCTGCGGGCGGCCGAGCGTGGCGGCGCCCTGCTGGCGGCCGGGCTCTCGCTGCTCACGGTCACCCTGGCCGTGGCCGCGGGGCTCACGAGCTGGCAGCACGCCAGCGTCGGCTGCGAGTTGATCGGGCATCTGCAGCACGAGGAGGCGGCCGCCGCCCGGCGTTGGCGGCGGGCGGCCCGGGCCCGGGTGCTCCGCCGCTACGACGCCCTGGGCGAGCAGCTCGACGTGCGCTGGCGGGCGGCCGAGGAGCGGGGCGAGGGTCGCATCCGCCTGGCCGAGGCCCGCTGTGCGTTCTTCCGGGCCCGTCATCCCCGGGTGTTCGGCCACGGTGTCCGGGTGGCCGGTGGCGGCGCCCTCGACTCGCCGGCCGGAGGAGCGAACGGCGCCACGTCCACCGGCAACGCCTCCTACGGCGCCTCCCCCGGCAACGGCGCCTCCCTCGGCAACGGCGCCTCTCTTGGCAACGGGGCCCCGAACGGGCATGGCGCGCCCAACGGTCACGGCGGCGTTTCCGTCGGCAACGGTGTCGCCTCCGTGGTGAACGGCACGGCCTCTATCGGCAACGGCAGCGTCTCCTCGGCTCACGGCTGGGTGGTGGCCGAGAGCAACGGCAACGGGCAGACCCACTAGAGCGTCGGGCGTGGCGGTACGGGCCCGGGCAACCAGGTCCAGGCCGGGCCGGGCCTACTGTCCGCCCCGCTCCCGGCCGTCGAGCAGGGCGTCGACGGCTTCGATCGACTCGACCCTCGTCGCGCCACGCGCTTCGAGCGCCTCGTTGCCCGGGCCTTCGCCGTCGCCCCGCCACACGGCCACCCGGCCGTAGCCCTCGGCGATCGCCTCCGCCGCGCCCGACCAGGCGTGGCCCTGCTCACGGTCGCACGCAACCACCAGCGTGACCTCCGCCAGGGCGAACACGAGCTTGTCCCTCCCCCTGGCGTTGGCCGGTGTGAACGGGGTGTCGGGGCCGTAGGGGGTGCAGATCACGGTCGCGCCGCGGTAGACGGCCCTCCGCACCTCGGGCCGGCGCAGGGTGCGGACCAGCGGTTCGGCCAGCACCCACACGACCGAGCTGCCGGCCCCGTCAGATGTCCGCAGCCCGCCGGACACGAGGGGCAGGCGCCGGCGGGCGGCCAGGCCGTCGACCGCCGCCGCGGCCGCGGCCGAGCCCACCTCGCCCACCACGCCGATACCGGGGACCTGCAGCAGGTCGACCGCCCCCGCCGCGTGCAGCACCGGCGGCGCCTTGGCCCCGAGCCGGTCGACCAGGCGCCGGGGATAGGCGTCGTCGGACGGGGTGAGCGTCGAGATCCCCGACTGGTCGAGGCGCTCGACCTCGAAGGCGACGGCGGTGGCCCGTCCGAGCAGGCCCGCGACCCGGCGGGCGAAGGGCGGGGACAGGCCGTGCTCCTCGATCAGGACGCGTTCGGACCGACCGAGCAGGGTGCGCACCTCGCCCACCTGGTCGCGCAGGGCCCAGAACTCCGACGCCTTCAGCGGCAGGAGCCCCTCGCTCGCCAGCCGGCCGACGAGGAGGACGGTGGCGAGGGACTCCTCCGATCTCACCCGGTGGTGCCGGCGCGGTCGGCCAGGGCGAGGGGCAGGACGGGCCCCGACCCGGCGGCGAGCAGCTTCCAGCCGATGGCGGTGATCGTCCACCGGGAGTCGACCAGGTCGTCGACCAGGAGCACCGGCCCCGCCGGCACCACCGCCCCCGCCGGCACCTCGAACGTGCCCCGGACGTTGGCGTACTGCTGGGCGCTGTTGTGCAGGGACTGTTGGGACTCGGTGTCGCGCACCCGCACCAGGACATCTTCGCAGGGCAGCCCCAGGGCCGTCGCCAGCCGGCGGGCGAAGTCGGGGACGAGGTCGGGCCGGCGGAGCGACGGCACCGCCGCCACCCAGGTGGGGAAGGGCTCGGGTCGCCACCGCTGCGCCACCAGGTCGGCCGCGGCCGCCACCAGCCGGTCGTCGAACCGGCCGCCGCCGGCCTCCCGGCCGTCGCGCACCAGGCCACCCCACCCGCCGTCGCCCCACACCGACAGCACCCGCCCCGTTTCCGTCCGGCGCCCGGCCGGGATCCGCGACCGGTCGGGCAGCTGCTTGCGGGACTCGATGACCAGGTCGGTGGACCGCAGGTGGCGGATGGCGTCCTCCACCGCGTCCGGGGGCAGGTCGACGGCCAGGCTGGTGCCGGTGCACACGTCGCACCGCCCGCACCGCGGGCCGCCGGCCACGTCGTCGAGGTAGCTCCCCAGCGCCGCCATCCGGCAGGTGGCGCCGGCCGCGTACTCGTCCATCTGCGCCTGCTCCACCCGCCGGAGCCCGGTGACCGACTCCACCCGGGCCTGGTCGAACGTCCACGGACGCAAGGTGCGCAGCCAGCGCGACCCGTCCCGCTCGATGGCCCCGTCGACCTCGAGCGTCTTGAGCAGCAGCTCCAGTTGCGACGGCCGCACGTTGACCTCGTCGAGCAGCTCACCCGTGCGCACCGCCTCCGCCCGCTCTTCGAGCAGGTCGACCACCTGGCGGGCGAGGTCGGCCGGCGGGAACGCGGCCCGGATGAAGTAGTCCTGGATGTCGCGGTCTTCCACGCCCCGCAGCAGGACACCCAGGGACTCGGGCAGGGCCCGCCCGGCCCGGCCCACCTGCTGGTAGTAGGCGATGGGCGACCCCGGCGACTGGTAGTGGATGACGAAGGCGAGGTCGGGCTTGTCGAAGCCCATGCCCAGCGCCGACGTGGCCACGACCACCTTCACCTCGTTGGCCAGGAGGGCCTGCTCGATGCCGGGGCGGAGGGCGTCGTCGGTGGCGCTGCTGTAGGCGACGGCCTCGATGCCCCGCGATCGCAGCCAGCCCGCCACCCGCTCGGTGTCGCGGATGGTGAGGCAGTAGACGATGCCGGTGCCGGCCAGCCGGGGGATGGTCTCCGACAGCCACACCAGCCGGTCGGCCTGCCGGGGCAGGTCGAGGACGTGCAGGCTCAGGCCGTCGCGGGTGAGCGGTCCCCGCACAGGGGCGAAGCCGGCGCCGGACCCGAGCTGGGCGGTGACGTCGGCCACGACCCGGTCATTGGCGGTGGCCGTGCAGCACAGGACCGGAACCCCGCTCGGCAACAGGTCGAGCACCCGGACCAGGCGGCGGTAGTCGGGGCGGAAGTCGTGGCCCCAGTCGGAGATGCAGTGGGCCTCGTCGATCACCAGCAGCCCGCTGCGGCGGCCGACGTCGGGCAGGACGTCGGCCCGGAACTTGGCGTTGGCCAGGCGCTCGGGCGAGATGAGGAGGATGTCGACGCTGCCCTCGTCGAGCCGCCCGACGATGGCGTCCCAGTCGTCGCGGTTGGCGCTGTTGATGGTGACCGCCCGCACGCCCATGCGCTGGGCGGCCTCGATCTGGTTGCGCATGAGGGCGAGCAGGGGCGAGACGAGCAGGGTGGGCCCGCCGCCACGGTCCCGGAGCATGCGGGTGGCGATGAAGTACACCGCGCTCTTGCCCCAACCCGTCCGCTGCACGAGCAGCACCCGCTGGCGCTCGCCCACCAGGCGCCGGATGACTTCCAGCTGGTCGGGCCGGAAGGTGCTGGCGGGGTCGCCCGTCAGCCGCCGGAGCAGGCCGAGGGCCTCCTCCTCGAGGGCGGCGTCGGTCGCCTTCTCGTCCTCCGTCGTCGACAGTCCCATGCCCCGCCAGTGTGGCCCGGGGGTGCGACAGTCTCCGCCGGGCGCCCGTCCGGTCGGTTGTGGGCCGCGTCGTAGGAAACCCTCGCCTGTAAACTCGTCCGGGCATGACCGCTCCGACCGCACCTGTCCGTCTCGGGCGCAACGACCGCTGCTGGTGCGGCAGCGACCGGCCCTACAAGCGCTGTCACCTGTCGACGGAGAAGCCGCTGCGGCCGGGCCGGCTCAGCCCCACCCGGGCGGTGCCGCCCGAGATCGTCGGCCCCGACTACGCGTCGACGGGTAAGCCCGCGCCCGAGATCGAGGCCATGGTGAAGTCGGCCGACGTGATCGAGCGCATGCGGCGGGCGGGACGGGTGGCGGCGGAGGTGCTGGCCGCGGCGGGCGCCCAGGTGCGGCCGGGGATCACCACCGACGCCCTCGACGCCGTCGCCCACGCCGAGTGCCTGGCCCGGGGCGCCTACCCCAGCCCGCTCAACTACAACGGCTTCCCCAAGTCGCTGTGCACGTCGGTGAACGAGGTCATCTGCCACGGCATCCCCGACGACCGGGCCCTCGTCGACGGCGACATCGTCAACCTCGACGTCACCGTCTACCTCGACGGGGTCCACGGCGACACCAGCGCCACGTTCCTGGTGGGGGCGGTCGACGAGGCATCCCGCCACCTGGTGGAGGTCACCCGCCAGTGTCTCGACCTCGGCATCGCCGCGGTGCGGCCGGGGCGGCCGGTGTCCGACATCGGCGCCGCCATCGAGGCCCATGCCGAGGCCAACGGGCTGGGCGTGGTGCGCGACTTCGTGGGTCACGGGGTGGGGGAGAAGTTCCACACCGTCCCCACGATCTACCACTACGCCAACCCGACGGCGTCCACGATCATGGAGCCGGGCATGACGTTCACCATCGAGCCCATGATCACCCTGGGCGACTGGCGCCACATCCTCTGGGACGACGGCTGGACCGCGGTCACCGCCGACCGCCGGCGCACCGCCCAGTTCGAGCACACCCTCGTGGTCACCGACGAGGGCGCCGAGGTGCTGACCACCGTCGGCTGACCCGCCTGGCGGCTGGGGCGCCGCCGGTTAGGGCTGGCGCCGGCTCCTGGAGTCGCCGAAGGCCTCGTCGATGAGGCGGGCGGCGACGTCGATGGACGGGTCGGAGGCGGGCGGCGGCGGGGCAGCTTGGCTTGGCGGGCGGGATTGGGTGCGGACCTCGGTGACGGCCTTGCGGGCCGACTCCTCGGCCTGCTGGCGGCGGTTGCGGACGTCGTCCCACAGGGCCCCGATCTCGGCCCGGGACTGCTCGAGCATGGCCTCCGAGTCGTGCTGGGCCTTGGCCAGCATCCGGTCGGCGGTGGTGGCCGCCTCCCGCACGGTGCGGGCCGCTTCCTCCGACGCCTGGGCCCGGAGCAGGTCGACCTCGGCCATGGCCCGCTGTCGCTCCCGGGCAATGAGCTGGTCGGCGGTGTGCTCCGCTTCCTCCAGGATGCGGGCCCGCTCGGCCTGGGCCTGGTGGGTGGTGGCGGTGGCGGCCTCGGCCGTGTCGCGCAGGATGCGGGCGACTTCCTGCTCGGCCCGGGCCCGGGCCCGGTCGAGGGCCTCGTCGGCCACCGCTTCGGCCTGTCCGACGAGCTCATTGACCCGGGCCTCGGCCTCGGTCCGGCGCCGGGCGGTGTCCTGGTCGGCCTCGGCGAGGAGGCGGGCCCGCTCCTGTTCGCCCGCCATCCGCATCTCGTAAAGGAGGCGATCGGCCTCCTGCTTGGCGTCGTCGGTCGTCTGGCTGGCCTGGGTGGCGGCCTCGGCGATGAAGCGGTCGGCCTCGGCCTGGGCCTGGGCCAACAGCCGCATGACCTGGGCCTCCGCCCCCGAGCGGAGCAGGGCCAGCTCGTCGCCGGCCTCGGCCCGGAGCCGGGCCGTCTCCGCCTCTGCGTCCCGCCGGGCCTGGGCGACAACCTCGGCCGCCGCCTCCCGGCCCCCGTCCTGGATGGAGCGAGACCGGGCGCTGGCCTCCGCCTGGGCCCGGATAAGGTTGTTCTGGGCCCGCTCGAGCGTCCGCCGGGCCTCCGCTTCGAGTTGTTCCCGCACCAGTTGGCCCTCGGCCCCGGCCTTGTCCCGGGCCTCCTGCAGGATGCGGGCGGCTTCGGCCTCCGCGTGCTGGGAGATCCGTTCCGCCTCCAACGACGCCTCGTCGAGGAGCCGGGACGCCTCGCCCCACATGCGGGAGAACGCCTCCCGGGCCTTCTCGTTGGCCTCCTCCCGGTTGGCGGCCGCCTGGGCCTCGACTGCCTCCAGGGCGGTCTGTTCGAGCCGGGCGGCCTTGCGGCGGGCCGTTTCGACCAGCTCGCTGGCCTCGGCCATGGCCTCGGCCAGGGTGCCCGACGCGGTGATGCGGGTCGACTCGAGCAGTTCGGCCGCTTCCGCCTCGGCCGCGGCCCGGGCGTCCTCGACCATCCGCCCGCGGGTGGCGTCGGCCTTGGCCGACGCGCTGTCGACCAGGTGCTTGGCTTCGGCGAGCGCAGCCGCGACCACGGCGGCGGCGTCGTCCTTGGCCTTGGTGGTGGCGGCGGCGATGACGGCGGCGGCGGTGCTCTTGGCTCCCTTGATCAGCCGGGCCGACTCCCTGGCCGCCTCGACGCCGGCATCGGCGAGGAGACGCTCGCGGTCGGCGGCCGCCCGCTTGAGGGCCTCGGCGTGGGTCCGGGCCCGCTCCGCCTCGGCGTCGGCCCGGATTCCGGCCGACCGCTCCTCGAAGGTGGCCCATGCCTCCTCGAGGATGAGGGTGGCGTCGGCCCTGGCGTCGGCCCGGAGCCGCTCGGCCTCGGCCCCGGCCGTCTCGAGCAGCCGCTCGGCCTCGGCCTGGGCGTCGGCGACGGCCTGCGTCCGCTTGACCTCGGCGTCGGCCTTGAGGGATGCGGACCTCGCTTCGAACCCGGCCCACGCCTCCTCGAGGAGGCTGTCGGCGTCGGCATGGGCCCGGGCCCGGACGCGGTCGGCCTCGGTCTTGGCGGTGGCGGTGAGCTTGGCCGCGGCGGCCATGGCGTCGGCCCGGAAGGCGGCCGCCTCCCGCTCCGCCTGGCGCCGACCGCGGGCGGATTCCTGGTCCTGGGCCGCCCGGGCCGCGGCGAGGATCCTCGCCGCTTCGCGTTCCGCGTCGTGGCGGATGCGCTCGGCGGCGGCGCTGGCCTCCTCGATCAGCCGGAAGGGCTCGACCCTCGATGCCGGTTGCCGGGCTGGTGCCGGTGCCGGCTCGGGTTCGGGCTGGCTGGCCTCGGCCGCAGGCGGTGCCGGCGTCGGCGGACGGCCGGCGTCGTCGTCACCCCGCCGCCCCCGTCCCCCCAGCCCCTGCCACGCCCCCGACGACATGCACGAATGCTATCCCCGCCGTCCCCAGGGGGCCCTGGGCGTCGTCTTTGGCGCGTTTCGATCGCCAGGCGACTCCTCCGCGCCGCGGAACGCTACGACGCGGCGCATGGGTCGGGCGGGGCAGAAAGGTCCCGACGGAATCCGTCGTACGTGAAGACCCATCGGGTTGGGTTGTAGCCAGAGGGATCGAGCACTGTGTCGCTCGGGACCAAGGCCACCCACTGGGTGGCAAGGGATGGATCCGGATCGACGCCTACAGCCGAGAAATCCTTGTGCACTTTCGCAAAGATGCACGTGGGACGAGCGGTGATGAGTTCAGTCACCGTCGTGGTCTTGTTCCCAGGCGGTTGGCGATAGCCAGCAAAATCTGCTCGGACATCACCCTGAAACCCCTTTATGGAGAGTTCCAGGGAGTCGCCGACGTAGATGGTCCGAAGTTGGTCCAGCGCTTCGGGTGACAGAGCTCGGGACTCTATGACGAGGCGGGTGATGTCGCCGACACGTTGGTCCAAGCCGGCCAGGACGCGGTTGACGTAGGCCTCGTCGATCACCTCCGGCACGGCGTAGGGGTTGGTCGTGGTGGTGCCTGGGGGGACGGTCGCGGTCGGGACCCGCGGCTCGTCCTTGCCGCCGCACGCGACACCAGTGGCCAGCGCCGCTGCCAACACTCCGACGGCCGCCAGACGCCTCACGTCTATCCCCGGAGTAGCTCCGCCACCCGGTAGGCGAGGTCGAGGCTTTGGCGGGCGTTCAGACGGGGGTCGCACATGGAGAGGTAGTTGCGGTCGAGCTCGGTGTCGAGCACTTCCTCCGCCCCGCCGAGGCACTCGGTGACGTTCTCGCCGGTGAGCTCGATGTGCAGGCCGCCGGGCCACGAGCCGAGCCTCCGGTGCACCGCGAAGAACGAGGTCAGTTCGGCCAGGATGGCGTCGAAGTGGCGGGTCTTGACCCCGCCGGGCGTCTGGAACGTGTTCCCGTGCATGGGGTCGCACACCCACAGCACCGGGTGCCCCGCCGCCCGCACCCCCGCCACCAACCCCGGCAGCATGTCCTCCACCCGCGCCGCTCCCAGCCGGGTGATCAGCGACAGCCGCCCCGGGATCCGCTGCGGGTTCAGCCGCTCGCACAGCGACACCACCTCGTCGGCCGACACCGACGGCCCGATCTTCACGCCGAGCGGGTTCCCGACGCCGGCCAGGAACTCCAGATGGGCCCCGTCGAGCTGCCGGGTGCGGTCGCCGACCCACAGCAGGTGGGCGGAGCAGTCGTACCAGCCGCCGGTGAGCGAGTCCCGACGAGTCAACGCCTCCTCGTAGCCCAGGATCAACGCCTCGTGGCTGGTCCAGAAGTCGACCTCGTGGATGCCCCGCTCGGTGGCCAGGTTGATCCCGCAGGCGGCCATGAACCGCAACGCCCGGTCGATCCCCGACGCGATCCGCTCGTAGCGCAGACCCTCCAGCGACGACGCCACGAACTCCTGGTTCCAGACGTGGACCTGGGTGAGGTCGGCGAAACCGCCCTTGGTGAACGCCCGCAGCAGGTTCATCGTCGAAGCCGACTGGTGGTAGGCGGTGAGCAGCCGCTCGGGGTCGGGCACCCGGGCCGCGGCCGTGGGGGCGACGTCGTTCACCATGTGACCCCGGAAGACGGGCAGCTCGACGCCCCCCACCATCTCGGTGGCCGCCGAGCGGGGCTTGGCGAACTGGCCCGCGATCCGCCCCATCTTCACCACCGGCACGCCCGACCCGTAGGTCAGCACGACCGCCATCTGGAGGATGACCTTGAGCTTGTCGCGGATGGTGTCGGCCGAGAACCAGTCGAAGGACTCGGCGCAGTCGCCGGCCTGGAGCAGAAACGCCTGACCGTCGGCCACCTCGGCCAGCGACGTCGTGAGCTGCCGCACCTCGCCCGCGAACACGAGCGGCGGAACGGCCCCCAGCCGTTTCAGCACGTCGTCGAGCGCGCCCTCGTTGGGCCAGTCGGGCTGTTGGGCCGCGGGACGGCTACGCCAGCTGCTCGGGCTCCAGGGACTGTCCATAGCTGTTGCCCCAGGTTAGGGGCAATGCCGGCGCCGTACGATCGATTGACGATGACAGAGCGGCTCGGCGTCCTGGGGGGCACCTTCGACCCCGTCCACATCGGCCACCTGGCCGCGGCCGTCAACGCCCGGGCCGCCCTCCACCTCGACCGGGTCCTCCTCGTCGTCGCCAATCACCCGTGGCAGAAGAGCGGCCGCCAGCTCACCCCGGCCGAGGACCGCCTGGCCATGGTCGAGGCCGCCGTCGCCCATCGCCCAGGCCTCGAGGCCAGCCGCATGGAGATCGACCGGGGCGGCGACACCTTTACCGCCGACACCCTCGAGCAGCTCCACCGGGAGGACCCCGACCGCGACCTCTTCCTCATCGTCGGCACCGACGTGGCCGCCGAGCTCCACACGTGGAAGCGGCCCGACGCCGTCGCCCGCCTGGCCACCCTCGCCGTCGTCGGCCGCGGGGGGGCGCGGCCCGAGCACGACGTCCCTCTCGGCCCCGAATGGCGGGTGGAACGGGTCGACATGCCCCCCCTCGACATCTCCAGCTCCGACCTCCGCCGGCGCCACCGGGAGGGCCGTCCCCTCGACTTCCTCGTCCCCGACCCGGTAATCGCCGAGATACGGCGGCTGGGTCTGTACGCTGGAGGCACGATGACGACGGGCTCCGGAGGCCGGTGACGATTACCGGCGAGAACGGTCTCGACCAGGTACGCGACTGGGCGAGGGTGGCAGCGAGGGCGGCAGCCTCCAAGGGCGGCGACGACACGATCATCCTCGAAGTGGGGAAGGTGCTCGCCATCACCGAGTCGTTCGTGATCACCAGCGGCCGCAACACCCGCCAGGTGTCCTCCATCGCCGAGGAGGTCGAGGCCCAGCTCAAAGCCGAGGCCGGCATCCGGCCCCTGCGGATCGAGGGCAAGGCCCAGGCCGAGTGGGTGCTCCTCGACTTCGGCGACTTCGTCGTCCACGCCTTCCTCGACGAGACCCGCCATTACTACGACCTCGAGCGGCTGTGGTCCGACGCCCCCCGCATCGAGTGGGAGGACAGCTCCGCCCGCTCCTAATCTTCGTCACAGGGCTCCACCCGACGGGTTACACGACCGTTGGATCGTGGAAACACCGACGAAACGAGGGGGTGCGACCATCCGGCCGATGGGGGATTTTCTCGACGATTACCCGGCCGGCAACGGGTGGGACGAGATGTTCGACGGCGCCGGCCACCCCCGACCCGCCTACGCCGCTCTCCACGAAGCCCTCCAGTCCCTGTCGGCGACCGACTTCGCGGCCCGGTGCACGGCCCGGGACATGTCGTTCCGCGACCAGGGCATCACGTTCTCCCTGTCGGGCGAGGAGCGCCCCTTCCCCCTCGACCTGGTGCCCCGCATCCTGTCGGCGGCCGAGTGGCCGGCCATCGAGGCGGGCGTGTCGCAGCGGGTCAGGGCCCTGGAGGCGTTCCTCACCGACGTCTACGGGCCGGGCCGCATCCTGGAGGACGGCCTCGTCCCCCGCAAGCTCGTCACCACCTCGACCCACTACCACCGGGCGGCGATGGGCGTCGACCCCCCCAACGGGGTGCGGGTCCACGTCTCCGGGGTCGACCTGGTGCGTGGCGCCGACGGCGTGTTCCGGGTGCTGGAGGACAACCTCCGCACCCCGTCCGGCATCTCCTACGTGGTCGAGAACCGCCGCACCATGGCCCGGGTGTTTCCCGAGCTGTTCACCAGCCACCGGGTGCGGCCCGTCGACAGCTACCCGGCCCGGCTCCTGGAGGCCCTCCGGGCGGCCACGCCCACCGGTGCCGGCGACCCGACAGTGGTCGTGCTCACGCCCGGCGTGCACAACTCGGCCTACTTCGAGCACGCCTTCCTCGCCCGCCAGATGGGCGTGGAACTGGTGGAGGGGCGCGACCTCGTCTGCCGCAAGAACTACGTCTACATGCGCAGCACCGAGGGCGAGCACCGGGTCGACGTGGTCTACCGGCGGGTCGACGACGACTTCCTCGACCCCCTCCACTTCCGGGCCGAGTCGATGCTGGGCTGCCCCGGCATCCTCAACGCGGCCCGGGCCGGCAACGTCACCATCGCCAACGCGGTGGGCAACGGGGTGGCCGACGACAAGCTCGTCTACACCTACGTCCCCGACATGATCCGGTACTACCTCGACGAGGAGCCGCTGCTGCCCAACGTCGACACCTACCGGCTGGAGGAGCCGGCGCAGCTGGCCGCCACCCTGCCCCGCCTCGACGAACTGGTGCTCAAGCCGGTGGACGGGTCGGGCGGCTACGGGCTGGTCATCGGGCCCGCCGCCACCGGCCAGCAGCTCGACGACCTGCGGACGGAGCTGCTGTCGAACCCGCGGGGATGGATCGCCCAGGAGGTGGTGCAGCTGTCGACGTCGCCCACCCACGTCGGGTCGCACCTACGGCCCCGCCACGTCGACCTGCGGCCGTTCGCGGTCAACGACGGCGACCGGGTGTGGGTCGTGCCCGGCGGCCTCACCCGGGTGGCCCTGCCCGAGGGCAGCCTGGTGGTCAACTCCAGCCAGGGCGGCGGGTCGAAGGACACCTGGGTCCTGGCCGAGCCCGGCGGTCTGAGAGCCAGCCGGCCCCGGCGCCTGCCGACGGCGCCACTGGCCCCGCCCGAGCCCGGCAACCCCCTCGACCCGGGCCCCGCCGTCCCCCAGGCCGCCCAGCAGCAGCAACAGGCCCGGCAGCAGAACCAGGCCGGGGGGACGCAGCCATGTTGAGTCGACCATGTTGAGCCGGATCGCGGAGTCGCTCTACTGGATGGGGCGCTACGTGGAGCGGGCGGAGGACACGGCCCGCATCCTCGACGTCCACGTCCACCGCCGGCTGGAGGACCCGTCGGTGGAGGAGGACGCCGCCTGCCGGGCCCTCCTCGGGGTCATGGGCGTGAGCTCCGACGACGCCTCGTGCAACGCCGGCGAGATGCTCCAGACCCTCGCCTTCGCCACCCCCGACACCACCTCGATCGCGGGCGCTCTCAGCGCCGCCCGGGAGAACGCCCGCGGCGCCCGGGACGCCATCTCGTCGGAGATGTGGGAGTGCCTCAACGCCACCCACAACGCCCTCCCGGCCATGGTGGCCCGGGCCGAGGCCATCGGCCCCCATGCCATGTTCTCCTACGTCAAGGAGCGGGCCGCCATCCTCTCCGGCCTGGCCGACTCCACCATGAGCCGCGACGACGGCTGGCGGTTCCTCGTCCTCGGCCGCAGCCTGGAGCGGGTCGACATGACCGCCCGCATGCTCTCGGCCGGCCTCCACGACGCCGAGGAGCCGGGGGACTGGGTGGCCACCCTGCGCTGCTGCTCGGCCCACGAGGCGTTCCTGCGCACCTACCGGCGGGCGGTGACGGCCGACCTGGTCACCGAGTTCCTGCTCCTCGACCGCCTCTTCCCCCGCTCCGCCATCCACTCCCTGGGCGTGGCCGAGAACTGCCTGGCCGAGCTGCAACCCAACGCGGGGCGGGCCGGGCTCGACGACGAGGCCCTGCGCATCGTGGGCCGGGCCCGGTCCGACCTCGAGTTCCGCCGCCTGCAGGACTTGGTGGCCGACCTCCCCGGCCACCTGCGATCGCTGCAGACGGCCTGCCACGAGGCGGGCGACGCGGTCGCCCGGCGCTTCTTCCGCCAGGCCGCGCCCCTCGAGTGGAGTTTGCGGGGGTGAGGGACTGATGGCCTGGCGCATCGCCATCACCCACACCACCGGCTACCACTACCGGCGGGAGGTCACGTCGTCGTACAACGAGGCCCGGATCACGCCCATCTCCAGCGACCGGCAGCTGGTGCTCGAGTCGTCGGTGGCGGTCAGCCCGTCGGCCGTCGCCTTCCGCTACTGGGACTACTGGGGCACGCTCGTCCACGCCTTCGACATCCAGGTACCCCACATCGAGCTGTCGGTGACGGGCACGTCGGTGGTGGAGACGTCCGGCCTTCCCGACCCGCCGGAAACGCCGGCGAGCTGGCTCGACCTGGCCCAGCCCGACCTGCGCGACCGCTTCGCCGAGCTGCTGGCGCCCACCACCCTCGTCCCCGTCGACGACGACGTGCGGGCCGCGGCCGAGCCGTTCCTGCGGGAGTCGTCGCCCGCGGCTGCGTGCGAGGCGGCCGTCGAGTGGGTGAAGGGCAGCCTCCGCTACGAGAAGGGCACCACCGACGTGTCGACGCCGGCGCCCGACGTCCTCCGCCAGGGCAGCGGCGTGTGCCAGGACTTCGCCCACGTCACCCTGGCCCTGCTGCGGGCGGCGGGCGTCCCCTGCCGCTACGTGTCCGGCTACCTCCACCCCCACGAGGAGGCGGAGCTGGGTACCAGGCTGGCCGGCGAGAGCCACGCCTGGATCGAGGCGTGGACGGGCGACTGGCAGGCCTTCGACCCCACCAACGGGGCCGTGGCCGAGCGCCACGTGGTGGTGGGACGGGCCCGCGACTACTCCGACCTGTCACCGCTCCACGGCATCTACCACGGTGGTCCGGCGGAGGCGCTGGGCGTCTCGGTGGAGCTCACCCGCCTGTCCTGACCGGGAGCCGTCCCGGACGGTGTTACAAACAGGGCAATGGACAACGATTCGAGCAAGATCCTGATCCGGGCCGTCGAGCAGACCGGCAGGATCATCTCCAGCCTGGGCTACGGGCAGCTGGGCCTGTCGACGCCCTGCACGGAGTGGAACGTCCGCGACGTGGTCAACCACCTCATCTCGTCGCTGCACATGTTCTCCCAGGGGGCCATGGGGGCGAAGTTCAACCTGGAGGAGTTCGGCGTCGACCGGGTGAAGTACGACGCCGCCGTCTCCTACGCCCAGGAGGCGGCCAAGCTCAAGATCGCCCTCGGCCGGCCCGGCGTGATGGACCAGGACTGGGACCTCGCCTTCGGGTCCCCCGACGGCCACCTGGCGGCCGCCATCGCCATCATCGAGTTCGTGGCCCACGGCTGGGATCTCGCCCGCGCCACCAACTCCAAGGTCGAGCTCGACCCCGAGCTGGCCGAGGTGGCCCTGGCCAACGCCCAGATGCTGACGACCCAGTTCGGCCGCCAGGAGGGCGTCTTCGCCGACGAGCTGAAGGCCCCCGACGACGCCGACGCCTACCAACGCCTGGCCGCGTTCGTCGGCCGCGATCCCCTCGCGGTGCTCTAGCGAGAGGCGGGAGCGATGGGCGTCATCGAGCTGGCCTACGACCGCGTCGGATCCCGGCTGGTGGCCATCGGCCCCGTCGACATCGCCTACGACCGCCTCGGCAGCCGCCCGGCCCGGCTGGGCGACCTCGAGCTCGAGTACGACCGGCTCGGCAGCCGCCTGTCGGCCGTTGGCGACTCCGTGCTCGACTACGACCGGCTGGGCAGCCGGGTGGCGAGCGTCGGCGGCTGGGCCGTCGACTACGACGTGGCCGGGACCCGGGCCCGGCGGCTGGGCCCCTACGACATCGACTACGGCCGGCTGGGCTCGAGGGTCAAACGGGTGGGCCCCCTCGAAGTGGAGTACGACCGTGTCGGCACCCGTGCCAAGCGGGTGCTGACGGCCGGTGCCGGCGGGTTGTCGGCCGACGAACTGCTCGCCGTGTTCCTCGTCTTCGGCGTGTGGGAGCCACGGAGAAACGCCGAGTAGGCCCCGACGATCCGGTCCCGGGATGTCACCGGAGTGCAAGGCAGGCGACCCCGGACCGTAAATTGCCGGAGATAGGGCGGCAATCGGGCCTCCGTACGCTCCGGCCTGCATGGATGCGGTCGTGTATACAGACGGGTGCTCGGGCGTCCTGCGCCGCGAGCACGCCTACGACGAGCTCAAGCGGCGCCTGCTCATGGGCGACTTCCCCCTGCACCTGCGCCTCGGGGAGGAGCGGTTGGCGTCGCTCCTGGGCGTGTCCCGCACCCCGGTCAGGGAGGCGCTGCTCCGGCTCCACGCCGAGGGGCTGATCGGGCCCCACCCCGAGGGCGGCTACCGGCCCATCGCCCCCGCCGTCGACGAGGTCCACGACCTCTACGAAGTCCGGATGGCCCTCGAGCTCCAGGCCCTGCGCCGCCCGGCAGAACACGGCACCAGCCACGACCGGCCCGACCTCGAGCTCCTCCGCGACGAGTGGCTGGTGCTGGCCGACAAGCAGCCCGAGCCCGACCCCGGCTTCGTCGCCCTCGACGAGGACTTCCATGTGCGGTTGGCCGCGGCGTCAGGGAACCCGTCGCTGGCCGACCTGCTCCGGGTGGTCAATGAGCGCATCCGGGTCGTCCGGATGCACGACTTCCTCACCGGCGAGCGGGTGGAGCGCACCGTGGTCCAGCACCTGGAGATCCTCGAGGCGGTGCTGGACGGTGACATGCCGCTCGCGGTGGACCGCTTCAGTCTCCACCTGGGCGAGTCCATGGCCGTCGTCGAGCAACGGGCGGCCCAGGCCCTGGCCCGCATGGCCAGTGGCCAGGGCGCGATGCGCGCATGAACCGTCACACCCCACGTCCCGAGGAGGTCCCGTCATGACCCTCGTCCAGGAGCCGGTCCGAACGACCGATGCCCAGGCCCTACTCACCGTTCGGGACATGACCTGCCGCTTCGGGGAGGTGGTGGCCAACGACTCGGTCGACTTCGAGGTGCGGGCGGGCGAGGTCCACGCCCTGCTGGGGGAGAACGGCGCCGGCAAGAGCACCCTCATGAAGCTGATCTACGGCGTCTACCGGCCCGACTCGGGCGAGATGCGCTTCGCCGGCTCGCAGGTGAGCATCGACTCGCCGGCCGTGGCCCGTGACCTCGGCATCGGCATGGTGTTCCAGGACCTGCGCCTGGTGCCGGCGCTGACCGTGGCCGAGAACGTCGCCCTGGCCCTGCCCGGGAAGGGTTTCCGCCTCGACCGGGCCGGTCTCGCCCGCCAGATCGACGAGGCCGCCGCCCGCTACGGGCTGTCGTGCGACCCCCAGGTGCTCGTCCGCCACCTCTCCATCGGCGAGCGCCAGCGGGTGGAGATCCTCAAGGTGCTGATGGCGGGGGCCAAGCTCGTCATCCTCGACGAGCCCACCAGCGTGCTCGCCCCCCAGGAGGTCGACACCCTCTTCGCCGGCTTGCGCCAGCTGCGATCCCGCGGCCTCTCGGTGGTCATCATCACCCACAAGCTGCACGAAGCCCGCGCCATCGCCGACCGGGTCACGGTGCTGCGGGGCGGCAAGGTCATCCTCGGCGGTGTCGACCCCACGACCCTCGACGACCGGGAGCTGATCAGCGCCATGGTGGGGCGCACCGTCCCCGCCCTGCCCAAGACCCGCCCCGCCCCCCGTTCCGCGGCCACCCCCGCCCTCGAGCTGCGGGGGGTGTCGGTGAAGGGTGACCGGGGCCACCTGGCCCTCTCCAACGTGGACCTCACCGTCTACAGCGGCGAGCTGGTGGGCGTGGCCGGCGTGTCCGGGAACGGGCAGCGGGAGCTGTACGAGGTGGCCATGGGCCTGCGTCCCGCGGTCGACGGATCGGTGCTGGTGGCGGGCATCGAGCTGCTGAAGGGCGGGCCCCGCGCCGCCCTCGCTGCGGGCGCCGTCGGCATCCCCGAGGACCCGGTGGCCGACTCGGTCGTCCCCGGCCTCACCATCGCCGAGCACATGGCCCTGGGCGACCTCAAGGTTCCCCGCAAGGGGCTCGGCATCGACTGGGCGGCAGTGAAGAAGCGGCTGGCCACCCAGGATGCGGAGACCCAGCTGCGTATGGCCGCCTACCACCGCCAGGTGGCCAGTCTGTCGGGCGGCAACATCCAGCGGGTGCTGCTCACCCGGGAGCTGGCCCGGGAGTCGACCCTGGTGGTCGCCGCCTATCCCAGCCGGGGGCTCGACGTGGCCACCACCCGCCGCACCCAGGAGCTCCTGCTCGAGCGGCGGGCGGCCGGGGCCGGGGTGCTGATGATCTCGGAGGACGTCGACGAGCTGCTGGAGCTGGCCGACCGGGTGCTGGTGCTGCACGCCGGCCACGTGGCCGGCATCGTGCGCCCGAGCGAGGTCGACCGCTACGCCATCGGCGAGCTCATGCTCCGGGGCGCGGCATGAACCCGCGGGCATTGCGTCTGGCCCGGGGCGCGGGACGGTTGGCCGTCGCCTACGCCGCCGCCCTCACCCTCTTCGGCGCGTTCGTGCTCACCAAGGGCGCCAACCCGCTGGCCATGTACGCCGACATGTGGCGGTCGCTGGCCGACACCACGTCGTTCGGCGAGGTCCTGGTGAAGGCCGCCCCCCTCGTCCTGGCCGCCCTGGCGGTGGCCATCCCGGCCCGGGCCGGCCTGGTGAACGTGGGCGGCGAGGGCCAGGTGGTGGTGGGCGCGGTCGCGGCCGCCGGCGTGGCCCTGGCCCTGGATGCGACCCTGCCCGGCTCGGCCATGGTCGTGGTGATGATGCTGGCGGCGGCGGCCGCGGGCGCCCTGTGGGCGGGAATCGCCGGGCTCCTCCGCCTCACCGTGCGGGTGAACGAGGCCATCACCACCCTGCTCCTCAACTACATCGCCATCGACCTCATGCTCTACCTGATCTACCAGCCGTGGAAGGACCCCAACGGCTCGGGCCAGCCCGCCACCCGCTCCCTCGCCGCCGCCGCCCGGCTGCCGCTCATCGGCACCAGCCGGGTCCACACTGGCGTGTTCATCGCGGTGGCGGCCACGGCCGTGATCTGGGCCCTGTTCCGGTACACCACATGGGGCTTCCGGCTCCGGGTGGTGGGCGGCAACCCGGAGGCGGCCCGCCGGGCCGGGCTGCCCGTGGCCAGGCTGCTCATGTCGGCGATGCTCGTCGGCGGGGCCATGGCCGGCCTGGGCGGGATGGTCCACTTCGCCGGGGCCGAGCTCAAGCTGCGCCCGGGCATGACCCTCAACTTCGGCTACATCGCCTTCCTCGCCAGCTGGCTGGCCCGCCACTCGCCGGTGAAGGTGGCGGGGGCGGCGGTCCTGCTGGCGGCCATCGCCATCGGCGGCGACAGCCTCCAGCTCGACTCGGGCCTGCCGGCAGCCGCGGTCAACGTGCTCATGGGCCTCATCCTCCTGGCCGTCATGGGACGGGGCCAGCTCAAGTCCCGGTCGGTCGACCCCGACCCTGCGGCGAATGCGATCCCGGCCGTCCCGGCCGCCCTCGAAGGGACCCCGGCATGAACCGCGAAGGGAGGCCGGCATGGACCTGCTCCTGCAGGTGATGGTGGGGGCGGTGCGAGGGGGGACGTCGATCCTCTACGCCGCCCTGGGAGAGACGCTCTCCGAGCGGGCGGGGGTGATCAACCTGGGCACCGAGGGCTGCATGCTGGTGGGCGCCCTGTCCGCCTACGCGGTCACGGCCCAGACGGGCAGCCCGTGGGCGGGCCTACTGGCGGGCGCGGCGGCGGGCGGGTTGCTGGCCCTGATCCACGCCGTCCTGGTCCTGTCCCGCAAGGCCAACCAGCTGGCCACGGGCCTGGTCGTGCTCTTCCTCGGACTCGGGCTGACGTCGCTGTTCGGCGCCTCCTACGTCCGCGAGTCGATCAACGCCTTCCACCCCATCGCCATCCCCGGCCTGTCCAGCATCCCCTGGCTGGGCGAGATCTTCTTCGACCACGACCCGCTCACCTACCTGTCCTACGCCGTCGGCCCGGCCATGTGGTGGCTGCTCTACCGCAGCCGGTGGGGGCTGCTGGTGCGGGCCGCGGGCGAGCGGGAGGAAGTCCTCGCCGCCTACGGGCATTCGCCCCTGCGGGTGAAGTACCTGGCCGTGTGCGGCGGCGGCGCCCTGGCCGGCATCGGCGGGGCCCAGCTGGCCACCGCCTACACCAACGCCTGGTTCGAGAACATGACCGCGGGCCGGGGCTTCATCGCCGTGGCCCTGGTGATCTTCGCCGCCTGGCACCCCCTGAAGTGCGTCACCGGGGCCTATCTCTTCGGTGCCTGCCTGGCCCTCTCGCCCGCGCTCCAGGCCCGGGGCATCGGCATCAACCAGTTCGCCCTCGACGCCCTGCCCTACGTGGTCACCGTCCTCGTCCTGATCTTCCTGGGCCGCAAGCGGCTCCACGCCGCCCCCGAGGGGCTGCGCAAGGTCTTCGAGATGGCCCCCGCCTCATGAACCCGAACCCGACCAGACACCCCCGACCAGACACCAAGGAGAGCAAGCGATGACCAGACGATGGCGGCTGGGAGCGGCGACCTTCGCCGTCCTGGCCCTCGCGACCGCGGCGTGCAGCAGCAACGGCTCCACCACCGAGACCACCTCGGGGGACACCACCCCGGTGGCCACCGCGCCCGGCACTGGCGGCAAGGCCGTCGGGTTCATCTTCGTCGGTCCCAAGGACGACGTCGGCTACAACCAGGCCGCCTACGACGGCAGCCAGGCGGTGGCCAAGGCGTTCCCCGACCTCAAGGTGCTCACCGCCGAGAACGTCCCCGAGGACGACAACGCCACCCGGGTCATGGAGGACATGATCTCCAAGGGCGCCAAGATCATCTTCGCCACCAGCTACGGCCACCTCGACCCCGCGGCCAAGGTCGCCGCCGCCCACCCCGACGTGGTCGTGATCCAGCAGGGCAACCTGATCAAGGGCACCGTCGCCCCCAACTTCGGCACCTACTTCGGCACCGTGTACGAGCCCGTCTACCTGGCCGGCATCGCCGCCGGGAAGGCCACCAAGTCCAACAAGCTGGGCTACGTCTACGCCTTCCCGATCCCCCAGACCACCGAGAACATCAGCGCCTTCCAGCTGGGCGCGGCGTCGGTGAACCCCGCGGTCCAGACGTTCACCGTCGCCACCTCCGACTGGTGCAACCCGGCCAAGCAGGCGGAGGCGGCCAACAGCCTGCTGTCCGAGGGCGTCGACGTGATCACCCAGCACCAGGACTGCACCAAGACCATCATCGAGAAGACCGAGGCCGCGGGGGCGTTCACCGTCGGCTACCACGCCGACGGCTCGGCCCTGGCCCCCAAGGGCTGGCTCACCGGCTCCCAGTGGGCGTGGGGACCGCTCTACGTCGACATCGTCAAGACCACCCTGGCGGGCGACTTCACCGGCTCCAAGTACAACGACAACTACCGGGTGGGCCTGAAGACCGGCGACAACCCGTTCGTGCAGTCGAAGTACGGCCCGTCGGTGACGGACGAGACCAAGGCCCTCATCGACACCGCCCGGGCCGCCATCGCCCTGCCCGACGGCTCGCCCTTCAAGGGCCCGGTCATGGACCAGGACGGCAAGGTCATCTTCGCCGCCGGCACCACGCCCGACTACGTCACCATCGAGGGCCCGGCGTTCTTCGTCCAGGGCGTCGTCGGCAAGCTCCCGACGTAGCCGGCCGGTCGCTGATCGTGCACCCGACCCACGTCCCCGGCACCCGGCCCTACCCGTGGCCCTACGACGGGATCCTCGATCCCGCCCGACTGGCGCTGGTGGTGGCCGGGGGCCAGGCGTGGTTCGCGGCCTGCACGGTCGACAGCGACGAAGTCCTGAGCAACCTGCGCAAGGCGGCCAAGGTCGTCCGCGACGCCGGCGGCATCGTGGTGGTGCTGCACCACTCGTGCCTCGGCGGCCCCGGTCCCCGGGAGGGCGAGCGGGGGGGCGACCTGGCCGTCACCATCGCCGCCGGCGACGTGGTCGTCGACTGCGTCGGGATGTCGGGGTTCTCCGGCAGCGTCCTCGACGTCGAGCTCCGGCGGCGGGGAATCGACCGGCTGGGCATCGGCGGCCTGGGGCTGGAGTCGGCGGTGTACTCCACCCTCGGCGCGGCCAACGACCGCGGCTACGAGTGCCTGGCCCTGACCGACGCGGTCGCGTTCCATGACCCCGACGTCGGGGCCCGGGCGCTGGCCAGCATCACCATGTCCGGCGGCATCTTCGGTGCCCTCGGCACCTCCACCGACCTTTGTGACGCACTCCTCGAGGAGCAGCCATGACCTACGGAACAGTTGCGGCCGACCCCTATCCCTGGCCCTACGACGGGGCGGTCGACCCGGCCAGGACGGCGTTGGTCTGCATCGACTGGCAGGTCGACTTCTGCGGTCCCGGCGGCTACGTCGACACCATGGGCTACGACCTCAAGCTCACCCGGGCCGGCCTGGAGCCGACGGCCGCGGTCCTCGTTGCCTGCCGGGCGGTGGGGATGACGGTGATCCACACCCGGGAGGGCCACCGTCCCGACCTGGCCGACTGCCCGCCCAACAAGCTGTGGCGGTCGAAGCGGATCGGCGCCGGCATCGGCGACGCCGGCCCCTGCGGCCGCATCCTCACCCGGGGCGAGCCGGGCTGGGAGATCGTCCCCGAGGTGGCGCCCATCGAGGGCGAGCTGATCATCGACAAGCCGGGCAAGGGGTCGTTCTACGCCACTGACCTGGACCTTTTGCTGCGGACCCGGGGCATCAGCCACCTGATCTTCACCGGCATCACCACCGACGTGTGCGTCCACACCACCATGCGGGACGCCAACGACCGGGGCTACGAGTGCCTGCTGCTGGAGGACTGCACCGGCGCCACCGACTTCGACAACTACCTGGCCGCGCTGTCGATGGTGAAGATGCAGGGCGGGGTGTTCGGGGCGGTGGCACCGTCGAGCGCGCTCCTGAGTGTCCTGGGCGCCGGTTGAGGCCCACCGGCAGCCTCGGCCGCCAGTCGGTGGCCGCGGCCCGGGAGCTGGTGGCCGGCTACCGGCCGGCGCGGGCCGACCGTCGCCCGGCCTACGACTACGTCCCGCCCGGCCCGTCCGACGTTGGCGCGCCGTGGTCGCCTGGCGACCCGGACGCGCCAAAGACCGGCCCGGTGCTGGCCGCGGCCGCCGACCTCCGGGCCGGTGTCGTCACCAGCCGGCAGCTGGTGGAGGACTCGTTGCTGGCGGTGGAGAAGCACGACGCCGAGCTGATGGCGGTGGTCCACCTGATGGACGACGCCGCCCTGGCCGAGGCCGCCGCCTGCGACGCCGAGGCCGCCGCCGGCCACTGGCGGGGTCCGCTGCACGGCATCCCGGTGACGGTGAAGGACATCATCGACGTGGCCGGGGCCCCGACCAGGTGCGGGTCGGCCGCCTACCACGACGTGCCCGCGGTGGACGCGGTGGGGGTTGCCCGGCTGCGGTCGGCGGGCGCCATCGTGCTGGCCAAGGTGTCGACCCACGAGTTCGCTCTGGGGGTGACGACGCCGCAGAGCCGCAATCCCCACGACCAGTCCCGCATCCCGGGCGGGTCGAGCGGGGGGTCCGCCATCGCCGTCAGCACCGGGATGGGCCTGGCCTCGCTGGGGACGGACACCCGGGCGTCGATCCGGGTCCCGGCGGCGCTGTCGGGCGTGGTCGGGTTCAAGCCGACGTACGGGTCAGTCCCCACCGGGGGTGTCGTCCCCCTGTCGTGGACGATGGACCACGTCGCCGCCATCACGTCGTCGGTGGCGGACGCGGCTCTCGTCGTCGACGTCCTCCGCCAACGACGGACGGCCGACCGTTTGGTCGACCGGGCGGGGACGTCGGTGGCGGGGCTGCGCGTCGGGGTGCCGGAGGCGGCCTTCGCGGCGGCGGAGCCGGGCGTGGAGGCGTGCGTTCGGGAGGCGCTCGACGGCCTGGCCGCGATGGGCTGCGTGGTTTCGTCGGCGGCCCGGCCCACCGCCGGCGACCTGGAGGCGGCCAACGCCGCCGGCCTGCTCGTCAGCCGGTGCGAGGCGGCCGCCTTCCACCGCCGGCTGGGCCTCGACCGGTCGCAGTACTGGGACGAGGTGGCCGACCAGCTGGACGCGGCGGGGGAGCTGTCGGCGCTCGAGTACCTCGACGCCCAGACGCTGCGGGCCGACCTGGCCGCCGGCTTCCTGGGGATCTTCGCCGACTTCGACGTGCTGGCCATGCCGACGGTGCCCGCCATCGCCCCGCCGGTGGACGACTTCGCCCGCCACCTCATGCTCCTGTCCCGCAACGCCATCCTGTGGAGCCTCACCGGCTTCCCCGCCCTGTCGGTGCCGTGCGGGTGGTCGGAGGGGCTGCCCGTGGGGTTGCAGCTGGTCGCCGCCCCGTGGCGGGAGGACCTGATCGTCGCCGTCGGCTGCGCCGTGGAGCGGTGCCGCACCGGCTGGTGAGGGTGCCGCTGACAACGTCGTCGGACGTCGGGGACGGCCCGGCGGTGATCCTGGTGCACGGGGTGGGGATCGGGGCGTGGGCGTTCGCCGACGTGGCCGCGGCCCTCGCCGCCGACCACCGGGTCCTCGTGCCCCATCGCCGGGGCTACGGCCCGTCGGAGGTGGACGTGCCGGCGTCGGCGTCGGTGGCGGAGCAGGTCGACGACCTGCTGGAGCTGGCCGGGTCCCGGGGGGTGGCGGAGGCGACGTGGGTGGGTGTGTCGGGCGGGGCGACTCTGGTGCTGGCCCTGGCCATGACCGCGCCGTCGGTCGTGCGGGCGGCCGTCGTCCACGAACCGGTCTTCGGCCCGTTGGCGCCCGACCTCCACGCCGCCCTGGAGGCCGCCGCCGCCCGCCTGGCCGCGTCCGGCCGCGGACCTGAGGGCGTGCTCGAGTTCATGGCGGGCCTGGTGGGGGAGGACCGGCTGGCGGCGCTGCCACCGTGGGCCCGGGAGGCGATCGCCCACCGGTGCGAGGTGATCCGGGCCGAGGTGCCGGCGTTCATCGAGTTCGCCCCCACCGACGCCGACCTGGCCCGCCTGACCGATGTCGCCCTGGTGGCGACCGTCGGGTCCGCCAGCCCTCGGTGGCGGCAACTGGCGGCGGCCGTGCTGGGCGAACGGGCGGGGGCGCGGGTGGAGGTCGTCGACGGCGCCCGTCACCTCCCCCAACTGGAGGCGCCGGCGGCCTTCGAGAAGGTCATACGAGGCGCGGCCGGGGGGCGGGAGCCGGCGTAACCGTCGATCTGCGGTACCAGGCCACTGGTAGGGTGAGTCCCGACTTCCGGGGCTGTAGCTCAGTTGGTAGAGCACTTGCATGGCATGCAAGGGGTCAGGGGTTCGAGTCCCCTCAGCTCCACAAGAAAAGCCCAGGTCAGAGGCCATACGCTGGGTAGGCCTCCCGAGTATCCTGGAAAACGTAGCCAGGTTGAGCGTAGCCTTTCGCTCGTTGGCTACGTCAGGAGGTAGGCGGATGGCACAGCGGCCGACTGTGCGGTGGAACGAAACGGCGGGGCGATGGATGGCCTGGGTGCGGTTCCCCGACGGCTCCCGCCGCAAGGTTGAGCGGGTAGAGAAGGCTGACGCCCAGCGCGATCTCGACGAGCTCCTCGCGCTGCGGGCGCAGTCGCTAGAACCGGGTCCTCGTCGTACCCGCCAGGCGACATTCGACGAGGTGCTCGACGCCTGGTTCGAGGACGGCTGCCCCAACGTGGCCCCGACCCGCAGCTCCCGCCATGCCCGGACCAAGTCCCCGAACACCATCACCAACGCCCGCCAGCTGCTGGCCACGAGCGTGCGACCTGTCGTCGGCAAGCTCTGGGTCGAGCGCACCTCCACCGAGCGGCTGGAGAAGCTGTTCGCCGACATGGCGAAGCAGGGCTACGCCACCAGCACCGTCGATCGCACGTGGAACTACCTCAACCAGGCCCTGCAGCACGGATTGCGTCACCGCCGGATCAAGGTCAACCCCGCGGCCGACGTCCTGCTCCCCGAGCGCCGGGAGTCCAAGCCCCGCAAGAGCTTCACCATCGACCAGGCCCAGCGTCTCCTGGTGGACGCGATCCCCACCGACGCTCGTCCCGCCATGTGGCTCACTGGCCTTATGTGCGGTCTGCGCCCCGGTGAGCTGGCCGGCCTCCGGTGGCCGCTGGTCGACATCGACTCCGACTCGCCCAACATCCACGTCCTCGAGCGCGCCCTCGAGATCGACGACAAGTACGCCGGCCAGGTAGCGCCCAAGACGGAGCGGGGCCGACGCCGCATCGGCCTGCACCCGCTCCTGGTCGCCGCCCTGCGGCGCCACCGCGACGAGATGCGCCTCCTCGGCCTCTACGAGGACGAGGGCTTCGTGTTCTGCACCCGCAACGGCACCCCGATGACGCTGTCCAACCTCAGGCGGGCATTTCAACAGTTGTGTGCGCGTGCCGGCCTCGGCTCCGACTGGACGACCTACGAGCTGCGCCACTCGTTCGTGTCGCTCGTCGCGGACCAGCTCGACGACCTGGTGAAGGTGGCGGACCTCGCCGGCCACGTCGACACCCGGACCACGCAGGGCTACCGCCACACAGTCCGTCCGTCGCTGCCGCACGCCATAGATGCCTGGGACCGGTTGTTGCAACACGGAGCCCGAGCCCGTACGTCCGCCAACGCGCCCTAACCGGAGGTGGCGGCAGGTGGCGCAGGTTCCTCCTTCACCGGCGTCGCCGCTTCTGGGTTGTCAGGTACCGGATCGTCCAGATCGGCGAGGAAGGCTCGTAAGCTCGCGAATGTCTTGTCGGCCTGGTCGACGCTGCCGAAGTGGTGACGCAACAGCGTCCGGAACCGGAGACGCAGATGTTCGTCAAGGCGGGGGTGGACATCCTCCTGGACGCGGCCCAAATGCTCGATTTTCCCGTCCGGGAGGTACCGGGCGCGGACTGCCGGGTTCGGCCACGAAAGGAGGTACTGCTTCCAGTCCTCCAGGGTGTCCGGGGTCCCGAGCACCAGATCCATCATCACCTCGGGGTCGAGGCCCCGGTCGCCGGTATCCGGCGTCGCTACCCAGGCGCGCTCCCACACCGACGGCGGAGTGAAGAACCAGCCGATCGGGAGTCTGAATCCCCGAGCCAGGGCGACGATCTCGTCGGCGTTGAACTCCCGCACCCGGCCGGCGTCGATTGATCGCTCGATGGCCGAGAAGCTGGCGGTGGAGAGGAGCGTCCCTAGGTAAGGGGCGATCGCCTTTGCCGCCTCCTCCTGGGTCCAGCCTCGCAGCATGCGCGCCTTCGCCACGTTGAAGGCGACGATCTGGTTGGGCGTCCAGTTCAGCGGGACAGGCTTGGCACGCCTCGGCACAAGCGAATCCTAGTTCAGGGCCCGCACAGATCGATCAACGGAGGGGTTGTGCACGACCTGTGGAGAACCTATCATTCCCCCCACAGATCGATCAGCGGGACGAATGACAAGAGGGTCGCACATGAGCGAGGTACCCGACATGCTGACCGTCGAGGAGGCGGCCAGGATTCTCCGAGTTGGCCGAACGACGGGCTACGAGCTGGCCAACCGGTGGCTCGACTCCGGCGGGGCGGAGGGCTTGCCGGTTATCCACGTCGGGCGGCTGCTCCGGGTGCCTACCGTCCTGTTCGAGGAGCGGTTCTCGCTTCGGGTCACATCGCGCACCGGTGGTCTGATCGGTACTAATCGCCGGCAGCCGACCGCCCCGACGGTGTGTACGGAAGAGACCATCAAGCCGACGGCGAAGCCAATCCAGCGCCAGAGTCGGCGTGGAAGAGGCGACCAGACCGCTCTGCCGTTCGCTGGCTGAACTCAACCGAGCGCCGGTAGCGCGCGACCCCGTTTGGCGTTCGAATCACTCGGAGGATACTTCTCGCGCAGCGTCCTTCGGGCATGGACCAAAGGTCCACTTGGCGACAGAAGAGGTCCGATATAGGTCGGGGTCCGCCGCAGGTGTCAGCTGGGCGGCTAGGACGAAATGGCTCTCGTTAGCCAGGACTCACCCCGCGATATCCTCAGCGGGGGTCGTCGTAATGCCGTTCCACGTACTTTCTTAATGGCCCGTACTTAGGAATCCAACAGAGTAGGCTTGCAATGAAGGCCCCAACGCCACATAGCACGCCGACGACGAAGCTGCGGAATAGGAATGTACTCCAAGCGACTATCAATAAGCCGATATTGAACGAGAATATAAAGGTATGATCGAGAGCAACCCGAGCGATAGGCTTATTTATGCGGGTCATCGTTAGTTTCTCCCCTACTGCGGTCATAAGCAAGGTGTGAATTCCCCGCCATTCTCATAACTGCCAGCCACCAGCCCACCTCCGACTGCCGCCTGCACTCCGGGAAGTTTCGTAAGATACTTAGTGGCGGCCGCCCCAGCGCCGACGAATGCGAGGGAGGTAGCTACCCTCTCTGCTTGGCAGGGGTGTCTCATCGTCAGCGACTTGGGACTCCCACGCTTGTAATTCCCGAGATTGTCGCAAGTGGCAGATGTATGCGTGCGTTCCGGTCGGGCGCTATAATGATGCTGGTCGGCAACGACCACGACCACGACCACTAGACAACATTTCCTATTTACGCTTTCGTCTCGAACTCGTCACTGCGATAAGGAAGAGAACGACTACGGCGAACAGAAATGCTCCATATATCGGAACATTCAGGCCGCGATAAACCCCGACGGTAGTAGAGGCCCATACCGCTCCCGGAACTACGAGGACAGCGAGAAAGCCGACTAGGCATCGCGCCCTTAGGACGGGACAGGACAATCGATGAGCGCTTTGAAGCCCGCAGTACAAACACCTGCCATCCTTGCTGCGAACCTTCTGAGTCAGAAAGTCTCGCCAGGTTGGCTCCCTGTTCATCCGCATCCGCCAGCAAGAACACTTACCGAAGAGCCTAATCCGATCGCCTTTACTGTGATGTTGGCAGCACCATTTAGCTCGGGGTTTCCGGCGAGGCCCGCTGTCACCACGCCAAGCACACCAGACGAAATCTGATTCGACGTCGCCTTTCCAGAGCATTTCGAATCAGAGGTCGCTGCCAGTGAAAATATGGCGGAGCTGCCGGCGGCGACTATGGCCAATTCACCCTCCAGGGGCAAAGCAACCACTCCTGCCACAATTGTTGCTCCCTGAGCAATTGCAGCCTGGTGCTTTGCGACGAAGGCACTCGCCTGCGCGAGAGAGTTCGTGCTGGGAACCAAGTGGCCGGCGTCGGCCGATTGTTGTGCTTGGCGTTCAACGTCGCGGGCGTTTGCGTAGTCGACTACTGCCTTGACGCAATCGCCAGGATGGCGCCAGCCACAGGCGTGGCCTGCGAGATCGAACGAGTTGACAGGATCCCCGCACGTGTAGTCGTAGTCGTTGCACGACCCCCCCTCCACCGGGTCGACCTGCAGGAACCGGCCCAGCGCCGGCACATACTGGCGGGCGCCCATCTCGATGGTGGCGATGCCGGCTCCGTGCTCCGCACCCCGCTGGGCCTGGCCCAGCCAGCCGAAGTCGTAGTTGCCCGCCGCGTTGTCGGGGGGTGCGCCGACGCCGAAGGGGTCATAGCTCAGGGTCGAGCCCTGCTTGGCCCCGGCCGCGTTGGCGGTGGCGATGACGTCGCCGTGGGCGTTGGGGTAGCTCCACACGTCGCCCGAGGACTGCTGGGTGACGGAGGCCCCGCCGAGGAGGCCGATCATGCGCTGGGTGACGACGTTGGTGGCGCTGAGCACGAAGCCGGGGCCGTCGCCCGGTCCGGCGAAGCCGTAGTGGACGGCGGCGTTGGCGCCCTCGGTGCGTTCCACGATGCGACCGCTCGAGTCCCGCCGGTAGGAGACGGTGGCGCCCCCGGCGGCGACGGTCTTGACGTGGCGGTCGGCGCCGTCGTAGGTCAGGGTCTGGGCCCCGAGGGTGACGGTGTTGCCGTGGGCGTCGTAGGTGGGCGAGCCGACGGCGGTGTCGGTCGACGAGGTGAGGCGGTCGGCCGCGTCGTAGCAGTAGGTGGTGGCGACGCCGTTGACGGACGTCGCCGTGCGGTTGCCGTTCTTGCCCGCGGCAGCCACGCCGCAGGTGTTGGCGGCGTAGGAGTAGGTCAGGTGCTGGCCCGTGACCCACGCCTCGTTCAGGCGCCCGACGGGGTCGTAGAGGTAGTTCTGGCCCGACGGGTTGGGGTCGGTGCCGTCGACGCTCTGGTCCACCACCCGCCCCGACTGGGAGCGGGCGATGGTCTCGACCGCGGAGCCTGCGCCGGTGAACTGCCAGGCCAGCACCTTGGCCCCGCCGGCGCGGTCGCGCCCGCCGGTGTCGCCGATAGCGGCCAGGGAGCTGCCGTTGGCGTAGGCGGCCGAGTCGAGGGCGCCGTTGAGATAGGTGGCGTCGGCCACCACCGAGCCCGGGGTCCCGGCGTTCTGGGCGGCCAGGTGCTGGTGCTGGGGCCGGCCCGCGGGGCTGTAGTCGGTGTCGATGCGGCCCCGGGGGCCGTTGGAGGTGACGGGCCGGCCGGCCTGGTCGTAGGCGGTGGTGGTGGTGTTGGCCCACACGTCGGTGTGGGACACGGTCCGGCCCAGCAGGTCGAGCTGGGTCACCGTGGTGCTGTCGGCCACCCCCGCCTCCGACGCCGTCACCGACAACAGGCTGGAGGCCACGACGTAGGTGTAGTCCACCTGGCGGGCGGGAACCAGGCCCGCGGCCGGGAAGTTCTGGCGGGTGACCCGGCCCCGGGCGTCGAAGACGGTGCAGGTCCAGGTGTCCGCGTTCTGGCGGTAGCCGACGACGCGGCCGGTGGCGTCGTAGACGAACTGTTCGGTGCGGGCCGCCTGGGCCCCGGCCCCGTCGGGGTCGGGGTGGGTCCGCAGCTTGAGGGCCCCGCCCTGGTTGGCGGTGGCGGCGCAGCCGTTGGTCACGGGGCCGGCCGTCTTGGCGTAGTAGTCGAAGGTGGTGGCGTTGCCCGCGGGCAGGGTGCGGCTGGTGGCGCGCATGTAGTGGTCGAGGCCGCCGGTGTCGTAGGTGGCCGTCGTCTTCAGGGCCAGTCCGGCGGGGTCGGCGGTGCTGACGTCGGGCAGGACCGGGCGGGAGATGGCGGGGAGGACCGAGCTGAGATAGTGCACGTCGGCGGCCCGGGCACTGACCCCGGCGGTGTCGTCGTCGGTGGTGGCGGTGGCGCCGGCGGAGAAGCGGGGGGCGAGGCGGGAATCGGCGACCCACGCCATGGGGGGTGACCCCGGCGGGTCGAGGCCCAGCGCCAGGCCGGGGGCGGCCCCGGTCTGGGTGGCGTAGTCGAGGCGCAGGCGGTGGCGGCCGACCATGCCGCTGGCGAAGTTGCCCACCACCGTGGTCGTGCTGGCATGGGCGGCGGAAGCGTCGACCACCAGGACGTCGTCGACGAAGAGGCGGGCGCTGCCGGTCAGGGCCAGCTTGAACACGTGGGGGGCGGCGGTGGTGCTGGTCTCGTCCAGGGTGATCTCGCCGCTGAAGCGGGCCGACCAGGCCCCGGCCACGAGGTTGGCCGCGGGAGGATCGGCGGGGATGACCGAGCCGCTCACGGCGTTGACGCTGACCCGCTGGTGGGTCCACGCCCGCCCGAACAGGGCCGGGGTGGCGACGGCGTTGGGCCAGTAGGCGGCGGTCAGGCCGCTCCACACGAGGCCGGGCCCACTCAGGGTGGCCGGGTCGGCGTCGTAGGCGGCGGATCAATTCTGTGAGACGTGAACTCTAGTGAAGGGATAGCGCGACGGCAATTCACTTGAAATAGCAATTCCGGACGCAAACTGCTTGTAGCGCATCGCTAGGATGATGGGATGGACTTACCGAACCGGCGACTCGATCACCTCCACGAGGAAGCCCGGTCCGGCCGGTCCCGCCGTCGGGTGCAGTTCAACCAGCGGATCGACGCTCAACTCAAAGCGCGCTTCACCAGCGTGGTGTCCCGGCTCAACGTCCAGTCCAGCGACTACCTGGAGGCGGTCCTTGCCGACGCCCTCGACCGTTCCGAGAAAGTCATCGCCGACGCCGGCTCGACCGAGCCCCAGGTGAGCTAGCGACGTCGTGCGGCTCGAGCGCGCGAAAGGCGCCAACGCGATCGCTCTCGCCGATTAGCGAGGCGACCACGACCATCCGCCTCAGCCTGGAGCCACTACGACCATCCGCCTCAGCCTGGAGGAGATACTCGACGCACGGCATGAGTCTGTCCTCGCGACGATTCCGAGAGCTTCAAGGCGGCGGCGGCGAAGCGGGCGGGGGCGTCGATCTGATCGTTCCCGCGGGCCAGGCCGAGTCGCCCGTCGTTACGCGGGCGCCTGGGCGTCAACACCCTCGGCGAGGCGGTCCGGGTACTCGGCGGCCCGGGATGTCGGAGCAGCTAGTACTGGACCACTCCGGCTCGGCCATCTGCGCTCGGGCGACGTGGCCAAGGCGGTGACCTGGTACGCCTTGAACGATCGGATCGCAGTCTCCCCCGATCGTCATGAAGCCCTGGAGGCGACGGTGACGGGGTGGGCAGTCGACAGTGCCTCCGGGGCCGACGCCGCCATGTACGCCTGGCGGCGGGACAACGTGGCCGAGCTCAACGCCCGGGGCCGTGACGCGTGGCGGTCACTCGGTCGCCTCTCGGGCCCCGAGCTGGTCGCCCCCGGAGGGACGCCGTACTGTGCCGGCGACCGCATCGTGACGCTGGCACCGGGAGCCGACGGAGCGGTGGTCACCTCGGAGCAGGGCCGCGTCTACGCCGTCGATCCCACGCGGACTGAACTGCTGGCCCGCATGGACGACGGCCGTCTCCAGCACTTCGGGCCCGACGACATCGGCCCGACGAAACTGGCTCATGGCTACGCCCTCACCGTGCATCGGGCCCAGGGGGCGACGGTGGCCCGGGCCCATGCCTTCGAGGACGGCGGAGGCCGGGAGCTGGCCTACGTGAAGATGAGCCGGGCCCGGGAGCGCTCGACGGTCTACGCCGTGGCCGACTCCGTGGAGCAGGCGGCGGAGGACCTCGGCCGGTCGTGGGGGCAGTCCCGACGAATCGGCTGGGCCATCGACCGGGGGACGCCGGGCGACGGTCGGCAAGTCGACGCGGCATCGAGGTCCGCCGACGACACGATCGCGGCCAGCCTGCGCCGTGCCCGGCTACTGGCCGAGCGCGACGCACTGGCCGCGGTCATCCCGCCGGACCCCGGCTACGCGCACCACACGGCCGAGGGACAGGTGCGCCGACTGACGATGCAGCTGGCGGATCTGGACAAGGGCGAGGGGTGGGGCGTCTGGAAGGGCACGCCAGTGGGGGAGGCCGCCATCGCCTGGCGCCAGGCCGAGACCGAGCACCGCGCCTGTCGCGCCCAGATGCCCCACGTCGGACTCCTCGAGCGCCGACAACTGCGCCAGCGGGCCGAGCGGGCCGCCGGGAGATGGGACCCCTGCGGGAGGCCTTCCAGCGTCTGGCCGGTCCCGAGCGAGCACGCATCGAGGCGGAGCTGCCGGAGGCCAAGAGGCTGTTCGCCGAGTTGGAGGGTCAGTACTACGGGCATCGCCATTTCCAGATCGCCCATCCGGAGGCCCTCCGCCGCCTCGACCGACTGGAGCGTGAGCTTGCCGGAGCGGGCTTCCAAATGGACGTCGCCCGGCAGGGGATCGACGGCATCGCCGCCCAGCAGCCGGAGCAGCTCCGGCCACGGCCCGGGATCGAACGGTCGGGCCCGGTGCTGGTGCGGAGCTTCGGTCTCGAACTGTGACAGGGGCGGGCAAGCCCAGCGCTTGCGCGCTGGGCCGGGTTCCATTGTCTGGCGCCGACCCGCCCGCCGGCGTCAAGGCCAAGCCCTACGGGCGCCGGCTTCGCCGCCGGCCTTGAACCCCGGCTCACATCTCCGCCGGATGACCTTTCCGGCGCTGGAGAGGTGGGGCAGAATAGAGGTCATGAGCGTGGGTGAGGATCTCCTCGAACAGCGCCGCCGACGGCGCCGGGCCGGCGATCCCCGCCTGAGCGACTCCGACCGGGACATCCTGCGCCGCATCACCAGCGGCGACTTGGCGCCTGCGTTCCAGGCCGCCCTCGACGCCGACGTAGTGGCCGACCCGGTGCTGGGCGGCCGCGACCACGACGACTGATCTACGCCGCGGCGGCTGAGCGGTGATCGTCATCGACGAGTACCTGGCCGTTCGCGTCATGGGCGGTGCCTGGCCCGAGGCCCTGCCCGACGACGAGGACCTGGCCCTCCCCGCCAGCCGCCACTGGCGCCTCCTGCAGCGGGTGCCCCCGGCGACGGCCAGCTCTCCCAGATCCTCGCCCAGCTCAGCGACGCCGGCCGGGACGGCATCCGCCACCCACACCCCGAGGTGTTCGGCGTCCTCGACCCCCGGCCCCTGCTCGACGACGCCGCCGCCCTGGCCGCCCGCTACGGCGGCGGCCTGCTCATCGCCGAGACGCTCGCCGCCGGACTCGTCCACGGTCGCAGGCTGTTCTTCGGCACGCCGGCCAACGTCGGCCGCCATCTGGCCGTCGCCGCCGAGGACCTCGGCATCGCCGTTCACGTCATCACCTGAGCGCGCTCGACGACGCCGGTCCCCGCCCCGGACGAATCAGTGATGTCCCACACCCATGCACCACTGTGACTCCGCCGATCGGAGGCACAATGGAGGCCGTGACCATGACAGTCGAGGTTCCCGAGCCCCTCGCCGGGCGTCTCGCGGCCGAAGCGGCCCGTCGTGGTGTCAGCGTCGACGAGGTCGCCGTCGAAGCGCTCGAAGGCGTCTACGGGCCCCGTGAGCTACCCGAAAGTGCTGACAGTCTCGAGGCCTTCATCGGTTGCGGGTCCTCGGGACGCGGCGAACCGTTCGACATCCTGCGGGCCCGCTCTGACCTGGCAGCCCGCAAGCTCGCCCACGGCGCCTGAACCCGACCTCCACGGGTGGGGGTGTTGTGCGCCCCGCCCAGGCCAAGCCCTTCGGGCGCCGGCTGCGCCGTCGGCCTCGACCCCCCGTCTAGCATCCGCGTATGTCGCTGAAGGCGTGCGGGCGCATCCGCGATCAGTCAAACTGCAGACGTGCAAACCGACATCCTCGACCGTGAGATGTTCGCCGAAGCGGAAGCCGCCCGGCTGCTTCAAGTCGCCCAGGGGACGCTGCACTACTGGCTCGAGGGCGGCACGCGCGGGAACAGGGATTACCTGCCGATTCTCCGTCCGAAGGCCACTCAGTCCAGGACCGTGACCTGGGGTGAGTTCGTGGAGGCCGGCCTGCTCCGCCAATATCGGCGCAAGCTTCATGTCCCGATGGCAGAGCTGCGGGCCGTCATCGAGCAGCTGAGGGACGAGCTCGGCGTTCCCTACCCGCTGGCGCATTTCAAGCCGTTCGTCGGACCCGGACAACGTCTGCTCCTGGAGGTTCAGGAAACCACCGGGTTGCCAGGCGACTACTGGCTCGTCGCGATCGCGGACGGACAGCCGACACTCACCGCCCCATCGGAGACATTCGTCGAGCGGGTCGAGTGGGCCGACGACCTGGCCGTCGGCTGGCGGCCGGCGGGCGACCCGAGGTCGCCGGTCCGCATGCGCCCCGACGAGCGGTTCGGGCTACCAGCGATCGGCGGCATCAAAACGGAGATCATCTGGGAGCACCTGGCGGCGGACGAGACGTTCGACGAGGTTGCCGAGCAGCTCGACCTCAAGGTTGACGAGGTGCACTGGGCGCACGCGTTTGAGACGAGTCTGCGGGCTGCGTGAAGCCGGCCGACGTCCGGTTCTACCTGGATGCCGACATTCTCGGGCTTGGCAAGCTCCTTGGCGGGCTTCGCTCCGACATCACGTACCCCGGCGATCCAGGCATCACGATCCACAAGCGACTAAGACCTGCCTGCGTCATCACCACGCCTCGCACGAAGGATTCCGTCTGGATCCCGCTGGTCAGCGCCCAGAACCTTCTCATCGTCACCCGGGACAGCAAGATCCAGCAGCACAGTGCCGAGATCGCAGCGGTGATGGATAACCAGGGCCGGATGGTCGCACTGTCATCCAGCGACGCGTCCACCGTCTGGGGCCAGCTGGAGGTCGTGATGACACAGTGGCGCCGGATCGAGGAGTTGGCCGAGCTCCCCGGCCCATTCATCTACACGGCGACCCGTACCGTCCTCAAGAAGGTTGCGTGAGGGGGTCGCTATGGTCCGAGTCGAGACCCTGATTACGTAGCCGCGAACGTAGCCAGTGGCGGCTCGATCGAGCCAGCAGTGGCTGGCGACATCAGGCGGACCATCCGGCTGCGTTCTGACACCGGGCGGACCGTTGAACCCTTGTTGAGCAGGGCGGACGCGACGGCCAGACCACCACGAGGACGCAGTCGGCGGCCCGGAATGGCACGCCTTGGAATGCCCTCAAACTGCATGGCATGCAAGGGGTCAGGGGTTCGAGTCCCCCTCAGCTCCACAAGGAACCCGATGACAGGGTGCGGGTCGGGGCGGAAGGGTCATCGAGAGCCCAAGGCCCCGACGACCCGAGCGGCGAGACGCTCAGCCAGTGGCCAAGCCGGCCCGGGCCAGCTTGATCAGCTAGAACGCCGACAGATCCCCGTCGAGGCCCCGGGAGGCTCACCAGATGCGCGGCGTTGGTCACGCGAGTGTCTACCGGCAGTTGGGCCCCATCGCGCTCGTGGGGCTGCTCGCCCTGACTGCATGCGCGGCTGACAAACCGACCGCACTCGACCCCAGCGGGCCCGTGAGGACGATCGAGACGTCGACCACGACGTCCACGCGCTGCGAGGTGGACGACGGCACCGCCGCCGCCCTGGAACCGCTGCTGACCGAGAACGTGCCCGTCGGCTACGAGCCCGCCCCCGATGCGGCGGAGGACACCGGCCCCACCGACCTCAGGCTGGCGGCCTTTTTCGTCGGCGTTCCCGACGAACGGGCGGTTCTCTCCGGTCTCGGGTTTCGCCGTGGCTACCAACGGCTCTGGTACGGACCGGACAGCGGCGACGGTGACCTGATCGTGCATCTGTACGAGTTCTGCGACGCCCACGGCGCCACCGGATACCTGCGCTACACGCGAGAGCGCCTCCTGTCACCACTTTGGGGTTTCGTGGAGATCGCGGCCGGCATTGCCGAGCCTGGGGTCGCCCTTCTGCAGGAGGGCGGTGCGGGAGCCGAGTCGTTCGTCGCCGTTCTCGGTGTCCACGGGCGCTTCTACGTCGAGATCGGCGCCTACGGCGGCCCCCCACGAGAGTCGCTGGATTCGGTCTTGACGAGGGCTGGTCGGCTCAGCGCGGTCCAGCTCGCGGAGCTGCCTGAGTGACCTCGACACCCGGTTCACCGGACGCGGCCGATCACGCTCCGCCGTGTGGCACCAGGGTGAGCAACCGGATCGCGGGACGGGTAGGTTGCCGCCATGGCCATCGTCGTGCGGACGACCATACGGTCGGCCGATCAGGAGGCCCACGACCGATTGGATCAGTCGGTGGAGGCGGCGATCGCGCGTCTGGGAGGCCCGCCGGAAGGTCTGATGGTCCACCTCGCCCACCCGTCCGGCCCGGACCTGCTGATCGTGGAGGTGTGGAGGTCGGAGAGCGCCTTCCGCTCCTGGTGGAACGACGGGATGGACCCGGCGCTCGTCGAAGCGGGTCTCACCGCAGGCGAACCGGACATCTTTCCCGTGTGGTCGTTCGCCCGGCCCTGATAGAGGGAACGCCGAAGGCGTTCCAGCCGTTCGACCGGGCCTCGCCGTGGTCAGATCTGGCCGATCCGGACGTTGGGATGACCGGCTGCGAGGTCCGAGAGATCACCAGGATCGTGGGTGAGGATCAACCCGCCACCCAGGCGGATGGCGGTCGCCACGACCAGTGCGTCGATAGCTAGCTCGCGGCCGCTCCCGACGCGCGCCAGCAGGTGGCCGGCGATCCGGGCGATCCGTATCCCGGTGGTCACCACCCGGGCGAAGCCCCGAGCGAGCACCAGATCGATGGGCTGATCGGTGCCGCCGCCCCGGTAGACCTCGACCAGCACCGCCGACGGCACCCGGACGAGTTCCCCGCGCCGCTCGGCGGTACGGAGGGCGGCCCGGACGCGTTCGTGTCGCCGGCGGTCCTCGTGCGGGCGGGCCAGGGCCGACAGCGCTTCGCTGTCGAGGATCAGGACGGCCATAGAGCGTCGTACTGGTCGACGAGGTCGTCAGGGACGGCGCCGTACTCCTCGTCGAGCTCGTCGAGGTAGCTGGCGAGGGCATCCCGTTCGAGCTCGTGCTCGACCGCTCGGGCGACGAATCCGCTCAGGCCCCGATGGCCGACTCGCTCCTCGACCCGGGATGCGAGCTCCTCTTCGACACTGACTGACCACTTGCGCACGGCCACGACCGAATCCTACCTCAGTAGGAATCACCGTCCCGGTTCCACGCCTCTCCGTCGGCTACGGGTCGGCGAGCGGGATGAAGAGCGAGCGCCGCGAGCGCCCGCCGATGGTCCGGGTGCGGTGGCCGGTGCCGGTGGTGTCCTCGACCAGCACGACGTCACCGCCGGTGAACCGCCGTTTCTCGCCGGAGGTCACCTCGACCTCGATCTCGCCGTCGAGGAGGACGATGAACTGCCGCCGCGGCGCGCAGTGCCAGTCGTAGTCGTAGTCCGGGTCGTTCTCCCGAAACGTGACGCTCGACGCGGCGTAGGGTTCGGACAGCCGACCGATCTCACCGGCGTCGGTGAGATCGATCTCCAGCTCCTCGAATCGGGATCCGCCGCCGCTGGTGAGACCGATGCGTGTGATCTTCACGCCCGCCGGACACCTCGGAGGCGCTCGTCGCTCGGTCGCACGCGGGAATCCTAGATTTCGCCGACCGACAGCGCGGGCACCCGATGTCCCGAGAACTGGAATCTGCACAGATCTAGACTTACTCCAGCATCCGGGTCTAGGCTCCGGCGGTGCCCAAGGAGACGTCCGTCGACAACGATGCACTGCTCCGCCGGCACGGGCTGCATGTCACGGCCCAGCGGCTGGCTGTCCTGCGGGCGGTGTCCGACCGACCGCACAGCACCGCCGACGACATCTACACGGGCGTCCGAGCCGAGATCGGCGCCATCTCCCGGCAGGCGGTGTACGACGCCCTCTCGACCCTCAGCGACAAGGGCGTCCTGCGGCGCATCCAGCCCGCGGGGTCGTCGGCTCGCTACGAGAACCGGGTCGGTGACAACCACCACCACCTCATCTGCCGCACCTGCAGCCGGATGGTCGACGTCGACTGTGCCGTCGGCCACACCCCGTGCCTGACCGCCGCCGACGACTCGGGCTACGAGATCGACGAAGCCGAGGTCGTCTACTGGGGCCGGTGTCCCGAGTGCCTGGCGGCAACCTCCACGAAACCAACTTCTAGATAGAGGAGACGGACCGACGTGTCTGAAAGCGAAAGCGAAAACCCAGCAATCCCGGCCCCGGAGCCCAAGCCCCACCGGCCGAGGACGAACCAGGACTGGTGGCCGAACCAGCTCGACCTGTCGGTTCTCCACCAGCACTCGCCCCGGGCCACTCCGATGGACGAGGACTTCGACTACGCCGCCGCGTTCGCGACCCTCGACGTCGACGCGCTGAAGCAGGACGTCTTCGACGTGATGACGACGTCGCAGGACTGGTGGCCGGCCGACTACGGCCACTACGGCCCCCTGTTCATCCGCCTGAGCTGGCACGCCGCCGGCACGTACCGCATCGAGGACGGCCGGGGCGGCGGCGGCGCCGGCGAGCAGCGCTTCGCCCCCCTCGACAGCTGGCCCGACAACGCCAACCTCGACAAGGCCCGACGCCTGCTCTGGCCGGTCAAGCAGAAGTACGGCCAGAAGGTCTCCTGGGCCGACCTGCTGGTGTTCGCCGGCAACTGCGCCTTGGAGTCGATGGGGTTCAAGACCTTCGGCTTCGCCTTCGGGCGGGACGATGTCTGGGAGCCGGAGGAGGTCTTCTGGGGGCCGGAGGACACGTGGCTCGGCGACGAGCGCTACAGCGGCGACCGGGAGCTGGGCGGTCCGTTCGGCGCGGTGCAGATGGGCCTGATCTACGTGAACCCGGAGGGGCCCAACGGCAACCCCGACCCGCTGGCTTCCGCCAGGGACATCCGGGAGACCTTCCGGCGGATGGCCATGGACGACGAGGAGACGCTGGCGCTCATCGTCGGCGGCCACTCCTTCGGCAAGTGCCACGGTGCCGTCAGTCCCGACTACGTCGGTCCGGAGCCCGAGGCGTGCCCCGTGGAGCACCAGCTCATCGGCTGGAAGAACAGCTTCGGCAGCGGCAAGGGCGTCGACACGATCACCAGCGGGCTCGAGGGCGCATGGACGACCACCCCGACGCAATGGGACAACGCCTTCCTCGACATCCTGTTCAAGTACGACTGGGAGCTGACGACCAGCCCCGCCGGCGCCAACCAGTGGACCCCCACCGATCCATCGGCCCAGGGCACGGTGCCCGACGCCCATGATCCGTCGAGGCGCCACGCCCCCATGATGCTGACGACCGACCTGGCGCTGAAGCTCGACCCGATCTACGGGCCGATCGCCAAGCGCTTCCACGAGAACCCGGACCAGCTGGCGGACGCCTTCGCCAAGGCCTGGTACAAGCTGCTGCACCGCGACATGGGGCCGCTCGCGCGCTACCTCGGTCCCTGGGTTCCGGAGCCGCAGCTGTGGCAGGACCCCGTGCCGGCCGTCGACGGAGACCTCGTCGGCGAGGAGGACGTCGCGGCCCTCAAGGACAAGGTCCTCGCCTCGGGCCTGTCGATCTCGCAGCTGGTCCGCGCCGCGTGGGCTGCGGCGTCGAGCTTCCGCGGTACCGACAAGCGGGGTGGGGCGAACGGGGCACGGGTCCGCCTCGCGCCACAGAGCGACTGGGAGGTCAACGACCCGTCCGACCTGGCCAAGGTGCTGGAGACGCTCGAGGCGATTCAGCAGGAGTTCTCCGCCTCGCAGCCCAACGGCACGAAGGTCTCACTCGCCGACCTGATCGTCCTCGGCGGATGCGCGGCCGTCGAGCAGGCGGCGAAGAACGCGGGCCACGACGTGACGGTCCCGTTCGCGCCGGGGCGCACGGACGCTTCGCAGGAGCAGACCGACGCGGACTCCTTCGACGCGCTCGAACCGCGCGCCGACGGCTTCCGCAACTACGTCGGCGCCGACGCGGAGCTGCCACCCGAGCAGCTGCTGCTGGATCGCGCCAACCTGTTGACGCTGACCGCTCCCCAGATGACGGTGCTCATCGGCGGCATGCGCGCGCTGAACGCCAACCACGGCCGATCGGAGCACGGCGTCTTCACCGACCGGCCCGAGACGCTGACCAACGACTTCTTCGTCCACCTGCTCGACATGAGCACGGAGTGGACGCCATCCGACTCGGCCGAGAACGTGTACGAGGGTCGCGATCGCAGAAACGGAGACCTCAAGTGGACGGCTACCGTCGTCGACCTCGTCTTCGGTTCGAACTCGCAGCTCCGAGCGCTCGCTGAGGTTTACGCATCCGACGACGCCAGCGACAAGTTCGTGCGCGACTTCGTCGCCGCCTGGGACAAGATCATGAACCTCGACCGATTCGACCGTGCCTGATCACGAACCGTTCTCGTCGGCCGCACTAGTGACAAGCTGAACTGCTTGGCCCTGGAGGGACCGCCAAACCTGGGCCTAGTCCGCTCAATCACCAGACAACCCACCCGACAGGAGACATGATCACGATGAACTGCCATGAATGCGCACGCGATCGCACCGAGCAGCCCGCGGTCTCGATCTGCCTGAATTGCGGCGTTGGTATGTGCATGCAGCATCTGGACAAGGAGCGCGCCCGGAGCGGCACCGGCGGGACCCAAATCGGCTGCGGGCATGCCTTCTCGCAGGCTGCACAACAACATCGCTAGACGGTTACGCACCAACACGTCCGATGGCGCCGAGCGTCGCCTGGATTCTGTACGGGAGCCACCCCGTACGAGGGAACATGGAGGGAACACAAGCCCGACCACTCGTGTCCGCGCGCGGGTTACGTCTCGTCCTCTGATTCCCTCGGCTTGCGGGACTTTCGTGGCCGCGGTGACCCGCGCGTACCCGCGCTTCCCCTCAGAACCTGAATGGTAAGGAGGGGGTCTCCGGTTCGAGTCCGGAAGAGGGCTCTCCAGGTCTCGGGCTCCGCTAGGAGCGCCGCGAGCCGAAGACGGCGACTGCGAGCCCGAACAGCGAGCCGAGCACGACGGCGAACAGAACTGTTTCGAAGAAGCTGAACCCGCCGGCTGCGGTCGCCTCGGGGAATGGGAAGCCGCCCGCCTCCGGCTCGCCCTGGTCGAGCTTCGGGCTGACCCCGCCGAGCACCTCAGAGCCGCCGCCGTCCTCGCCGGGGGAGCTTCCCGCGCCGGAGACGCTCTGGACGGTTGCGACACTGCCGTCCGCGGCCGCAAGGGCGCTGCCGGTGAGCCACGTGTTCAAGGCGACGCCGCGAGAGGAGCACTGCGGCACGGCGTAGCGTGCGTGTGGTGACTGCGGGTCGACGATCGTCACGAACGTGCGCGCGAGGCGGCGCTTGCCCGCCCTCGAAGTCAGCTCGACCAGATACGTCCCGGGTTCGAGCCGAACCTGCCGAACGGTCTCGAGTGTCACGCTCCCGAAGGATTCACGGTGCACCTTTTGCACCGTGCCGTCGAAGAGAACCTGATTGCGGCCTTTCTTCCCGGCAATCGGCACCCGGCCGGCGAGCTCACAGCTCGGGCCGGGGCCGTTGACGCGGAGCGCGACCCGCGCTGAGCGGGAGAGGCGGAACGAGATCACGGTCTCGCTGCGCTTCGCGCCGCGATTGGCGAAGCGCTTTCGAGAGTTGCCGAGCTTCGGCAGTGCGGCTTTCTGCTGCGTGTTGCGGGCCGAGGCGGGGGCCGGCGAGAACGCGTAGGTCGGCGATGCAGACGCACCGGACGTAGCTGCCTCGTGCCGTTCGGTCGATGACGTGATTCGGTTCGACGGCGTCGCTGCTGTGGCCTGCGCCTGCGGCTGCTGCTGCTGCCTGAAGGGTGGTGTAGCCGGAGCCGGCGGTGCCGGCGGCGTCACGGGCGCACGGACGGTCGCGGGCGGCTCGGCGGGCGGAGGAGACGGCGGCGGACTCACGGGCGGCTGCGGCGGCTGGGGAGCCGGAGGAG
>JAXDOC010000036.1:0-24142 GCA_034669165.1 Actinomycetota bacterium
GCCGGGCCGCCACCATGGCCGCCGCCTGCCGGGCCATCGAGGACGCGGCCGACCAGGGCGAACCGCAGCCGGCGGTCGACGACCTGGCCGCCGCCGCCGGCATGACCCGGTCGCACTTCCACCGCTCGTTCAAGGTCGTCACCGGGCTGACGCCCAAGGCCTACGCCACCGAGGTCCGCAACCGGCGGGTCCGGGAGGCGCTGGCCACCAGAGGCGCCACCGGCACCGTCACCGACGCCATCTACGACGCCGGCTTCAACTCCAACGGCCGGTTCTACGCCACGTCGTCGGCAACCCTCGGCATGACCCCCACCACCTACCGGGCGGGCGGCGCCGGGCTCACCATCCGCTTCGGCGTCGGCGAGTGCACCCTCGGGTCGGTCCTGGTCGCCGCCACCGACGCCGGCGTGTGCGCCATCTTCCTGGGCGACGACGCCGACGCCCTCGTCCACGACCTCGCAGACCGCTTCCCCGGCGCGGCCCTCACCGGCGGCGAGGCGGCGGCCGCCTTCGAGCAGTGGATGTCGGCCGTGGTGGCCCTGGTCGACGACCCCCGCACCGGCCACGACCTGCCCCTCGACGTGCGCGGCACCGCCTTCCAGCAGCGGGTGTGGCAGGCGCTGCGGGCCATCCCCGTCGGCTCGACCGCCACCTACTCCGAGATCGCGGCCACCATCGGCGCGCCGACCGCGGTCCGGGCCGTCGCCGCCGCCTGCGCGGCCAACAAGCTGGCCGTCGCCATCCCCTGCCACCGGGTCGTCCGCACCGACGGCTCCCTGTCCGGCTACCGCTGGGGCGTCGACCGCAAGCGCCTGCTCCTGGAACGGGAAACGCCGTAGTCAGGAGATGAGCATGTTCCGGGCGTGGAACTGGGTCGTGACGACCAGGAGGACGGCGCCGCCGACGAGAAGCGCTCGACGGACGGCAGGCCGGTCCGCGACCCCGTCGGCGACCGCCGCGAAGAGAGGGAAGGCGGTCATCACGTACCGGCCCATCCCGACAAAGTCCATGGTCGAGACGGTCGCTCCCACCAACAACACGAGCACGAACCACCCGTAGGCGGGACTGACCCGCCGGAACACCAGCCCGACCAGGGCCAGCGCCACCACGCTGACCAGGGCGTTCAGCACGAGGTGGGCGTGAGGCGCATCGATATACGGCGCCCGGGCCATCCGGGCGAACCACTCCACCTTGAGCCACGTCCTCCATCCCGGCGTCTGGCGCCACCCCGACTCCGCCTCCACGAACGCCAGCGGTTGGCCGAACCGGACCCACAGGTACGTGCAGTAGACGGCCAGCCCGGCCGGCGCCAGCAGGAGGCCGGCGTCGGGGCGGAGGCGGGCGAGTGTCGAGCGGACCGACTCGCCCGCCAGCGCGCCCCGCCGGAGCAGGCCTCGCCGTTCGAGCGCCCGCAGCCAGAGCCCGACGGCGACGGCGATGCCGACCGGACGAGTCGCCGTCGCCAGGGCCCCGACCACCCCGGCCAGCAGCGGCCGCTCGTGCTCGAGCAGGACGAAGGCGCACACGGCCAGCAGCAGAACGAGCGCATCGGCGTACAGGGCGCCGAACAGGTAGAAGGAGCAGGGGTAGGCGAGCAGGAGCGGCAGGGCCGCCCTCGCCTTCTCCCGTCCGAGGCGCTCGTGGGCCCAGGCGTAGAAGGCGACACACCCGGCGACCCCGCAGCCGAGGGTGATCAGGAACCCGGCGAGGACCGAGTCGCCCACCACCGGCGACAGGCCCCGGATGAGCAGCGGGTAGGCGGGGAAGAAGGCCACCGACGACATCCGGCCGGGGATGAAGTAGTACCCCCGCCGGGCGATGTCGACGTACCACTCGCCGTCCCACCAGCTCCAGGCCTGGAGCCAGCCCAGGGGCCCGGATGGAACCCCGTGAGGCGTGCGGGAGTGGGCCCGCATGGCCGGTCCGAGATCGGCGTACGCCCACGCCGACAGCGCCACCAGGGCCGCGGCGACGGCCACGACCACCACGCCCGCCCACGCCAGGTCACGGGCGGTCGGGCCGCCGGAAGGACGACCAGGTCCGCTCACCACCCGTCCCAACCGTGCCCCGGCCACCGGCGGCCAGCATCGCGCGACCACCGGCCGCCTCGTGCCCGCCTCGCCACCGGCACGCGGGCCGTAGCCTGTCGGGGGTGACCGACGACTCCGCCCTCGCGGCCCGGACCCAACGGGTGTGCCAGCGCATGGGCGAGCTCGAGGTCGACGTCCTCCTCCTCTCCCTCGGCGCCGACCTCCCGTGGCTCACCGGCTACCAGGCCATGCCCCTCGAGCGGCTCACCATGCTCGTGCTGCCGGTCGACGGGGAGGCGACCCTGGTCGTCCCTCGCCTCGAAGCCCCGCGGGTCGAGCCCCACCCCGACCTGTTCGGCATCCTGGCGTGGGAGGAGTCCGAAGACCCGATCGGGTTCGTGGCCGAGCTCGCCGGTCGGCGCCGCCAGCGCATCGCCATCTCCGACCGCACGTGGGCCACGTTCGTCCTCCGTCTCCAGGACGCCCTCCCCGAGTGCTGGTGGCTCCCGTCGTCGGACGTCACCTCACCCCTGCGGGCGGTGAAGGACCCGTCCGAGGTCGACGCCCTCCGCCGGGCCGCGGCCGCCGCCGACCGGGTGGCCACCCAGCTCGTCGGCGGCGAGATCCCCCTCGTCGGCCGCTCCGAGGCCGACGTGTCCCGCGACATCGGCGAGCGGCTCCTCGCCGAGGGCCACCAGAAGGTGAACTTCGCCATCGTCGGCAGCGGCCCCAACTCGGCCAGCCCCCACCACGAGCCGGGCGCCCGGGTCATCGGGCGGGACGAGGCGGTGGTCTGCGACTTCGGTGGCACCCTCGACGGCTACTGCTCCGACATCACCCGCACCGTCTTCACCGGCCGCCCGCCCATCGAGTTCCGCACCCTCTACAACGTCCTCGAAGAGGCCCAGGCCATGGCGGTGGAGGCGGCCACCGTCGGCACCCGCTGCCAGGACGTCGACCTGGTGGCGAGGGCCCACATCCACGACGCCGGCCTGGGCGAGTACATCGTCCACCGCACCGGCCACGGCATCGGCCTGGAGGAGCACGAGGACCCCTACATCGCCGGCGGCAACACCCTCCTCCTCGCCCCCGGCCACGCCTTCTCCATCGAGCCCGGCATCTACGTCCCGGGACGGTTCGGCGCCCGCATCGAGGACATCGTGGTCGCCACCGACTCCGGTCCCGAACCCCTCAACCGGGTCGACCACGGCCTGGCGCTGGTCGAGTCATGAGGGCGGTGGCGTAGCCGTGGACCTCGGCCTTCACGGCAAGGTCGCTCTCGTCACCGCCGCCTCCAAGGGCCTCGGGCGGGCGTCGGCCCAGGCCCTGGCCGAGGAGGGCGTCAAGCTGGTCATCTGCGCCCGGGGTGAGGAGGCGTTGGAGAAGGCCCGGGCCGAGCTGGCCGCCGTCACCGACGTCATCGCCGTGGTGGGCGACGTCACCCGCCCCGACGTGCCCAAACGGCTGGTCGACACCGCCGTCCACCACTTCGGCGCCCTCGACATCCTGGTCGGGAACGCCGGCGGTCCCCCCGCCATGCGGGCCCTCGAGGTCGACGACGCCGCCCTCACGACCGCCCTCAACGCCAACCTGCTCACGTCGGTCCGCCTGGTACTGGCCGCCGTCCCCCACCTGCGCACCGCCGGGTGGGGCCGGATCGTGCTCATCGCGTCCGTATCGGTGAAGCAGCCGCTCCCCAACCTGGCCCTGTCGAATGCGGCCCGGGCCGGCTTGTGGGGGTGGGCCAAGACCGCGGCCCAGGACCTGTTCGCCGACGGGATCACCCTCAACCTGGCCCTGCCCGGCTACCACGCCACCGATCGGATGCTGGCGGTGGGCACGCCGGAGGGGGTGCCCCTGGGGGACCCGGTGGACTTCGGGAAGGTGGTGGCCTTCCTCTGCTCGGATCCGGCCCGCTTCGTGAGCGGCTCGGCGCTGGCCGTCGACGGGGCGAGGATTCTCGGCCTCAGCTGAGGCCGGCGCTACGACCTACCGGTCAGCGGTCCTCGCTGGGGTGCCGGTGGTTGCGGCGGTTGGCGGGGCGGTCGCGGCGGTCGGAATCGTCCTGGAGGTCCTCCATGGCGCCCATGGCCTTGGTCCAGTCCGCAGGCACGCCGTGGAGCTTGCGCAGCGAGTACCGGAACCGCCAGATGCCGGCGGTCCGCTTCAGCCGCTCGCCGGCGACCCGGGCGATGAGCAGAGCCACGCCGAGGGCCAGACACGCGTATGCCGCCACTTCGAGAATCGTGTCAGTCATGGTCTCGTCTCCCCGGTCATCATATCCCTGCTCTTTTTTTCGGCATCGGGGGCCCGAAACTTGAGTCCCGTACCTGACGATTCCTCCTTGGGGCCCCGTCCAAACCGGATATGGAGCCCATGGGAGACTCGGACGCCTTGATTCGCCTCGACGCCGCCACCGTGCTCCTCCAATGGGCCACCGGCGGCCTCCTGTTCCTGTGGGTGACGTCCCGCCGCCGGCTCCTCGGAATCGGCTACGGGTGGCTGCTGCGGACGGTCTACGCGGTGATCGCGGGGGGCGCGGTCGCGGCCGGGCAGCTCACCGAGCCGGTCCCCGTGCGGGACGTGAGCGCGGCCCTGGTGGCGCTGGCCGCCACATTCGCCCTGGTCGTGTCGATCGTCCGCCGCAGGGCGGGCGTGTCGGGCCAACGGGCCCTGAAGCAACGACGGGCGGCCCGGGTGGCGGCCATGTTGGCGACGGAAGGAGGCGCCGGCGGGTCGACGACGGACGCCGACCATCCCGCTGCGGCGTCCCCCAAGGAGTTCCCCCCCGTCCTCGACCTCATCGCCCCCGCCATCGGCATCGTCGGGCTGGTCGCGGCCGCCGTCGACGCGGGCGGGCCCACCGTCCTCGCCCTCGTCCGCATCCTCGCGGGCGCCGCCTTCCTCGGGGCGGTGTCCGACGCCATGCTCCTGGGCCACTGGTACCTGGTCCAGCCCGGCCTCGGCCGCCAGCCCCTCTTCGAGCTCAACCGGTGGCTGGCCATCACCTGGCCCATCGAGGTGGGCGCCCTCCTCTGGCCGACGGGGATGGTGTCGGTGCTCTCCGGCTCCATCGACGACGGATGGAACGGCACCCTGGGCTGGTTCTGGGTCGCCTGCGCCGTCACCACCCTGGTCCTCACCTTCGTGACCAGCAAGGCCCTGGAGGAGAAGTCGTACTCGGCGGTGATGGCCGCCACCGGCCTCCTCTACCTCGCCATCCTCATGGCCTTCGGCACCGACCTGGTGGCCCGGGCCGTCCTCGCCGGCTGACGCGGGCACGACGCCGACCACTAGGGCCTACCGGGCGACGAAGTACTTGGCCTGGGGGTGGTGGCAGATGAGGGCCGACGTGGTCTGCTCGGGGACGTACTGGAAGTCCTCGCTCACCTCGACGCCGATGCGGTCGGCCTCCAGCAGCTCGGCCACCTTGAGGTTGTCCTCCAGGTCGGGACAGGCGGGGTAGCCCCACGAGTAGCGCCCGCCCCGGTAGCCCTGACGGACGAGCATGTCGGTGAGGCGGCCGTCCTCGTCGCCGTAGCCCCACTCGTCGCGGATGCGCTTGTGCCAGTACTCGGCCAAGGCCTCGGCCATCTCCACGCCCAGTCCGTGGAGCATGAGGTACTCCGTGTACCGGTCCTGCTTGAACAGCTCGGCCGTCGCCTCCGAGACCCGGTTCCCGATGGTGACGATGTGGAAGGCGGCGTAGTCGACCTCGCCCGAGTCCACCGGCCGGAAGAAGTCGGCGATGCACCGCCACGGCGACGTGCGCTCCCGGGGATAGGAGAACCGCATCCACTCCGACGTGCGAGTGTCGTCCTTCCAGAGGATCAGGTCGTTGCCGTCGCCGTTGGCCGGGTAGTAGCCGTAGACGAGCTGGGGCACGAGCAGCCCGCCCTCGATGGCCTTGCCCAGCTCCTCCCGCAGTTGGGGCCGGATGCGGTCCTTGAACTCGACGTCGGGCTCGCCCTTGTGGGGCCGGAACTGCCACTGGTTGCGGAACAGGGCGGTTTCGTTGATGTAGCCGGCGATGTCGTCGAGGGCGATGCCCTTCACCACCCGCGACCCGAGGAACGGGGGGACGAAGACGTGGTTGTCGGCGGCCACGTCGGGCGACCGGACGGGCAGCTCGTCCTCCGACGGCCCGTCCTTCTCGAACGTCGGCAGCACCCGGCCCAGCGGCACCCGGCCGAACGAGGGGTCGTCGTCGCCCGACCGCTTCATCTCCATCAGCCGGTCCATGGTGCGCAGGCCCTCGAAGGCGTCCTTGCCGTAGAAGACCCGTCCCTCGTAGACCTCCCGCAGGTCGCGCTCCACGTACCGGCGGGTGAGGGCGGCGCCGCCGAGGAGCACGGGCACCTCCGTGAGCCCCCGGCGGTTCAGCTCCTCCAGGTTCTCCCGCATGATGAGCGTGCTCTTCACCAGCAGCCCGCTCATGCCCAGCACGTCGGCGCCGACCTCGTCGTACTTGGCCAGCATCTCCGCCAGCGACACCTTGATCCCGAGGTTGTGGACCTCGTAGCCGTTGTTGGTGAGGATGATGTCGACCAGGTTCTTGCCGATGTCGTGGACGTCGCCCTTCACCGTCCCGATCACCAGCCGGCCCTTGCCGCCGGCGGACGACTTCTCCATGTGCGGCTCCAGGTAGGCGACCGACGCCTTCATGCACTCGGCCGACTGGAGGACGAACGGCAGCTGCATCTCGCCCGCCCCGAACAGGTCGCCCACCACCTTCATCCCGGCCAGGAGCATGTCGTTGACGATCTCCAGGGCGGTGTTCGTCAGCAGGGCCTCGTCGAGGTCGGCGGTGAGGCCATCGCGGTCGCCGTCGATGATGCGCTGCTCCAGCCGCCGCTCGATCGGCCAGCCGCTGCGGTCCTCCTTCACCAGCGTCGCCGACGACACCCCCTCGAACAGCTTCAGCAGCTCCTGCAGGGGGTCGTAGCCGGGCTTGCGCCGGTCGTAGACCAGGTCGAGGCACACTCGCCGCTGCTCCTCGGGGATCTTGTTGAGGGGCATGATCCGGGCCGCGTGGACGATGGCCGCGTCGAGCCCGGCCTCGATGCACTCGTTGAGGTAGACCGAGTTGAGGACGTGGCGGGCGGCCGGCGTGAGTCCGAAGGACACGTTCGACAGGCCGAGGATGGTGGACACGCCGGGCAGCTGGGCCTTGATCAGCTTGATGCCCTCGATGGTCTCGATGCCGTCCCGCCGGCTCTCCTCCATGCCCGTCGACAGGGGGAGGGCGAGGGCGTCGAAGATTAGGTCGGACGGCTCCATGCCGTAGCGGTCGACGGCGATGTCGTGGATGGCCTGGGCCGCCCGCAGCTTCCACGCCGCGGTGCGGGCCTGTCCCTCCTGGTCGATGCAGGTGCAGACGACGGCCGCGCCGTACTCGCGGGCCAGGCTGAAGAAGCGGTCGAGACGGGTGCCGGGGGCGTCGCCGTCCTCCAGGTTGACCGAGTTGAGGACGGCCTTGCCGCCGATCCACATGAGGGCGGCCTCGATGACCGGCGGCTCGGTGGAGTCGATGACGAGGGGCAGGCTGGCCTGGGTGGCGAAGCGGACGGCGATCTCGTCCATGTCCTCGACGCCGTTCTCGCCGGTGTAGTCGACGCACACGTCGAGGAGGTGGGCGCCCTCCTTGATCTGGTCGCGGGCCATGGCCACGCACGTGTCCCAGTCGGAGGCGAGCATGGCCTCCCGAAACTTCTTCGACCCGTTGGCGTTGGTGCGCTCCCCCACCACCAGGAACGACGTGTCCTGCTTGAACGGGACGTGGGTGTAGATCGACGCCGCCCCCGGCTCGTGGACGGGGTTGCGGGGGGCGGGCGTGAGGTCCTTGCACCGGTCGACAACGGCCTTGAGGTGCTCGGGCGTGGTGCCACAACACCCGCCGATGACGCTCACCCCGAGGTCGGTCACGAAGCCGTGGTGGTACTCGGCCAGCTGGGCCGGGGTGAGGTCGTAGTGCATCTTGCCGTCGACGACCGACGGCAGGCCGGCGTTGGGCAGGCACGAGATCGGCACCCGGCAGTGCTGGGACAGGTGACGGAGGTGCTCGTGCATCTCGGCCGGCCCGGTGGCGCAGTTGAGCCCGATGACGTCGGGGCGCATGGCCTCGAGGGCGGTGAGGGCGGCCCCGATCTCGGTGCCCGGCAGCATGCGCCCGGTGAGCTCGACGGTGACCTGGACCTGGATCGGCACCTGGCGGCCGACCGCGGCCATGGCCCGCCGGCAGCCGACGATGGCGGTCTTGGCCTGGAGGAGATCGAAGACGGTCTCGATGATGAACAGGTCGACGCCTCCGTCGAGGAGGCCCCGGGCCTGCACCTCGTAGGCGTCGCGCATCTCCGGGAAGCGGATCTGTCCGAGGGACGGGAACTTGGTGCCGGGGCCGATGGAGCCGGCGACCCATCGGGGGGAGTCGGGGGTGGTGAACCCGTGGGCCACCTCCTTGGCGATCTCGGCCGCCTTGCGGTTGAGCTCGTAGGCCCGGTCGGCGATGCCGTACTCGTTGAGGGTGATCGACAGCGACCCGAACGAGTCGGTCTCCACCACCTCGCTGCCCACCTCGAAGAAGGACCGGTGGAGGTCGGCGATCACGTCGGGCCGGGTGTCGACCAGGATCTCGTTGCACCCCTCGAACGCGGGCCCCCCGAAGTCGTCGGCGGTGAGGTTCCGCAGCTGGAGGTTGGTGCCGGTCGCGCCGTCGTAGATCACGACCCGCTGCCGAACGGCGTCGAGGTAGGTACTCATGTGGTCATCCAGGCTAATGGGACGGCCCTGGATGCTCAGTCGGAAAATTCGGCGCCCAGCGTCGAGGGCCTTCTGACGACGAAGAACGCCACCACCGTCGCCCCGGCGCTGGCGGAGGCGTGGACCACGGCCGGCGCCGCCAGGCCACCGGCCACGAGCCGGAGCCAGCACAACCCGGCGCCGACGAGGGCGAGGGCGACCACCGTCCCGCCTACGAGGGTCGGGCTGGGCGCGATGGCGTTCGTCCCCAGGGTCGCCCGCAGCGGGACAACGTGCCAGAGGCCGAAGAGCGCCGACGACACCACCACCGCCCAGGCAGTCCCCGCCGGTCCGCCGACCAGGGCGAGCAGCACGCCCCGGAAGGCCACCTCCTCGACCAGCACCGTTCCGAACGGGATGCGCACGGCCGCCCGGTAGACGGTCCCCACCGGTCCGACCCCGATCATGCGGCGATCGGCGAACAGGAGACGAGTCGCCGGGACGAGGCCGGCAATCACGACCACTCCGAGGGCTACGGCCCCCGCGACCAGCCCGGATCGGAGCCCCGTGGCCGACAACCCCAGGTCGCCGACATCGATTTCGGCCCAGGTGGCCAGGCCCACCATGGTCGTCGCAGTCACCCCGCACGCCGGGACGTAGAACGCCGGGCGCAGTCGCTCGACGCCCAGGTTGTGAACGGTGAGAACGGCGACGGCGATGACGAGCGCAGCGGTCGACGTCACCCGCGGGCGGCGCGGGCGCCCACCAACCACCAGCCGGTGGCCAGCAGGCCGAGGGCCACCACGGGCAGGCCAAACGGCATCCCGGGGGCGGCGAAGCCATGGCGGGCGAGCAGGCCCATGGCCACGGTGATGGCCGCCGCCGCCGCCACCGCCCGCCACCCGGCGACCGTCGAGGAGGACATCTTGGCCGCCTCCACCCGGGCGAAGGCCACGACCAGGGGGACCAGCGCCGCCGCCAGCAGGACCACCCACACCGGGCGCAGTGCCCACCAGGCGCCGGTACCGGCCTCGGGCGAGGGGAGCAGCCCCGCCGGGAGCACCGCCGCGGTGACGATGACCAGGGCGGTCAGGTGCCAGAGGTAGAGGGTCATCGCCATGCCGTTGGCGGCCACGACGGCCGTCCACACCCGGGGCCGGGCCAGCCACCGGTCGACCACCGGGCGCAGGGCGAGGACGGCGCCGAACTGCCAGACGGCCAGGGCGACGATGGCGAACGACGGCGGGAACGTGTTCGTCCGCCCGCCCTCGACGCCGCCGACCATCGAGCCGGGGTACCCGAACATCGACGTCAGCACGACCAGGGTGCCCATGCCGGCCGCCGCCGCCAACACCGCGACCCGCCGGGACCGCGACCAGGTGGCGGCCGACCCGGCCCGCCAGGCCAGGCCCAGCTGGTGGACGAACAGCCACACCAGGCCCAGGTTGAGCCAGCCGACCATCGGGACGCCGTAGCCCCACCGGGCCACGTCGACCGCCAGCACCGCCGCCCCCAACCCGACCACGGACCCCCAGCCCCAGCGGGTATGGAGCGCCACCATCGCCGGGGCGAGGGCCACGACCACCACGTAGACGGCGAGGAACCACAGCGGTTGGGCGATCGAGCCGGCCCGCAGGCCCTTGGGGTCGACGCCGGTGGCGACCATCACCGCGGCCGCCGCCGTCCACACCGCAGCGAAGGCCAGCACCGGGCGGACGAGGCGACGCAGGCGGCTGCCGAGCCACGTGCCGTACGTCACTCCCTTGCGGTGGGCGGCGGCCAGGGAAGCCGAGTTGGAGAAGCCGCCCACGATGAAGAACACGGGCATGACCTGGAAGATCCACGTCAGCCACCGGGCGGAGGGGGTGGTCTCGAGGACGTTGGCCGTGTGCAGCCGGCCGTCGGCCCAGACCACCACCGCCATCAGCCAGTGCCCGAGCATCACCACCAGCAGCGACGCCACCCGGAGGAAGTCGACGTAGCGGTCGCGAGTCTTCGGGGTGGCGGCGGCCAGGTCCTTGGCGGACGAAGTGGCTGGTGAGCGGCTCAGGGTCGTGGTCATGACCTCATGGTCGGCCCCCGCTGCCCCCGGCCCCAGCCGGGTTGCCCCCCAGGGTTCCTGGGGTCGGGCCCCAGGCTTTGGGGGGCCCGACGGCTGCCCACGGCGGCCATCGAGGCCGAGAGTCGAGACATGACCTCTCACCTGAACCTGGCCACCCTGCTGGCGGACTCCGCCGCCCGCCACCCGTCCCGCCCCGCCCTCGTCGCCGGCGACACCACGCTCGGCTTCGCCAAGCTCGACGCCTTCGCCCGCACCTTCGCCGGCGTCCTCGCCGACCTCGGCGTCCGCCCCGGCGAGCACGTCGCCCTCCTGCTGCCCAACGTCCCCCAGTTCACCGTCGCCTACTTCGGCGCCCACTACGCGGGCACGCCGGTCGTCCCCCTCAACGTGCTCCTCACCGCCGACGAGCTCGCCTACCACCTGGAGGACTCGCAGGCGACGGTGGTCGTGGCCTGGGAGTCGTTCCTGGGCCCGCTGCAGGAGGCGGTGGCCCGGGTGGGCACCGTCCGCCACGTGATCGTGGTCCGGGCCGACCTGACCGACCTCTCCGCCCCCGACGGCTGCCGCAACCTGGTGGCGCTCATGGCCGCGGCTGCGCCCGTCGCCACACCCCACCCGACCGCCGCCGACGACACCGCCGTCGTCCTCTACACGTCGGGCACCACCGGCCAGCCCAAGGGGGCGGAGCTGACCCACGCCAACCTGGTGTCGAACGCCCGGGCCGCCGCCGGCCTGGTCGACCTCGACGAGAGCACCGTCGCCCTCGTCGCCCTCCCCCTGTTCCACGCCTTCGGGATGACCGTCATGCACAACGCGGTGCTGTCGGTCGGAGGCTCGCTGGTGCTCGTGCCCCGGTTCAACGCCCCCGGCGTGCTGCAGCTCATGTCCCACCACCGGGTGACGTTCCTGGGCGGCGTCCCGACCATGTTCATGGCCCTGCTGGAGGCGGCCCCGGCCGACTGCGACCTGCCGTCGCTCCGGTGGTGCGTGTCGGGCGGGGCGCCCATGCCGGCGTCGGTGATGGCCGAGTTCGAGGCCCGGTTCGGCGTGACCCTGCTCGAGGGCTACGGCCTGTCGGAGACGTCGCCCGCGGTCAGCTTCACCGTCCCCGACCGGCCCCGCACGCCCGGGTCGATCGGCTACCCGCTGCCCGGCGTCGACGTCCGCCTGGTCGACGACGGCGGCCACGTGGTCACCGCCCCCGACACGGCCGGCGAGATCCAGGTGCGGGGCCCCAACGTGATGAAGGGCTACTGGCGCAACCCGTCGGCCACGGCCGAGGCGGTCGTCGACGGCTGGTTCCACACCGGCGACATCGGCATGACCGACGCCGACGGCGCCCTCCGCATCGTCGACCGCAAGAAGGACCTCATCATCCGGGCCGGCTACAACGTCTACCCCCGGGAGGTCGAGGGCGTCCTCCACCTCCACCCCGCGGTCGCCCTGGCCGCGGTGGTGGGCGTGCCCGACCGGCGGCGGGGCGAGGAGGTCAAGGCGGTGGTTACCCTCAAGCCGGGGACGACGGCCACGCCCACCGAGATCGTGGCCTTCTGCCGCCGCCACCTGGCGTCGTACAAGTACCCCCGGCTGGTGGAGGTGCGGGACTCGATGCCCCTCGGGCCCACCGGCAAGATCCTCAAGAACGAGCTGCGGGCGTCCGCGTAGCTATCGGCTGCGGCCGTAGCGCTCGGCCCGGTTGCGGTGGCGGGCCCGGCCGGCGTCGACCAGGGCGTCGATCAGCTGGGGGTAGGCGACCCCCGTCGCCGCCCACATCTTGGGGTACATGGAGATCGGCGTGAAGCCGGGGATGGTGTTCACCTCGTTGAGCAGCAGTCCCCGGCCGCCCTCCTCGTAGAAGAAGTCCACCCGGGCCATGCCGTCGACCCGGAGGGCGGTGGCGACGGTCACGGCCAGGCGGCGGACCTCGTCGGTCACCTCCGGCGGCAGGGGCGCCGGCACCAGCAGCTCGGCCGCCCCGTCGGCGTACTTGTCGTCGTAGTCGTAAAAATCGTGGCTGGGGCGGATCTCCCCCGGCACCGAAGCCCGCAGCCGCCCGTAGCCGAGCACCCCGCACTCGATCTCCCGGGCGGTGACCGCCTCCTCGACGACCACCCACTCGTCGAAGTCGAGGGCCAGCTTCACGGCCGGGCCCAGCTCGCCAACGTCGGCGGCCCGGGTCACGCCCACCGACGAGCCCAGGTTGGCCGGCTTCACGAAGACGGGCAGGCCCAGGTGGGCGGCGGTCCGGGCCATGGCCCCGTCGAAGTCGTCGTCGAGGTCGACATCGCGAAAGGCCAGGTGGCGGACCTGGGGCAGGCCGTGGGCGGCGGCTGCGTCCTTGGCCATGGCCTTGTCCATGCACAGCGCCGAGCCGAGGACCCCGGTGCCGACGTAGGGCACGCCCAGCATCTCCAGCAGGCCCTGGGCGGTGCCGTCCTCGCCGAAGGGGCCGTGGAGGACGGGGAAGGCCACCGTCTCGGCGTCGCCGCCCCCGCCGAGGAGAACCTCGCCCGGCTGCACCTCCCGGCCCTCGGCGGTCAGGCGGTCGGCCGCCGCCTCCGCCCGCACCCACCGGCCGTCGTGGGTGATGCCGACGGGGACGACCTCGTAGCGGTCGGGGTCGGCCGCGGCCAGGACGTGGGCCGCGGTCACACAGGAGACGTCGTGCTCGGCCGAGCGCCCGCCGAAGAGGAGGACGAGTCGAGTGAGGCCCACAGAGGTGCGAGTGTAGGAAGCGATGGAGCTGCGGGCATCAGAGGTGGCACAGGCCACAGGCGGGACCCTCGTCGGGCCCGACGTGGTCGTGCGGGGCGTGGCCATCGACTCCCGGCTGGTCGAGGGGGGCGAGTTGTTCGTCCCCATCGTCGATGCGAGGGACGGGCACGACTTCGTCGGCGCCGCCCTGGCCGCGGGGGCGGCCGCCTACCTCACGTCCCGCCCGCCCGTCGACGGGACCACGGCCGTCGTGGTCGCCAACACCGGCGTCGCCCTCACCGCCCTCGGCCGGGCCGCCCGCGACCGCCTCCCCGACCGGGTCGTCGGCATCACCGGGTCGGTGGGGAAGACGTCGACCAAGGACATGCTGGCGTCGGTGTTCGCCCGCCGCCTGGTCACCGCGGCCAGCCTGAAGTCGTTCAACAACGAGTTGGGCGTCCCCCTCACCCTGGTCAACGCCCCCGCCGGCACCGAGGCGGTGGTGGTGGAGATGGGAGCCCGGGGCCGGGGCCACATCGCCTCGCTGTGCGCCGTGGCCCGGCCGACGGTGGGCGTGGTCACCACCGTGGGGATGGCCCACACCGAGCTGTTCGGGACGGTCGAGGAGGTGGCCGCGGCCAAGGCCGAGCTGGTCGAGAGCCTGCCCGCGTCCGGGACGGCGGTGCTCAACGCCGGCGTCCCCCTGGTGGCGGCCATGGCTGACCGGACGCAGGCCACCGTCGTCACCTTCGGGATGGGGTGTGGCGACGTGCGGGGCGACGTGGTGGGTGTCGACGCCCTGCTCCGGACCTGCCTCGACCTGCAGACACCCTGGGGGTCGAGCACGTTCTGGCTCCCCGTGCGGGGCGAGCACCAGGCCGCCAACGCGGTGGCGGCGGCGGCCGCGGCCCTGGCCTGCGGCATCACCCTCACCCAGGTGGTGCAGGGCCTGCGCCAGGCGACGCTCTCCGAGTGGCGGATGCAGCTCGACCGGGCCCCGTCGGGGGCGCTGGTGCTGAACGACGCCTACAACGCCAACCCGGTGTCCACCGAGGCCGCCCTCCGCTCGCTGGCCCAGCTGCCCGTCTCCCGGCGCACGGCCGTCCTGGGGATCATGGCCGAACTGGGCGACGCCGGCCCCGGCGAGCACCGCCGCCTGGGCGCCCTGGCCGCCGAGCTCGGGCTCCGGGTGATCGCGGTGGCCGCCCCCGACTACGGCGGCGAGCAGGCGAGGGACGCCGACGACGCCCTCCGCCGGCTGGGGCCGATCGGCGCCGGCGACGGGGTGCTGGTGAAGGGCAGCCGGGCCGCGGGGTTGGAGCACCTCGCCGGTAGGCTGGCCACCACGTGAGCAGGATCTACACGAGGACCGGCGACGACGGCACCACCGGCCTCCTCTACGGCGGACGGGTGGCCAAGGACCATCCCGCCCCTGCCGCCGGTGGCGACGTCGACGAGGCCCAGGCCGCCATCGGCCTGGCCCGAGCGCTCGCCGGACCGGGCGGCGACGCCGAGCTGGGCGACCTGCTCGTCCGCCTCGAGCGGGACCTGTGGGTGCTCATGGCCGAGCTGGCCACCGCCCCCGAGAACCGACCCAAGCTCGTCGACGGGCGGACCCTGGTGACGGCCGGGATGGTGTCGGCCCTGGAACCGCTCATCGACGACGTCACCAGCCGTTTCCCCGCCCCCCGGGAGTTCGTCCTGCCCGGCCAGACGCCGCTGTCCGCCGCCCTCGACCTGGCCCGGGCCGTCGTCCGCCGGGCCGAGCGCACCGCCCTGGCCGCGGCCGTCGCCGGGTCCCACGTCGTCCCCTACCTCAACCGGCTGTCCGACCTGCTGTGGGCCCTGGCCCGCTGGCAGGAGGGCGACCCGCTCCCCGCCCGTCCCACCGCCGCCACCACGACTCCCGAGGACTGAGACCACCATGCCGATCGCCGTTGCCCTCGCCGACGCCGTCCCCGACGACGTCCAGGTCCTGGGGGTCCCCGTCTACGCCGGCCGCACCTCGCCCGAGGGGGCCGGAGCCGACCTCGACTTCACCTACCTGGCCGAGCGGGGCTTCGAGGGCAAGGTGGGCGAGACGTCCACCGTCCCCGGCACCGACGGCGGGTGCACCATCGTGGCCGTCGGCGTGGGCGAGGCGGCCAAGATCACCGCCGAGACCCTCCGCCGGTCGGCCGCGGCCCTGGTGAAGGCGGCGTGGCGGGACGCCCGAGTGGCGACCACGCTCCTGGCGGCGGCGCCCGCCACCATCGATTCCGCCCTCGCGGCCCAGGCGGTCGCCGAGGGGGCGCTGCTCGCGTCGTACAAGTTCACCACCTACAAGTCCGATCCCAAGGGCTGCAAGATCGAGTCGCTGGCCGTCGTCGGCGAGGGCACCCCGGCCGACCAGGGCATCCAGCGGGGGGTGCGGGTGGCCCGGGCCGTCGCCCTCGCCCGCGACGTCGTCAACGAGCCGGCGGGGACGATGACCCCCCGCCGCCTGGCCGAGATCGCGACCCAGGTGGCGGAGGAGGAGGGGCTGGCGATCGAGGTCCTCGACGAGATCGCCATCGTCAACGAGGGCCTGGGCGGCCTGGCCGGCGTGGCCGCGGGGTCGGACGAGCCCGCCCGCCTCATCCGCCTCACCTACGACCCCCCCGGCGCCACCGCCACCCTCGCCCTGGTGGGCAAGGGGATCACCTTCGACTCCGGCGGCCTGTCGATCAAGACGGCCGAGGGCATGGAGACGATGAAGACCGACAAGTCGGGAGCAGCGGCGGTGCTCGGCGCGATGTCGGCCATCCCCGCCCTGGCCCTCCTCGGGGGGGCGCCGGTGAAGGTCATCGCCATCATCCCCACCACCGAGAACATGCCCGGAGGCTCGGCGGTGAAGCCGGGCGACGTGCTCAAGATCCGCAACGGCAAGACGGTGGAAGTGCTCAACACCGATGCCGAGGGCCGGCTGGTGCTGGCCGACGGCCTGTCGCTGGCAGTGGAGGCGGGCGTCGACGCCATCATCGACCTGGCCACCCTCACCGGGGCGTGCGTGGTGGCCCTCGGACGGCGGATCGCGGGGCTCATGGGCAACCACGAGGGGTGGATGGGCCAGGTGCGGGAGGCGTCGGAGCGGGCGGGCGAGTCGACGTGGCCCCTCCCCCTGCCCGAGGAGTACCGCAAGCTGATCGACTCCGACGTGGCCGACGTCAAGAACATCGGCGGTCGCTACGCGGGGGCCCTCACCGCCGGCCTGTTCCTCAAGGAGTTCGTGGGCGACGTGCCGTGGGTGCACCTCGACATCGCCGGCCCCGCCCGCAGCGACGACGACGAGGGTTACCTGTCGAAAGGCGGCACCGGCTTCGGGGTCCGCACCATCCTCGAAGCCGTGGCCGCCTTCCGCAGGCCGGAGGTGACCCTTAGGAGACCGTGATCTCCTTCTTCATGCCCAGGGCGAAGTGGGGCGTGGCGTCGTCGGCGGGCGGAGGCCCGTCCTCCGAGGTGAGGCCCTGGGGGATGAAGCACACGGCCACGTAGTCGCCGGCGGCCAGGTCGACCACCGAGTACTCGGTGTCACCCTGGGCGGCGAAGGTGAACGACTGGGGTGTCGCCTTGGTCATGCCTTCCTCCTCCGGGAGAGCGAGGATCTGGTCCCAGGTCTCGGTGACCCCGGGGTTCTTGGTGAGCAGGACGACCTCGTGCAGCTCCTTGCCGTTGTTGGTGAGGTCGATGCTCGTGCGGCCCGCCTCGAGGGTGGCGGGCAGCCCGGCGAAGGCGTACTCGGTGGCGGTCACCTTGACCTGGTTCCACCCGCAGTTGTCGACGTCGAAGCCGTGGGTCTTGGCCTCGGCCGCGTTGACGGCCGGGGTCTCGAAGGCTTGCTCCGGGTCGGCACCGCCCAGGGCCTGGTTGAAGGCGGCCACCTGCACGTCGAGGTCGGCCTTGATGGCGGGCGGGGCCAGCGGGATCACCGTGTCGACGAGGGGCTTGGCGCCCTGGAGGTAGGTGGCGAGGGCGGCCTGGATCTGCTCCGGCGTCGCCGTCTCGAAGTCGACGTCGGGATCCTGGGCGAAGTAGGTCTCGAGGTCGAAGCTGGCCTCGCAGTAGGCGGTGAAGTCGGCCTTGGCCGTGGTCGGGGGCGCAGCCGTCTCGTCGTCGTCGTCACCGCAGGCGACGCCACCGAAGGCGGCGACGATGACGAGGGCGCCCATGAGGACGCGGCGGTGGTGGCGGGCGGGTCGGGGGATAGCAGGGGAAAGGGGGCGTGACAAAGTGTCGCTCCTGTCGCTAAGTGATCCGCCGTTCGTCCGAGGCGGCTCGGCTACGGGGGGATAACCGAGCCGCCTCGAAGATCTATCAGCCAGCGACGCCCAATTCCAGCACTTGCGCCCCAGCGGTGAGGCCGTGGATGGCGGCGGTGAACGACGCCCGCTCCGAAACACGGGGCGCAGCCACTCGCAAGCCACCGGAGTGGCCCTCGTTCGGGCCGACCACGAGGACGTCGACGCCCTGACGGGCGAACCCGGCGGCGAGCTCCTCGGCCCGGTCGGTGACCAGGAAGCGGAAGGGCCCGGCGACGTTGCCGTCGACCACGGTGCCGAGGGGGGTGAGGGCGTGGGCCAGCCAGCCGCCGTCTTCGGCGACCTGGCGGCGGACGGCCTCGGCCCAGACCCGGCTGGCCAGGGCGGACTCGGTGGCGACCACGTCGAGGCCGGAGATCGGCGCCGAGAAGCGGGCGTCGAACAGGACCTTGAGCATGTAGCGGTCACGGCTCCAGGCGACGCCCGTCCGGGTGGATCCCATGCCCGCGAACTCGGCGATCGAGCGCAGGACGATCACGTTGTCGGCGTCGGTGCCGATGAGGGACGAGAACGACGAACGGCCGGGCTCGGTGAGGAACTCGACATCGGTCTCGTCGACGACGAGGGTGGACGCCGGGTGCCGGGTGGCGATCTGGGCCAGGACGACGGGGTCGAGGACGACGCCGGTGAGGGCGTGCGGGTTGGACATGACCACCAGGTCGGCGGAATCCATGGCCGCGTCGAGCTGCTCGTAGGCGGACAGCGCCTCGCCCGACGGGCTGCGGAAGCCGCGGCCGGGGAAGATCGAGAGAAGCTCGGCCGGTGCCGGCAGGAGGACGGCCACCGAGCCGTGGGGGGCGCGGGCGGCGATGGCCCGCAGCGCCTCGGACGGGCCCCGTCCGGCGACCAGCTCGCCGGGGTCGACGCCGAGCACCTCGGCGTAGCGGTCGGCCAGGCGGGACGCGGCCGCGTCCGGCGAGATCTGCAGGTCGCGGGGCGAGAGGGTGCGCAAGGCGCGCAGCACGGCCTCGGGCGGCCCGTAACGGTTGAGGTGCCCGGCGAGGTCGATGCGGCTGCCGGCGGAGTGGCGCAGCCGGCGCTCGGCCAAGGTGGTGGTCGGACGGTGCGATCGGTCGAACGACTGGCTCGCCATGGGACTCTCTCTTCGCCTGGTTTTGTTGGTACCCATTTCGACACGCGCGGGGGCAATCTGTAACTGGTGCAGGCCAGTTTGTTGCGAGGGGGTGCCACCACCCCCGTCCCGGGGCCGAGGGGGCCGGCGGCCGGGGTCGTGGGTCCCCGGCCGCCGGTGGTGGGGGATCTCAGGCGGCGTCGTCGGGCGCGGGCTCTTCGACCGACAAGGGGGCGTCGGTCGCCGTCGCCCGCACGTGGCGGTCCCACGCCCAGGCGGCCGACTCCCGGCACAGGCCGGGTTGGAACTTCCACCGGAGCAGCTGGCGCTCGGTGGCGTCGACGTCTTCCCCCAGTTCGAGCAGGCTGAGGGCGAGGCGCCGGGCCCGGCGCCGCTGCTGCTCGGCGGCCGGCGTGCGCAATTCGCTCTCCTGCCACTCCTGGTGGGCGGCGACGAGCGACGGCGGCAGGCGCAGCACCTGGCGCCGGTTGAGAGGCGGGACCTTGCGCCGCACGAGGAGCGTGCCGCCGGGCCCGGCCAGGGCCAGGTCGAACTGGCAGCAGCGGCCGAGGGCCCGCATGAACGGCGAGTGGCGCCCGCCCTTGGAGCCCAACCCGAGGGACGCGGCGGTGTCGGCCAGGTCGAGGTCGAAGCCGGCGGGGGACGCGTCGAGGCCGGCGGCCAGCCGGCGCAGCAACCAGGTCGTCGAGGGGCCCAGAATCCCGAGCCAGAACAGCTCGACGTAGGTGGACCGAGGGTCGTGGCCCAGGGCGTCGATGACGGGATCGGGCCAGGGGCGGACGGGCAGGACGGTGAGGGTGGGACAGGTGTCGACAGGGAGCAGCGAGATCGTGCTCATGGAGCCTCCAAGGTGCGGCGCGAGACCAGGGGGAAGGAGCAGCCCGGGGAAGCTCGTAGCGTTTCGTACCGTTTCATTCTTTCCGGTGATGACGCGCCCCGTCAAGGGGCAGATCACCCGGAGGGAATGTCGACCCTCGCGGTAGGGTTTGCAGGAAGGAACCCCTCCCGGAGGAACGATCGCCCATGCCCAGCTTCCGAGACCTCCTGGCCAGGACCAAGGCCACCATCCGCGAGGTCGACACCGCCGCCGCCGAGTCCACCATCGCCGACACGGCCGGGATCGTGGTCCTCGACGTCCGTGAGCCCGACGAGTACGAGCAGGGCGCCCTGCCCGGCGCGGTCCACATCCCCCGCGGCCATCTCGAGAGCCAGATCGAGAACCGGGTGGCCGACCACGCCGCGCCCATTGTCGTGTACTGCGCCGGCGGCACCCGATCCGCCTTCGCGGCCAAGACGCTGGCCGAGCTGGGCTACACCGATGTGCTGTCGATGGCCGGCGGGTTCAACAAGTGGAAGAACGAGGGCCGCGACTGGTCCACGCCCCGCACCCTCTCCAACGAGCAGCGCAACCGCTACCAGCGCCACCTGCTCCTGCCCGAGGTGGGCGAGGAGGGGCAGATGAAGCTCCTCGACGCCAAGGTCCTGCTCCTGGGCGCGGGCGGGCTCGGCTCCCCGGCGGCGCTCTACCTGGCCGCCGCCGGCGTGGGCACCCTGGGCATCGTCGACATGGACGTGGTCGACGAGTCCAACCTCCAGCGCCAGATCCTCCACAACATCGACCGCATCGGCGAGCGCAAGGTCGACTCGGCCAAGAAGACGCTGGTCGCCCTCAACCCCGACGTCAACGTCGTCACCTACGACGTCCGCCTGGGTGCCGACAACGTCCTCGACGTGATCGACGGCTACGACGTGATCGTCGACGGCACCGACAACTTCCCCACCCGCTACCTGGTCAACGACGCCTCCTTGCTCAAGAAGATCCCCGTCGTCCACGGCTCGATCTTCCGGTTCGAGGGCCAGGCCACCGTCTTCGCCCCCTACGTGGGCCCGTGCTACCGGTGCCTCATCCCCGAGCCCCCGCCGCCCGAGCTGGCCCCGTCGTGCGCCGAGGCGGGCGTGCTGGGCGTGCTGCCCGGCATCATCGGCTCCATCCAGGCCATGGAGGCCATCAAGGTCATCCTCGGTCTGGGCGACCCCCTCATCGGCCGCCTCCTGGCCTACGACGCCCAGGAGGAGAGCTTCCGCACGTTCAAGGTCGGGCGCGACCCTGCCTGCCCCGCGTGCGGCCCCGACGCCGAGATCGTGATCGCCGAGTACGACGAGCACTGCATGCCCCACATGGCGGGCGCCGCCGCCCACTGAGCCCCGAGGCGCCGACGCGGATGTGGCCGTAACCGGCCATTCACGGCCGTCCCGTAGCGTGGGGACGTGGCCGGCGTGCGCTTGGTGATCATCGGGGGTGGGCCGGGCGGCAACTCGGCCGCCACCGCCGCCGCCCGCCTCGGGGCCGAAGTCACCCTCATCGAGCGCGACGTGGTCGGGGGCGCGGCCCACCTCTGGGACTGCGTCCCGTCGAAGGCCATGATCGCCAGCGGCGGGGCGATGGCCGACGTCCGCCGATCGGTGGGGATGGGGCTCAGCCAGTCGGCGGCGGAGCTCGACCTGGAGAGCTTGAAGCTCCGGATCGCCGGCATCGAGGAACGGCTGCACCGGTCGGTCGTCCGCCTGCTGGTCGACCAGGGGGTGCGCATCATCAGCGGCACGGGCCGGCTGGCCGGTCCCAACCAGGTGGTGGTGGAGACAGCCGGCGAGCCGGACGAAATGCTGGAGGCGGACGCGATCCTGTTGGCGACGGGCAGCCGCCCCCGAGTGCCGGAATGGGCCAGTCCCGACGGCGATCGCGTCCTCACCCACCGCCAGGCGTACCCCCCGCCCACGCTGCCCGAGCACCTGGTGGTGATCGGCTCGGGCGTCACGGGCGTGGAGTTCGTCCACATGTTCGCCTCCCTCGGGTCGCAGGTGACCCTGGTGGTGAGCCGCCAGCACGTCCTGCCCAACAAGGATCCCGAGGTGGCGCAGGCGTTGGAGGACGACTTTCTCCGCCGGGGCGTGCGCCTCCTCAAGGGGGCCCGGGCCGAAGCCATCGACCGGGTCGAGGGCGGTGTCCTGGTGCGATGCGACGACGGCCGGGTGGCCCGGGGCACCCACGCCCTGCTGGCGGTCGGATCGATCCCCAACTCGGAGGACCTCGGGTTGGAGGCGGCCGGCATCGAGAGCGACCGGGGCTACGTGACGGTCAACCAACACTGCCAGTCGAACATCCGCCACATCTACGCCGCCGGCGACCTGTCGGGGAAGCTGCCCCTCTCCTCGGTGGCCACCATGCAGGGACGCAAGATCGCCGAGCACGTGATGGGCGGCCATTCCCGCAGCCACCGCCACCTCGACTACGACAAGGCGGCCCAGGCCGTGTTCACCGACCCCGAGATCGCCGAGGTGGGCATCGCCGAAGCGGAGGCGTTCGCCTCGGGCCGCAAGATCCGGGTGACCAAGGTGCCGTTCTCGGCCAACGCCAAGGCGCTCATCAACGACGACTGGCGGGGCTTCGTCAAGATCGTGTCCGACCCCGCCACCGGCGTGGTCCTGGGCGGCTCGATCGTCGGCCGCCACGCAGCCGAGCTCATCTCGATGATCGCCCTGGCGGTGAACTGCGGCCTGCGGGTGACCGACGTGGTGGATTCGTTGCTGGTCCACCCCACCCTGGCCGAGTCCCTGGCCGACGCCGCCGAATAGGCGAACCGGTGACGTTCGGCGGCGTCCTGGCGCCCCGAAACGTCACCAGTTGGAGCTATTCGATGACGGCGAGGACGTCGCCCGCCCCCACGTTGTCGCCCACGACGACGCGGACCTCGGCCACCTGGCCCGCCCACTCCGACTCCACCAGGTTCTCCATCTTCATGGCCTCGAGGACGCAGACTCCCTGGCCGACCGCGACGGTGTCACCCACCGCCACCAGGACCTCCACGATCGTGCCCTGCATGGGGGCCACGACCTTGCCTCCGCCGGCGCTCGCCGAGGGTGTGGAGCCCGGTCGCCGCGGCCGGGCCGGGGCGGCGGCGGACACAGCCGTCGAGGCGGCCGTGGCGGACTCGGGCAGCCACACCCGCACCGCGTAGCGGCGGCCGTCGACCTCCACGTCGACCGGACGGGCCTGCATGGCCGGTGCCTGGTCGCCGCCGGCCGGGCGGCCGGGCACGATGTCGGAGAAGTCGAGGCGGTCCTCGACCCACCGGGTGGAGTGGTCGCCGGCGATGAAATCGGGATGCTCGAGGATGCGCACGTGGGCGGCCATGTTGGTGGTCACGCCCTCGATGGTCGTCTCCCGCAGGACCCGCAGCATGCGCCGACGGGCCTCCTCCCGGTCCTGGCCCCACGTGAGGAACTTGGCGATGAGGTTGTCGTAGTGCTGGCTGATGGCGTCGCCCTCGCCGTAGCCGGCGTCGATGCGCACGCCGAAGCCGCCGGGGCGGGAGAAGCGGGTGAGGGTGCCGGGCGAGGGGAGGAAGCGTCCGCCGGCGGGGTCCTCGGCGTTGATGCGGCACTCGATGGCGTGGCCCCGGCGGACGAGGGAGTCCTGGGTGAAGGAGAGGGGCTCGCCCGAGGCCACCCGGAGCTGCTCGGCCACCATGTCGAGGCCGCAGGCCAGCTCGGTGACGGTGTGCTCCACCTGGAGGCGGGTGTTCATCTCCAGGAAGAAAAACTCGCCGTCCTGGTAGAGGAACTCGACGGTGCCGGCGTTGACGTAGCCACACGCCAACGCCACCGCGACGGCGGCCTCGCCCATGGCGGTGCGGATTTCGTCGGGGAAGTTCGCCGCGGGCGATTCCTCGACCAGCTTCTGATGACGGCGCTGCGCTGAGCAGTCGCGCTCACCGATCCACACGCCGTTGCCCTTGGTGTCGCAGAACACCTGCATCTCGATGTGACGGGGCCAGGTGAGATAGCGCTCGATGTAGCACTCGGAACGGCCGAATCCCTTGAGGGCCTCGCTCTGCGCGCTGGCCAACGCGTCGGCGGCTTGGTCGGCGCTTTGCACCACGCGCATGCCGCGTCCGCCGCCGCCGTAGGCGGCCTTGATCGCAACCGGCCAGCCGAACTCGTTGCCGAATGCGATCACTTCGTCGCCGCTCTGCAACACGTCGTTACGACCGGGCACTCCCGACACACCGGCGTTCTCTGCCGCGATGCGGCTCGAGATCTTGTCGCCCATCACTTCGATCGCTTCGGGCGGGGGACCGATGAAGGTGACGCCCCGCTCGGTGATGGCCCGGGCGAAGTCGGTGTTCTC
>JAXDOC010000037.1:0-65376 GCA_034669165.1 Actinomycetota bacterium
AAGATTTCATGGGCCGACCTGTTGGTGTTCGCCGGCAACTGCGCGCTCGAATCGATGGGGTTCAAGACGTTCGGGTTCGGATTCGGCCGCGAAGACGTGTGGGAACCCGAAGAGGTCTTCTGGGGCCCGGAAGACACGTGGCTCGGAGACGAGCGCTACGCAGATTCCGGCGAACGCGAGTTGTCGGGCCCGCTCGGTGCCGTGCAAATGGGGCTCATCTATGTGAACCCCGAAGGCCCGAACGGCGAACCCGACCCGATGGCTTCCGCCCGCGACATCCGCGAGACGTTCCGGCGCATGGCCATGAACGACGAGGAGACCGTCGCGTTGATCGCGGGCGGTCACACGTTCGGCAAGACCCACGGCGCCGCCCCCGCGGACGACTACGTCGGGCCCGAGCCCGAGGGGTGTCCGGTGCACTCGGGCGGCCTCGGGTGGGCGAACAGCTACGGCGCCGGCAAAGGCAAGGACACGATCACGAGCGGGCTCGAAGGCGCGTGGACCCCCACGCCGACGCAGTGGGACAACAGCTTCTTCGAGACGCTCTTCGGATTCGAGTGGGAACTCACCGAGAGCCCGGCCGGCGCCAAGCAGTGGAAGCCCAAAGACAACGCCGGGGCCGACTTGGTGCCCGACGCGCACGACCCCGGTCTGCGGCACGCGCCGTTCATGGCGACGACCGACCTAGCCCTGCGCACCGACCCCGCGTACGAAGAAATCTCGCGTCGGTTCCTGGCCAACCCCGACGAGTTCGAGCTCGCGTTCGCGAAAGCCTGGTACAAGCTGCTGCACCGCGACATGGGCCCGGTCACCCGCTTCCTCGGCCCGTGGGTCCCGGAAGCGCAGCTGTGGCAGGACCCCGTCCCCGCCGTCGATCACGAGCTGATCGGCGACGCCGACATCGCCGCCCTCAAGGCCAAGATCCTCGCTTCGGGGCTGTCCGTCTCCCAACTGGCGTCCACCGCCTGGGCGTCGGCGGCCACCTTCCGCTTCACCGACATGCGGGGCGGGGCCAACGGGGCGCGGATCCGCCTCGAGCCGCAGAAGGATTGGGCGGTCAACGAGCCGGCCGAACTGGCCACCGTGCTCCAGGCCCTCGAGCAGGTCCAGCAGGACGCCCAGTCCGGCGGAACCACGGTCTCGCTGGCCGACCTGATCGTTTTGGGCGGGTGCGCGGCCGTCGAGCAGGCGGCCAAGAACGCCGGCCACGAGGTCACCGTCCCGTTCACGCCGGGGCGCACCGACGCCTCCCAGGAGCAGACCGACGCGGAGACGTTCGCCGTCCTCGAGCCGAGAGCAGACGGGTTCCGCAACTACCTCCGGGCCGGAGAGAAGCTGCCGCCGGAGACCCTGCTGCTGGACCGGGCCAACCTGTTGACGCTGACCCCGCCCGAGATGACCGTGCTGGTCGGCGGCATGCGGGCCCTGAACGCCAACGTCGGGCAGACCCGACACGGTGTCTTCACCGACCGGCCCGAGGCATTGACCAACGACTTCTTCGTGAAGCTGCTGGAAATGGGCACGGAGTGGAAGGCATCGTCGTCGGCCGAGAACGTCTACGAGGGCCGCGACACCGCCACGGGCGAGGCCAAGAGGACGGCCACCGCCGTCGACCTCGTCTTCGGTGCGAACTCCCAGCTCCGAGCCATCTCCGAGGTCTACGCCAGTGACGACGCCAAGGAGAAGTTCGTCCGTGACTTCGTGGCCGCGTGGGTCAAGGTCATGAACCTCGACCGCTTCGACGTGGCCTAGTTGTGACGATGTTCCCGGTCTGGTGACCGGCTCGAACTGAGCCGGTCACCAAACCGCTGGGGCGAGCGCAATTGGAGGGGTTACTCGAGTTGTCGGCGAAGCGCCGCCAGGCGGTGGTCCCAGCGGGTGCCCACCTCGGCCAGCCAGCGGGCGGCGTCGCCGACGGCGTCGGAATCGACCCGGTAGCGCACCTCCCGGCCGTGCCGGTCGGATACCAACAGCCCGGCGGACGCCAGCGCGGCCAGGTGCTTGACCACCGCCTGCCGCGACACCGGGTACGTCCGCGCCAGTTGGGTGGCGGTCAGGGGACCCCGTCGGGAGATGTCGTCGAGGAGATGGCGGCGGGTGGCGTCGCCGAGCGCGGCGAAGACGACGTCGGGGTCGAGCGTGCTCACCGGGCCCGAGCGGCCAGTCAGGCCGACACGGCCACCGCGGCCCGAGCCCACAGGCCGACCAGCCGGTCGTCCCATCGGTCCCAGCCCGTCGTTGCGCAGGCGCGGGCGTTGGTGCTCGGGGCCGTCGCCAGCCGCCGTTCCGTCACGGTGAGGCGGGTACCTTCGTCGTCCGGATCGAGCCGGTAGGACACCTCCGACGCCGCCTCCTCGTCGCCCTCCGGCCACCAGCGAAAGCGGAGGTGGCGGCCGGGCGACACGTCGTCGACGAGCCCCTCGCGATCGCCCTCGTCGGCGTCGACGAAGTGGGCGCGGCCGCCGGGGGTCAGGTCCCACTCCACCTCGGCGCCGAACCACCCGGCGAGGGACTCCGGCTCGGTGAGCGCCTGCCACAGGCGATCCGGCGGGACAGGAAACACGACCTCTCGCTCCAACATCGGCACTCTCCCGATCGGTTGCGGATAGCAACTCCATAGTTGCACATCCCGGTTCGGTCGGAGTAACCTGCAACTCTGGAGTTGCGAACTGGAGGTACTGACCCGTGAACTACCTGGTGCCCACCGTCATCGAGCAGACCACCCGGGGCGAGCGGGCGTACGACATCTACTCCCGGCTGCTCAAGGACCGGATCGCCATGCTCAGCACCGAGATCAACGACAGCAGCGCCAGCCTGCTGACAGCCCAGCTGCTGCACCTGGAGGCGGAGGATCCGGACAAGGACATCTCGCTCTACATCAACAGTCCCGGCGGCTCGGTCACGGCGACGTTCGCCATCTACGACACGATGCAGATCATCCGGTGCGATGTGTCCACCGTGTGCATGGGCATGGCCGCCTCGGGGGCGGCAGTCCTCCTCGCCGGGGGCGCGGCGGGCAAGCGGTTCGCCCTCCCCAACGCCCGGGTGCTCATCCACCAGCCCCACGGCGGCGCCCAGGGCCAGTCCATCGACATCGAGAACCAGGCCCGGGAGATCGGGTTCCTGCGAGGGCGGGTGGAGCAGATCCTCGCCCACCACACCGGCCAGTCTCTGGAGCGGATCGCAAAGGACACCGACCGCGACTACATCCTCGGCGCGGAGGAGGCGGTGGCCTACGGGATGGTCGACGGGATCCTCCAGGCCCGGCCGGCGCTAACTGGATCGTCAATCCCGGCGACGAACGGGTCGGCGGGGCGGTAGCCGGCGGGCCACGCCGCTCCCGAGTCAGGCTCCGCATCGGCGCGGCTGACGCCGCGGTTCCACGTTCCTGTCGTAGGCCGCTGGTACGGTCGGTCGCGCTTCCCCAGCACCCGATTCGATGAGCCACGGGAGGTCGATTGGCTCGGACCATGGCCGTCCGGAGCCGAGGCGGTGAGGAGCATCCGTTGCTCGACGCACTGCGCCGCCTCGACCAAGACGGCATCGCCACCCTTCTCCAGGCGCGGCCCGACCTGGCCCTGCCCCCGCCCCGCACGCTCACCGAGCTGGCCGCCCGGGCGGTTGCGCCGGCGAGTGTCGAGGCCTGCCGCCAGACGCTCGATCTGGGCGCCCGCCAGGTCCTGGAAGCCCTCTGCCTGCTGCCCACCCCGACCACCGTCCAGGCCGTGTTGCTGGTGATCGCGGTCGACGACGCCCAGTCGAGGGCCGACCTCGACGCCGCCCTCGACCGCCTGTGCGGGCGGGCCCTGGTCAGCCGCGTCGGCGACCGGCTGCGCCTGCTGGTCAACGTCGAGGTGCGCCACCCGGCGGGGCTCGGCCCGCCGGCCCAGGTGGCTCTGGCGCCCCAGCCGGCCGTCGTCCTGGCCGAGTGCGCCGAGCGCCTGGGCGCCAGCGTCGGCGCCACCAAGGCGGCCACCCTGGCCAACATCGCCGACGCCCTGTCGATCCCCGGGCATCTCACCGCCCTCCTGGCCCAGGCGCCGCCGGGGGCGGCCGAGGTGGCCGCCACCCTCGCCTTCGGGGGCCCCGAGGGCCGGGCCGCGGGGGCGGTCTACGCCGGGGCCCGTTCCGAGCACACCGCCGTGGGATGGCTGGTGAGCCGGGGTGCGCTCGCCCCCACCGGCTGGGACACGGTGGTGATGGTGGCCGAGGCCGGCCTCGCCCTCCGGGGCGGGCGGGCGTTCCCCGATCTGGCCCTGCGGGCGCCGGAGCTCGAACCGCAGGCGGTCGACCCGGCGGCCGTCGACCGGGCCGCGGCCGGACGGGCCCTGAGCCTGGTGGCCGACATCACCACCATCCTCGACGGCTGGTCGGCCACCGCCCCCGGCCAGCTCAAGGCGGGCGGCCTCGGCATCCAGGTCGTGCGGCGGGCGGCCAAGGCCATCGGCCGGTCCGAGGTCGACACCGCCCGGCTCATCGAGGTGGCGGCCGCGGCCGGGCTGGTGAGCATCGACGCGGCCAGCGACGCAGCCCTGCCCCTGCCCGCCTACGACCAGTGGTCCGACCTCGACGTGGCCGATCGGTGGGCGCACCTGGTGGGGGCCTGGCTGCGGTGGGATCTGCACGTCGGGCTGGCCGGCGCGCCCGACGCCAAGCACAAGCCCATCCCGCCCCTGCTCGTGCGCACCCCCGAGGCCAACGCCGTCCTCCGCCGGGCCCATGTCCTCGCCACCCTGTTCGGGGCCCCGCCGGGCCAGTCGGCCACCTCCGAGCGGTTGTTGGCCCGAGCCACGTGGCACGCACCGGCGGTGTGGGCGGGTGGGCCCGCCTCCCGGGAGACCCTCGTGGGGTGGGCGTTGGACGAGTGTGAGCTGCTGGGCCTGGCCGGGATGGGCGCCCTCAGCACCTGGGGCCGGCGGGCGGCAGCCCGCGACCTCGACGGCGCCCGGACCGCGCTGGCCCGGCTCGTGCCCGCGGCCACCTCCGAGTTCGTGGTCCAGGCCGACCTCACCGCCCTGGCCCCGGCCGAGCTGGTGCGACCGGTGCAGTCCGAATTGGAGTCGATGGCCGACCTCGAGTCGCGGGGATCGGCAGTGCTGTACCGGTTCACCGAGGCGTCGGTGCGGCGGAGCTTCGAGGGGGGTCGGACGGCCGCCGACATCCTCGGCTTCCTCGAGACCCACGCGGCCAAGGGGGTGCCCCAGGCGCTCACGTACCTGGTCAACGACGTCTGCCGCCGGTTCGGGCAGGTGCGGGTCACGGCCGCCGCCTGCTGCCTGCGCAGCGACGACACCGCCCTGCTGGCCGAGGTGGTGGCGTCCCGGCCGGCGGCCCGCCTCGGCCTGCGCCTGCTCGCGCCCACGGTGGCCGCGGCCAGCACCGACGCCGCCACCGTGCTGGCCGCTTTGCGCGACGCCGGCTACGCCCCGGCCGAGGAGGGGGCCGACGGCGAGCTGGTGCTGCGCCGGCCGCCCCGGCGGCGGGCGAAACCCGACCGCCGCCTGGTGGCCCTCACCAACCGGCGGCCGGGGATCGCGGCCGTCTTCGGTCCCGTCGGCGACCCGTTCGCGCCGGCCGCGCCCATTACTGCCACCACGGGCGAGGCGGTCAAGCGATCGCTGGCGGCGCTGGCCGGCCGCCTGGTCCGGGCCGACTCCGGGAAGCCGACCGCGGCCCCGGGCCCGGCCCCTGCGCCCAAGCCGGCTGCTTCGATCGCCGGCAGCCGGCCGGCCGTCCCCGTCCTGCCGCCGTCCGTCACGCGGGGCCTCCCGCCGACGGCGTCCTCGCCGTTCGATCTCGGATCGCCGGGTGGCCGCCCGGAGCGGATCGCCCGGGATCCGGCGACCATCGAGGCCTTCCTCGGGTTGGCCATGGTCGAAGGCTGGCCGGTGCGGATGGCGTACACGAACAAGAAGGGCAACTCCACCCAGCTCAACGCGTCCATCCTCGACCTGGGCCGGCGAGAGGTGGTCGTCGAGCTGCTGTCCGGGTGGGAGAGTCGGGTCCTGGCCCTCGGCCGGGTCTCCTGGGTCCGGATCCTCACCGAAGCCGAGGAGGACGTCCTCTAGATGCCTGTCGATCCCATTGGCGGTCCTACCGGCGAGCCCACCGCGGGGCCGCTCATCATCCAGTCCGACCGCACCCTGCTGCTCGACGTCGACCATCCCGACGGGGCCGCCTGCCGGGCCGACATCGCCCCCTTCGCCGAGCTTGAGCGCTCCCCCGAGCACATCCACACCTACCGCCTCACCCCCCTCGGGCTGTGGAACGCCAGCGCCGCCGGCCACGACGCCGAGCAGGTGGTCGACGCCCTCCTGCGCTGGTCCCGTTACCCGGTGCCCCAGGCCCTGCTCATCGACGTGGCCGACCTCATGGCCCGCTACGGCCGCCTCGTGCTCGACGTCGACCCTGTCCACGGTCTCGTCCTGCGCAGCACCGACCGGGCCGTGCTCACCGAGGTGGTGCGGGCCAAGGCCGTCGCCCCCCTGCTCGGGCCGCGGATCGACGCCGACACCTACGGCGTGCCCCGGGGCGAGCGGGGCCGCCTCAAGCAGGCCCTGCTCAAGGTGGGGTGGCCGGCCGACGACCGGGCCGGCTACGTCGACGGCACCGCCCACCCCATCGCCCTCCGCGCCGACGCCGGCTTCGAGTTGCGGCCCTACCAGGTGGAGGCGGTCGACGCCTTCATCGCCGCCGGCAGCGGGGTCATCGTCCTGCCGTGCGGGGCGGGCAAGACCCTCGTCGGCCTGGCGGCCATGGCCCGGGCCGGCGCCCGCACGCTCATCCTCGTCACCAACATCGTGGCCGCCCGTCAGTGGCGGGCGGAGCTGCTGGCCCGCACCAGCCTCACCGAGGACGAGGTGGGGGAGTACAGCGGCGAGCGCAAGGAGGTCCGCCCCGTCACCCTGGCCACCTACCAGATCATCACCACCCGCCGGGGTGGGCTCTATCCCCACCTCGAGGTGCTCTCGGCCGAGGACTGGGGGCTGGTGGTCTACGACGAGGTCCACCTGCTGCCCGCCCCCGTGTTCCGCATGGCGGCCGACATCCAGAGCCGGCGCCGCCTGGGCCTCACCGCCACCCTGATACGGGAGGACGGCCGGGCGGGCGACGTGTTCAGCCTCATCGGCCCCAAGCGCTACGACGCGCCGTGGCGCGACATCGAGGCCCAAGGGTGGATCGCGCCCGCCCGCTGCGTGGAGGTACGGGTCACCCTGGCCGACGAGGAGCGCATGGCCTACGCCCTGGCCGAGCCCGAGGAGCGCTACCGGGTGGGTGCCACCGCCCGCTCGAAGCTGGCCGTGGTGGAGGTCCTGTGCCAGGAGGCCGTCCGCCGGGGCGAGCCCACCCTGGTGATCGGCCAGTACCTCGACCAGCTCGACCAGCTGGCGGAGCGCCTGGGGGCACCCGTCCTCAACGGCAAGACGCCCACCATCGAGCGGGAGAAGCTCTACGACGCCTTCCGGCGGGGCATCGAGCCGGTGCTGGTCGTGTCCAAGGTGGCCAACTTCTCCATCGACCTGCCCGAGGCGTCGGTGGCCATCCAGGTGTCGGGCACGTTCGGCAGTCGCCAGGAGGAGGCGCAACGGTTGGGACGAATCCTGCGGCCCAAGGCCGACGGCCGGCCGGCCCACTTCTTCACCGTCGTGGCCCGCGACACCAACGACCAGGAGTTCGCCGCCCGTCGCCAGCGGTTCCTGGCCGAGCAGGGCTACGCCTACGAGATCGTCGACGCCGAAGCCGTCCTCCAGGCCGCCGCCGCCGACCGGGCCGCCCCCGACCGGGCCGCCCCCGACCTGGCCCCCGGGCCCCGGGGCCTGCCCGGCGCCCGTCCCGAGTCGCTCCCGCCCACGCCCGACGACCCCGGCGCCTGACCGGCCCACCACGGGGTGCCGGCGGCCGTCCCGAGCCGTCGTCCCCGGGTCGGCCGCCAGGCATGGGCCCCGTACCGGCAGTGTCCCCCCGGACGGCCGCGCGTTCCTAGGACGCCAATGCGCGCGCCTGCGATACTCGTGCCATGGCGGTAGGAACGGCGGGAGGAGACCGGTCTGCGTCGACCTATTTCGCCCGGGCCATCGTCGACAGCCGCTCCACGATCCACCTCAGCTATCGCCTCGTGATCCGCCTGGTCCAGTGGACGGCGGTGTCGGGGGCGGCCTCTCCCGGCACTGGGATCTGGCGGGCGTCCCTGCCCGCCTTCGTCGTCCTCGATCTCGTTACCTGGCAGGTTCTGCGGCGCAGTGATCGCTTCGGGCTCAGCTGGCGGGTAGCCCTCGACTGCGCCGACATCGCCTTCTGGAGCCTGTCGCCGCTGCCCACGAGCCAGAACTACGACAATGCCGTGCTCATCTCCATCCCCCTCTCGATCGAGGCCGGTTTCCGGATGGGGATCGGTGCGATGGTGGTGCCCCTCACGGTGGCGGCCGTGGTCGCACCCATCCGGATCCTCGACGGCCGGTCGGCCCACCCCTTCACCGCCCTGTGGCTCGTGCTCGGCCTCGGCGTGGGAATGGCCGTGTTCTCCTACTGCCGGAGGCTCGACGAGCACGCCGAGGCCGAGCGGGGCCGACGACGCACCGCCGACGCCCGCTGGGCATACCTCGTCGGGCAGAACGCGGTGGCGATGGGCGCCGACTCGGTGGTCGACGTCATCGAGGGTCTGGTTCCCGTCCTGGGCCGCCCGGGGGAGGGATCGGCACTCTGGCGGCTGGCCGACGGCTGGAAGACGCGATTGGCGGCCGACACCGCGACGCAGGCGGCCTACCTCCAGGTGGTGCTCCTGGGCTGGGAGTCGGCGTACAACCGCCACCCCGACCTTGCCGCCCGGGTCCAGTTCCACCTCGGTGAGGGCATCGGAACGACGATCCTCACCGGCCCCCAGGTGGCGTGGTTGCACGCCGCCCTCGACCGCTCCCGTCTCCGCGGAACGATTCGCGTCACCCTGACCGGGGACGCGGGCGATCGCCCACCCGGCGCGGGCCTCGACCTCGAGGTCGGTGGCCGGCCGATCCGCGTGCCCGCCGACCGAGCTGCCGCCGTCAGGCCCGTCGACACCGGACCGGTCGCGTACGCATTGATCGGGGCGCAGCTACTGGCTGTCGTCCTGCCGGGACGGGGCATGGTCCCGGTCGCCGGCGTGGGATCGGGGATCGCGGTGTGCGGGATCGCGGCCTGGTGGTCGCATCGCCAGCTCCTGCGGCGGGGGCCACTGGCTCGGCCGGCAATCCTGCGGGGGGCGGTGGTCGCCGCCCTCGCCGTCACCCTCCTCACCGCGCCCCTTGTGACCGAATCGGTCAACGCTGACGGCGACACCTCCTACATCGCGCTCGGCGTCATGCTCCTGGCCTTCATCGGTGGCATGTACCGGGAGGGACTGGAGCGACGGCTGGTGGTGCTGGTCGGCCTCGCCGCCATGCTGGTCGCCGGCCTTGTCTTCGCGCTCACGCCAGGACCGACCAACTTCCGCTCCTTCCTCTGCGCGATCGCCTACAGCGTCGCCATCTACCCGCCGTGCCGGCACATCAGCCGGGCGCTGGCCCGGGCCACCGAGCGCCACCTCGAGGCGACGGTCGCGGAGGACGAGGAGGCTCGGGCGGCGGCGTTCCTCCGGGGCCAGGAGAGCGTGGTCGACCTCGTCCGCCTCGCCCGCGACGACGCCCGGCGCCAGCTGGCGGCGGTGGCCCCCCGGCTCGAGCCGGCCCTGAACGAGCTGGTCAGCGCCCGTCTGGAGGAGGTGGACCGACGGCTGCTGAGCCTGGCTCCCGCCGCCGGGTAGTTGTCGTCGACGACAACCAGTTGACCCTCCCTGGCTATTTGGAGGCCGTCCGGCGCGCCCCGGAGCTGGAGCTGGTCGGGTCGTTCGACCATGCCGCCGCTCTGGCCTGGGACGGAGACTGGTCGGCCGTCGACGTCGCCGTTGTCGACGCGGCCGACGAGCGGGCGGCCGGCGACCAGTTCCCGGGTGTCGGCGTCGTGCGCCGCATCCGTTCCGCCACCGCCGACGGCGCCCGCCGGCCGACGGTCGTGGTCGTCACCGGCCACTACCTCCACGACGGCCTCCGCCACCGGATGGCCGATGCTGACGCCGACTTCTTCTTCCTCCGCTCCGACCTGCGCTCGCCGGCTGACCTGATCGACGTGGTGCTGCATCCTGAGCGCTACCGCCGAGGGGTGGCCCCGGTGGCGGACACGGAGGCCCTGCGATCCCTGGGGCTCGACCGGGGCGCCGACGTCGAGCGCTTCGTCGCCTACGTCGAGGGCGAGGGGCTCGGACCCGGGCTCGACCCCACGGCGCCCCGTCCCGACCCCCGCTCCCGGCGCTGGCTGCGCAACCGCCGGGCGATGGCCGACGCCGGCGGCATCCAGCCGGTGAACATCACCACCGGCGACCGGCCCCTCGACCAGGACGTCCCCTCCATCCGCCAGCTCTCCCGCCTGTGGGCCTGGGCCGCCCGCGTCCGCCGCGAGGACTGACAGCCGGCCGACAGCCCGCCGGTCAGGCGAGGACGCGCACCACCAGCACCGCCAGGTCGTCGGTCATGGTCCCGCCCACGTGGGCGACCACCGCCTCCTCGACCGCATCGGCCAGCGCCTGGGCCCCCGTGGGCGCCGCCCCGACGACATCCGCCAGCCTCTCGACGCCGAACATGACCCCGTCCCGGCGGGCCTCGATGGCTCCGTCGGTGTAGAGGACGAGGGTGTCGCCCCGGCCCAATGTCACCGTCCGGATGCCGACGGGGACGTCGGGGAGCACGCCGAGCAGCGACCCACCGACCGCGACCTCCTCGATCCCGCCGGCGGCCCGGCGCACGAGGGGGTAGGGGTGCCCGCCGCCGGCCAGGGTGAGGACGGCTCCGGTCGGTGTCGGCGTCAGCACCCCGAAGATGACGGTGCAGAACCGTTCGCCGTCGGCCCCCGCGGCTCCGGCCGCCAGCAGCGCCCGGTTGAGGTCACGGAGGACGGAGGCGGGCTCGACGTCGCTCATGGAAAGCGCCCGCAGGGTGAAGCGGATCATGGCGGTGAGGGCGGCCGCCTCCGGGCCGGTGCCGGCGGCGTCGGCGATAGCCACTCCCCACAGGTCGGCACCCAGGGACCACAGGTCGAAGGTGTCGCCGCCGAGCTCCATGCCGTCGCCCAGGGGGTGGTAGCTGCCGGCCACCTCCACGCCCGGCGGCGCCACCATGTCGCCCGGGAGGAGGCTGCGCTGGAAGCGGCGGCTGAGGTCGGCCCGCATCTCGTAGAGCTGGGCCCGGTCGAGCGCCTGCGCCGTCTGGGCGGCCAGGGCCTCCACGAAGCGGCGCTCCTCCTGATCGAACAGGCGGGCCTCGGCGAAGCTGAACCGGAGCGCCCCCAGCCGGTGGTCGCCGATGGCGAGGGGCACGGCGCAGGCGGACACGGCCTGGCGTTCGAGGGCGCTGAGGAGCGGGAACCGGGCGTCGCGCTCCTCGGCGGACTCCAGCCACACCGACTGGCCCGTCCGCAGGGCTACCGCGGCCGGTAGCTCGGCGTCGCGCGACTCGGCCCGCAGGCGGGCGACCACGTCCTCGTCGTAGCCGACGGTGGCGGGGACGAAGAGCCGGTCGGTGTCGCCCGCGAGCAGGATTCCTCCCCCGGACGCGCCCAGCGCCGCCACCCCGTGCTCCACCACCGCCTGGGCCACGGCCTCGGTGGTGGCGGCCCGGCCCAGGGCGGCGGAGACGTCGAAGAGCCGGGCCACCCGCTCCGTGGCCCGGCGGGCGAGGGCGACGGTGTCGACCTCGCGGAGCAGCCGCTGTTCGAACGACTCCCGGTTGGTGGCCGGCCGCCCGTCGGCCGCGGCGCGGAGCTGCTTGACGATCTCCCCCACGTACCACTGGCGGAAGACCCGGTGCTGGGGCTGGGTCTCCAGGGTCAGCAGCCGCGCCGCTCGGCAGTAGGAGTCGGCCTCGTCGAGCGCCCGCAGGTAGTCCTCGCCCGCTTCGGCCACGCCCGCCGGCAGCGACAGGTGGAGGCTGACGTGCGATCTCCCGCTCTCGGCGGCCACGATCGCTTGGCGCTTGATCGCCTGGCGGGCCTCGGCGAAGCGGGACACGACCGCCTCGATCAGGGCCGCGAGAGGGCGGGGGACGGCGCCGCTCACGCCCGACTGGGCACCCCGCGCCGCCAGGGTGAACTCCCGCACGAGGTTGTCGACGTGGGACTTCGCCGCCAGCAGCAGGTCGGTGGGCACCTCACCCAGGACGACCTCATGGCGGGGTGGGCTCGACTCGAGGAGATCGAAGTCGTCCGCCCACAGGTTGATGAGATCGTCGGGCGAGAGCTCCGACGGGGAGAGACGACCGGTGAGCTCGGCCCAGACCATCTTGCCCTCGGCCGTCGGCTCCGCCTGCCACCGGGTGGACAGGGCCCCGACCAGACGGAGGCCGCGGCCGGTCATCGCATCCTCTGACGACAGGGCCATCAGGGGCGGGACCCGGGTGCCGTCGTGGACCTCGATGCGCACCCCGCCGTCGGCCGCGTCGACCCGGACCGCGGTCACGCCCCCGGCGTGGAGAAGCGCGTTGGTGGCCAGTTCGGTGGCCACCAGGACGGCGTCGTCGACCAGGTCGGCGCGGCAGCGTCGGCGGAGCTCGCTGGTGACGAACGCCCGCACCTCGGCGACCAGCCTTCGATCTTCCTGATCGGCGGCGAAGACCGCAACTCCCAACGTGTACCCCCAGAAGCCGGGTCAGGATCCTGTCACACCGTCCAAGTCGGGCGGGCGGACAGTCGGTCGCCGGTACGATCGATTGCATATGGCCGAGGCCTACGACGTCCAGGAAATCGAACGTAAGTGGCAGGCCCGGTGGCGGGACGAGGGCACCTACGAGGTGGAGAACGACGACCCGCGGCCGCCCTTCTACGTCCTCTGCATGTACCCCTACCCAAGTGGGCCCGCCCACATGGGTCATGTCCGGAACTACACGTTCGGCGACCTCAACGTGCGGTACCGCACCATGCAGGGCCACGGCGTGCTTTCGCCCATCGGCTTCGACTCCTTCGGCCTGCCGGCGGAGAACGCGGCCATCAAGCAGGGCGTCCACCCGCGGGAGTTCACCGACGCCCGCATCGCCGAGCTGAAGTCGTCGCTCGGCCGGTTGGGGGCGGTGTACGACTGGCGGCGCGAGGTCCGCAGCCACGACCCCGCCTACATCCGCTGGACCCAGTGGATCTTCCTGCGGCTGCTGGAAGCGGGGCTGGCCTACCGCAAGCAGGCCCCCGTCAACTGGTGCCCCGGCTGCCAGACGGTGCTGGCCAACGAGCAGGTCCTGGCCGACGGCACGTGCGAGCGCTCGGGCGACCTGGTGGTCAAGCGCGACCTGGTGCAGTGGTTCTTCCGGATCACGCAGTACGCCGACCAGCTGCTCGACGACCTCGACGGGCTCGACTGGCCGGAGCGGGTGAAGGTGATGCAGCGCAACTGGATCGGCCGCTCGGAGGGCGTCGAGTTCGATCTGAAGGCGGGAGACATCTCGATCCGCGTGTTCACCACCCGGCCCGACACCAGCTTCGGCATGACCTATGTCGTCCTCGCTCCCGAGCACCCCCTCGTCGCCGACCTCACCACCGACGACCAGCGGGCGGCGGTCGACGAGTTCGTGGCCCGGGTGAGCGGCGAGTCCGACATCGAGCGCCAGTCCACCGAGGGGACGTTGGAGAAGCGGGGCGTGTTCACCGGCTCCTCCGCGACGAACCCGTTCAACGGTGAGCAGGTGCCGATCTACCTGGCCGACTACGTCCTCATGGGCTACGGGACGGGGGCGATCATGGCCGTCCCCGGCGAGGACCAGCGGGACTGGGACTTCGCCACGGCCTACGACCTGCCCATCATCCCCACCGTCCAGCGGCCCGAGGGCTGGGACGGCGAGGCCTACACGGGCGACGGCGTGATCATCAACAGCCAGTGGCTGAACGGGCTGACCAAGGCCGACGCCATCGCCAAATCGATCGACTGGCTGGAGGCGGAGGGGATCGGCCGGCGCATGGTCAACTACCGCCTGCGGGACTGGCTGCTCTCCCGCCAGCGCTTCTGGGGCTGCCCCATCCCCATCGTCTACTGCCCCGAGCACGGGGCGGTGCCGGTGCCCGACGCCGACCTGCCCATCGTCGCCCCCGACGACGTCGAGTTCCGGCCCACAGGCGAGTCGCCCCTCAAGTACCACCAGGGCTTCCTCCAGACGGTGTGCCCCCAGTGCGGCAAGCCCGCCACCCGCGAGACCGACACCATGGACACCTTCGTCGACTCGTCGTGGTACTTCCTCCGCTTCACCGACCCGTGGAACACCGAGGTCCCGTTCGACCCGGCCATGGCCGCCCACTGGCTGCCCGTCGACCAGTACATCGGCGGCATCGAGCACGCCATCCTCCACCTCATGTACGCCCGCTTCTTCACCAAGGCCCTGGCCGACCTGGGCGTGGCCCCGCCCGACCTGCGGGAGCCGTTCGGGCGGCTGTTCACCCAGGGCATGATCCGGATGGACGGGTCGAAGATGTCGAAGTCGAAGGGCAACCTGGTCGCCCCCGAGAAGTACTTCTCGACGGTCGGGGCCGACGCCCTGCGCCTGTTCCACCTGTTCGTCGGGCCGCCGGCCGACGACGTCGACTGGACCGATGAGACCGACCGGGTCATCGACGGCACCGCCCGCTACCTCAGCCGGGTGTGGCGGCTGGCCATGGGCGAGGTGGAGGCGGTGGAGCTGGCCGAGGCGACGGCGCCGCCCGGTCCGCCGGGGAGCCTGGAGCGGGCCACCCACCAGCTCATCTCCCGGGTGAGCGACGACTACGCCCGATGGTCGTACAACACCGCGGTGGCGGCGTGCATGGAGTTCACCAACCTCCTGTACAAGCACGTCCAGGCCGGCACCGAGCGGGCGTCGGTGAAGTTCGCGGTCGACAGCCTGCTGCTGGTGCTGGCGCCGATGGTGCCCCACGTCACCGCCGAGCTGTGGGAGCGCCGCCATCCCGGCCAGCACATCCACGAGTTGGCGTGGCCGACGTTCGACGCGGGCCGGGCGGCGGCGTTGACGGCCACCATGGTGGTGCAGGTCAACGGCAAGGTGCGGGACAAGATGGAGGTCGACGTCGGCATCGGGCCCGACGAGATGGAGCGCATGGCGCTGGCGTCGCCCAGGGTGCAGTCGACCCTCGCCGGGCGGGCGCCCAAGAAGGTCGTCACCCGCCCGCCCAAGCTCGTCAACGTGGTGGTGTAGCGGCCCCGGTCCCGTCGGCCTCGGCCTGCAGGCGGGTCTCGACCTCGTCGAGGGCGGTCTCGAGGTTCTCGTAGGTGAGCTCGACCCAGTCGCAGGCCGGCTCCCAGATGAACTCGTCGTACCAGTCCTGCATGGCGGTGACGAAGTCGGGGTCGTCGACCACCACGCACGCCCGCAGGCTGGGCCGGCTGCGGCGGTCGGGTATGGCGATGAGGGCCTCGTTGGCGCCGATGATGAAGTCGAGCACCAGGGGGTTGCCGAAGCAGAAGCGGCTGCGGATGTTGCGCACGTCGGCCGGGGCGCGGCCGCCGGCCAGGCGCACGGCCGTCTGGCGGACGAGGGCGACGTTGTCGGCGCTGGAGGCGCACACCCGGTAGAGGGTGCTCTCGGGGTCGTTGCTCACCTTCTCGGTGAGGCTGCGGACGAACTCCGCCTGCCACAGCGTCGGGCTGTCCTGCTCGCCCCCCAGCATCCGGACGCTGGTGGTGCGCACCGGGTGGCGGGGCGGGTTGCGGTCGATGAGCGACTTGGCCGCCTGGTAGACGCCGTCGCCGTCGGTGCACACGGTGTAGCCGGGGCCCGACCATCCTCGCCGCCGGCCGACCGGCGCGCCCCGGGCCCCCCGCTCCTCGTTCCGGAGGCGGATGAGCTCGGTGGAGCTGACCCCGAGGTAGCGGGCCAGGGACCGCAGGACCTGGTCGGACGGCCACGGCCCCCCGCGCCGCCACGCCGAGCCTTCGATGCGGGACAGGTAGCTGGGCGCGATCCCCGCCCGCCGGGCCAACTCCACCTGCGACAACCCCCTCGCCTGGCGGGCGCGCGTGATCACCGGGCCCACGCCCTCGTCGTCCGGAGCGGCCCCTGGCATGGCGTTGTCCTCGGTCGTGCGGGCCAACCTTCCCAGGACCCCCGTTGTACTCGATGTTTCGTGCTTGAACTGTGCCTAGTGGAAATTTTCGCTCGCGCCTACGCTCGCGGCCAATCCGGGCGGCGTCGGCGGGACCGGGAACGGTGTCGGGGAGAGGGGAACGACGGATTCGGCACGGGCCCGCTCCGTGCCGAGCGGCGACCGCTCTCCCCGGCGCCGAACCGGGCTGACGCGGGGCCTTCGGTAGCGTCGGGCCGATGTCCCGTCGACCACTTTCGAGGGGCGACGTCGTGGCCCGACTGGCGGCTGCCGGCTGCGTGGCGCCGGAGGCAGAGGCGGCCGAGCTCCTGGCCGCGGCGGGTGACCCGGTCGAACTGGATGCGCTCGTCGCTCGACGGACCAAGGGCGAGCCCCTGGCCTGGGTCGTCGGATCGGTGGTCTTCTGCGGGCTCCGGGTCAAGGTGCATCCCGGTGTCTACGGGCCCCGATGGCAGACCGAGGCGCTGGCCCGCCGGGCCTCCGCCCTCCTTCCGCCGGGCGGCACGGCGGTCGACCTGTGCACTGGTGCGGGCGCCATCGCCTGCGTGCTGCGGGCGGCCTGGCCGTCGGCGACCGTGGTGGCCACCGACATCGACCCGGTGGCGGTCGAGTGCGCCCGGGACAATGGTGTCGACGCCCGGGTCGGCGATCTCGACGCACCGCTGCCGGCGGCCCTCCTGGGCGCGGTCGACGTGCTGACCGCGGTCGTCCCCTACGTGCCCACCGACGCGCTCGCGTTCCTGCCCCGCGACGTGGTGGCCTTCGAGCCCCTCCTGGCCCTCGACGGTGGGCCGGGGGGCATGCGCCTGCTCACGGCCGTCGTCTCCCGTAGCCGCCGATGGCTGCGCCCGGGCGGATGGCTCGTGCTCGAGCTCGGCGGCGACCAGGCGTCGGCCGTCGCCGCCCGGATGGAGGCCGCCGGCTTCGGGGAGATAGGCGTCCTCCGCGACGACGACGGCGACGACCGGGCCATCGAGGGCCGACTCGAGGAGTGAGCTACCGGTAGGCGGCGGGGTCGGTGTCGGGGTTGCGTTCGGCGTCGTCCATGTAGCGCCACACGTCGGGCCGTGACCCGTCGACGTCGTTGAAGCCGTAGTCGGATGCCAGCTGCCCCGAGGTCAGCGACTGCTGGTTCCACCGCCTCCGGTCCGAATCCGCGGCCAGGGCGGCGACGGCCCGGCCCACGTACCGAGGCGACTCGGAGACGGCGAACCCGGGGGGAGCGGGGGCGTCGCGCCAGGTGGCCTCGGTGGTGCCGAACGCCTCCAGCATCATCTCCGAGCGCATCCAGCCGGGGGTGAGGGCCACCGCGGTCGCCCCGTGGGGCGCCAACTCGTGGCCCTGGGAGTAGGCCAGCCGGCCGACGGCGACCTTGGCCAGGTCGTAGAAGACGGAGATCCGGTAGTGCGAGGCGTTGTAGTCGGCGGTGCCGTCGGTCATCTCCACCAGCAGCCCACCGGGCCGGTCGACGAGGAGGGCCAGGAGGTGGTGGGACGTGACCAGGTGGGTCTCCACCGCGAGACGGAGGATGCGCAGGCCCTTGTCGAGGTCGTGTTCCCAGATCGGCGTGTTCCAGTCGGCAGGGCCGCCCTTGAGCACCTCGCCGCCCCAGATGTCGTTCACCAGGATGTCGAGGTGGCCGTGGTCGCGCCGGATGCGCTCGGCCAGGCCGTGGACTTGGGCCGGGTCGAGATGGTCGACGGCCACGGGGATGCCGGTGCCGCCGAGCTCGGTGACCAGGTCGGCCGTGTCCTCGATGGTCTCGGAGCGGTCGTAGTCGGACCGCAGGGTGCCGGTCCGGCTGCTGCGACCGGTGCAATAGACCGTCGCCCCCGCCTCGCCCAGGGCGGCGGCGATGCCCCGCCCGGCGCCGCGGGTGGCCCCCGCGACCACCGCCACCCGCCCACGGAGCGCCTCGGGGTCCGGCGACCAGGCCATCCCCCGAGTCTGCCAAACCGCCCCGCTCAGCGGCGGCCGACCACGGCCCACGCCCGGGCGGTCAACTCGAACGGCCCCTCGGGGCTCCCCAGGCGCCGGTGGAACTCCTCGCGCAGAGCCCGCCGCCCGTCGTCGTCGAGCGACACCGTGTACGCGCCCGACGGGGCCACGCCCGTGGTGATCGGCGCCCACAGCTCCTCGAAGCTGGCGTAGCGGACGGACGGGTTGAGCTCGGTGCTGGTGACGCCGTGCAGCCCGACCGACTCCCACAGCGCCCGCAGGCTGTCGGGCTGGCAGTGGCGCATCGAGACGCCCTCGTCGAACGGGGCGGCGGCGGGATCGAGGGCGGCGGCCGCGTCCCAGAACTTCCGCAGCAGGGTCATGCCCTCGGCGTAGTCCCACACGCAGGCCGCCACCGTGCCTCCCGGCCGGGTCACCCGCCCCATCTGGCCCACGCCGGCCTCGGCGTCGCCCATGAAGTTCACCACCAGCTGCGACAGGGCGCCGTCGAAGGTGGCGTCGGCGAAGGGCAGGTCCTCGGCCGCGGCCAGGCGCACGTCGGCCCCCGGCACCCGTCGCCGGCAGGCCTCGACGAACGGCTCCGACGGGTCGACCGCCGCCACCCGGTCGGCGCCCACCACCGCCGCCAGCTCCGCCGTCAGCAACCCGGTGCCGCAGCCCACGTCGAGCACCCGGTCGCCGCCGCCCACGCCGGCCAGACCGATGAGACCCCGGGCCAGCTCGGACCCGTAGCGCCCGACGTGCCCGTCGTACGCGTCGGCCGTGCTCCTTCGGAACGTCTCCGCCCCGTCACCGCTCACCCGTCCCACGTTAGGACGTGGCGGGACGAGATCGGCGCGGGATTAGTCCGTCGCTTGGCGAGCGAAGGATCGGGGCTCGCGGCCGGCGAGGAGCCAGCCGCCGGCAATCGCCACCGCCGGCAGCCCGACGGCCAGCAGGAGGAGGTGGGCGAGCGGCAGCGGGACGAGGCGGTCGAGCTGGCCGTGGTAGGCGGCCACGATGGTGGCATAGGCCCCGGCGATGCTGAGCACCGCCCCCAGCAGGGCCAAGGCCCCGGCGGTGCTCGCCGTCAGCGCCCGCCGGGTGCGGGAGGTGGCGCCGGTGGCGGTCAGGGTGCGGAGGTCGGCCGCGGCTTCGCCCCGGAGGAGCCCGATGGCCATGGCCACGATGGCCAGGGCCAGCAGGGCGCCGACGACGGTGCTCCCGGTGCGCAGAGCCGCCAGCTCGTCCTGGGCCGACCGGGACTCGACGGTGAAGCCGGCCCCGGCCGCGGCCTGGCGGGCGGCCCTGACCTGCGCCGGTGTGAAGGGAGTGGCCGACTCGACCAGCCATCCGGCCGGGGCCGTGACCCAGCCGTGCACCTGCATGGCGTGCTCGGTGATCAGCGACCGGGGGGCGGACGAGTAATCGGACAGGTCCACCTGCTGGACGGCGGTGTTGCGCTCCCTCCCGTCGGGGCGGACGCTGACGTCGACGAGCAGCAGCGGGCCCGGGTGGTCGGGCAGCGACGTGAGGAGCTCCGTCGCCGGGTCGATCGAGCCGGCGTCGATCCCGAGGTGGGCCAGCAGCGCCGGCGTGGCGACGTAGGGCTGGTCGACGCCGCGGTAGCCGTGGTCGAGGGGGCGGAGGACGCCGACCGGTTCCACGACCGCGTTGTCGTCGCGAGTGGCCGGGTTCAGGGCGACCTCGAGGGCGATCACCTGCTGGCTGCCGGCGGCGGCCGCGATCGCGGCCGCGTCGGCGTCGAGTTGGGCCTGGGCGGCCGGCGCGAGGTTCGGGTCGAGCGCGTCGTGCTGGTCACCCGCGACCTGCACGCGCAGTTCCCGGCTCGAGAGGTTGCCCTCGTCCGGCCGGTACTCGTTGATCTCGGCCAGGACCACGATGGAGACGGCGATGCCCAGGCCGAGGGTGATGGCGGCGAGGGCGCCCGCCGTCCGGGCCTGGTGGCGGACGAGGTCGCGCAGGGCGAGGCGAGGGGCGAACGGTAGCCGCCCGGCGACCGCACCCAGGGCCCGGATCGCCCCCGGAGCGGCGAACACCAGGCCGATGATCATGGTCACCAGTCCGCCGATCAGCACGAGGGGGCGGACGTCGCCGTTGGGGTCGGAGGCCACGATGGCGGCCATGCCCAGCCCCAGCAGGCCCACGGCCAGGGCCAGCGATCGGTGCACCGGCGCGGGGCGGGCCGGTCGCCTCGACAGGGCCGCCATCACCGGCACCCGGGACATGGCCCGGGCCGGCCACCAGGCCGCGGCCGCAGCCGCGACCACGGCCAGGGCCAGGCACTCGCCGATCAGGCCCCACGGCAGGGCCAGCCGGTCGATCCGGTGCCCGGCGGCGGCTTCGACCGCGGGCGCGGCCACCATCCACCCGAGGATGCCGAGCGCGCCCCCGACCACCGCCGCGGCGACGCCCACGATCACGCCGTTGGCCAACATGACGAGCCGGAGGTGCCGCTCCGTCGCTCCGAGCGCGGCCAGCAGCCCGAGCTGGCGCTGGCGGCGGTGGGCGACAACCACGAAGCCGGCGGCCGCGATCAGGGCCACGAGGGCCATGGCCAGGGTCACCACGATCAGCACGAACGCCACGACGGCGTTCTTCTCGTTGCCGAAGACCTCCACTCGGAACGACGGCGAGCTGGCGGGCACTCCTGCCTGCGGCGCCGCCGTCGGTGCGCCGCTGCGGTCGACCGACTCGAGCAGCAGGGTGAGAGAGTCGGCAGGGGCGCCGGCGTCCAGTGGGACCAGGGCGAAGTCGTCGGCCAGATCCGCCGGGTTCTCGACCTTTCCGACGACGGTCAGGGGGCGGCCGCCGAGCTCGACGACCTCGCCGATGGCGGTCGACAGCCGGTCGGCGGCGCCGTCGGTGAGGGCGACCTCGGTGCTGGTGAGCGGGAAACGCCCGTCCCGCAGGGCCAGCAGGGGGCGACCCAACCCGCCCCCGGGATCCTGGGCCCGGAGGTCGAGGGGCTCGGCCGACCCGGGCACGGCGACGGGGGTGTGCCCGATGACCTCCAGCACACCGAACCGCCGGCGGGCGGCGGCCACGTCGGTCTGGGCCCGGGTGGGGTCGCGGCCGTCGATCTGGATGCGCCCGGCCGCGTTCCCCTTCTTGTCCTGGCTCAGCGACGCGGCGTTGACCGCCATCGAGGCGCCGGCCACGGCCGCGGCCACGGCGACGGTGACCAGGCTCAGGACGAGGAGCTGCTGGCGCCACTCCGTGCGGAACATCCGCCACGCCCAGCGCAGCACCGCCCGCCGTCCGGGTCCCGCGCTCCTCCTGTCGCCGCTCACGGGCGCGGTCGGGGGCCGGCCGCCAGCAGCGACTCCGGGCCCGCGGGGGCGCCGGTCTGGTCGACCACCCGTCCGTCGCGGAGGAAGACCACCCGGTCGGCCCACGCCGCCAGCTGGGCGTCGTGGGTGACCACGACCGCGGCCGCGCCTCGGCGGGTGATGTCCCGCAGCAGGCGCATCACCGACTCGCTGTTGACCGAGTCGAGGGCGCCGGTGGGCTCGTCGGCCAGGAGGAGCCGCCGCTCGCCGACGATCGCCCGGGCGATGGCCACCCGCTGGCGCTCGCCGCCGGAGAGGTCGTCGGGGAAGTGCCCGGCCCGGTCGGACAGGCCCAGCTCGTCGAGCGCGGCCCCGGCCGCCCGGCGAGCCTCCCGGGCGGGGGTGCCGTCGAGCTCCAAGGGCATGGCCACGTTCTCCAGGGCGGTCAGCCCGGACAGGAGGTTGAAGTCCTGGAACACGAAGCCGATGGCCCGGCGTCGCAATCCGGCCTTGTCCTTGCGGCTCATCCCTTCCAGCCGGGCCCCGTCGACCACCACCTCGCCGCTGGTGGCGTCCTCCAGGCTGCCGGCGATGGTGAGCAGGCTGCTCTTGCCCGAGCCGCTGGGGCCCATGATCGCCACCAGCTCACCCCGGGCCACGGCCAGGTCGACCGCCCGCAGGGCGTGGACCTCGGTCTGGCCCTCGCCGTAGGTCTTGGACACCTGCCGCAGCTCGAGCATGGCGGTCATGACCGCACCGCCAGTCGGCCGGTCGGGCTCACGCGGGACGGCGGCGCCTTGGTGGTCGGGGCCGGCGGCGCAGCCGGGCGCTGGGCGTGTTTCCGGAGGCGGATGTCGGCCGTGTCCAGCCAGCGCACGGCCGCCTCGATGCGGAACAGCTCGGCGTCGACCACCAGGGCCAGGGCCAGGTCGTCATCGGGGGCGTCGGCCTTGACCGCGGTGTAGCGCTGCATCAGCTCGATCAGGTGGCGCCGGTGGACCTGCACCACCTCGTGCACGTCGACGCCCGGCACCTGCACCGCCACCAGCACCTTGATCAGCAGCTCGTCCCGGGGCGGCTGGGCGATCTCGGGCGGCGTCTGCAGCCAGGCCATCAGCTCCCGGCTGCCGTCGGCGGTGATGGTGTAGCCCTTCTGGGGACCGTCGACCTCGCCGTCGGACTCCACCAGGCCGTCCCGCTCCAGCCGCTGCAGGGTCGTGTACACCTGGCCGACGTTGAGCGGCCACACCTCGCCGGTGCGGGCCTCGAACTCGTGCCGCAGCTGCAACCCGTACTTCGGCCCGTCGCTCAGCAGCGCCAGCAGCGCGTGACGGACGCTCATGACCACTTCTCCGATCGGAACATACGGAGTAGGATACTCAGTATTCTAGCTCTGGCAAGAGGGAACTTGCCGGCCGGCGGTACCTTGGCGGCGGGTGTTTCTCTCGCTCGACTTCGTGTACGTGCCGACGGCCGACGTCGACGTCACCGCCGCCCGGTACGTCGAGTCGCTGGGGGCGGAGCTGGTCTGGAAGGTGCGGGGGATGAGGACGGTCGTGGCCTGCCTGCGGGTGGCCGACGACGGGCCCTCGGTCCTGCTCTCCGGCCACCTGCAGGGCGAGAACCCGGTGTTGGTGTGGAGGGTGGCCGACTACCCGGCGGCGGTTGCCGGCCTGCGGGCGGGGGGCGTCACCGACATCGAGGAGCTCGAGATCCCCCACGGGCCGTGCGCCAGCTTCCGCGCCCCCGGCGGCCAGCGCATGGCCGTCTACCAGCTCGTCCGTCCCGGAGCCGATGCCCACTTCGCCGGTCGCATCGACGACTGACCGTCAAAGGAGAGAACGACGATGGCACTGAACGCCTACCTCACCGTCAAGGGCCAGAAGCAGGGCGTGATCAAAGGCGGTGTCAGCCAAAAAGGCCGGGAGGGCACGATCCTGGTCTCCGCCGCCACCCACGACGTGGTGTCGCCCCGCGACGTGGCGTCGGGGATGGCCAGCGGGAAGCGGATGCACAAGCCGTTCGTGATCACCAAGCAGATCGACCGGGCGACGCCCCTGCTCTACCAGGCCTTCGTCGCCAACGAGAGCCTCCCCGAGTGGACGCTGCGCTTCTTCCAGGCCGGCACCGCAGGGGCGGCCGGCGGGGCGGGCGTGGAGCGCCAGCACTACACGGTCAAGCTGACCAACGCCTCGATCTCGTCGATCGCCTTCCGCATGCCCGACACCCAGCTCCCCGACCTGGCCCGGCTGGCCGAGTACGAGGAGATCGCCTTCGTCTACCAGCGCATCGAGTGGACGTGGGTCGACGGCGGGATCACCGCGTCCGACGACTGGAACGCGGCCGTGACCTGAGCCGGGCCTACGGGCCTAGGGGCCCTGGTCGCGGAGGAACTTCTCCAGCTCGGCGGCCAGCTCGTCGCCCGAGGGGAGGTTGGCCCAGCCGGCGGCGATAGCGCTCTGGTTCTCGACCTCGGCGTCGAACTGGGTCTCCAGCTGCTTGATGAGCGTGCGGTGCTGGGCGCTGTTGGCGGCCAGGTCCTCGAGGCGACGGTGGGTATCCTCGGCCGCCTCCCGCAGCTCGGGGGCGTCGACGACGATGCCCGTCACCCGGGTGAGGCCCTCCAGCAGGCGGCGGCTGGCCTCGGGGTAGGGCAGCCCGGCCGCGTAGTGGGGCACCCGGGCCCACAGGCCGATGGTGGGCACCTCGTCCTGGGCCAGGCGCTCGCCGATGGCGGCCAGGATGCCGGCCGGCACCTGCAGCGTGCCGGAGACCACGCCGATCGAGTTGGCCAACTCGGAGGACGACGCGCTGGCCGCCAGCGGCGACATGCGGGTGTGGGGCACGGGCGCGGGGAAGCCGGCCATGCCCACCAACAGGCGGACGCCGAACAGCTCGGCCAGCTCGCCCACCGCCTCGGCGAAGGCGTGCCACCGGTTGTCGGGCTCGGGACCGACGAGGACGAGGACGTCGTGGCCGTAGTCGTCCCGACCCGACCGCAACTCGATCTGGGGCCAGGTGAGGTCCTGGTAGACGCCGTCCTCCATGAGCGAGAGCGGGCGGCGGGCGCGGTAGTCGACGAACTCGTCGGAGTCGAAGGTGGCGACCACCTCGGTGTCGATGGCCTTGACCAGGGCGGCCATGGCCCCGGCGCCGGCCAGGCCGGCGTCGATCCAGCCGTCGGGGGCGAGGACGAGGGCAGGGTGGTCGAGCTCCGGTCGGTTGTGGAGCTGGTAGGGCTGCGGATCTTGAGCCATTTCGATCCAAGGTACCTTCGGATTCGGAATCCACTGTAAGGCCGAGGGGTTGTGTATCCGTATGGTCGATGTCACCGATGCCACATTCGAACGGGATGTCCTCGAACGCTCGGACGTGGTGCCGGTAATCGTCGACCTGTGGGCGGCGTGGTGCGGGCCGTGCCGAACCCTCGGCCCGATCATCGAGCGGGTGGTGGCGGCCACCAACGGCGGGGTGGAGCTGGTGAAGGTCGACGTCGACGCCAACCCCCGGATCTCGGCCACGTTCAACGTGCAGTCGATCCCGGCCGTGTTCGCGCTGAAGGACCGGCGCATCGTCGACTCGTTCATCGGGGCCCTGCCCGAGGCCGAGGTCAAGAAGTTCGTCGACAAGCTGGCGCCGGCGCTGTCGGAGGTCGACAAGCTGGTGGCGGCGGGCGACGAGGCCTCGCTGCGGGCGGCGCTGGAGCTCGACCACGACCATCCCGCGGCCGTGGTCGCCCTGGCCGACGTCCTGATCGACGGGGGAGGGGTGGAGGAGGCGCTGGAGCTGCTGAAGCGGCTGCCGGAGACGGCCGAGGTGCGCCGGGTGGCGGCTCGGGCCCGGCTGTCGGCGGGCGCGGGCGACGGCGACGGCTCCGGGCTCGACGCCCGCTTCGAGGCGCTCCTCGGCCGGGTCAAGGACGACGAGACGGCGAGGCAGGAGTTCCTCGACATGCTCGAGCTGCTCGGCGCCGACGACCCCCGGCGGACGCAGTACCGCCGGGCGCTGGCCTCCCGGCTGTACTGAGGCCGGGGCCGGGTCGGCTGTGGGCATCGAACGTCGGGGCGACCACTGGGTCTGGGTGGGGGGCCCGGTGCCGCCCGGGTCCGACGCCATCACCATCTGGTCGCTGATCTCGGTCCGGCGGGCGGCGGCCGACAGTGTGCGGCTGCTGGCTCACGAGGAGGAGCACGTCCGCCAGTGGCACGCCTTTGGGCCGTTCGGGTTCTTGCGCCGGTACCTGGGCGCGTACGTCTCGGGGCGGGTCCACGGTTTCGGCCATCGGGCCGCCTACCGACTGATCCCCTTCGAGATCGAGGCCGAGGATGCGGCCCGCAGGTTCATGGAGAGCGGAGGAGCGGGCGAAGGCACCGCCGGCGGCGGAGGCGGCAGCCAGTAGGCGCCGGCGCCCGCGGCGGGGTGCGGGCCGTACCCGTCACCGAGCGATCGCCACGAGTCCGCCGCCAAGGGGGTCTTCGTGCCACTTGCTCGCCGGCGGGGACCTGTCCGCCCGAGCGATCGCCACGAGTCCGCCGCCCAGGGGGTCTTCGTGCCACTTGCTCGCCGTCGGTGAGCGACGTGCCTTCGTTGGCGGCCTGCGAGTCGATCCCGCTGCGGAATGTCGCACGGGTCGGATAATCTGGTCCTTGCCGGCTTCCCCCTTGGCTGTAGCCAACGCCGTGGGGACGTGCCGATGTCCGATCTCCTGCAGGTGCCATCCTCTTCGCCGCCTTCGTGGGCAGCCCGGTTCGCCATGCTCCGGGCCGCGATCACGCCCGTGCGGGTGGTGCTGGCCGCCGTCGGCCTGGTCGCCGCCGTCGCCTTCGGGCTGGTCTTCCTCCGAACGCCGACCCACCCGGCCGAGCTGGTGCTGCCGAAGGCGGGCGACGTTCCGCCGGCCACCACCGCCGCGGCCGCGGCCGGGCCGTCGGCAGCCGGCGGGCCCACCACCACATCCATCGGCGGAGGCGTGGGGGTGGTCACGGTCCATGCCGCGGGGCAGGTGGCGGCGCCGGGGGTGTATTCGGTGCCGGGCGGGGCCCGGGTCGCCGACCTGATCACCGCGGCTGGTGGACTGCTGCCCGAAGCCGACGTCGACCGTCTCAACCTGGCGGCCAGGGTGGTCGACGGCACCCGGGTCTACATCCCCCGTAAGGGTGAGACGCCGCCCGCCGAGTCACCGTCGGGGGATGGGGCCGGGGCCACGGCACCGGCCGGGTCGGCGACGGGCGGCGTGCCAGGGGCGCTGGCCGGGCCGGTCGACCTCAACACCGCCACCGCCGCCCAGCTCGACACGCTCCCCGGCGTCGGCCCGGCCACGGCCAGCGCCATCCTCACGTACCGCACCCGCAACGGCCGGTTCAAGTCGGTCACCGAGCTCCTCGAGGTGCCGGGGATCGGCCCGGCCAAGCTGGAGGCGATCCGTCCCCTGGTGACGGTCTCGTGAGTGTGCAGTCCCGCGTGGGATATAGCCACGCACCTGCACACTCGACGCCCGCCCGCCGGGTCATGGCCGACCGGACCGTCGTCGTGATGGCTCTGGCGACGGCGGCCGGGGCGTGGGCGTCGGTGCGGCTGCCTTTGCTGCCGGTGGCGGCGGTCGCCCTTGGCGGCCTCATCACCCGCCGCCCCGCGGTCGTGATCCTCGGCGCGGTCCTCCTCGCGTCCACCCTCGGCTGGCGGGCCGAGGCCGGGTTGCGACCGCCGGTCCTGGGCCAGTGGCGGGGGACGGCCACCCTCGTGAGCGACCCCGCCAACGCCTTCGGCGGGGTGCGGGTCGATGTGCGCATCCAAGGCAAACGGGTCGAGGCCCAGGCCCGCGGTGGCGCCGCGGCCCGCCTCCGCTCCCGGCTGGCGGGCGAGCAGGTGGCGCTGGCGGGCCAGATGCGGCCGGTCGCGGTCTCGGCCCGGACCTACCTCGACCGCCGCCACGTCGGCGCCCAGCTGGTGGTGTCCGAGGTCGGCCGGTGGGAGCTCGGGAACGGCCCCAGCCGGCTGGCCAATGCCATCCGGCGCACGCTCCTGGCGGGGGTGGAGTCGCTGCCGCCCGAACGCCGCACGCTCTTCTCCGGCTTCGTGCTGGGCGACGACCGGGGCCAGCCGGTGGAGATCACCGACGACTTCCGGGCCGCCGGCCTCACCCACCTGCTGGTCGTCAGCGGCCAAAACGTGGCTTTCGTCCTGGCCCTGCTCTCGCCCCTCCTTCGCCGGCTCCGGATCGGGGCCCGCTTCGGCGCCGGCCTGGTCCTGCTTCTCCTCTTCGGCGTCCTCACCCGGTGGGAGCCGTCGGTGCTGCGGGCAGAGGCGATGGCCGGCCTGGCCCTGCTGTCCTCCACCCTGGGCCGGCCGGTGTCGGGCCTGCGCATCCTGGCCCTGGCCGTCACCGGGCTCCTGCTCGTCGACCCCCTGCTGGTGGGCTCGCTCGGTTTCCTCCTGTCGGTCGGGGCGTCGGCCGGGATCCTGCTCCTGGCCAAGCCCATCGCCGCTCTCCTCCCCGGCCCCCGCCCGTTGGCCGACGCCCTCGGCGTCACCCTCGCGGCCCAGGTGGGCGTGGCGCCGGTGCTGGTGCCCGTGTTCGACGGGCTGCCGGTGGCCTCGCTGCCGGCCAACCTGCTGGCGGTGCCGGTGGCGGGGCCTCTCATGATGTGGGGGATCGCCGCCGGGCTCCCGGCGGGCATGATCGGGGGGCCCGTGGCCCGGATCGTCCACGTCCCCACCGAGATCATGGTGGCGTGGGTGGCGGCCGTGGCCCGATGGGGCGCGGGGCTTCCCCTCGGAAGGGTCCGGCTCCCGCACCTGCTCCTTCTGGCCGCGGTGCTCGCCGCCGCCCTGGTGACCCGTCGACGAGGCCGCCGGAGCGCCGTCCGGGTCCTGGCCGGGGTGGCGGTGGTCGTGCTGCTGGCGCCGGTGGTGGTGGCCCGGTGGCCCCCGTCGGTCGACGGCCGACCGCTGGTCGCAGGCGTCCACCTCTGGCGACGGGGCGGCACCACGGTGCTCGTCGTCGATGGTTCCACCACCACGCCGGGCCGGCTCATGTCCGCCCTGCACAACCTCGACGTCCGCCGCCTCGACGTGGTGGTGATGGCCCGGCCCGGAATCGCCGCCGCCCGGTGGATCGAGCCCGTCCTGCGCCGGTTTCCGGCCGGGGTCCTCCTGGCCCCGCCCGGCCACCGGCTGGCAGGGGCGATCGTGCCCGCGGGCGGGTCGCGGCTGGTCGCGGGCCCGCTCGCGGTCGAGATCGACACGATCTCACCCGCCCTCGCGGTCAGGGTCACCGGGGCCCGCAGTCCACCCGATTAGGGTCGTGGGCGATTCCAAACGACAAAAAAAGGGAGTTCTGTGGCAGAAAAGGTGACGGTTGAGCTCGTCGACGATCTCGATGGCAGCCCCGCCGACGAGAAGGTTCGGTTCGCTCTCGGCGGCAGCCAATACGAGATCGACCTGTCCCGCGACAACGCGGCCAAGTTCCGGGCTGCCCTCAAGCCGTACATCGACGCGGCCCGTCCTCCCGGCCTCGCCTCCCAGAGTGTCGCTCGCCGCGAGCGGGCCACGACGGGCAAGCGGGCCAGCAGCGGGGCCGCCGCCCTCGGGGTCGACCCCAAGGCGGTCCGGGTCTGGGCCGACGAGAACGGCATCGAGGTCCCCTCGCGGGGTCGCATCCCCAAGCCCATCCTCGACCAGTACATGGCCGCCCAGGCGACCTGACCGGAGCACCGGCCGGGATAGCTTCGCCGCCATGCGGCTGAGCCTCGGCGCGCGCTCCTACGACGTCACCACCCGGGCCCTCGTCATGGGCATCCTCAACCGCACCCCCGACTCGTTCTTCGACAAGGGCGCCACGTGGGACTTCGACGCATTCCTCCGCCGGGCCGAGCAATTGGTGGAGGAGGGCGCCGACATCCTCGACGTCGGCGGGGTCAAGGCCGGACCCGGGCCCCACGTGACCGAGGACGAGGAGCTCGACCGGGTCATCCCGGCCATCGAGGCCCTCCACGCCCGCTTCGAGGTGCCCCTGTCGGTCGACACCACCCGGGCCGGGGTGGCCAAGGCCGGCTTCGCCGCGGGCGCGGTCGTGGGCAACGACATCAGTGGCTTCGCCGACCCCGACTACCTCACCGTGAGCGCGGCGGCGGGCGCCACCGTCGTCGCCACCCACATCCGCCTCGCACCCCGGGTCCCCGACCCCGACCCCCACTACGACGACGTGGTGGCCGAGGTCCGCGACTTCCTGGTCGAGCGGGCCCACCGGGCCGAGGCCGCCGGCATCCCCCCCGACCGCATCGTCCTCGACGCCGGCCTCGACCTGGGCAAGACCGCGGTCCAGTCCCTCGAGCTCCTCCAGCAGTCCCGCCGCCTGGCCGAGCTCGGCTACCCCCTGCTCCTGTCGGCGTCGAACAAGACCTTCCTCGGCGTGCTCCTCGACCTCGACATCACCCAGCGGCGGGACGCCTCCCTGGCCGCCACCGCCCTGGGGGTGGCCCGGGGTTGCCGCGTCGTCCGGGCCCACGACGTGAAGGGCACCCGCCGGGTCTGCCGCACGATCGCCGCCATCCTCGAGGGCCAGGCTTCGGCGTGACCCCGGCCCGCGGCGACACCCCCGACTTCCCCGCCTACCTGGTCAAGGGCGACGACGCCACGCTCGTGGCCGACGCCGTCCACGCCCTCGTCGCCGAGCTGGTGGGCGACGACGACGCCAGCCTGGTCGTCGAGGACCTCTCCGGCGACTACGAGGTACGAGCCGTCGTCGACGCGGCCCAGACCCCGCCCTTCTTCGGTGGCCACCGGGTGGTGGTGGCCCGCGACGTCGGCCGCTTCCTCACCGCCGACGTCGCCCCCCTCGTCGCCTACCTGGCCGACCCCCTCGACACCACCCGCCTGGTCCTGGTCGGCGGCGGGGGCCAGATGTCCCGGGCCATCACCGACGCCGTGCGCAAGGTGGGCCACGTGGTCGACGCGGCAGTGCCCGGCGGCCGCAACCGCTCCACGTGGCTGGCGGCCCGGATCAAGGAGGGCCCCGTCCGCCTCGATGCGGCCGCCGTCGACCTGGCCGGGCGCCACCTGGGCGACGACCTCGGCCGCCTCGCCTCCCTCCTGGAGACGCTGGCGGTGGCCTACGGCGCCGGCGCCCGCCTGGGGCCGGACGAGGTGGCGCCCTTCCTGGGCGAGGCCGGTGGAGTGGCCCCGTGGGAGCTCACCGACGCCATCGACCGGGGCGACACTGCCGCCGCCCTCACCACCCTCCACCGGCTGCTGCACGCGGGGGGACGTCACCCGCTGGTGGTGCTGGCCACGCTCCACACCCACTTCGCCCGCATGCTCCGCCTCGACGGCGCCGACGCCCCCGACGAGTCGGCCGCGGCCCAACTGCTGGGGATGACCGGCTCCACCTTCCCGGCCAAGAAGGCGCTGCTCCAGGCCCGCCGCCTCGGATCGGCCCCCATCGCCCGGGCCATCACCCTGCTGGCCGACGCCGACATGGCCCTCAAGGGCGCGACGGAGTGGTCGGGCGATCTGGTGCTGGAAGTGCTGGTGGCCCGCCTCAGCCGGCTGGCGCCGGCGACCGGCCGCCGGGAGCCCGGCCGCCGCTAGCTACTTCGAGGAAGCCGCCGCCGCCCGCTTCATCAGGGCCGACTTGCGGTTCGACGCCTGGTTGGGGTGGATGATCCCCTGGGCCGCGGCCTTGTCGATGCGCCTGACCGCCATGCGGAGCGCCTCGGGGCTGGTGTCGGCATCGGCCTGGATCGCGACGACGGCGTTCTTGACGCGCGTCTTGATCTCGGACTTGACGGATTTGTTCCGCAGGCGGCGAACCTCGTTCTGCCGGTTGCGCTTTATTTGACTCTTGATGTTCGCCATGGCCTGCCCAGGGTACCAGCGACCCGGGGGGGCTCCGCCCCCCACGGCCCCCCGACGTCAAGGCTCGGACGCCCTGCGGGCGACTGTCCTCTTCTTCCGACCGGCGCGTCGGCTCCTTCGTCGCCTGCCGGTCGGTCCGACCGGCGTGTCGGCTCCTTCGTCGCCTGCCGGTCGGCCAGACTCGGGGCCGTGTTGCTGGCCGGCCTGGAGGGCAACGAGCTCGAGCTGCGGATCGTCGGCTACCAGTTCCCCGACGACGACACCGACCCGTGGGACTCGAACTGGCTGCTGGTCTCGGTCCGGGTGGTCTCGCCCGCAGGCACGTGGGAGGTGGTCGACCCGTGCCTGACCACATGGGAGACCAAGCACCTCGTGCGCTGGCTGGTCAACGCCGCCGCCCGTGACCCGAGCGCCAGCCCCGTCACCTTCTCCGAGCCCAACCTGGTGGTGTCAGCCCACGCCAAGGCGACGGACCGCAACCGGGTGCTGCTGCGGGCCGCCTTCCAGCTCGAGCTGCGCCCGCCCTGGGCCCGGGGGACCGGAGGGGCGGAGCTCGCCGTCGAGCTCGACGTGGGCCGGGCGGCGCTGGCCCGGGCGGCCGCCTCGCTGCTGTCCGATCTGGTCCGGTTCCCGCAACGGGGCGACGACCCGACGCTGTAATTCGGCTCGCCGGGTCGGCCCTAGTCTGGCCCTATGGCCACCTTTGCCCTCGTCCACGGCGCCTGGTTCGGCGGGTGGTGCTGGACACCGCTCGCGGCCGAGCTGCGCAAGATGGGCCACACCGTCGTCACCCCCGACCTGCCCATCGAGGACCCCGAGGCCGGCATCGCCGAGTACGCGGCCGTGATCGAGGCCGCCCTCGACTCCGACGGCGGGGCTCAGACCGACGACGACGTCATCCTCGTCGGCCACTCCCTCGGCGGCCTGACCATCCCCGTCGTCGCCGAGCACCGGCCCGTCGCCGGGCTCATCTTCCTGTGCGCCTTCCTCCCCGACCCGGGCCAGCCCATGCACGTCGACGTCGACACCTACTCGCCCGAGTGGGCCGCCCTCTCCGCCAGCCAGGTCACCCACGACGACGGGTCGACGTCGTGGCCTGTGGACGCGGCCATCCAGGCGTTCTTCCACGACTGCGAGAAGGCCGTCGCCGACCGGTGCGCCCGCCAGCTCCGCCCCCAGGCGTGGACGCCGGCCAACCAGGAGAACCCGCTCAAGGCCCTTCCCACCGCGCCCGCGGCCTACGTCCTGTGCAGCGACGACCGCATGATCGCTCCCGGCTGGTCCCGGCGGATGGCCAAGAGCCGGCTGGGCGTCGACCCCATCGAGCTCCCCGGCGGCCACTCGCCGATGATCGTCGACCCGGCCCTGGTGGCCGACCTCTTCGACCAGATGGCCGCCGGCCTCGCCCAACTCCGCCAGCAGCCGCCCGCCTGAGCAGCCAACGTGGCGGGCAGTCCGCCTGTAGGACAATGGGTCGGACGCCATGATCTCCCGCGACCGCATCCGCAACCTGTCGATCATCAGCCACATCGACCACGGCAAGACCACCCTGTCCGACCGCATCCTCGAGCTGACGGGTGCGGTCGACGCCCGCGACATGCGCGAGCAGTACCTCGACTCGATGGACCTCGAGCGGGAGCGGGGCATCACCATCAAGGCCCAGAACGTGCGCCTGCCGTGGAAGGGCTTCACCATCCACCTCATCGACACGCCCGGCCACGTCGACTTCGGCTACGAGGTCTCCCGCTCCCTGGCCGCGTGCGAGGGCGCCATCCTCCTGGTCGACGCCACCCAGGGCATCGAGGCCCAGACCCTCGCCACCTGCTACCAGGCCATCGAGGCCAACCTCGAGATCGTGGCCGCGGTCAACAAGGTCGACCTCCCGGCGGCCGACCCCGAGCGGGTCGAGGACGAGATCGAGAAGGTCCTCGGCATCGACAAGTCGACGATCCTGCGCATCAGCGCCAAGACGGGCGAGGGCGTGGCCGAGCTCCTCGACGCGGCCTGCGCCCGCATCCCCGCGCCCACGGGCGACCCCGAGGCGCCGCTCCAGGCCCTCATCTTCGACTCCATGTACGACCAGTACCGGGGTGTGATCAGCGCGGTCCGGGTCTTCAACGGCGTCCTCTCCACCGGCTCCCGCCTGCGGTTCATCCAGGCCGGGGCCGTCCACGACGCCGACGAGGTGGGCGTCCGCGCCCCCGCCCTCACCCCCATCGCCGAGCTGGGCCCGGGCGAGGTCGGCTACCTGGTGGCCGGCATCAAGGACGTGAGCGAGGCCCGCTCGGGCGAGACTGTCACCGAGGCCGGCCGCCCCACCACCGAGCCCCTGATGGGCTACCGCGAGCCGAAGCCGATGGTGTTCTGCGGCCTGTACCCGGTCGACGGCGACGACTACTCCGACTTCCGCGACGCCCTCGACCGCCTCCGCCTCAACGACTCCTCCTTCACCTTCGAGCCGGAGACCAGCGGCGTGCTCGGCTTCGGGTTCCGCTGCGGCTTCCTCGGGCTGCTGCACATGGAGATCGTGCGCGAGCGCCTCGAAAGGGAGTTCGACCTCAGCCTCATCGCCACCGTCCCGTCGGTGGAGTACCGGGCCCACCTGGTCAACGGCCAGATGGTCGAGGTCGACAACCCGGCCGACATGCCCCCGCCCAACAAGCTCAAGTCGATCGAGGAGCCCTTCCTCACCCTGACGATCCTCCTCCCGTCCGACTACACGGGGGCCGTGATCGACCTGTGCCAGGGCCGGCGGGGGGAGATGAAGAAGATGGAGTACCTGTCGCCGGAGCGGCTCGAGCTGGTGTACCGGGTGCCGCTGGCCGAGGTGATCATCGACTTCTTCGACCAGCTCAAGAGCCGCACCAAGGGCTACGCCAGCCTCGACTACGAGCCCGACGGCTACGAGGAGAGCGACCTGGTGAAGGTCGACCTCCTCCTCAACGGCCAGCCGGCTGACGCCTTCAGCTGCATCCTCCACAAGTCCCGCTCCGAGGACTACGGCCGGCGGATGACGGAGAAGCTGAAGGAGCTGATCCCCCGCCAGCAGTACGACGTGCCCATCCAGGCCGCCATCGGCGGGCGCATCATCGCCCGGACCACGGTGAAGGCCGTCCGCAAGGACGTGATCGCCAAATGTTACGGAGGCGACATCACGCGGAAGAACAAACTCCTCGACAAGCAGAAGGAGGGGAAGAAGCGGATGAAGTCGATCGGACGGGTCGAGGTGCCGCAGGAGGCGTTCATCTCCGCCCTCCGACTCGAGGAGTGACGTGAAGCCCAGAGGGCGGCCCCTGATCGGCTGCTCCGGGTGGATGTACAAGCACTGGCGGGGCCCCGTGTACCCCACGGACCTGCCCCAACGCCGGTGGTTCGAGCACTACGCCTCGATGTTCGACACCGTCGAGATCAACAACACGTTCTACCGGCTGCCCCCGGAGACGACGGCGGAGGAATGGGCGGCCAAGGCACCCCCGGAGTTCGTGTACGCCCTCAAGCTGGGCCAGTTCGGGTCGCACCGGATGAAGCTCAAGGACGCGGCGTCGTGGCTGCCCAACCACCTCGACCGGGTCGAGCGCCTGAGCCACCACGCGGGGCCGACGCTGGTGCAGCTCCCGCCCCGGTGGCATCGGGACACGGCCCGCCTCGACGAGTTCCTCTGCGTCGCGCCCAAGGACCGGCGGTGGGCGGTGGAGCTGCGCGACCCGACATGGCTGCACGAGGAGGTCTACGAGGTCCTCCGCCGCCACGGGGCCGCCCTCGTCATCCACGACCTGCTGGCCGGGATTCCCTGGGAGCAGACCACCGACTGGTCGTACTGGCGCTTCCACGGTCCCGACGCCCGCAACCGTCCCTACCAGGGCCGATACGGTCCCGACGGCCTCTTCTGGCCCCTCGAGCGCATGTCGTACTGGCTCAGCAGGGGCCACGACGTCTACGCCTACTTCAACAACGACGACTCCGGCTACGCGGTGCAGGACGCCCGTTGGCTGGCCGACCGGCTCCGCCCGCCCGGATGGTCATGAGCAGGCCCGCCAGCCACAGTGCCCCCAGGGCCCACCCTCCGATCACGTCCGACGGCCAGTGGACACCGAGGTACACCCGCGACATCCCCACGAGCAAGGTGACGACGACGGCCGCCGTCCACTGCGCCACCTTGGCGCTCCAACGGGTCGTCCACCCCGACGCCAGGAAGGCCAGGGCGCCGAAGACGGCCATGGCCTGGGTGGCGTGGCCCGACGGGAAGGCGTATCCGGTGACGGTGGTGATGAGGGGCTGGATCGACGGCCGGGGTCGGGCCACCAGCACCTTCACCAGGTCGTAGAGCACGATCGATCCGCCCTGGGCCGCGGCCAGCAGCGCGAGCGGCCGCCAGCCCTTCCCCCGCCTGTACGCCAGCAACCCGACGACGACGATCATGGGGATCAGCACCGCGGTGCTCCCGAGGACGGTCACCACCCGCATGGCGGCGGTGAGCCAGGGCGTCCGGTGGCTCACCACGTACTCGGTGACGGGACGGTCGATGTGGAACAGCCCGTCGCCGGCGACGACGTCCTGCACGACCGCCCCGAAAGCCCAGCCCAGCAGCCCGAGGATCAACAGCTCGATCGTCAGGGCCAACCCGAGGGCCTGGCCGGGGCGGAGGCGGCGGCCGACGAAGTCGAGCTGGCGCCGGTACCGGGCCCGGAGTCGGGACGGCAGGGGCCGGTCCAGAACCCGGCCGACGAACGCCCGCACCTCGTCCGGGTGACGGGCGACCCACCGGGCGGCGAAGACGATGGCGGCCACGAGGACGGCGGCCACGAGGAGCAGCAGCCCCGCCCGCCCGGCGTAGCGCTCCACCCGCCGGTAGGAGCTGCCGGCCACGAAACCGAGGAGCACGAACCCGGGTGCCCACAGCACGCCACCGAGGGCGTTCCAGGCGAGGAAGGTGCGGTAGCGCATCCGGGAGACGCCGGCCAGGGCCGGGACCAGCGCCCGCAGGATGCCGATGAAGCGCCCGAGGAAGACGGCCCGCCCGCCATGGTCGGCCAGGTACGACTCCGCCTTCCGCCACCGCTCGGTGCCGACCTTCTGGCCCAGGCGACTCCGCCGCAGGCGCTCGCCGAAGTGGCGGCCGATCTCGTAGCCGACGGAGTCGCCCACCACCGCCCCCACCGCGGCCACCACCATCATGACGGCCAGGCTGGCCCGGCCCTGGTAGGCGAGATAGCCGCCGGTGACCAGGGCCAGCTCGCCGGGGATCACCAGGCCGACGAAGGCCGACGCCTCCAGCGCGGCCAGCATCGCCACCACCACGTACGCCCACGGGCTGGCCAGCTGGGTGAGGGTGTCGGCCAGCGCGTTCACGGCGTCCCGAGGAGGCGCTCCCGCAGCGCCCTCGGCCCAGTCATCTCACAGATCCCGGATCTCCTCCGCGACGGGTCGTCGAGCCACCCGCCCGCTGGCGGTGGTGGCGGTCGCCAGGCCGACGGCCGCCACCAACCCTACGACCGCCAGGTAACCCCACGGCACCGCCAGTCCTGCCGGCGGAGGGTCGAACACGCCGGTGAGGACCCGCACCAGCATGTGGGCCAGCAGCCATCCCCCGGCTGCCCCGAGGACGCCGCCGAAGACGGCCACGACCGCGGTCTCGGCCCGGGCGAAGGCGGCCACCTGCCGGGGCCGGGCGCCGAGCGCGGCGATGATGGCGAAGGTGCGCCGGCGCTGGGCCAGGCCCAGGCCCACCACCAGCCCCGACGCGGCCAGGGCCAGGACCACGGCGTAGGCCAGCTCGACCCGGGTGAGGCCGGCCAGGTCGACCGCGGTGAGGCTGGAGCCCGCGACCTGGCGGCTGGTGTCGATGTCGGTGACGGTGGCGCCGGTGCCCACCGCCTGGCGAACCCTGCTGGCCACCACCGCCGGCGACGCCCCGTGGTTCTGGATCAGGAACGTGCCGGGGGACGGGTCACCCGTCTGGGCCGCGATGTAGGAGGCGTTGGCCACGACGAAGCTGTCCCGGGGGGCGGTGGGGAACTCCCTGGCCACGCCCGCGAAGTGGAAGTCGACCTCGGCCAGCTGGCCGGTGGCGGCGTCGCGGATCCGCAGCCGGAGGCGGTCGCCGAGATGGAGCTGGAAGTCGTGCACCGTCTCCTCGCTCACGAGAACGGCGTCGCGCTGCTGGCGGAGGCGGTCGAGCATCTGGCGGGCCGAGCCGCCCGAGAAATAGGCGTCCTGGAGCTTGGCTGCGGGGCCGATGGTGTCCGGGTCGACGCCGAAGAGGTCCTGGAGGTCGTTGCCGACGTACACGAACCGGTGCTGCAGGGGCTCCACGTGGCCCACGCCGGGAACGCCGGCCAGGCGGGCGGCCTCGCCGACCGGCACCTTGGCCGCGGGAGGGACGACGACAGTGACGGCGGTGCCGTTGGTGAGCAGCGCGTCCACCTCGACCTGCTGGCGGTAGGTGGCGTTGAAGACGGCCGTCGACACGGCGAAGGCGACGGTGAGGGCGAGGACGACGATGCTCCCGGCCAAAGCCTGTCGCTGGCGGCGGAGGGTGGCGGCGACGGGGCCCGAGAGCCGGCCCGCGACCGGCCGCAGGGCCCGCCGGAACACCGGTCCGCCCCGGCCGAGGATGGTGTCGGCCACCCGCCAGGCGAACAGGCCCGCCCCCGCCCACAGGAGGATGGGGCCGGACAGGGCCCAGTAGCTGACAGAGACGGTGGGCACGCCCTCCGGCACCACCACGACCGAGTACCGGCTGCGGCTGGTGGCCCAGAACACGAGGCCGGCGGCGACGAGCAGGGCCAGGTCGAGGCCGTAGCGCAGGGCCCAGGGCTGCGCCGCCCGACCCACCTCGTGGCGGGCGGCGGCGACCGAGACGCGGCGGGCGTCCCGCCGGGCCGGCACCCCGAAGGCCAGGCCGGCGATGAGCAGTCCGACGCCGGCCGAGGCCGCGGCCCAGACGGACGCCTGGAAGGGAGTCGCGCCCAGGCGGGCCGAGCCGAACGCCAGGCGACCGACCGCGAGGCCGGCGACGAGGCCGACGACCGACCCGAGCCCGCCCACGGCGAGGGCTTCGGCCAGGATGAAGCGGTCGAGCTGGCGCACCGACGCCCCCCGCAGGCGGAGGAGGGCCAGTTCCCGCCGGCGGCGATCGCGGCCGGCGGCCACGACCGCCCTCGCCAGCAGGGCGGCCAACGCCGCGCCCGGTGCCCCCAGGACGGTGAACAGGACCTGGGCGTACAGGGCGTCCGTGCGGGCCGCGTCGAGGGTGGCACCCAGGTTGTCGCCGACGACGACCTTTCCCGTCAGGTCGACTTCCAGCCGGCGGGCCGAGCCGGCGGCCCGGGAGAAGGCGGCGGCGGGGTCGGGCGGCAGCCGGTGGTCGAGCCGCACGTGGACCTGGTGGTGGACGAGGTCGGGCCGGGCCTCGGCCACGGGGTCGAACAGCTGGTGCCACGTCGGCAGGGGGACGAGCAGGACATTGTCGGGCGGGGCGCTGGCCTGGGCCCCCGGCGGTGCCCCCACGTTCTGGAACAGCGAGTCGGCCGTCGGGAGCTCCACCACCCCGGCGACGGCCACCGTCACCGGCCCGCCGCCCACGGTGGACACGGTGATCGTGTCGCCCGGACCGGCATGGAGGTTGGCCGCCGCCTGCTGGGCCAGGAGCACACCGTCGCCGGAGCCGACCAGGGTCCGCAGCTGGCCGGGGAACGTCGCCCCGTACCCGGGCGGGAGGCCCACGACCACACCCGGCCCGGTCGACTGGGTCGTACCGCCGAACGAGGACGCGAGTCCCGTCGTCGCCCCGAAGGCGACCGGCAGCGCGTCACGGACGCCGGGCCGGCTGGCGACCGCGTCGAGGACGGCCCCGGCGTCGGCGCCCGGCGTCACCTCGACCTGCCAGTCCACCGCCACCTGGCTGATGGCCCGTTGCGTCATCTCGCCCTTGGCCGCGGCCACGAAGCCCCCCAGCGCGCCCAGGAGGGCCACGCCGAGAGCGACGCCGGCGGCCGCCCCCAGGATGCGTCCCGGCCGGTGCCGGAGGAGGCCCCCGACCCAGCTCATCCCGCCCATTCGATCCTCCCGTCGGCCATCACCCAGCGCTCGACGAAGCTGTCCGCCACCGCCGGGTCGTGGGTGGACACCACCAGGGCTGCGCCGGCGGCCGTCGCCGCCTGCTGCAGGGCCGCCAGAACCGAGGCCGCGGCCACGTGGTCGAGCTGGCCGGTGGGCTCGTCGGCCACGATCAGCATCGGCGCCCCGACCAGGGCCCGGGCCACGGCCACCCGCTGCGCCTGCCCGCCCGAGAGCTCCTCGGGTAGCTGCCGGGCCACGGCCGCCAGCCCCAGCCGGTCGAGCGCCTCCAGCGCGGAGGCCATGGCGGTCGAGTCGTCGATGCCGGCCAGTTGCAGCGGGAGGGCCACGTTCTCGGCCGCGTCGAGGGCGGGGACCAGGCTCAACCCTTGGAACACCACGCCGACGATGCCCGGCCGCAGGCCCGACGGCGCCCCGCCCAGGGCGGGCCAGGAGACGGTGCCGACGGTCGGCCGGTCGAGCCCGGCCAACAGGTGGAGCAGCGTGCTCTTGCCCGACCCCGACGGTCCGACCACCACCACCCGGGCGCCCGCCTTGACGCAGCAGGTCACGTCGTGGACCGCCACGACCACGGCCGCGCCCGACCCGAACGTGCGGGCGACCCGACGGGCGACGACGACCGGGGTGTCCGTGCCCGTCATGCCACCACCACGCCGTCGGCCAGGACCACCACCCGGTGGGCGACGGCGGCGACGGAGTCGCTGTGGGTGGCGAGCACGATGGCCCGGCCCGCGGCCGCCTCCACCGCCAGCAGCTCGAGTACCCGCTGCTCAGTGGCCGAGTCGAGCTCGCCGGTGGGCTCGTCGGCGATGAGGACGGTGGGGTCGTTGACCAGCGCCACCGCCAACCCGGCCCGCACCGCCTCGCCGCCCGAGAGCTGGCGGGGCCGGGCCCGGCTGCGCTCGACCAGTCCCATCTGCTCCAGCAGCCGCCGGCGCCGTTCAGGGTCGGGCCGGGTGGCGGCCAGGCGTTGGACGACGCGCAGGTTGCCGTCGACGTCGAGGTGGCCGAGGAGGTTGTCGGACTGCAGCAGCACGCCGACGGCGCGGGCCCGGAGGTCGGCCCGCTCCGGCTCCGGCCGCCGGGTCATCATCTCGCCGGCAATCGACACCTGGCCACCGTCAGGGTCGTCGAGCCCGGCCAGGCAGGCGAGGAGGGTCGACTTCCCGGATCCGGACGGGCCGACCACGGCCACGATCTCACCCGCCGCGACCCGCAGGGACACTCCCCGGAGGGCCAGCACCTCGTCGTCGCCGGCGTGGAAGAAGCGGTAGAGCGACCTGGCCTCGACCGCCGGCGCCCCGACCGCCGGCGCCCCGGTCATCGCCAGCCGAACGAGTCGGTGACGATCCGCCACGGGTCGACGTTGTCGGAGCCAGCCGGCCCCGAGAGGGTGAGGACGACCTCCTTGCCGTCCTTCCAGAAGGCGTAGCGCTCGACGTCGTCGTGGACGACCTTCCCGGTGACGGGGTCGGCGGCGGCGTCGGCCTGGTAGGTGAGGAGCACCGCCGTCCCGGCCGGGCGCGACACGGCGCGCACCTGGCCCAGCGAGAAGCAGGCGGCGCCCGCGGCCACGGCGGGCACGTCGGCGGCGGTCGCCGAGTCGACCGTCGGGGCGGCGGCGGCGTCGACCACCCGAACCTCGATCCGGTTGAGCTTGTCGGTGAAGGTCACCCCATCGGCGGACTCGCGGCGGGCCCAACCCTCGGGCACCTTCACCGTGTAGAGGTTGTCCGGCGGCGAGTAGGCCACGAATGCCTGGTTGTCGGGGATGTCGCCCGGCGGGTTCGTCTCGGGGCCGAGGTCCGACCCCGCCACCGTCGACGCCGACGGGCACGCCGACCCGTAGGTGGCGGACGACGCCTTCGACGAACCGCCGGACCCGCAGGCGGTGAGCCCGACGACGGCGGCCAGGGCCAGGACACCTCGATGCATTCGGATCATGCCCGGAACGTACGGACCCGGCCCTCCGCGCCCTGACCGGTCACGGTTCGCGCTCGGTTAGAAGTCGGCGGCCGGACCTACCATCGGCCCATGCCCCCGCCCCACGTCGTCGTGGTCGAGGACGACGAGGGCATCGGCAGCTCGTTGGTGCGCACGCTCGCCGGCCAGGGCTACCAGGTGGACTGGGCCCGCACCGGCGCCGAGGCCCTCGCCGTGGTGACGCCCGCCACCGCCCTGGTCGTCCTCGACCTCGGCCTCCCCGACCAGGACGGCCTCGACGTCTGCCGCCGGCTGCGGGCCCGCCCGGTGGCGCCCCAGGTCCTCGTGCTCACCGCCCGGGGCGAGGAGGCCGATGTCGTCCTCGGCCTCGACGCGGGCGCCGACGACTACCTGGCCAAGCCCTTCCGCCTGGCCGAGCTGCTGGCGAGGGTCCGGGCCCGCACCCGGCGCTCGGAGTCCGAGTCCGACGTGGTGGAAATCGGCGACCTCACCGTCGACGTGGCCGCCCGCACCGTCCGCCTGGGCGACACCACCGTCGACCTCCGGCCCAAGGAGTTCGACCTCCTGGTGGCCCTGGCCCGCAGCGCGGGACGGGTCGTCACCCGGGAGCGGCTGATGGAGGACGTCTGGGACGAGCACTGGTTCGGCTCCACCAAGACGCTCGACATCCACATCTGGGCCCTGCGGCGCAAGCTCGACGACCCCGGCGGGACCAGCCGCATCACCACCGTCCGGGGGGTCGGCTACCGCATGGAACTGAGGCCGGTGCAGGCGCAGTGAAGCGGCGCATCCTCACCTCCATGGTGCTCGTCACCCTGGTGGCGGTGACGGTGTTCGCCTTCCCCCTCGCCCTCGCCTCGTCCCGGATCTACCGGGAGCGGGAAGTCACCCGCCTCGAGCGGGAGGCGACGGCGGCTGAGGGCGTGGTCGGGTCGGGGGGCCTGCACCCCGCCGACCCCTTCGAGCTGCCGGCCCACGCCCGGTCGGTGCAGCTGGCGCTGTACGACGAGCGGGGCGCCCTCGTCGCCGGCGACGGTCCCGCCACCGGCGGCTCCGAGGTGTTCGCCGCCCTGGCCGGCCGACTCGCGAACGACCGCGACGGGCGCTGGCTGGCGGTGGCGGTCCCCATCCACGACGAGGAGCAGGTGGTGGGGGCGGCCCGGGCGGCGGTGCCGTGGAGCGTCGTCAGCGGCCACACCTACCGCACCTGGCTGGGGATGGCCGGCCTCGGGCTCCTCGCCCTGGCCCTGGCCGCCGCCCTCGCCCGGTGGCAGTCGACCCGGCTGGTCGAGCCGGTCGACGACGTGGCCCGCATGGCCGTCCGCCTGGGTGAGGGTGACTTCGCGGCCCGGGTGTCGCCCACCGGTGTCCCCGAGCTCGACCGGGCCGCCGACGCCCTCAACCGCACCGCCGGCCGCCTGGGCGAGATCGTGGGCCGGGAGCGGGCGTTCACCGCCGACGTGTCCCACCAGCTCAACACGCCCCTCACCAGCCTCCGCCTGGGCCTGGAGAGCGCCCTGCTCACACCGGGCGCCGACACCGAGGCCGCGGTGCGGGACGCGGTCGGCGAGGTCGAGCGCCTGCAGATGACCGTGGCCACCCTCCTGGCTGTGGCCCGCGACCGCTCGTCGACCGCCGACGCCAGCGCCGACGTGGGCGCGGTGTGCCTCGACGTGGCCGAGCGCAGCCGAGCCCGGTTGGCGGCCGCCGGCCGGCCCCTGCGGGTCGACGTCGACGAGTCCCTGCCTCTGGTGCGGTGTCCGCCCGACGTGGTGCGCGAGATCCTGGCCGTCCTCGTCGACAACGCCCTCCGCCACGGTGCGGGCACGGTGACCATCACCGCCCGGCGGGCCGGTCAGGGGGCGGTGGTCGAGGTGAGCGACGAGGGCCCGGGGATCGCCGAGCCGGCCGACGCCTTCGAGCGCCACCCGCCCGACGGCGACGGCCACGGCGACCGCGACCGGCACGGGGACCGCGACGGGCACGGGGACGGCCACGGCATCGGCCTGGCCCTGGCCCGGTCGCTGGCCGAGGCCCACGAGTCCCGCCTCCAGCTCACGCGCGCGGCTCCTGGCCCGGTGTTCACCCTGGCCCTGCCGGCAGCACGATCTGGTCCCTCTTCGTCCTCGTGAGGTAGACGACCACGCCCAGGATGGTGACGAGGAACAGGGCGCTGGTGACGATCGTCCCGAGGCCCAGGCCCCCCGCCGACCGGTCCTGCGACAGGTAGTCGCCCAATGACGCCCCCAGCGGGCGGGTCAGCACGTAGGCGATCCAGAAGGCGAGGACCGCGTTGACCTTGAGGTAGCGCCAGGCGGCTGCCACCAGGGCGATCATGGCGCCGAACATGAGGGCCGACTTCCAGTACCCGAGGTTCAGACTCTCGGCCACCAGGTCGCCGGCGGCGGTGCCGAGGGCGAAGGTGAACAGGATCGCCAACCAGTAGAACGCCTCCCGCTTGGGGCTGCGGATGCTGTGGATCGACAGCGTCCCCTCGCTCCGGTACCAGGCCGCGAACGTGGCCAGCATCGCCACCGTGAAGATGGCGGTCGTCACCTTGAGGCTGACGCCGAAGTTGTCCACCAGGTTGTCGGTGATGAGCGTGCCGACGACGCTGATGAGCACGACCGCCGTCCAGTAGACCCCGGGCACATAGCCGTCGGCCCGGAACTGGAAGACGAGGGCCACCACCAGCAGGGCGGCCATGATGCACGTGACGCTGGTGAGGCTGAGGCTGAGGTGCTCGCCCAGGAAGTCGGCCGCCGTCTCGCCTACCGTCGTGGCCAGGACCTTGATGATCCAGAAGAAGATGGTGACTTCCGGGACCTTGCTGAGCATCTTGCCGACGTCACCGCGGCGCGGGGCTTGGACCATGGGCGGAAGGTACGAACCTCCACGTCCGCGCCCGCTCCGTCGACGGTTCGCGATCGGTTAAGCGATCGCCCCGCCCGTCCATAGCGGCGCATTCGCTTGGGAGCCGTACACTTCCCGACAGTCCAGTTCAGCATCGGGGAGGGTTCGATGACGAGCAAGGGTTGGGGAAGTCGGTTGGCCGTCCTGATGGTCTTCTGCCTGACGGCAGTCGCCTGCAGCAGCGACGACTCGGGGAGCGGGGGCACGGGGGCGGCCTCGAGCTCCGTCGTCGTCGGCACCACCGACTCGCTGCAGAACAGCTTCGACCCAGCGGAGGCCTACGACCTGTTCGCCTCCACCATCGACTTCAACGCCGCCGAGACGCTCGTCACCTACGGGCCCAAATCCACCGAGCTGACGCCGCTGCTGGCCGCGGCCATGCCCACCGTGTCGGCCGACGGCACCGTCTACACCTTCGACCTGCGGCCCAACGTGAAGTTCCACGACGGCACCGCCCTCGACTCGGCGGCGGTCAAGTTCTCCCTGGAGCGGGCCCGCGACTTCGGCCGCAAGGACGCGGAGGCGGCCGGCTTCCTGCTCAACTCCATCGTCAGCATCGCCACCCCCACGCCGTTGCAGGTGCAGATCACCCTCGACAAGCCCAACGTGGCCTTCCTGGCCCGCCTCGCCTTCACCGTGGCCGACATCGTCAGCCCCACCGCCTACAAGGACCACGTCCTCACCGGCTCCGAAACCGAGGGCCCGGCCGTGCTGACCAAGTACAAGACCGACACCATCGTGGGTACCGGCCCGTACAAGCTCGTCTCCTACAAGGAGAAGGAGTCCATCACCCTCGAAGCCAACCCTGACTACTGGGGCGAGGCGCCCAAGACCGACCGGGTCCTGATCCGCCTGTTCGACAAGTCGTCGGCCCTCAAGCTGGCCCTCCAGAACAAGGAGATCGACGTCGCCTACCGGGCCCTGCAGCCCGACGACATCAGCTTCTTCCGCAATCAGGCCGGCTTCGAGGTGGTCGAGGGCGAGGGCCCGGGCATCCGCTACCTCACCTTCAACGTGACCAAGCCGCCGTTCGACAACATCGCCCTGCGCAAGGCGGTGGCGGCCGCGGTCGACCGGGAGGCGGTCACCACCGAGGTTCTCAAGGGCACCGGCGTGCCGCTCACGTCGATGGTGCCGCCCACGTTCGCCACCGCCCACGAGCCCAAGTGGAGCGACCTCTACGGGGCCAAGCCGGACAAGGCCAAGGTCGACCAGTACCTCGTCGACGCGGGGGTGGCGCCGGGCACCAAGGTGCCGCTCGACTTCTGGTTCAGCCCCACCCACTATGGCGATACCGAGGCCGCGGTGGCCCAGGTGGTCGCCCGCAGCCTGGAGGACACCGGTCGCTTCACCGTCACCATCTCCAACGTCGAGTGGGCCGAGTACGGCAACAAGCGCCGGGCGGGGGAGATGCCGGTCTTCCTCATGGGCTGGTACCCCGACTACCTCGATGTCGACGACTACCTCGAGCCCTTCGCCGACCCCAACGTGTTCGACCCGGCCAAGTGGGAGGACCCGGCGATGCTCGACCTGGTCCACGCCCAGCAGAAGGAGCTGAACCCGGCCGCCCGCACCGCCATCGTCAAGCAGGCCCAGACCTACATGGCCGACCAGACGCCGTACGTGCCCATCTTCCAGATCTCCCAGTTCGCGGCCACCGTCGACGGGGTCTCGGGCGTCGTCCTCGACCCCTTGCAGCTGCTGCGGTTCTTCCTGATCGAGAAGTCCTGACGCCCCGCCGCTGAGAGGTGGCATCCGGAGGGGGCTCGCTCCGGGCCTACGTGTTGGCGCGGCTGCTGCTGGCCGTGCCCATGCTGTTCATCCTGCTGACGGTCACCTTCGTGCTGCTCCGGGTGGCGCCGGGCGACCCGGTGACGGCCACCCTCGGCGGGCGGGTGTCCGACGCCCGAGCCGACCAGATCCGCCACGACCTGGGCCTCGACCGGCCCCTCTGGCGCCAGTACACGTCGTACCTGGCCGACGTGAGCCGGGGTGACTTCGGCCGGGCCATCACCACCAACCGGCCCCTGCGCACCACCATCGCCGACCGGTTCCCGGCCACCCTGGAGCTGACGCTGGCCGCGATGGTGGTCGCCATCGGCGTGGGCGTCTTCGTGGGGGCGCTGGCGGCCCGGTTCCGGGACACCGTCCTCGACGTCGGCGGGCGGCTGCTCGGCATCCTGCTCTACGCCGCCCCCATCTTCTGGCTGGGGATCATGCTCCAGCTGCTGTTCTCCATCCAGCTCCACTGGCTGCCCACCGGCGGCCGCATCGCGCCCTTCCAGGAGCCCCGGTCGATCACCCACCTCTATCTGGTCGACGCCCTGATCACAGGGGACTGGGCCGCCCTGGGCAGCGCCTTCCGCTACCTGATCCTGCCCGCGGCGACCCTGGGGATGGTGATCGGCGGGATCTTCATCCGCCTGGTGCGGGTGAACATGCTCCAGACGCTGAAGTCTGACTACGTGGAGGCGGCCCGGGCGAGGGGGATCGGCGAGCGCCGGGTGCTGTTCAACCACGCCTTCCGCAACGCGCTGGTGCCGGTGGTGACGATCGTCGGGCTGCAGTTCGCCCTCCTGCTGGGCGGGGCCGTGCTCACCGAGGCCACCTTCACCTGGCCCGGCATCGGCCTGTCGCTCTACCAGTTCCTCCAGAACCGGGACTACACCGCGGTGCAGGGGCTGGTGACGTTCTACGCCCTGTTCGTGGTGGGCGTGAGCCTGCTCATCGACGTCGTCTCGGCGTGGGTCGACCCCCGGATCCGGTTCCAGTGAACGCCCGCCTGGTCCGGCTGCGCAGGCTGTGGCGGACGACGCACCCCACCGCCCGCCGGCTGATGGTGGCCGGCGGCGTCATCACCGGGTTGTTCCTGCTCATGGCCGTCTTCGCGCCGTGGGTGGCGCCCTACGGCGAGGCCCAGTACCGGGGGCTGCCGCAACTGGGCCGGCCGGGCGCCGACCACTGGTTCGGGACCACCAACCTCCGCTACGACGTGTTCTCCCGGGTCGTGTTCGGCACCCGACTCGCGTTCCAGGTGGTGATCCTGTCGACCGCGGTGGCGATGGTGATCGGCGTGCCGCTGGGACTGGTGGCGGGCTACACCGGCCGGTGGGTCGACCGGGTGCTCGTCCTCGTCATGGACGCCATGTACGCCTTCCCCAGCCTGCTGCTGGCCATCGTGGCCGCCTTCGCCCTGGCCAAGTACGTCGGCCCCGGCGTGCCGGCGGCGGCCATCTCCATCTCCGTGATCTACGTCCCCCAGTACTTCCGCGTCGTGCGCAACCACACCCTGGCCGTGCGGGAGGAGACGTTCGTGGAGGCGGCCCGGGCTATGGGCGCGCCCCGGCGCACGGTCGTCGGGCGCTACGTGTTCTTCAACGTCGTCCAGTCGGTGCCGGTGATCTTCACCGTCAACGCGGCCGACGCCATCCTCACCCTGGCCGCGCTGGGCTTCCTCGGCTACGGGGTGCCGATCCCGGCCGCGGAGTGGGGCTACGACATCTCCCGGGCCATCGGCGACGTGGCCAACGGCTTCTGGTGGACGTCGTTCTTCCCCGGCGCGTTCATCCTGCTGCTGGTCACCGGGCTGACGCTGCTCGGCGAGGGGATCAACGACATCATCAACCCCCTCCTCCGCCGGCGCGGGGTAGGTGTCGGGGCGGTGGCGCCGGGGGCGGTGGTCGTGGAGCGGGGGGCGACGGTGGCCACGCCGGAACTCGATGCGGCGACGGTCGGCGGGGCCGACATCGACGCCCCGCCCGCCGAGGAGGTGTCCTTGGAACCTACGGCGCCGGTCGCAGCCCCAGCCGATGTCGTGCCGCCGCCGGTCCCGGTCCCGGTCCCGGCCGACGTGGCCCTGTCGGTGCGCGACCTGCGGGTGACCTACGCCTCGGCCCGGGGGCCGGTGGTGGCCGTCGACGGGGTCAGCCTCGACGTGCGGCGGGGGGAGAGCGTGGGCCTGGTGGGGGAGAGCGGGTGCGGGAAGTCCACCCTCGGCCGGGGCATCCTCGGCATCCTCCCGGGTGGGGCCACCGCCAGCGGCCGGGTGGTGGTGGACGGGGTGGAGCTCTCGACGCTGTCGGCCACCGAGCGGCGCAAGGCCCGGGGCGAGAAGGTGGCCCTCATCTTCCAGGAGCCGATGACCCGCCTCGACCCCCTCCAGCGGGTGGAGGACCACTTCGTGGAGACCATCCAGGCCCACCGGCCCGACGTCACCCGGCGGGAGGCCGACGCCATGGCCGCCACCGCCCTGGCCGCCATGCGCATCCCCCTCACCCGCGCCCGCCATTACCCCCACGAGTTCTCCGGCGGCATGCGCCAGCGGATCATGATCGCCCTCGGCCTGGTCCTCGGCCCGGCGGTGGTGGTGGCCGACGAGCCCACTACCAGCCTCGATGTGATCGTCGAGGCCCAGATCCTCGACATCCTCGACGACCTCCGGCGGCAGTCGAGCATGGCCCTCGTCCTCATCACCCACAACCTCGGGATCGTGGCCCAGACGTGCGACCGGCTGGCGGTGATGTACGCCGGCCACATCGTGGAGGAGGGCGCCGTCGGCCCCGTCTTCTCGACGCCCCGCCACCCCTACACCCAGGGCCTGCTGGCCAGCGTGATCAGCCTCGACACCGAGCGGCTGTCGTCGATCCCCGGCTCGCCCCCCGACCTGCTCGACCCGCCCCCCGGCTGCCGCTTCGCTGAGCGCTGCCCCTTCGCCATGGCTGTCTGCCGGGAGCAGGTGCCGGCGCTGGCCCCCACCGACGACGGGTCGAAGGTCGCCTGCCACCTGTATCCGGGTGCCGATGAGCGCCACCCCGGGCAACGATGGGTCCCCGTCGGCCGCCGGGACGACACCCACGACCCCCTGCTCGAGGGGGCTCTGCAGTGACGACCGACCCGGCGCCCGGCCCCATCCTGCGCCTGCAGGGCGTGTGCACCCAGTTCCCGGTGCGGGGCGGGTTCCTCGGATCGCTGGTCGGGCGGCCGTCGGCGTGGGTGAAGGCGGTCGACGGCGTCGACCTCGAGGTCCAGCCGGAGGAGATCTTCGGCCTGGTGGGGGAGAGCGGCAGCGGCAAGACCACGCTCGGGCGGACGATGTTGCGGCTGGTGGAGCCGGCGGCGGGGACGGTGGAGTTCGAGGGCCGCGACATCACCCACCTGTCGGAGGCCGACCTGCGGCCCCTCCGCCGGCGCATGCAGCCCGTGTTCCAGGACCCCCACGCCGCCCTCAACCCGGCCATGACCGTCGGCGACGCCGTCGCCCACCCGCTGCGGGTCCACGGCCTCGCCTCCGACCGGGCCGACGCCCGCCGCCAGGCGGCCGACATGCTGGAGCGGGTGGGGATCTCGCCCCCCGGCGCCTTCCTCGACCGCTACCCGGAGGACCTCTCGGGGGGTCAGAAGCAGCGGGTGGTGATCGCCCGGGCCCTCATCACCCGGCCCCGGCTAGTCGTGGCCGACGAGCCGGTGGCCATGCTCGACATGAGCGTGCGGGCCAAGATCCTGGAGCTGCTGCTCGAGCTCAAGCGGGAGTTCGGCCTCACCTACGTCTTCATCACCCACGACCTGGCCACGGCCAAGTTCGTCTGCGACCGCATCGCCATCCTCTACCTGGGCCGGGTGGTGGAGACCGGTCCCGCGGCGGCCGTCTACGCCGGCCCCCAGCACCCGTACACCCGGGCCCTGCTGGACGCGGTCCCGTCCCCCGATCCCACCCATCGGAACCCGGACCGGCGCCTGCCGTCGGGAGAGGTGCCCGACGCGGTCGACCCGCCCGGCGGCTGCCGCTTCCACCCCCGTTGCCCGGACGGCTTCGCCCCCTGCGGCTGGGAGGGGCGTGACCTCGTGGCGGCCCTGGAGGAACGCTGGACCGACCCGGCCACCTTCGAAGCCGAATGCGACATGGTCGGCCCCCTGAGCGCGGTCCAGGTCTCCCGCCACGGCGTCGTCTTCCCCCGGGGGGGCGACGCCCTGGCCACCCTCCTCGGCCGGCTGTGCGAGGAGCAGGCCCACCGGGTGTTCACCGCGGTGACGGCCGTCGAACGGGGCGGAGGCGAGCGGGTCGAGGTGCGCCTGCAGGAGGGGCCGGAGCCGGCGCTGCAGACGGTCGAGAACCGGCTGGTGGCGTGCCACCTCCACGGCGTGGTGGCGCGGGACGGGGTCCTGTCGTAGCCCGGGGCTCCGGGCGTTTTAGCCGAGGTTGTTCAGGTAAAAAAGGGGCCGAGAAGTCGGGGGAAGGGACAACGGGGGGGAGCGACATCGCCGTCGTACTGCTGGACGAACTGCGCAAGCTCCAGACGATCATCGCCGCCCTGTCGGCGGCCCCGTCGGAGGACGCCATCGCCGACGTCACCGTCGACCGCCTGCTCGAGGCGGTCGGGGCCGACGCCGGCGTGCTGGCCCTGCGCGACGACGACAGCCTGGTCGTACGGCGGGCGCTCGGGTACCGCGACCTCGCCCGCGTGTGGAGCCGCATGCCCATCGACGCCGGCCTGCCCCTCACCGACGCCGCCCTGCGGGGCGAGCCGGTGTTCTTCTCCAGTGGCGCGGCGCGGGTCACGGCCTATCCCAGGTCGGCGTCCATCCCTGTGCTCTATGAGGGACTGGTCGCCCTCCCCCTGCTCGTCGAAGAACGTTGCATCGGTGTCCTCGGACTGAGCTTCACCGAACCCCGCCGGTTCGACCCCGACGAGCAGGCCTTCCTGATGACCGTCGCCCAGCTGTGCGCCCTCACCATCGACCGCTTTCACCGAGGCGAGCGTCTCAGTCGCCTCCAGACCCTCACCGGCCACCTGTCCCGGGCCTTCACCGTCGACGAGGTGGTGCGGGTGATACGCGACGAGCCCATCCCCGAGCGGTCGGTGCGCAGCCGGGGGCTGTGGTTGCTCGACGACGAGAGCGGTGGCCTGCGGCTGGCCTTCCCCGAGCCTCCCGGCGGCGACCCGGTGGTCGTCCCGCTCGACTCCCACCTCCCGGCGGCGCAGGCGGCGCGCACGTGCGAGGCCGTTTGGGTCGGTGGGCTGGAGATGAACGGGGCCGCCGGCAGCTTCCCGTCCCTCGCCGGCACCGACTATCGCAGCGCGGCGGCGATCCCCCTGGCGGCGGAGGACCGGGTGGTCGGGGTGCTCACGGTGGGCTTCGAGCACGACCTTCCCGTCGAGGACGGCGAGCAACGCTTCCTCGTGGCCATGGCCGAGCAGGCGGCGGTGGCGCTGGAGCGGGCCCGCCTCTACGACAGCGAGCGGCTGTCCCGGCGCCAGGCCGAAGCCGACCGCCAACGCTCGCAGGAGCTGGCCCGGGCCCTGCAGACGAGCCTGCTCCCGCCCCGCCTGCCCGTCGTCCCCGGATTCGAGCTGGGCGCCCGCTACCACCCGGCGCTGGCCGGCCTGGAGGTGGGCGGCGACTTCTACGACGTGTTCGACACCGGCGGCGATTGGGCCGTCGTCATCGGCGACGTGTGCGGCAAGGGCCCGGAGGCGGCCGCCCTCACCGCCCTCGCCCGCTACACCATCCGGTCGGTGGCCATGGACCTCCGCCACCCGGCCCAGGTGCTGCGCAAGCTCAACGACACCCTGCTCCACCACCAGCTCGACGAGCGCTTCTGCACCGTCGTCTACGGACGGGTCGTGCCCAGTGTCGGCGGGCTGCGGGTGACGGTGTGCCGGGGCGGTCACCCACCGCCCATCGTGGTGCGGTCGAGCGGCGACCTGGAGCCGATGGGCCCCGACGGCGGTCTCATCGGCCTGTTCCCCGAGATCCGCCTGTGGGAGGAGACGGCCCAGCTCAACCGGGGTGACAGCCTCGTCTTCTACACCGACGGCGTCACCGAAGCCGCCCGCGGTCACGAGCAGTTCGGCGACCAGCGCCTCGACGAGGTGCTGCGGTCCTGCGCCGGCCTCACCGCGGCCGAGGTGGCCGAGAACCTGGAGGCGGCGGTGATCGAGTTCGGTGGCCCGAGGCCCCGGGACGACATCGCCGTGCTCGTCCTGCACGTCCCCCTCGTCGCCCGCAGCTGACCGGGTCCCGCCGGCCGCCGATCGTCAGGCGGGGTCGGTCTCCTCGCCGAACGTCCCGCCCACCACGAACCCGTCGCTCGTGATCTTGTACTCCCGGATCTCGGGCTCGTGGAGGCTGGCCCGGGTCTTGAGGACGGTGAGGGCCCGCTTGACCCGGGACTGGCTGCGGAGGAACTGCAGGAGGATCACGTTGTCGGACATGTTGGAGATCCCGGACTCCGACAGCCGCGACAGGTGGAACAGGTCGGGCACCTCCATCGTCATCAGCACGCTGATCCCCCGTCGGGAGCAGCGCTGGATGAGCGAGTAGATGTACTCCCGCAGCCGGATCTCGTCCGGTGAGGCGAAGGCGAGGTCGCCCAGGCTGTCGATCATCAGGCGGGTGATGTTCTGGGCCTCGATCGCGTCCAGGACCGCGTAGACCCACTCGTCGATGTAGAGGTCGACCGTCGAGCGGTAGAGCATCGACACGTTGGGATGGTCGAGCGACCAGCCGAAGCCGCGGGCGGTGCGCTGGAGCTGGCTGGGGTTCTCCTGGAGGTTGGCGATGAGGCCCCGCTCGCCCTGCTCCGCGCCACCGAAGACGAAGCTCAGGCCCATCACCGTCTTGCCCGAGCCCGAGGGGCCGGCCACGAGGGTGCAGGCGCCGGGCCAGTAGCCGTCGCCGAGCATGTTGTCGAGGGCGGGGATGCCCGACGAGATCCGCTCGTCCGACAGCTCGTAGCCGGTGGCGTCGCCCATGTCGGCCAACCGGGGGAACACGTCGACCCCCTTCTCCGACAGCCGGTAGGCGTGCTGGCCCGACAGGAACCCGCTGCCCCGCAGCTTGAGCACCTGGAGGACCCGGTTCTCCCGCTCGTTGACCATGGTCGACGACAGCTGGATGATGGCGTCGGCCACCGCGAACTCGGGCTCCTTGGCGATGTCGTCGAACCCGTACTCGCCCACCCAGAACGACGACGCCCCCGACGCCGACAGCCGGGCCGCGAAGTCGTGCAGGAACCAGCGGAAGTCGCTCGGCTCCCGGGCGAAAGCGTGCAGGGCCTTGAAGCTGTCGATGACGATCATCGCCGGCGAGTGCTCGGCGATGAGGGCCTGGAGGCGGTCGACGAACGCGGGCAGGCCCCGCTCGTCGAGGAGGCTGCCGAGGTCCTCGTAGAAGACGGCCTGGCCCACCATCGCCTCGTCGAAGAACGACAGGCTGCGGCCGTAGCGGAGGATCTTGTCCATCGGCTCCGACACCGTCGACACGTAGAGCGCCGGGGCCTCGGGCGAGGCGTTAGAGAAGACGAACTGTTGGGCGAGGAGCGTCTTGCCGGTGCCCGGGGCCCCGGTGATGAGGGTGAGGGCGCCCGACGACAGGCCGCCACCGAGGACCAGGTCCAGCCGGGGATGCCCGCTCTTGAGACGTTTGGTCATTCGCCTACCCGCTCCATGTGTTCCGGGGCAATCTAGGCGCGCCCGCCCGCCCCGGCACGATGCCGCTGACAACCGGCCGGTCAGGCCCGGCGGTGGGTGATGCGGGCGGCGACGTCGGCCACCGACGTCGTCACCTGGTAGCCGTCGCGGCGCAGCCACTCCCGGTTGCGGCGCTGGACGTCGGTGGCCTCCCACCGGTTGAGCAGGACGAGGATGGGGGCACAGCCGGTGAGCAGGACCTCCACCGACAGGCGCACCGCGTTGATGGCGCCCAGGCCGGCGTCGGCGACCAGCACCACCACGTCGGGTGCGAGGGCGGTGCACAGGTCGACGCTGTCGCCGTCGGCCGCGATCGGCGACCGGGGCCCGCCGGCGGTCTCCACCAGCCCGACGATGGTCTGCGACGGCCAGGTCAGCTCGTCGACCAGGTCGACCACGCTGAACGCGGGCCGGCCCAGGGCGGCGGCGGCCATCGGTGGGGCGAGCGGTGTCTCGTACCAGCGGTGACGGGGGCACACGTCCTCTGGCTCCTCGCGGTTGGCGCCGGCCAGCACGTGGGCGTCGGTGGCGGCGGCGTCGGCGTCGGCGGGGGCGAAGGACTGCACCGGCTTGCGGGCCACCGCCAGGCCCTGTTCGCCGTCGCTGGAGAGCAGGCGCACGACGGCGGCGGCGGTCCACGTCTTGCCGACGCCGGTCTCGGTGCCGAGGACGAGGACGAGGCGGTTAGGACGGGAGGGCACGGAGGGCCTCGGTGAGGCGGGCGACCTGCTCGTCGGTGTGGGCGGCCGACAGGCTGACCCGCAGGCGGGACGTGCCGGGGGCGACGGTTGGTGGACGGATGGCGGGCACGATCAGTCCCTGCGCCGCCAGCGCGGCCGAGGCGTCGAGGGCGGCCTGCTCCTCGCCCAGGATCACGGCGAGGATCGGTGACGGGTGGGCGGGCCCGGCGACTGTGGTCACGTGGTCCCGGAGGCGGTCGACGAGGCCCTCGCCTTCGGCCGACCGCAGGATGCGCAGGGCGGCCAGAGCGGCGGCGGTGTTGGCGGGAGCGGGGGCGGTGGTGAAGATGAACGACCGGGCCCGGTTGACGAGCAGCTCCACGAACCGGCGGCTGCCGGCCACGAAGCCGCCCACCGATCCCAGGGTCTTGGACAGGGTGCCCACCCGCAGGTGCTCGACGCCCTCGAGGTCGGGGTGGGGGCCGAGGACGGCGTGGGCCTCGTCGAGCACGAGCAGGGCGCCGTGGTCGGCGCACAGCCGGGCCAGCTTGTCGACCGGGGCCACGTCTCCGTCCATGGAGAAGACGGTGTCGGTGACGACGACTGTGGGCCGGGCCGACGTGCCGGCCGACCCCGCGGCCAGGAGGTCGGTCACGTGGGAGAGGTCGGCGTGGGCGTAGACCTCGACGCCGGCCCGGGCCAGGCGGCAGCCGTCGACGATGGAGGCGTGGTTGCGCTCGTCGCTCAGGATGCGGGCGCCGGCGGGGCCGAACGTGGTCAGCACGCCCAGGTTGGCCGCGTAGCCGGTGGGGAACAGGAGGGCGGCCTCGGTGCCCTTCCAGTCGGCCAGCTCCGCCTCCAGCTCGGCGTGCACCGACCGGGCCCCGGCCACCAGGCGAGCCGAGCCCGCGCCCGCGCCCCAGCGGTCGAGGGCGGCGTGGGCGGCGTCGATCACGGCCGGGTGCTGCGACAAACCGAGGTAGTCGTTGGAGGCGAAGGTGGTGGACGGAGTGGCGTCGTCGTCCCGCGGCACCGCCCGCCACTGGCCGGCGGCCGCCACCCGCCGGCACTCGTGGTCGGCCCAGCCTGTCCAGGTCATGGGATGGCGTCGGCCAGGACGTCGACGAGGCGCTCCACCTCGGCCTCGGTCACGGTGAGCGGGGGCATGAGCACGACAGTCTCGCCCAGCGGTCGCAGGAGGACACCGGCCCGGGTGGCGACAGCGCACACCCGTCGCCCGCCGTCGGCGCCGCCCTCCACGTCGACCCCGCCCATCAGCCCGCAGAGGCGGACGTCGAGGACGCCGCCGAGGGGGCGGATGCGGTCGTCGAGCAGCCGGCGGAGCTGGTCGGACCGGGCGGCCACGTTGTCGAGCACCCGCCACTCGTCGAGGAGGCGCAGGTGGCGGAGGGCCACGGCCGCGGCCAGGGCGTTGCCGCCGTAGGAGTGGCCGTGGGCCAGGTGCCGGCCCCGGGCCCCGAAGGCGTCGGCCACCCGGGCCGCGACCACGGTGGCCGACATGGCCAGGTAACCGGCGGTGAGGCCCTTGCCCAGGCCCAGGACGTCGGGCCGGGCGTCCGGGCCGCCGCACTGGTCGGCCGCGAACAGGGTGCCGGTGCGACCGAAGCCGGTGGCCACCTCGTCGTAGACGAGGAGCACGCCCGTCTCCCGGCAGGCGGCGGCGAGGTGGGCGAACGACGCCGCCGGGGCCATGCGCATGCCCGCCGCCCCCTGCACGAGGGGCTCGACCACCACCGCCGCCAACTCCCCGGCGTGCTCGTGGACCATGTCGACGGCCACCTTGAAGCCCGGGTCGTCGTCGAAACCGGGGGCCCGCAGCACGGGGAAGCGGAGGGGGTCGAAGACGTCGGCCCCCAGCCCGCCGTCGCCCAGGGAGAGGGCGCCGATCGTGTCTCCGTGGTAGGCGCCGCCGAAGGCCAGGAACCGGCGACGCTCCGGTCGCCCGACGTTGACCCAGTACTGGAACGCGACCTTGAGCGCCTGCTCCACCGCCGACGCCCCGTCGCCCGCGAACAGGAAACGGGGGTCGTCGACGGGCACGACCGCGGCCAGGGCCTCGGCCAGTTCGATCACCACCCGGTTGCCGTGGCCGAGCAGGGTGGAGTGGGCGACCAGGTCGAGCTGGCGGCGGACGGCATCGTCCAACTCGGGGACGTGGTGACCCAGGGTGTTCACCCACAGCGACGAGATGGCGTCGAGGTACCGCCGTCCGTCGACATCGATCAGCTCGTGACCCTCGGCCCGATCCACCACGATCGGCTCCCCGTCGAGGTACTCGTCCATCGGCGTGAACCCGTGCCACACCACCGCCGCATCCCGCCGCGCCCAATCGGCACCGCTCTCCTGGCCGGGCGTGGAAGCCATTCCCCATGCTCGCACCTGATCGACCACAGCGCGTCCGTCGCACAATTGCTACAGTTGGGTTCGTGACAGATGTCGCGTCGCGGGAACTGCGGAACAACACCCGTGAACTGCTCGATCGGGTCGAGGCGGGCGAGACGATCACGGTCACCGTGCAGGGTCGTCCGGTGGCGGTGCTCCAGCCGATCAGTCGCCGACGGCAGTGGGTATCCCGCGACGAGTTCGTCCGGCTCCTCGTCGACCACCAGGCCGACCCCGCCCTCGCCGGCGAGTTGCGATCGCTGGCGCCGGACACGACCGACGATCTCCCGCCTCTGTGACCCGCGGCCTCGCCGACACGAGCGTGTTCATCGCCGGCGAGTCCGGACGAGCCCTCCGCCGCGACCTGCTCCCGGAGGAGTTGGCCGTCTCGGTGATCACGATCGGTGAGCTTCGGGCGGGCGTCCTGGCGGCCGACGAGCTGGCCACCCGTGACCGACGCCTGCAGACGCTGACCCAGGCGCTTGCCCTGCAACCTGTCCCCGTCGACGATCAGGTGGCGGAGGCGTGGTCGCGCCTCCGCCTGCTGTTGCGGGACAGCGGGCAGCGGATGGCGGTCAATGACTCGTGGATAGCCGCCACCGCCATGTCGCTGAACGTCGCCGTCGTCACCCAGGACGACGACTACGTCAATGTCCCCGGTCTCGAGGTGCTGATCGTATGAGAATTGTTCGGCGACTCTGCGTGGTGCTGGCTGCTCTGGGGCTGCTTGGCGGCTGTGGCAGTGGCGACGACGACGACCTGGCGACCACCAACCCAACGACCGCCGTGGTCGCGACGACAGCGCCGACCACCATCGGCATCGCCACCAGCGGCCAGTGTGCCGACCAGAACTTCACGCCCAACAGCGACGACATCGCCGGCGACATCGTGGCCACCGGGGTGTCGTGCGCCGAGGCGGAGGCGTTCGTGCGGCGGGTGGGGCCGCTCGTGGGGGCGACGGGAGGGCCGGCCAACATCGAGGTGGGCGGGTTCGCCTGCGTCCGGACGAAGGAGGACGACGGCCAGTACGGCATCCCGTCGTCCGACTACGAGTGCACCAACGGCGACCGGAAGGTCACCTTCCACCGCACCTGAGCGGCGCCAGTTCGTCCCAGAACCACGGCCCCTCGGTATCATCGACAGGCAACCATGCTCGATGATCGCAAGGCCGCCATCCTCCGGGCCGTCGTCCAGGAGTACATCCAGACCGCGCAGCCAGTGGGCTCCGCCCACCTGGCGCGGGCCCACAACCTCGGTGTGTCGCCGGCGACGGTGCGCAATGAGATGGCCGTCCTCGAGCGGGAGGGCTTCCTCGCCCACCCCCACACCAGCGCCGGGCGCATCCCCACCGACAAGGGCTACCGGTTCTTCGTCGACAACATCAGCGTCAGCACCCCCCACGGCGTGCTCGAGCCGGCCAAGAAAGCGCAGGTCCAGACCTTCTTCGCCCGGGCCCACGGCCAGCTCGAGGAGATGCTGCACGACACCAGCTGCCTGCTCTCCAGCCTCACCCACTACGCGGCCATGGTCGTCGCCCCCCAGCACGAGGACGCCACCGTGCGGTCGGTGCAGATCGTGGGCCTCGGCACGCGGGTGGCCCTGGTGGTGGCGGTGCTGTCCACCGGCGCCATCGAGAAGGCCACCCTCGAGCTCGACGACACCGTGGGCGACGAGGACCTGGCCGTGGCCGCGGCCCACCTCAACGGCCACCTGGTGGGCTTCCCCATCACCGACGACCGCACCATCCTCCCCACGGGCAACGCCGTCGCCGACCGCCTCACAGCCGCCGCCCGCACCGGGCTGGTCGACCGCCACAGCCGGGAGGCGGAGCAGGTCTACGTCGACGGGGCGTCGCACATGGCGGCCACCTTCGAGGCGGTGGCCACCGTCCGCCAGGTGCTCACCATCCTCGAGCAGCAGTACGTGGTGGTCAGCCTGCTCCGGGAGGCCCTCCACGACGACCGCCTCAACGTGGTCATCGGTGCCGAGCACCGGGTGGAGTCACTGGCCGAGTGCTCCATCATCGTCGCCCCCTACGAGCTCGACGGGGGCCGGGTCGGCACCATCGGCGTCCTCGGCCCCACCCGCATGAACTACCCCCAGGCCATGGCCGCGGTCGCCGCGGTGAGCCAGCGCCTGGGTCGGGCCCTGAGCGAGAACTGACCGACCCGTGGCCGACCACCCGGAGGACTTCTACGCCCTGTTGGGCGTGAGTCGCACCGCCACCGAGGACGAATTGAAGAAGGCGTACCGGGCCCGGGCCCGGGAGCTGCACCCCGACGCCAACCCGGGCGACCCCGAGGCCGAGAACCGGTTCAAGCTGGTCACCGTCGCCTACGAGACGTTGCGCGACCCTGAGCGCCGTCGCCGCTACGACTTGTTGGGCCCCGAGGGGATGCGGGGGGCGGGCGCGCCGGGCAGCGCCGGCTTCGACGACATCTTCGGCGCCAACCTGGGCGACATCTTCCAGTCGTTCTTCGGCGGGGGCTCGCCCTTCGGGGCCGGCGGACGGCGCCAGGCGGGCCCGCCCCGGGGCAACGACGTGGAGACGGCCATCCAGCTCGACTTCGAGGAGGCCGTGTTCGGCGTGTCCCACGAGGTCCGGCTGCGGCTGCCGGTCACGTGCGAGACGTGCTCCGGCTCCGGCGCCAAGCCCGGCTCGGGCCCCGTCACCTGCTCCCAGTGCGAGGGCACGGGCGAGGTCCGCCGCACCCGCCAGTCGATTCTCGGCCAGATGATCACGTCCAGCCCCTGCCCCCGGTGCGGCGGCGTCGGCCAGATGATCACGTCGCCCTGCCCCGACTGCCGGGGCGACGGGCGCCGCACCGAGGAGCGCACCTACACCGTCGACGTGCCCGCCGGCGTCGACGACGGGAGCACGCTCAAGGTCACCGGCCGGGGGGCGGCCGGGCCTCGGGGGGGCCCGCCGGGCGACCTCTACGTCCACCTGCGGGTTCGCGCCGACGAGCGCTTCGTCCGCCAGGGCAACGACCTCGTCCACGTCCTGCACGTGCCCATGGCCCAGGCTGCCCTGGGGGCGGTCATCCACTACGAGACGCTCGACGGCGTCGAAGACCTCGTCATCCCCAAGGGCACCCAGCCGGGACGGGTCTTCCGCCTGCGCAGCCGGGGGGTGCCCCGGGTGAACGGCGGCGGGGCCCGGGGCGACCTGCTGGTGCAGGTGGTGGTCGACACGCCCACCGACCTGTCCAAGGAGCAGGAGGACCTGCTGCGGCTGCTGGCCACGGCCCGGGGCGAAGAGGTGGCCCCGCCCGACACCGGCTTCCTGGCCCGGGTCCGCTCGGCCTTCAAGTAAGCGCGGCCGTGGCGGGCATGGCGGGCGCGGTGGCGCACGTCTTCGTGCCCGACCTGTCGGCGCCGGAGCTGTCGACGGGTGATCGCCACCACCTGGAGCGGGTGCTGCGGCTGCGGGTCGGCGAGGCGGTGACCGCGTCCGACGGGGCCGGACGGCGGGTGGCGTGCCGGTGGGCCGGCGGGGCCGCCCTGGAGGTCGACGGCGAGGTGGTTGTGGAGCCGGCGCCGGCGCCTCTGGTGACGGTGGCGTTCTCGCCGGTCAAGGGCGACCGTCCGGAGTGGGCGGTGCAGAAGCTCACCGAGTTGGGCGTCGACCGCATCGTGCCCCTCGTGGCGGCCCGGTCGGTGGTGCGGTGGACGGGCGATCGGGGGGCGGCGGCGGTGGAGCGCTGGCGGCGGGTGGCCCGGGAGGCGGCCATGCAGAGCCGGCGGGCGTGGCTGCCGGTGGTGGAGGAGGCGGTGTCGTTCCGGGAGGCGGCGGCGTGGCCGGGGGCGGCGATGGCGGTCGGCGGCGGTGATCCGCCATCGCTGGCCCGGCCGGTGGTGCTGGTGGGGCCGGAGGGCGGCTGGGACGCCGACGAGCTGGCCGCGGGGCTGCCCACCGTCGGCCTGGGGCCGAACGTGCTGCGGACGGAGACGGCCGCGGTCGCGGCCGGGACGCTGCTGGTCGCCCTCCGGAGCGGCCTGCTCGCCCCTCATCGGTGAGGTGCAGGGCCTCGGCCGGCTGTGGGCTCTCCACTCCGACGGTCGGCACCGAGCTGGTCCGGGACTGCCGGCCGGATGGGCCCGGCATCCGGGTGGGGCTGCCACCCCCAACCGTTCTCCGGTTGGCACCCTGGTGCCCGACGGCAGATTCGTGTCCAATGCAGGCGTTGGATCGAGACAGGAGCAAACGGGAGGCCGAGGATGAAGGCGCGACGATTTGTAACAGCAAGCACCGCGGCGGTCGTCGCCCTCGTCGCCGGCCTGCCCGCCACACCGTCGTCGGCGTTGCAGCCCGCCCGGCTCATCCCCTGCGCCACTCCCAGCCTGGGAGCGGTGACGCTGGGCCCCGGGGCCTCCACCATCGACACCTCCTCCCTCGTGATCAACGGGCCGAGCGGCCAAGTCGGGATCGGACAGGTCGTCGACAACGTCGCCGTGTTCGGATTCGACTCCCTCACCATCCCCGGCGGCGCCGGTGTGACCGTGACCGGGTCCCGTCCGCTCGCCATCCTGAGCCGGACGACCATCAGCGTCGGTGGCTTCCTCGGCGCCGCGCCGGGAGGCGCCGGAGGGGGCGCCGGCGGGCCGATCCTGAGCGCCGGCGGCGGGACCGGCGGTGGCAACCCTCCCGCCAACTCGTTCGGCGGAGGCGGGGGCGGGGGCTTTGGCGGAGTAGGTGGTCCGGGCGCCAACAGCGGCGGCGCCGGCGGTCCCGCCTACGGAAACCCGTTCTCCTCTCTCGTCGGCGGGAGCGGCGGCGGGGGCTCGTCCGTTCCCGGCGGCGGAGGGGGCGGGGCGATAGCCCTGGTCGCCACCACGTCGATCGACGTCTCGGGCACGGTCGCCGCCAATGGCGGCTTCGGATCCAACGCAATCAATGGTGGCGGCGGCGGGGGCGGCAGCGGTGGGGCGATCGTCCTCCGGACGCCGCACCTCACCGGCGGCGGCAGCGTCCTGGTCGACGGAGGCGGGGGCGGCAACGCGGCCTCGTCCACGTCTGCACCCGCAGGAGGCGGGGGCGCGGGCGCGGGCGGGCAGATCGTGCTCAGCGCCCCGGGGAGCGTCACCACGAGCCTCAAGAGCGGCATGGGAGGGCTCTCGGTCGGGACGGCGAACGCACAGCTCACCGACAGCGGCATCAGGACCTTCGCTCCGTACAAGCTCGGAAGGATCGTCCACTCGTGGCCGGGCGTGGTCCGGACGAGCACCGAATGGCGACTGCGGGCGGCCCTGACCAGCGGCGACGTCACCGTGCCGGCGTTCAGCTACGGCACCAAACCCCTCGTGCCGTTCATGGGGGACTGGGACGGCGACGGCCTCCGCACCGCAGGCGTGTCGGAGAAGGGTGTGTTCAAGCTCCGGAACTCGAACTCGGCGGGCACACCCGACCTCACCTTCACCTTCGGTGACCCCCGCGGCTTCGTGGTGGTGGGTGACTGGAACGGCGACGGCCTCGACGACATAGGGGTCTACCGCAACGGCACCTGGCAGACCCGGCTGACCGGCTGCGGGACCGAGTCCACGTTCGACTTCGGCGCCGGGTCGTGGCCGGCGGCCGTGCCCGTGGCCGCCGACCTGGACGGCGACGGCGTCTCGGGGATCGGTACGTACACGTCCTCGACCGGCACCTGGTCGTTGCGGTCGACGCCTACCGCGGGCCCGCCCGACTTGACCGTCGCCTTCCCCGGCGTCCCCGGCTACTACCCGGTCACCGGCGATTGGAGTGCCAGCGGCCTCGACTCGCTGGGGGTCAAGGCCACCGCCGGCTCCACCTGGTATCTCCGTCTCTCCCCGACCAGCGGTCCGATTGGCCCGGGCGACACCTCCTTCGACTTCGGCGCCCCCAACGACCTCCCCGTGTCCTGGTCGACGCCGACCTGATCGTCCAGGTCAGCGACCTCTGGCCCGTGGACCTACGGTGCTTCCCGTGCCGCCGCCTCCTGCGCTCGGCGGGGTCGTGCGACGAAGGTTGACGACGGTCACGGTCCGCGGGGCGTTGGTCACGGAGGGAGATTGCCCTGGTGACGGAGAGCGAGATAATGTGACTCGGCCGGCGACATGAGGAGGGGGGCTCGGTCGTGGACGAGGACACCGAGCTGAACGGCCCGGCGCAGACCTACGCCCGACGGGTCGGCCAGCGCTTGCGGGCCATCCGCCGGCAGAAGCGGCTGTCACTGCAAGAGGTGGAGGCCGCCTCCGACCAGGAGTTCAAGGCGTCGGTGCTGGGCGCCTACGAGCGGGGCGAGCGGGTCATCTCCGTCCCCCGGCTGCAGCGGCTGGCCGACTTCTACAGCGTGCCCGTCGACCAGCTGCTCCCCCGGGAGGGTGAAGCGCCGGCGGCGGCCTCGGCCAGCGACGGCGGCGGCGAGGCGGCCGACGGCGCCCGAACGGCCCCCACCACCGGCTCGCCCCGCAAGATCACCTTCGACCTCTCCCGGTTCGAGGCCATCGAGGCCGACCCGGAGGTGGAGATGGTGCACAAGTACCTATCGAGCATCCAGGTCCTGCGCCAGGACTTCAACGGCCGGGTCCTCACCATCCGCCACGACGACATCCGCGCCATCGCCGGCCTCTTCGGCACCGACGCCGACGCGTTGGTCCGCCGCCTCGACGACCTCCAACTCCGCCTGACACCGGCGTAAAGTTGGCCGCGATGGCGAACGAACCGGAGCGGTCTGAGATGCCGTTGCTCGACGAATGGATCGCCGAAGTCGGCGAGGAGGGTGTCGCCGCGGCTGTGCGAGCCACCGAACGCGATGTGAGCGAAGGCCTCATTCCGAGTTACGACGACGCGGATTCCCTCCTGCGCTCCTGGAGGCGAGGCCGGCGCCAGTCGGCGTGACCTGGCGGGTCGTTACCAGCACGCGTGCGTGGGCGGACATCGAGCGATTCGATCAGGCGGATCAAGCCGCCATCTCGGACGCCCTCTTCGCCTGGCTGGACCAGGGGCCTCCTCTGGGCCAGTCGCGAATTGTTGCTGGTATCGAGATATTCGAATGCGACATCTCCCCGGGGTACCGCGCCACGTACTTCGTCAAGGAGTCAGATCACTACGTAGCCATCTTTCGGGTTCGGAGAGTCTGACGGTAGGCGTTCAGGCGCCCCGCGCTCACGTCAGGCCGGTGGCGCCGCAAGAGGCGGGACGGTGAAGACCTGGCCCGGGAAGATCAAATCTGCGTTTCCCGGGTCGGCCAGCTCGGACCGGTTGACCTCGATCAGGCGGAGCCAGTAGGGGACGATCTCGGCGTCGGTGGGCGCTCGACCCCACGTCCGGTGGAGCAGGTCGTCGGCGATGGTCCAGAAGCAGTCGCCGGACACGACCGTGTAGCGGGTGGCCGGCGACGAGGGCTCGGCGGGGTTTGGTGGAGCTTCGGGTTCGGCGCCGGCCGGGGGCAGGCGGACCATGGTGACGGTCGCCGGCGCGCCGACCACCGACGTCGTCGTCACCGAGGTCGTCGTCGTCGTGGTCGGGGCCGGCTGCGTGGCGGCGAGGGCGGCGGTGGGGCCGATCCCCGACAGGGTGAGGGTGAGCGATCCGGCGAGGAGGTGGCGGACGGGGGCGACCGTGATCCGGTCGGCGACCGCGACCAGCACGTCGGCCCGCAGCAGGCGCAGGATCGTGCCCACGACGGTGGTGGCGGCCAGGTACCAGCAGCCGCCGACCGCCACCAGGCGGAGGATGGCGAAGGCGGCCGCGGCCGGTTCCCGCCCCTCCAGCCAGGTCGGCCAGCGACCGGGTGAGCCGATCGGGGGAGGGGACAGCTCCCCCCGGCCGCTGACCGAGAGCACGTACAGGGCGAGGGCGATGCCGGCGGCCCACCCCATGAGGCGCAGGAACCGGGCGCCGCGGGTCACGGCTGGAGCCGGGGCATGCGCACGACCTGCGGCGGCAGCTCGCCCCGCTCGACAACTAGCTCGTGGCAGCCGTCGCGGTCCACATCGGCCGCCCGCACCGCCTGCCCACCGGCCACCGTGGCTACCCGAACGGCGGTGACCGACTCGACGGTGCCGACCGCCCAGCCGTCGAAGCGGTAGACGTCGCCGGTGGACGGTCGGAGGAGCACCACCGTGCGGGCGCCCCGGCACGACCAGTCGCCGACGGCGACCTGGTCGCCGGCCTGGCCCAGCGCCCACCGGGTGCCGGCGCCCTCGAGGATCCCGTCGGCGTAGCGGAGGGCGTCGGGGCAGCCATCGCCGTCGACGTCGGCGATGAGGACCGACGCGGGTGAGTTGCAGTCGGACCGGACCGTCGGGAGCGGCCTGGTGGTCGTCGGGGCGGTGGTCGATGGCGGCTGGGGTCGGGTGGACGGAGTCGGTGGGGTGGACGCGGCGGCCGGGGCGTCGTCGGCCGCGGGCGACGACCAGGGGGCGAGCAGGAGGAGTCCCGCGGCGGCGACGGTGGCGACCGCTCCGACCGCCGCAGCCGATCGCAACGGCACCCGACGCCGGTGGGCCGGTGGCGGCCCGGCGACCGCCCGCCGGGGCTCGGCCGTCGCCACCGGGGCGCCGACCGTGACGCCGGCATCCGCATCCTCGACCTCGGGGCCGTCGGCGATCACCGCGTCCCAGTCGGTGCCGAGGAGCAGGCTGCGGGGCCGGGCCTCGACCGCGGGCGGTGGGCGGCGGCGCCGCCCGCCCCGCGCCCCG
>JAXDOC010000038.1:0-2535 GCA_034669165.1 Actinomycetota bacterium
CGCCATGGTCGGCGGCCAGGACTGGGCCACGTCGCAGGTGAACCTGGCGGTGGGCACCGACGGCGGCGGGTCGGGGCGCCAGGCCGGCTCCACCTTCAAGCCGATCGTGCTGGCCGAGGCCATGAACCAGGGGATCAGCCTCGAGGCGCCGTTCGCCGGCCCGGCCAAGATCGTGCTCCCCAAGGCGGACAAGGACGACAAGGACTGGGAGGTCAACAACTACGAGGGGGCCTCCTACGGCCGCATCAGCCTGCTCAACGCCACGGCCAACTCGGTCAACACGGTCTACGCCCAGTTGGTGTTGCAGGTCGGGCCGGACAAGGTCGTCGACATGGCCCACCGGCTCGGCATCACGTCGGACCTGAGCCCGAACGCCTCGATCGCCCTCGGCACCGCCGACGTCTCGGTCCTCGACATGGCCAGCACCTACCTCACGTTCCAGTCCAAGGGCATGCACGTCGAGCCCCGGGTCATCCGCAAGATCACCCAGAACGACTCGGTCCTGGTCGACGACCGGCCGAAGTCCACCCGCGTCCTCGACCGGGCCGTCGCCGACAAGGTCAATTACGCCCTGCAGCAGGTCGTCGAGGCCGGCTCGGGCACCGCCGCTGCCCTGCCGCAGGCCCAGGTGTGGGGCAAGACCGGTACGACCGACCTCTACGGCGACGCCTGGTTCGTCGGCTACACGCGCCAGCTGACCACCGCGGTGTGGATGGGCTACCCCGAGGGCCAGTCCAAGCAGCTGCTCGATGTCCACGGGGTCAAGAAAGTGAACGGCGGGTCGCTGCCCGCCCAGATCTTCAAGCGGTTCATGACCAAGGCCAGCCCGCCCGACGCCACCCCGCCCGACAAGGTCCCCGACCTGTCCGGGAAGACGCCGGCACCGGTGCCGTCGGTGCTCTCCTCCGGCTCCTCGTCGGGCTCGGGCGCCTCCGGCTCGGGATCGTCCTCGGCCACCACCACGACGGCGCCGGCCCAGGACCAGGCGCCGGCCACGACGGTCAAGCCGAGCACGGTGGCGACCCTTCCGGAACCGGTCACAGTGCCGACGACCCAGCCGGCGTTCACGCCTCCGACGGTACCGACGACCACCACACCCAGGCCGCGGTCGACCTTCACGATCCCCACGATTCCGTCTCGATAGGCCGGCGGTAGGCTGGTCCCGCCGCCGGCAGCCACCGGGCGCTGGACGGTGAGGAGGCCTCGTATGGCACAACACGTCACCGCACCCACCATCAGGGCCGGTAAGGGGGGAACGCCACTCGTGATGGTGACGGCCTACGACGCACCGACGGCGCGCATCGCCGATGACGCCGGCGTCGACGTCATCCTGGTGGGCGACTCGGTGGCCATGGTCGTCCTCGGCTATGAGGACACCCTCCAGGTCACGGTGGCCGACATGGCCCACCACGTCGGCGCGGTGGCGCGGGCCCGTCCCCGGGCGCTGGTCGTGGCCGACATGCCGTGGCTCAGCTACCACCTCTCCACCGAGGACGCGGTGCGCAACGCGGCCGCGCTGGTCCGGGCCGGCGCCGCCGCGGTCAAGCTCGAAGGCGGGCGGGCCAGGGTGGCGGTCGTGGAGGCCCTGGTCGACGCCCAGATCCCGGTCATGGGCCACCTCGGCCTGACGCCCCAGTCGGTGCACGCCCTGGGCGGCTACCGGGTGCAGGGCCAGCAGACCGAGGCGGCGACCGCCCTGGTGGACGACGCCCGGGCCCTGGCCGGCGCCGGCTGCTTCGCCATCGTGCTCGAATGCGTCCCCCGGGAGGTCGCCGCCCTGGTCACCCGGGAGGTGCCGGTGCCCACCATCGGCATCGGGGCCGGCCCCGACTGCGACGGCCAGGTGCTCGTCCTCCACGACCTCCTCGGCCTCGAGGACCGGATCGCGCCCAAGTTCGTCCGCCGGTACGGGGCCCTCAAGACCGACGCGGTGGCGGCGGTGGCCGCCTACGCCGCCGACGTCCGGGCCCGCTCGTTCCCGTCCGATGCCGAGAGCTACCACCTGTCCGACGAGGTGGTGGCCGCCCTGGGCGTCGACCGCGACGCGGCCTCCCGCCGCACCGGATGAACACGCGGGTGCTGCGCTGGGCGATCGTCGGCCTGCTCGTCGTGGGCGGGCTGGCCTTCCTGGCCGTGGGCGCCAACGGGCCCAAGGACCCGACGCTGCGGCCCGCCGAAGGGCAGGTCACCCTCAACCGGACCCGGTTCGGCGACTTCGCCGAGATCGGCTTCCGCATCGACGGGACACCGGCGGCCCAGGCCGCCGCGGCCCGCTGCGCCCTGTTGGCCGAGACCGCGGCCCAGCAGAACCTGGGCCTGATGAACCGCACCGACATCGGCGGCTACGACGGCATGCTCTTCAAGTTCGCCGCCGACAGCACCGCCAGCTTCTACATGAAGGACACGCCGCTGCCCCTGTCGATCGCCTTCTTCGACGCCTCCGGGCAGTTCGTCTCCACCGCCGACATGGCACCGTGCATCCACCAGGCCACCTGCCCCACCTACGCCGCCGCCCGCCCCTACCGCTGGGCCCTC
>JAXDOC010000039.1:0-3317 GCA_034669165.1 Actinomycetota bacterium
CGGCGCTCGGTGCTCAAGCTGTTCTGGGCCGCCGGCGGCGCCCTGGCCCTCTCGGCGGTGTTCCCGGTCCGCTCCCTTGGCCCGGCGCCGGGAAAGGCGCTGCTGACCACCGCCTGGCGTCCCGGGTCCCGCCTGACGGACACCGACGGCCGGCCGGTCCGAGTCGACACCCTGCAGGTGGGCGGCACGCTGACCGCCTTCCCGCAGGGCGCCGAGAAGGCCGGCGACTCCTCCGTGATCCTGATCCGCCTCGAGGAGGGCGTGCTGCGGCCCCGTCCCGGGCGGGAGAGCTGGTCGCCCCGGGGCTACGTCGCCTACTCCAAGATCTGCCCCCACGTCGGCTGCCCCGTGGGCCTCTACCAGAAGGACACCCACGAGCTGTTGTGCCCGTGCCACCAGTCGACCTTCGACGTCCTCGACGGCGCCCGCCCCAACTTCGGCCCCGCCACCCGCTCGCTGCCCCAGCTGCCGCTGGCCGTGGACCCCCAGGGGTTCCTCGTCGCCCAGCACGACTTCGACGAGCCGGTGGGCCCCGGCTTCTGGAACCGGGACTAGCGCATGGGGCGCAAGCTGTTCCGCTGGGTCGACGAGCGGCTGGGGACGTCGCACTTCGCCCGCAAGGCCTTCGACAAGATCTTCCCCGACCACTGGTCCTTCATGGTGGGCGAGATCGCCATGTACTGCCTGGTGGTCCTCATCGTCACCGGGGTGTACCTGACGTTCTTCTTCGTGCCGGCGTCGGACCAGGTCGTCTACCACGGTGCCTACAAGGCCCTGGAGGGCACGACGATGTCGGCGGCCTACGCATCCAGCCTGCACCTCAGCTTCGAGGTGCGGGCCGGGCTGGTGATGCGCCAGATGCACCACTGGGCCGCCTTGGTCTTCCTGGCCGCCCTGGTGGTCCACCTGTCCCGGGTGTTCTTCACCGGCGCCTTCCGCAAGCCGCGAGAGGTCAACTGGATCATCGGCGTGACCCTGCTGGTCATGTCGATCATGAACGGCTTCTTCGGCTACTCGCTGCTCGACGACCTGCTGTCGGGGACCGGCGTGCGGGTGGGCTACTCCATCGCCCTGTCCATCCCGGTGGCGGGGGAGTGGTTGGCCTTCCTGTTCTTCGGCGGGGAGTTCCCGAACACCGAGTTCATCACCCGGTTCTTCGTGCTCCACGTGCTCCTGCTGCCGGCAATGATCGTGGGCCTGCTCGGCGCCCACCTGGCCATCCTGTGGCGCCAGAAGCACACCCAGTTCAAGGGCCCGGGGCGCACCGAGACCAACATCGAGGGCTCCCGGCTGTGGCCGTCGTACGCGGCCAAGTCGGTTGGCCTCTTCTTCATCGTGACCGCGGTGCTGGCCGCCCTCGGCGGGCTGGCCCAGATCAACCCGGTGTGGCTGTACGGGCCCTACGACGCGGCCCAGGCGTCGGCGGCCACCGCCGGCTCCCAGCCCGACTGGTACGTCGGCTGGCTCGACGGCGCCCTGCGGGTGATGCCCGGCTGGGAGATCCGCGCCTTCGGCCACACCGTCGCCAACCCGTTCTTCCCCGGGGCGGTGCTGCCGGGGTTGACGTTCGGCATCCTCTACCTGTGGCCGTTCCTAGAGCGCCGCTTCACCAAGGACCGCGACGCCCACAACCTGCTCGACCGTCCCCGGGACGCACCGGTCCGTACCGCCCTGGGGGCGGCCACCCTGTCCTTCTACACGATCCTGTTCATCGCCGGTGGCAACGACGTGCTGTCCTCGGTGTTCCGGGTGGCCCCCGAGTCGATCACCAACCTGTTCCGGGCCCTCATCTTCGTGGTGCCGGTGCTGGCGTTCTTCCTCACCCGCAGCACCTGCCGCTCCCTGGCCCGCGACCAGGTCCACCCCTTCAGCGGCCCCGTGGGCTCGCGCGTCCGCCGCACCCCCTCCGGCGGCTACGAGGAAGTCGAGGACCAGGAGGAGGGGGACAAGCCCAAGGTGGGCTCCGTCCGGTCCACGCCCGAGACCAATCCGTACCGCCCTCCGCCCGCTCCGCCGCCGCCTCCCTGAGCGGGCTGGGGCCGTCTAGGAGCGCCTGGCCAGCAGCGCGACCATGCACAGGGCCATCACGGCCGGCGTCGACATCAGGAGCCTTACCAGGACCGGCGCTTCTGACCGAACACCCTCGCCGAGGAGCGGTTCTCGACGAAGCCGGGGAGGCGAGGTGCCCTGGTAGCCGCCGCCCGCCCGTCGTCGGAACCGGACAGGCTGGAGGTGCGGGCCAGACAGCGCCGGCGATGGGCGGCGAGGTCGACCCCGGCGGTCGTCGCCGCGCAGCGGGGGCAGGTGGTCGCGGGCCAGAACTGACGGTCCACCCGCCGGAAGACGAGGCGGTCGTCGCCGAGCGCGATCACCGGCTCCCGCTGCGGGGTCTCGGCCACGATACGGCCCCATGCCCCGAACGTCCGCAGCACCGCCCACCGCCCCTGCAGGTGTCCCAACCGCATGGACCTTCAGCATACGACGGCCGGCGGTCTGGACACTGAGATGGTCGGCCGCCGAGGTGGCCCGTCGTCTATCATCCGTGCGCGGTGGTTCGGCCGGCGGCCCCGTATGAGATTGGCTTCCGCGGCCGCACGCTGGGGGTGCACACGTGTCCGAAGTGTCGAATGGCAACCGACCCGGATCGCCGATGTCGGGGATCGGCGACGTCGACGAGCTGTGGAGCCGCCTGCGGGAGACGACCAATGCGGCCAAGGCGCTGGCCGCCACCAACCGGCAGCTCGTCGCTCGGGTGACGTCCCTGGAGCGGCAGCTGGGCGACATCGGGGGCCTGCGCGATGACGAGCTGGTGGCCGAGCTCCCGCTGCGGATGGGCCGGGCCCTCCAGTCGGCCCAGGAGGTCGCCGAGGAGCTGGTCAGCCGGGCGCAGAAGCGCGAGCAGATGATCCGCCAGAAGACCGATCAACGGGCCGCCGCCCTGATCAGCCATGCCGAGGCCGAAGCCACGGCCGTCTTGCGCCGGGCGGCAGGTGAGGCGGTGGGAAGGATCAACGACGCCAAGGCCCAGGGCGAGTCGATCGTGCGCGCCGCCCATGCCCATCACGACCAGGTCATGGCCCGGCTCCACGAGAAGTCGGCGGTGCTGGAGGACCGCGTCCGGGAGCTGCACGGCGAACACCGCCGGTTGGCGAAGGCGTACGAGGTGATCGAGCAGACCTTTGCCCAGGCCAAGGCGGCCCTGCAGGCCTCCGTCGAGATGGTGGGCCCGACGCCGCCGACGTCTCTGTCGCCGGGCGATGAGAACGGTGACCGAGGCGGGGGTGGGCCCGGCACACCCCTCTATGCTGTCAAGGATC
>JAXDOC010000040.1:0-17013 GCA_034669165.1 Actinomycetota bacterium
ACGAAGGGCTCCAACTCGCCACGCTCGGCGCGGAAGAACCACTCCAGGAAGTCGTCAGCTCCACCAACCGGACCGCACTCGAAGTCGATCAACGGCCAGTGAACTGCGATCTTCGGAAGGCCGGGCAGCGCCTGGAGGGCGATCTCCTCGATGCTCGGCTGCGTTGCACTGGTGAGGGCTACGGAGTCTCCGTCGCAGCTAAGTCCGGCCTGAATCCACAAGATGTGGATGACCGGCTCTGCGGATGCTGCTGCCACTATGTGTACCCCCTCTTTCGGGCGCGCGTGCGCCAACTGCCGCTGGGAACCCGCTGCGCTATCGCCAACAGCGTTCTGCCGGTCAGATCTACTCCTTCCGGCACAGGCTTGTAAATAGGTGTCTTCACCCCACTACGTGGATGGGCACTAGGTGTTGGCTGTCCCCTCCGGCGGGGGACCATAGCAGAATGTTTCGGAGCGGGCCGGGGCGACCACGGACCGGGTTTGGGCCTGTTGCTGGTGTTACTGTTGTTGCCATTGTGGCGACCACGACGCCGCGCCCGAAGGCTGTCACGGGCAAACCCGCAGCTGGAAAATCTTCCGCTTCTTCAGGGAGGCGCGGGCGTAACGGGCCTCCGAAGCGGCCTGCGGCGGGCTCGGCGACATCGCGGCCGTCCGGTTCGAAGGCTCGCCCGCCGGCGGCGGCGGCCTCCGGGACCACAAAGAACAAGGGCAAGGGGGCCGCTCCCCGGCGGGGTCCCGTCCTCGGCGGGCACGGGCCCGACCTCGCCGGCGTCACGCTCGTCACCGCCGGGCTGGTCTGTGGACTGGCTGTGTACGGCGGGCTGGCCGGGCCCGCCGGCCGGTCGCTGGCCGACGGTGCCGGCGCCGCCTTCGGCCTGGGTCGGTTCGGGCTGCCGGTGGCGCTGGTGGTGGCCGGCGGGCTCATCCTGTGGCGCCGGGCGCTCAAGGAGTACGGGCGCCTGGCCGCCGGGCTGGGGCTCATCGCGGTCGCTTCCTGTGGCTTGCTGCACGTGTGGACCGGCGGGCCCGGCTTCGGCGGGCCGACGTCGGAGCTGCGCGAGGCGGGCGGCTACGTCGGGCTGGTGGCGGGCGAGTCGCTGCGGTCCGTGCTGGCCGGGTGGGGCGCGGCCACGGTGCTGCTGGCGGCGATGGGCATCGGCGCCCTCGTCGTCGGGCGCACCACCGTCCGGGCCGCCAGCCGCCACGCGGTGACGGTGGTCCGCGGCGTCGGCCGGGCCGGGCGCTCCCTCGTCAACCTCGTCCCCGCCTCCCGGCCAGTCGGCGACGACGCTCCTCGCCTCGACGATCTCGACGAGGACCGGCGCCGTCCGGCCGGGCCCCGCCTGGCCTCGCCGCCGGCCACCATCCCCACGCTGGTGGTGCCGCCGCTCCCCGACGCCATCGGCGTTCCAATCCCTGACGGGCCCGTCCCCGAGGCGGCCGTCGAGCCCGAGCCGCAGCCGGCGATGGCCACCGGGCCGATGGCGGTCTCCGGCAGGGCGGCAGAGCAGCTGGAGATCGACCTCGGCCCCGCCGCCGAGCGCAGCGCCTGGAAGCTGCCGCCGCTGTCGCTGCTCAAGCTGGGCAAGGCCCAGGAGGTCGACCGGCGCCTGGTGGAGGCCGAGGGGCGCACCCTCGAGGCGGCGTTGGCGGCCCACGGGGTGGAGACCTCGCTCGTCGGCATGACCGTCGGCCCCACCGTCACCCGCTACGAGCTGGCCCTCGGGCCGGGCGTCAAGGTCGCCCGCGTCACCAACCTGCACAAGGACATCGCCTACGCCATGGCGTCGGCCGACGTCCGCATCCTCGCCCCCATCCCCGGACGGTCGGCGATCGGCGTCGAGGTGCCGAACAAGGCCCGCCAGCTGGTCCTGCTGGGCGACATCCTCACCTCGGCCGAGGCGGCCAAGGCCACCCACCCCCTCGAAGTCGCCCTCGGCCGCGACATCGCCGGGCGGCCGGTGCTGGCCAACCTGGCCGAGATGCCCCACGTCCTGATCGCGGGGGCCACCGGCTCGGGGAAGTCGTCGTGCATCAACTCGCTGATCACCTCGATCCTGACCCGGTCGACGCCCGACCAGGTGCGGATGATCCTCATCGACCCCAAGCGGGTGGAGCTGGGCCAGTACAACGGGCTCCCCCACCTGCTCACCCAGGTCGTGGTCAACCCCAAGAAGGCGGCCAACGCCCTGGCCTGGGCGGTGCACGAGATGGAGCGCCGCTACGACCTGCTGGCCGAGGTGGGCGTGCGCGACGTCACCGGCTACAACGCCGCCTACGACCGGGGCGACCTCAAACCCGACCCCGGCAGCGAGGTCACCTACCCCCGGCTCCCGTTCATCGTCGTCGTGGTCGACGAGCTCAACGACCTCATGATGGTGGCCGCCCGCGACGTGGAGGAGTCGATCTGCCGGATCGCGCAGATGGCGCGGGCCGTCGGCATCCACCTGGTGATCGCCACCCAGCGGCCGTCGGTCGACGTGATCACAGGCGTGATCAAGGCCAACATCCCGTCGCGGCTGGCGTTCGCGGTGTCGTCGCTGGCCGACAGCCGGGTCATCCTCGACCAGCCGGGGGCCGAGCGGCTCATCGGCCAGGGCGACATGCTGCTGGCCATCGCCTCGTCCAACGTGCCCCGCCGGGTGCAGGGGGCGTGGGTGGGCGAGGACGAGGTGCGCAAGCTGGTGGCCCACTGGCGGCGGCAGGCGTCGCCCCAGTACGTCGACGGCGTGGAGGGTGGCGAGGACGGGGCCGGCGGCGGGGGCACGGCGGGTGTCGACGACGACGACGAGGAACACCTCGACGCGGCCATGGAGCTGGTGGTGCGGTCGCAGCTGGGCTCGACCTCGATGCTCCAGCGCAAGCTGCGGGTCGGCTTCGCCCGGGCCGGGCGGCTCATGGACCTGCTCGAGCGCCGAGGCGTCGTGGGCCCGTCGGAGGGGTCCAAGGCCCGGGCCGTGCTCATGACGCCCGATGAGCTCGACGAGCTCCGGGCCCGCCAGTAGCTCTTCGGGCCAGAACCGCCCTGGGTCCGGACGCGCCGAGGGCGCCTCGTCGTTGAGGCGCCCCCTGCGGTTCGGTGACTAGGCGGTTTGGGTGGATAGGGGTCAGGCGGCGATGCGGCGGGCGCCTCCCGAGCGACGCTCGGTGGTCTCGGTCCGGCCCGACTCGAGCCAGCCGAGGACGGTGGACCAGGCCCCGGCGAGGGCCCCGACGACGGCCCCGGTGGCCACGGTTCCCATCCAGGACTCCCGCAGTTGGACGCCGAACCCGGCGAACAGCGAGTAGTCCACGGCGAGCATGGCCGCGATGGCTACTGCGAACGTGAGTATCGTTCGTGTTTTGCCAAGCGACGGCACCAGCTCCACCAGCAGGTCGGCGAGCTTCAAGGTCGCCAGACCGAACAGTGCGACAACGGCGAAGTGGTACATGTTGCGTTCCTCCTTGTGAGCGCTTCAGTGCGCTCTTGCACGAAGTTCGACCGCTGGCGCCTCGGCGGGGTAACACGTCGTCGTCCGAAGAAGGAGAGAGACCATGGCCGAGTACGAGGCGTATTGCGTGAAATGCCGCGAGAAGCGGACGTTCGATGGGGAAGAGGTCGAGCTCAAGAACGGGCGCCGGGCGGCCCAGGGCCTGTGCCCGGTCTGCGGCACCAAAATGAACCGGATGCTGGGAAAGAAGGCGTAACACACTCGGGCGGCCACCCGGGGACGCTGGGGTCCCCGGGTACCCTGGGCTGGTGACCCCGCCGGTAACCGGCGCCGAGGTCCCGGCCCGGACGTTCTGGCTGGAGACCCTCGGCTGCCCCAAGAACCAGGTCGACTCCGACAAGCTGGTCGGAACGCTGACGGCCGAGGGCATGGTCGCGGCCGGGCGGGCGGAGGACGCCGACCTGGTGGTGGTCAACACCTGCGCCTTCATCGAACCGGCCCGCAAGGAGTCGGTCGACACCATCCTCGCCCTCGACGATCTCCGCCGGGCCGGGTCCCGCCTGGTGGTCACCGGCTGCATGGCCGAGCGCTACGGGGCCGAGTTGGCCGAGGCCCTGCCCGAAGTCGACGCGGTGGCCGGCTTCGGCGTGCCCGTGACCCTCACGCTCGGCCGGTCGACGTCTGCGGCGGCCACGAGCGCCGTCGACGTGGCCCGGCTCGACCTGCTCAACCTGCCCCGGCCCAAGTCGGAGGCGCCGTGGGCCTACGTGAAGGTGGCCGAGGGCTGCGACCGCACGTGCGGTTTCTGCGCCATCCCCTCGTTCCGGGGCAAGCAGCGGTCGCGGTCGGAGGAATCGATCCTCGACGAGGTCGACCGGCTGGAGGTGTCCGAGATCGTCCTGGTGGCCCAGGACCTGGCCTCCTACGGCCGCGATGTCGGCCGCAAGGGGGCCATCGTCCCCCTGGTGGAGGCGGTGGCGGCCCGGGTGCGCCGGGTGCGGCTCCTGTACCTGTACCCGTCGGAGCTCGACGACCGGCTGGTCGACACCATCTGCGCCACGGGCGTCCCCTACTTCGACCTGTCCCTGCAGCACGTGTCGAAGCCGCTGCTGCGGCGGATGCGGCGCTGGGGCGACGGCGAGCGCTTCCTGCGGCGAATCTCCTCGATCCGGGAGCGGGAGCCGGAGGCCGCCTTCCGGTCCTCGTTCATCGTCGGCTACCCGGGCGAGACGGAGGACGACCACGACCTCCTGCTCCAGTTCCTCGACGACGCCCAGCTCGACTGGGCCGGGTTCTTCGCCTACTCGGCCGAGGACGGCACCTACGCCGCCGGCCTCGACGGGATGGTCGACGACGGGGTCGTGGCCGAGCGGATGCGGGAGCTGGCCGAGCTGCAGGACCGGATCACCCTCGCCCGCCGGGACGCCCTGGTGGGCTCGACGATCGAGGTCCTGGTCGACGAGCCGGGTGTGGGCCGCAGTCACCGGGAGGCGCCCGAGATCGACGGTGTCGTGAACCTGACGTCCGGCCTCGCGCCCGGTACGTTCGCGACTGTGACGGTCACCGGCGCCGCTGGCGTCGACCTCGAAGCTTTCTAGGGCCGGGTGGGCATGTCGACGTCCTCCTTCGGGCCGTCCGCGCTGGCCACGCCGGCGAATGCCATCACCATGGTCCGGGTCCTGGCCCTGCCTGTCGTCGTCCTGCTGATTGTCGGCACCGACACCCAGTGGCAGGCGCTGGCGGTGTGGTTCGTGCTGGCCGTGAGCGACCTGGCCGACGGGTGGCTGGCCCGGCGCCAGGGGGCCACCCGGTCGGGCGCGTTCCTCGACCCGCTGGCCGACAAGGTCCTGGTGCTGGGGGCGATGACGGCGCTGGTGGCCAAGGGGGCCATGTGGTGGGTGCCGGTGACGCTGATCGCGACCCGGGAGGTGGCGGTGAGCCTGTACCGGTCCTACGTCGGGCGGCGGGGGATCTCGGTGCCGGCCCGGATGTCGGGGAAGGTCAAGACCTGGATGCAGGCCATCGCGGTGGGGCTGGCCATCGTCCCGGTGGAGTCCGACGCCTATCTCGCCTTCGTCGACTTCGCGGTGTGGCTGGCCGTCGGAATGACGCTGGTGACGGGTCTCCAGTACCTCCATGAAGGACGGCACGTCGTCCGTGAGCTCTGAGGCGGACGCGGCCGGCTCGGCCGCGCCGCCGTTCTCGTGCTCGGTGCTGGCCGTGGGCACCGAGCTGTTGCTGGGGCAGGTCGTCGACAGCAACTCCGCCTTCATCGGCGAGCGGCTGGCGTTGGCGGGCATCGACTCCCACCTCCACGTCCACGTGGGCGACAACCTCGAGCGCATCGCGACCGCGCTGCGGACGCTGCTGGCGGTGAGCGACGCGGTGATCGTGTGCGGCGGGCTGGGCCCGACCCAGGACGACATCTCCCGGGAGGCGATCGCGGCGGTGACGGGCGTCGGGCTGGAGCGCGACCCGGCCATGGTCGAGCGCATCGAGGCGTTGTTCGCCCGCCGGGGTCGGGCCATGGCGGCCAACAACCTGCGCCAGGCGGACCGGCCGGTGGGCGCCGAGTTCATCCTCCAGGAGCTGGGCAGCGCGCCGGGGCTGGTGTGCCCGGTCGTCGTCGACGGTCAAGATCGGGTCGTCTACGCCGTTCCGGGCGTGCCCGCGGAGATGCGGGACATGGTGGAGCGGGCCGTCATCCCTGACCTGCAGCGACGGGCGGGGCCGCGGTCGGTGATCGTCAGTCGCATGCTGCGGACGTGGGGGACGGCGGAGTCGACCCTGGCCGAGCTCATCGGCCACCGGGTCGACCGGCAGACGAACCCCACCATCGCCTTTCTGGCGTCGGGGATCGAGGGGATCAAGGTCCGGCTCACGGCCAAGGCTGCGGATCTCGACGCGGCCACGGCCCTGCTCGACGCGGAGGAGGCCGAGCTGCGGGAGATCCTCGGCCCCCTGGTCTTCGGCGTCGACGACGAGTCGATGGAGAAGGCGGTGGGCGACCTCCTCGGGGCCCGGGGTCTGACGCTGGGGGTGGCCGAGTCGCTCACGGGCGGCATGGTCGGGTCCCGGCTGGCGGAGGTGCCGGGGTCGAGCGGGTGGTTCAAGGGGTCGGTCGTGGCCTACGACAGCCAGGTGAAGTTCGACCTGTTGGACGTGCCCGAGGGCCCGGTGGTGAGCGGGCCGGCGGCGGCGGCGATGGCGACCGGTGCCCGGCGGGTGCTGAAGGCCGACGTCGGCCTGGGAGTGACCGGCGTGGCCGGCCCCGCCACCCAGGAGGGGCAGCCGGTGGGCACCGTCTTCACCGCGGTCGACCTCGACGGCGAGGTCGAGGTGCGGGAGTTGCACCTACCCGGCGGGCGCCAGCTGGTGCGGCAACTGGCCGCCATCTCCCTCGTCGACCAGCTCCGCCGGCGGCTGCTCGACCGGGACTGACGGGCTCGCCGGTGCCGCCGGTGCCGCGGCTGTTCGTGGCCGTGTGGCCCCCGGACGACGTGCTGGATGCGGTCGCCCGGCTGGGCCGGCCGGCGGTCACGGGCCTGCGCTGGACGGGTCGGGAACAGTGGCACGTGACGCTCCGCTTCCTCGGGCCGGTGGCGGACGCGACGCCGGTCGTGGAGGCGCTGCGGGGCGTGGCGACCGGTCCCGTGGAAGCGGTGGTGGGGCCGGCGGTGGGGCGGTTCGGGCACCGGGTGCTGCACGTGCCGGTGTCGGGGTTGGGCCCGCTGGCGGACCGGGTGGTGGAGGCCACCGCCGGTCTGGGCCGGCCGCCGGAGCACCGCCACTTCGCCGGTCACCTCACCCTGGCCCGGGTGGCCAAAGGGGCCCGGGTCGACCTCTCCCGGCTGGCGGGCGAGGCGGTGTCGGGGCGGTGGACCGTGGGCGAGGTATGCCTGGTGGAGAGCCACCTGTCCCCCGCCGGGGCCCGCTACGAGGTGGTGGGCTCGTTCCCCGTGTCGTGAGCGCCGTGGGCGAGGAGGAGGTCGACGATCTCGACGTCGTCGTGCTGGCGGGCGACCATGAGCGCCGTCCAGCCCTCCTGCTGCTCGGCGTCGGGGTCGGCGCCGGCCTCCAGGATGAGGCGGACGGACTCGACGCTGCGGGCGGCGGTGGCGGCGTGGAGGGGCTGGACCTGCATCGGGTTGCGGGCGACGGCGTGCACGTCGGCCCCGTGCTCGATGAGGAACCGCACCGCCTCGGGTTGGCCGAAGAAGGCGGCCAGGCCCACCGGCGTGAAGCCGTCGGACGACCACGCGTCGGCCTGGCCGGGGTCGGCGGCGACCAGCTCGGCCAGCCGGGGGAGGTGGCCGAGGGCGGCGGCGTCGAACACGTCGAGGACGGGGTCGGCCGCGAGGAGGGCGGCGACGATCTCGGTCTGACTGCGGTAGCGGGCCCACAGCAGGGCGGAGACGCCGGTTTCGCTCCGGGAGGCGGCCGAAGCGGGGTCCCGAGTGACGATCGACCGGACTTCGTCGGCATTTCCGGCCTCGATGGCGTCGAAAAGGGCCATAGGTTCGGTAGGCTACCTATCCATCAGCCCTCCCGCAAGCCATCCGAGCCCTGACGCGGTCGCCGACGGCCTCCATTCGGCCGCCATCCGCCTCCTGCGCCGGGTCCGGCGGGAGGACGAGGCCACCGGCCTCACCGGCGCCCGCCTCTCGGCCCTGTCGGTGGTGGTCTTCGCCGGGCCCCTCACGGTTGGCCAGCTGGCCGCGGCCGAGCAGGTGAGGTCGCCGACGGCCAGCAAGCTCGTCTCCGAGCTGGAGGCATTGGGCCTCGTGACCCGGGAGACCTCGGCCACCGACCGGCGGGTCAGCGACGTGCAGGCGACGGCCCGGGGTCGGTGGATGCTGCAGGCCGGGCGGCGGCGGCGGGTGGCCAACCTGTCCCGCCGGCTGGCCGGCCTCGGGCCCGCCGACCTGGCCACGCTCGACCGGGCGGTGGAGCTGCTCGACGAAGTCCTCGCCGACCGGGAGGACTAGCGGGAGATCCTTGACCGAACGTGCGTTCGGAACTACGCTGCTGAAGTTACGGAGTTGGCGTTCTCGGGGGATGCAGGGGCGGAAACTGTCTCACCCCCTTCGTAGGGTGATCGCCGTCCAGTTCCGACGAGCAGAAGGGAAACCCCGGTGGATCGAGACAAGTCCCTCAAGGGTGGGGCGCTCGACATGGCCATGAGCCAGATCGAGAAGAGCTTCGGCAAGGGCGCCGTCATGCGCATGGGAGAGAAGACTTCGATGGACGTGGAGTCCATCCCCACCGGTGCCCTCGCCCTCGACCTCGCCCTGGGAGTCGGCGGCCTGCCCCGGGGACGCATCGTGGAACTGTTCGGCCCGGAGTCGTCGGGCAAGTCCACCCTCGCCATGCACGTCGTCGCCGAGGCCCAGCGCAACGGCGGCACCTGCGCCTACATCGACGCCGAGCACGCCATGGACCCGGTCTACGCCCGGGCCATCGGGGTCAACGTCGACGAGCTCCTCATCGCCCAGCCCGACACGGGCGAGCAGGCACTGGAGATCTCCGACATGCTGATCCGCTCGGGGGCGCTGGACGTGTTGGTGGTCGACTCGGTGGCCGCCCTCACGCCCCGGGCCGAGATCGAGGGGGAGATGGGCGACAGCCACGTCGGCCTCCAGGCCCGGCTCATGTCCCAGGCCCTGCGCAAGCTCACCGCCACCCTCAACAAGACCGACACCATCGCCCTGTTCATCAACCAGCTGCGGGAGAAGATCGGGGTCATCTACGGATCGCCCGAGGTCACCCCGGGCGGGCGGGCGCTGAAGTTCTACGCCTCGGTGCGGCTCGACATCCGCCGCATCGAGTCGATCAAGGACGGGGTCGAGGTCATCGGCAACCGCACCCGGGTCAAGGTGGTGAAGAACAAGTGCGCGGCGCCGTTCCGCCAGGCCGAGTTCGACATCATGTACGGCAAGGGCATCAGCCGCGAGGGATCGCTGCTCGACGTCGGCGTCGACATGGGCTTCGTGAAGAAGTCGGGCGCCTGGTACACCTACGACGGCGAGCAGCTGGGCCAGGGGCGGGAGAACGCCAAGGCCTTCCTCATGGAGAACCCCGAGATCATGGTCGAGGTCTCCGAGCGCATCCGCCAGAAGGTCAAGGGCGTCGACCCGGCGGTGGCGGCGGCCCCAGGGCCGGCAGAGATCACCAACGGGTCCATCGCCAACGGGTCGGCGGTCAGGGTCGACTGACCTCGCGGGTCTGCCTCCTGGCCGACCCGTGCGCGACAGCCCCTATATATAACGTCACGCGAATCGCCCCGACGGGCCCCACCGGGCTCGTCGGGACGCGTCTGCCCCTTCCCCCTGCGGCGGCGGCATGGTAGATCTCTCACTCTCGGTCGCCGTGTCAGCCAAGGAGGAACGGCAACGGCCGCCGTCGAACGTTCTAAGCACAAGCACGGCATGGGGGGACACGTGGTCGAGGTCTTGAAGGTGTCCAGCAAATCGAACCCGAACTCGGTCGCGGGCGCCCTGGCGGGGGTCCTGCGCCAGACGGGCGCGGTCGAAGTGCAGGTGGTAGGGGCGGGCGCCCTCAACCAGGCCATCAAAGCCATCGCCATCGCCCGGGGCTTCGTCGCGCCCTCGAACCTGGATCTGGTCTGCATCCCCACCTTCGCCGACATCCTCATCGACGGCCAGAGCCGTACCGCCATCCGCCTGGCGGTGGAGGACCGGTCCCGGCGCAAGCCGGAGGCGGTGGCCGGGGTCCACGCCCACGCCCCGGCGCCGGCGGTCGACGTCGTCTCGGCCACGCCGGCACCCGTGTCGCCGCCGGCGCCCACGATCACCCCCCCGCCTCCCCGCCCGTCCTCGCCCTCAGCCACCGTCACCCTCACCGGCGGCGCGGGTAACACCGGGGCCGCCGGGCCGGCGGTCGACCCGGACGCGATCGCCGTGGCCGTCCCCGCGGTCGACGTGCACGCGCCCCCCAGCTCCGAGCCCGTCCTCACCTGACAGTCGGGGGGCTCCGCCCCCCCGACCTCCCCCCGAGAGCCAAACCGCTCGCTGGCCGGCGGCTGACGCCGCCGCCCCGGCGGTAGGCTCGGGTACCGCGGGCGCGTGGTGGAATTGGCAGACACGCTGGCTTTAGGTGCCAGTGCTTCGGCATGAGAGTTCGAGTCTCTCCGCGCCCACACCGCTCACCCGCGGCCCCCGTCCGCCCCGGAACCGGCCGGAAATGAACTGGGGGGCGAACCGCTACCGTGGGACCAGCCCCGCAAGCACCGCCCAGCAAGAACGCGAAGGAGCGTGCATGACCTCCGACCTCGTCGAGCCCACGTACAACGCCCAGACCTACGTGGGCGACCGGTCCAGCGAGGTGTACTCGCGCCTGCTGAAGGAGCGCATCGTCTTCCTCGGCTCCCAGGTCGACGACTCGTCGGCCAACCTCATCTGCGCCCAGCTCCTGCTCCTGCAGAGTGAAGACCCCGACCGCGACGTCTTCCTCTACATCAACTCCCCCGGCGGGTCGGTGTCGGCGGGCATGGCCATCTACGACACCATGCAGTACATCAGCTGCGACGTGGGCACCATCTGCCTCGGCCTGGCCGCCTCCATGGGCCAGTTCCTCCTGTGCGCAGGGGCGCCGGGCAAGCGCTACGCCCTCCCCCACTCCCGGGTCCTGATGCATCAGCCGTCGGCCCAGATGCAGGGCACGGCCGTCGACATCGCCATCCACGCCAAGGAGATCATCTACACCAAGAAGATCATGGCCGAGCGGATCGCCTTCCACACCGGCCAGTCGGTCGAGACGGTCCTGGCCGACTCCGACCGCGACCGGTGGTTCACGGCCGAGGAAGCCCGCGACTACGGGATCATCGACCACGTGATCGAGCGCTCCCGGCAGGTGGCGGCCTAGGCCCTGAGGGGCCAGGCATGCACGTCGCAGTCACCGGCTCCAACGGGCTCATCGGCACCGCCCTGGTCGAAGCCCTCGAGGGCGACGGCCACCAGGTCAGCCGACTCGTCCGGGGCGCCGCCACCAGCCCGAACGAGCTGCACTGGTCGCCGTCCGCCGGCACCATCGATGCCGCCGGGCTGGAGGGCCACGACGCGGTCGTGCACCTGGCCGGCGTCGGCATCGGCGACCATCGCTGGACCGACGAGCACAAGAAGGCAGTACTCGACAGCCGGGTCCAGGGCACGACCTTGCTGGCCACCACCCTGGCCCGCCTCGATCGCCCGCCCAAGGTCCTGGCCTCGGCGTCGGCGGTGGGCTACTACGGCGACACCGGCGACCGGGCCGTCACCGAGGCCGACGGTCCCGGCACCGGCTTCCTGGCCGACGTGGTGCAGCAGTGGGAGCAGGCCACCTCGCCCGCGGCCGACGCCGGCATCCGGGTGGCCCGCTTCCGCAGCGGGGTGGTCCTCACCGACCGGGGCGGCGCCCTCGACAAGCAGCTGCTCCCGTTCAAGATGGGCCTGGGCGGACGGGTCGGCAGCGGCGAGCAGTACCTGAGCTGGATCAGCCTCGACGACGAGGTGGCCGCCATCCGTCACCTGCTCACCACCGACACCATCGCCGGGCCCGTCAACCTCACCGCCCCCAACCCGGTGACCAACGCCGAGTTCACCAAGGCCCTGGGCACGGTGCTCGGTCGGCCGACGGTGATGCCGGTGCCCAAGATCGCCCTCCACACCATGTTCGGCAAAGAGATGGTGGCGGAGATGCTCCTCGCCGGCCAGCGGGTGCTGCCGGCCGTCCTCCAGGCGTCGGGATTCGCCTTCGTCGACCCCGAGATCGAGGCCGCCCTCCGCCGTATCCTCGGCAAATAGCGCGACCTGACACCTTCGGCCGCCGCCCCCTAGTGGAGGCAGGAGCCGGTGTCGACGGCGCCGGTCCGAGGCACGCCGAGGATGGCGTTGAGCTCCTCGGTGGCCAGGGCGTAGGCGGTGGCGGGCTGGTCGGGGGCCACCGCGAAGGCCACGCCCACCACCTCCCCGTCGGGATCGACGAGGGCGCCGCCGGAGTCACCCGGCTCCAGCTGCGCGGCCAGGATGTAGATGTCGCGGCGGATGTTCGACTCTCCGTAGAGGTCGCGGCCGAGGGCGCTGATGGCGGCCTCGATGCGCGCCGGGGAGACCTCCACGTCCTCCTGTCCTCCCGGGTGCCCGAAGACGGCGCCATCGGTGCCGATGTCCGCCGTCCCCACGGAGAGGGGCTGCTGCCCCAGACCGGGCACGGAAAGCACGGCCAGGTCACGATTGGGGTCGAAGACGACCACCGTGGCCGGCAGCCGGCGGCCGTCGGGACGGATGACCGACGGGTTGTCGACGCCCGCCACCACGTGGGCGTTGGTCACGATCGTCTCGGTGTCGGCGGCGAAGCCGCTTCCGGTGAGGATGCGCCCGCACGCCTGGCCGCTCACCCGCACCGTCGAGGCGATGACCCGGTCGATCACCTCGCCGGGGAGGGCGGTGGCCACCGGCGGGCTGCCCGTGCTGGGGGCGGGGCGCAGGCGGGAGAAGACCTCGGGGAAGTTGGCGTCGACGACCTGCTGGCGGAGGTCCTGCAGGGGACGGGGGGCGCGGGGGGCGGCGGCGTCGATGGCCCGGGCGACGGAGGAGTTGCGCACCTGCTTGGAGATCTCGCCGGGGACGTCGGCCAGCACCGGCAGCAGCAGCCACAGCACCACCAGCACGCCCAGTGAGCCGGCCACCGCCCCGCCCACGTGGTCGGCCATGCGCAGGCCGCCGAGGGGAAGGAACGCGCGCAGGCGGAAGCCCACCATCTCCCCCAGCGCCGCCCCCAGGCTGGCCACCAGCAGGAAGATGCCGACGGCCATGAGCAGCTTGACCTGGGGGTCGGGCGACCGGACCAGGTCGAGGACCCGGTGGGAGAACGACGCCGCCAGCACCAAGCCCAGGATCCAGCCGATCCAGCCCGCGACCCGGGCCAGCAGGCCGACCCGGTAGCCGCCGATGGTCGCGCCCACCGCCACGACCGCCACCACGAGGTCGAAGAGGTTCACAGGCTGTCGAAGCTACGCCACGGGGGGATGGTGGCGGGACACGCCGGCCTCAGGGGGCAAGGGCCGCGGCCCGCTGCACGAGGTCGGTGTAGACGGCGGGGTCGTCGGCGACGATCACGGGGAAGCCCCGCCCCTGCTCGCCTTCCCACCGCAGCTCGACGCCGGGGTTGTGCACGTCGCTGCCGTCGGGGAGGAAGAGGTGGGGGCTGCCGGCGACGGGCGCGCCCGGCGCCGTCGCCGCCGCGTGCTGGCCCATCACCGCGGCCCGGGCCCGACCGTCGTCGAGCGCCATCTGCAACCGCTCGACATCGACCGAGTCGCATTCCCCGGCCACCTCGAGGATCACCGACCGCATCGAGATGCACCGGCTCTGGCCGAACAAGGCCACCCGCAGCGCCCGGTCGATCTCCTCCGACGCCGCCGGCCCCTGCTCCTTGGCCGCCTGCACCGCCTCCAAGGCGAGCAGGACGGTCACCGGCCACTGCCAGGGGTGGGCCTGCCACACCTCCCAGCCCGCTTCCGGCTCCAGCCCGCCCGCCACCGGCACCTCCGCCTCCAGGGTTCGCCGGGGCGTGGGCCGGGGAATTGACCAGCTCCAGGGCGAAGACCCGGTGGTCGAAGCGGACTACACCCTCCAGGTCGAGCGCCCGCCGGGCCCGATGGAGGCGGTAGACGGCCAGGTGGGCCCAGGGGCAGGCGAGGTCGGACCACACCACGATTGTGGCCGGGGCGACGCCTGCGAAATCCATTGGCTCGATGGCGACCATCGCCGCGTCCTACCCATGGGTGCCACCGGACAGGCGCGTCAGCTAACTTTTCCCCCAACAGCCACACGAGCAACATGAACGCGGGACGACGCCTACACCATGAGCGGACTGGAGCACCTGGTCGCACGAGAAGTCCTCGACTCGCGGGGCAACCCGACGGTGGAGGTCGAGGTCAGGTCAGCCGACGGCGGCCGGGGCCGGGCCATCGTCCCGTCGGGGGCGTCCACCGGCAGCCACGAGGCCCACGAGCGCCGGGACCAGGGCACCCGGTACCTGGGTAAGGGCGTGCAGGGGGCGGTGGCCAGCGTCAACGGCGAGATCTTCGACACCCTCCTCGGCTGGGACGTCCTCGACCAGCGGGGCCTCGACCTCCAGCTCCTCGACCTCGACGGCACGCCCAACAAGGCCCGCCTGGGAGCCAACGCCATCCTCGGCGTGTCCCTCGCCGTGGCCCGGGCCGCGGCCGACGAGCTCGACATCCCCCTCTACCGCTACCTGGGCGGGCCCAACGCGTGCGTGCTGCCCCTGCCCATGCTCAACGTCCTCAACGGCGGGGCCCACGCCACCAACCCCCTCGACATCCAGGAGTTCATGCTCGTGCCGGTGGGCGCGGCCTCGTTCTCCGAGGGCCTGCGGTGGGCCACCGAGTGCTACCACGGGCTCAAGGGCCTCCTGAAGGACCGGGGGCTGTCCACCGGGTTGGGCGACGAGGGCGGCTTCGCGCCCCACCTGGGCAACGAGGAGGGCGTCCAGGTCCTCCTCCAGGCCATCGAGCAGGCGGGCTACCGGCCCGAGGTCGACATCGCCATCGCCCTCGACGTGGCCGCCACCGAGTTCTACGACGCGGAGAAGGGCGTCTACACCCTCGCCGGCGACGGCCTCGAGCTCGACAGCGCCGGCTTCGCCGACTTCCTCGTCGGCCTGGTCGACCGCTATCCCATCGTGTCCATCGAGGACGGGATGGCGGAGGACGACTGGGACGGGTGGAAGGCGCTCACCACCGCCCTCGGCCGCCACATCCAGCTGGTGGGCGACGACCTGTTCGTCACCAACTCGTCCCGCCTGGAGAAGGGGATCGAGGCCGGCGTGGCCAACGCCATCCTGGTCAAGGTCAACCAGGTGGGCAGCCTCACCGAGACGCTCGACACCATGAGCGTGGCCGCCCGGTCCGCCTACCGGTCGGTGATGTCGCACCGCTCGGGCGAGTCGGAGGACACCACCATCGCCGACCTGGCCGTGGCCACCAACTGCGGCCAGATCAAGACCGGCGCCCCGGCCCGGTCGGAGCGGGTGGCCAAGTACAACCAGCTGCTGCGCATCGAGGAGGAGCTGGGCGAGGCGGCCGTGTTCCGCGGCGGCGCGGAGCTGGCCGGGTGGCATCCGCCCGAAGCGACCGGCGGGTGATCCGCCGCACCGTGCGCCACCGGGCGGGGGTGGCGATGGCGGCCCTGGGCCTGGTGGGCGTGCTCCTGCTGGCGGTGATCCCGGCCCGGGCCTACCTCGACCAGCGCCGCAACCGCGACCAGCTGGCGGCCCAGGTGGCCGAGCTCGAAGCCACCAACCAGGCCCTGGCCCAGCGGGCGGCCGAGCTCGACTCCACCGAGGAGATCGAGCGCCTGGCCCGCCTCCACTATCAGCTCGTGAAGCCGGGCGAGGAGGCCTACGTCATCCTTCCCGACGGCTCGCCCCCCACCACCGCGGCCACCCCGCCGCCGCCGGCGCCGGCCGAGCACAAGGGGTTCCTGGACCGGGCGTGGGATCGGATTTCCTCAATTTTCTGAGGACTCTTAACCTTGCGCCCAGTGGCTGAGGTGAGGGTGGGGACGAGTGGCTGGTCGTACCCCGAGTGGCTGGGCCGCTTCTACCCCAACGGCACCGCGCCGGCCCGGATGCTCGAGTTCTACGGACGCCGCTTCGCGACCGTCGAGGCCCACGCCACCTACCGCCGGCTGCCGGCCGCGACGGCCCTGGAGAAGTGGCGGACGCAGGTGCCGGCCGGGTTCGCCTTCGCGGCCAAGGCCCACATGGGCATCACCCACCGGCGGGACCTCGACGGGGTGGAGGACCGGGTGGCCGCGTTCCTGGCCGCGGTGGCGCCCCTGGCCGACAACCTGGGGCCGGTGCTGTTGAGCCTCCCCCACAAGGACCCCGACCTCGACCGCCTCGAACGGCTGCTGGCCGCCTTCCCGCCGCCGCCCGCGGGGCCGGTGGCGGCCTTCGAGGTGGGGCCGAACTGGTACACCAGTGAGGTGATCCGCCGCATCGAGGCCCACGGCGCCACCCTGGTGGTGGTCGACAACGACAGCGAACGCGACGAGCGGGCGCCGTTGACGGTGGGGCCGGTGGCCTACGTCCGCCTCCGCCGAGAGCGCTACGACCGGGCCGGGCTGGAGGCGTGGGCGGAGAGGCTGGCCAAGGTGCGGGCCGACGGCCGCGACGCCTACGTCTACGTGAAGCACGACCACGAGGGCGACGGCCCCCGCTACGCCCGTCGCCTGGCCGAGCTGCTGGCGGGGCAGTGAGCCCGACCGCACCGCCCGAGGACGACCTCGCCGCCGTCGCGGCCCTCCTGGGGCGGCCCCCGCAGGGCGACTTCGAGGTGGTGGTGCGCGACCCCGACGGCCGGCCGGTCGTCATCCGCAACGCCCCCCTCATGGCCGACGGCACCCCCATGCCCACCCGCTACTGGCTGGTGCACGCCGAGCTGCGGCGGCTGGTGAGCGGGCTGGAGTCGTCGGGCGGGGTGCGGGCGGCGGAGGCGGCGGTCGACCCGGCCGAGCTGGCCCGGGCCCACGCCCGCCACGCAGCCGAGCGCG
>JAXDOC010000041.1:0-14908 GCA_034669165.1 Actinomycetota bacterium
CGGGGCTGGCCGGGGGGCGGCCGGGGGCGCCGCTGCCGGCCGGGCGGAGGTCACGGCTGGCGCCGTCGGCGGGGCTGTCGCCGGCGCTTTTCCCCCTCCGGGACGGGCCGACAGCGGACGGTCAGCCAGCGCCCCCGAGCTCGTCGGGGGCTGGGACCCGGCCGAACGACCGGCCTTCGGACTCCGCTTGCGCCTCGACGGGCGCCTGGGGCCCGGTGCCTGGTCCGGCCGACTCTGTCCCTCAGCCACGGGGACCGACGAGGTCGGCCTCGGGCAGCTCTTCGCCCCGAGTCGTCGGCATTCCCGGAACCTCCACCGGGTAGTCGCCGGTGAGGCAGGCGGTGCAGAAGCCCGACCGGGGCGAGCCGGTGGCCGTCATGAGGGCGTCGAGCTCGAGGTAGGCGAGGGTGTCGCAGCCCAGGTAGTCGCGGACCTCGTCGACGGTCTTGTCATGGGCCAACAGCTCAGACCGCACACCGGTGTCCATGCCGAAATGGCACGGCCAGCGGTAGGGCGGCGACGAGATGCGCAGGTGGACCTCGGCCGCCCCCGCCTCCTTCAGCATGGCCACCAGGGCCCGCATGGTGGTGCCCCGGACGATGGAGTCCTCCACCACCACCAGCCGCTTGCCCTCGATGTTCTCCCGGATGGGGTTGAGCTTCACCCGCACGTTGGCGCTGCGCTGGGCCTGGGCGGGGGCGATGAACGTGCGCCCCACGTAGCGGTTGCGGACCAGGCCGTGGCCGAACGGGATCCCGCTGCGTCGGGCGTAGCCCTCGGCCGCGGGGATGCCCGACTCGGGCACCGGCATCACCATCGCCTCCCGGGCCGGGACCTGGGTGTCGGGGGGCAGGGGGGCCTGGTCGGCCAGGTGCTCGCCCATGCGCTGGCGGGCGGTGTGCACCGTCTGGCCGTAGAGGCGGCTGTCGGGCCGGGCGAAGTAGACGAACTCGAACAGGCACAGCTTGGGGTCGATGCGCTTGGCGTCGAAGGGCGACAGCGACCGCACGCCGTTGGCGTCGATGACCACCATCTCGCCGGGATCGAGCTCGCGCACGAACTGGGCCCCCACGATGTCGAGGGCGGGCGTCTCCGAGGCCAGGACCCACCCGGTGCCGAGCGAGCCCAGGCACAGGGGGCGGAAGCCGTTGGGGTCGCGCACGCCGATCACGTGGGAGTCGTCCATCAGGACCAGGGAGAACGCCCCCTGGAGCTTGGGCAGGACCTCCAGCAGGGCCCGCTCCAGGTCGCGGCCGTCGCTGCGGGAGGCGACCCCGGAGCCCATGGCCACGCTGATCAGCTCCGCCACCAGGTCGCTGTCGTTGCCGACGGTGCCGGGCAGGACGCCGGCCTCGGCCGCCAGCTTGTCGGTGCCGACCAGGTTGCCGTTGTGGCCGAGGGCGATGCCGGCGTCGCCCACGTTGCGGTAGCAGGGCTGGGCGTTGCCCCAGGTGCTGGATCCGGTGGTGGAGTAGCGCACGTGGCCGATGGCCAGGTGGCCCACGAGGGGCGCCAGCTTGCGCTCGTCGAAGGCGTGGGCGACCAGGCCCATGTCCTTGACCACGGTGATGGTGTCGCCGTCGCTGACCGCCATGCCCGCCGATTCCTGGCCTCGGTGCTGCAGGGCGTAGAGGCCGAGGTAGGTCAGCTGGGCGACGACGTGGCCGGGGGCGTAGATCCCGAAGACCCCACAGGCCTCCTTGGGATGTTCGACCTCACAGGCACCGTCATCACCTGCGTGGGCCCCCGGCTGCCCGTCTCGCTGCACACTCCATCTTCGCGCGGCGATCAGACCTACTTCGGGAGAAGGCCGGTGACGGCGTCGACGGTGTCGCCCACGGTGTCGTCGACCGTGTCGACGACCTCGGTGACGGCGGGCAGGGTGACGTCGACCACGCCGGTGACGGGCTCGACGATGGGGGCGTCGACGGCGCCGACGGGGAGGGGCCCCGCCCCGGTGGTGGCGGGGGCGCTGACGGCGGGGGTGCCGGCGGCGGCGGGAGCGGTCGCCGGTTGGGCCCCGCCGGTGGGGAGGCCGGACGTGACCGCGCCGGCCGGGGCGGCGGCGGCGCCGGCGGCGACGTCGGGGATCCCGCCGACGGTGCCGGGATCAGGGATGGAGGCCAACGGGTCGGGGGCGGGAACGCTGACCACGACCGCCGGTGGCCGGGCCGAGGGGGCGGGGATCGGCTCGGAAGTGGTGGCCGGCCCGCCTCCGGTGAGGCCGACGGCCAGGCTGACGACCGTGGCCGCCACGCCGCTGGCCACGGGCGCGACCAGGTCGCGACCCGCCTCGGCGGCGGCGGCGACCCCGCCCAGCAGGCGGGTGGAGCCGATGGACAGGACGGCGAGGAGGGCGGCCGCGGCCCGGGCGCTGGTGGCGGTGACGGTGGCGCCGCCCTCGCCGGTGACCCGCTGGTAGGCGACGGCGAGCTTGCGCCGGCCCCGCAGGATGAGGGAGTCGACGGCCCCCACCGACAGGCCGAGGTCGTCGGCGATCTCGCTCGGCCCCGTGCCCTGGGCCCGGGCGGTGACCGCCTGCCGCTGGCGGGGCGGGAGGCTGTCGAGGGCCCGGCGGACCTGCATGGTGCGTTCGTGGTCGAAGAGGGCGTCGTGGGGCTCGGCGCCGTCGGCGTGGTCCTCCGACATCGGCCGCTCGGTGGGGACGACGCGGGACCGGGCCCGGAGGGCGTCGACGCACATGTGGCGGGCGATGATCTGCACCCAGCCGCCGAACTGGCGCTCGCCCCGGCACTGCTCGATGCGCTCCAGCGCCCGCACGAAGGCGCCCTGGGCGATCTCCTCCGCTTCCAGGGGGCAGGCCATGCGCTTGGAGCAGGCCCGCAGCACGTCGGGGTAGTGGCGGCGGAAGAGCTCGCTGTAGGCCTCGAGGTCGCCCGCCTGGACAGCCCGCACGAGGGAGCTGTCGCTTTCCATCTCTCCTGCCGGAATGGCCACAGAAGCTCCCCCGAGCAGCGACGCCGTCAGCCGAGAGGGCTACCCGGCCACCTGCCCACCGGTCGAACCCTAGCCGACCCGCCCGCCCGCTTTTAGCTCACCAGCCCCGCCAATCGGCCCGGCAGGGCGTCACGCCAGGAAGCGTTCACCTGGGCCAGCGGGAGGTCGAGAAGCCCCTCCACGACGAGCCGATCGCCGCCTGCCGTCCCCATCGGAGCCAGGGTCAGCCCGGCGACTTCGGCCCGGGCCAGGACCGTGGTCCACGATTCGGCGTCGGCCAGGCACAGGAGGACCCGGGACGGCGCTTCCGAGAAGAGGGCGGCGTGGTGACCGCCGAAGTCGACGTGGAAGCCGACGCCGGATGCGATGGCCATCTCGGCCAGCGCCACCGCCGCCCCGCCGTCGGAGACGTCGTGGACGCCGGCGAGGAGGTGGTCCTCCACCAGGCCCCGGACGACCTCGCACAGCCGGGCGTGGGCCTCGAGGTCGAGGGTGGGCAGGGGGCCGCCGAGGTGGCCCCGGTTGGCGGCCCAGCGGGATCCGGCGAGGCTGGTGGGGGCAGTGGGGGCCGTGCCCAGCACGAAGATGTCGGCCCCGTCGACGAGGCGGGCGCCCGGCGGGCGCCGGTCGAGGACGTCGATGAGCCCGACCGTGCCCACCACTGGCGTGGGGTGGATGTCGCGCCCGCCCGACTCGTTGTAGAGGCTGACGTTGCCGCCCACCACCGGCAGGGAGAGGGCCAGGCACGCCTCCGCCATCCCGTCGATGGTCTCCGACAGCTGCCACATGACCTCGGGGTGCTCGGGGTTGCCGAAGTTGAGGTTGTCGACCAGGGCCAGGGGGCGGGCGCCGACGCAGGCCAGGTTGAGGGCGGCCTCGGCCACCACCAGGGCCGTGCCCCGGCGGGGGTCGAGGTCGCACCAGCGGCTGTTGCTGTCGGCGCTGAGGGCGATGCCCTTGCCCGTGATCGGCAGCCCGGGGGCCTTCAGCCGGAGCACGGTGGCGTCGCCGCCCGGCCCCTCGACCGTGTTGAGGAACAGCTGGTGGTCGTACTGCGACCACACGGCCGAGGTGTCGGCCAGCATGGCCAGCAGGTCGGGCCCGCAGTCGTTGCCGGGGGGCGGGGGCAGGCGGGACGGGTCGTCGGCCTGGCGGGCGGCCCGGTCGGCCGGCTCCCGCAGGGGCCGGTGGTACTTGGGCGCACCCTGCTCGAGGGAGTGGGCGGGGACGTCGGCCAGCACCGGGGCATCGGGGCCCGGGCCGTCGAGGATGCGCAGCTGGCCGGTGTCGGTGACGGTGCCGATGACCGTGGCCCGCACCTCCCATTTCCGGCACAGGCCGAGGACGGCTTCGAGGTCGTCGGGGGCGACGATGGCCAGCATCCGCTCCTGGGACTCGCTGGTCATGATCTCGGCCGGCACCATTCCCGTCATGCGGAGGGGGATGGTGCGCAGGTCGACGTCCATCCCCATGCCCCCCCGGGCCGCGATCTCGCTGGTGGCGCACGTGATCCCGGCCCCGCCCAGGTCCTGGATACCGGCCACCAGCCCCGCCTCATAGAGCGACAGGCAGGCCTCGATCAGCCGCTTCTCCTCGAACGGGTCGCCCACCTGGACGCTGGGCCGCTTGGCCTCTTCCCCCTCCTTGAAGCCGGCCGATGCGAGCACGCTCACCCCGCCGATTCCGTCGCGCCCGGTGGTGGACCCGATGAGCACGGCGTGGTTCCCGACCCCTTCGGCCCGGGCCAGCACCAGGTGCTCGTGGCGGAGGACGCCGACGGCCATGACGTTGACCAGGGGGTTGTCGGCGAAGCAGTCGGCGAAGTGCAGCTCCCCGCCCACGGTGGGCACGCCGACCGAGTTGCCGTAACCCGAGATCCCGCTCACCACCCCCTCCGCGACCCATCGGCTATGGGGGTTGTCCAGGGGCCCGAAGTGGAGCGAGTCGAGCAGGGCGATGGGGCGGGCGCCCATGGTGAAGATGTCCCGCAGGATGCCGCCGACGCCCGTGGCCGCCCCCTGGTAGGGCTCGATGGCCGACGGGTGGTTGTGGCTCTCGATGCGGACGGCGACGGCCAGCCCGTCGCCGCAGTCGACCACGCCAGCGTTCTCGCCGGGCCCGACCATCACCCACGGCGCCTGGGACGGGAGCCGACCGAGGTGGGCCCGGGACGACTTGTAGGAGCAGTGCTCCGACCACATCACCGCGTACATGGCCAGTTCGAGCTCGTTCGGCGCCCGTTCGAGGATCTCCTTGATACGGGCCGCTTCGTCGTCGGTGAGGCCAAGGGCCCGGTGCAATGGAGTGCCAGTCGGTGTGATGGCGGGGTCCTGAACCATGGTCGTAACCTAGCTACTGGCCGGGACGACCAAATAGACCCGACAGAGAAGTTGAAATCCGTTCGCCAACGCGCCACAATGGGACAAATGGCAACCGACGCGAAACGATCCAGGGCTCCGATGTCCGATAGCCACAAGGCGGCGTTGGCGGAGGGACGTGAGCAAGGTAGAGCGGTGCGGCGTTATCTCGAAGCACTCGAGGCTCATCGGCCGAAGCGTGGGCGCAAGCGCACGCAGGAGTCGGTGGAGCGGCGGCTCTCAGCCATCGACGAGAAGCTCAACGACGCCGATCCCCTCACCCGGCTCCACCTCTCCCAGGAGCGAATGAACCTGCAGGCCGAGCTGTCCTCCACCGACAATGCCGTCGATCTCGGCGCATTGGAAGGGGAGTTCGTGGCCGCCGCCTCCGAGTACGGGAAGCGCAAGGGCATCACGTATGCCGCCTGGCGCCAGGCCGGGGTCGATCCCGGCGTGCTGCGCAAGGCCGGCATCAAGCGGGGCGCCGAGTAGCCACCGGCCACGCCGCCTGGCTGCCTGCAGCCCCCAAAAGACTTTCGAGCAGCGACCGTCCGTCCGCGGATCCGAGCAGGTCGTCGCACGCCCTTTCCGGGTGCGGCATCAGGCCGCATACATTCCGTCCTGCCGAACAGATGCCGGCGATGTCGTCGACCGACCCGTTGGGGTTGTCGAGATAGCGCAGGATGATCCGGTCGTCGGCCTGCAATTCGGCCAACACGTCGGGGGGACAGGTGTAATTCCCCTCAAAGTGGTTGATCGGCAAGCGCAGGACGGCGCCGGCTGGGGCGCGGCTGGTGAGCGCTGATTCGGTGTTCTCCACCCGCACCGCCACCGTCGTGCACAGGAACTTCAGGCCCCGGTTCTTCTGCAGCGCGCCCGGGAGCAGCCCCGCTTCGGTGAGCACTTGGAAGCCGTTGCAGATGCCCACCACCGGGCCACCGGCGTGGGCGAATTCGACCACTGCCTCCATCACCGGGCTGAAGCGGGCGATGGCACCGGGGCGGAGGTAGTCGCCGTGGGCGAAACCACCGGGGAGGACAACCGCGTCGACGTCGCCCAGGCTGTGATCGCCGTGCCATACCAACTTGGCGTGGCCGCCGAGGAGGGTGACCGCCTCGACCACGTCGTGCTCGCAATTGGAGCCGGGGAAGACGACGACCCCGACCTTCGTCATGCGTCGCCGATCGTTATCGCCGCGTCCTCGATCACCGGGTTGGTGAGGAAGCGGCGACACAGGTCCTCCACCCGGATCCGGGCCGACGCCTCGTCGGCCGCCTCCACCGTGAGGCGGATGGCCTTGCCCACCCGCACCCCCACCACTTCGCCGAAGCCGAGGGCGGGGAGGGCCCGCTCGATGGTGGCGCCCTGGGGGTCGGCCACGTCGGGCCGCAGGGTGACTTCGATCAGGACGGGAAAGGTGGCCATCTCCGTCACCTTTGCACGCCCGGCCAGTCGTTCAGCGACATGCCTGACAGGCGCTCGTAGGCGGCCACGTAGCGGGCGGAGGTGGCGGCGACCACCTCGGGCGGGAGGGGCGGCGGCGGCGGGTTCTTGTCCCAGCCGGTGGACTCCAGGTAGTCCCGCACCGGCTGCTTGTCGAAGGAGGGCGGGACGGTGCCCGGCTTCCAGTCCGCCGCCTCCCAGAAGCGGGACGAGTCGGGCGTGAGGACCTCGTCGCAGATGGCCAGCTTCCCGTCGATCCAGCCCAGCTCGAACTTGGTGTCGGCGATGATGATCCCGTGCTCGGCGGCGTCGTCGGCGGCCCGCTGGTAGGCGGCCAGGCTGATGGCGGCGGCCTCGTCGGCGGTGCGCCGGCCCACGATCACCACCGCCTGCTCGAAGGAGATGTTCTCGTCGTGGAGGCCGACGTCGGCCTTGGTGGAAGGGGTGAAGATGGGCTCGGGCAGGCGGTCGGACTGCTGGAGGCCGGGGGGCAGGGCCTGGCCGTGCATGGTGCCGAAGTTCCGGTACTCCTTCCAGGCCGACCCCGACAGGTAGCCCCGCACGATGCACTCGATGGGGAGCATCTTGGCCCGCTTGACGAGCATGGCCCGGCCCGCGTGCTCGCCCTCGTCCTCGATACGGACCAGGTGGCTGGGGGCGATGTCGGTCAGGCGGTCGAGCCAGAAGGCGGTGAGGGCGGTGAGGACCCGGCCCTTGTCGGGGATGGGCTCGTCGAGGATCACGTCGAAGGCCGACAGGCGGTCGGACGTGACCATGAGCAGGAGGTCGTCGCCCGCGTCGTAGACGTCGCGGACCTTGCCCTGGTGGATCAGGTTCATTCGGAGATCTCCTCGAGTGCCTCGAAGATGGGGCCGATGCCGGCCAGGGCCCGGTCGAGGCTGAACGCTTCGTCGAGCTGCTCCCGGGTGAGGTCGACCCGGGCGTCGGTCTCGAGGACCAGGCGGAAGGGCTGGCGTTGGGTGTGGGCGGTGCGGGCGGTGTCCTGGACGGTGCGGTAGGCCTCGTCGCGAGTCAGGCCGGACGCGACCAGCGCCAGGAGGACGGGCTGGCTGAAGACCAGGCCGTAGGAGGCGTCGAGGTTCTCGAGCATGCGGTCGGCATTGACGGTGAGCCCGTCGATCACCCGGGCCATGCGCACCAGGAGGTAGTAGGCGAGGAGGGACGAGTCGGGGAGTATGACCCGCTCCACGCTGGAGTGGGAGATGTCGCGCTCGTGCCACAGGGCCACGTCCTCCAGGCCCGGGCCCAGGTTCCCCCGCAGGACCCGGGCCAGGCCGGCCAGGCGCTCGCAGGTGATGGGGTTGCGCTTGTGGGGCATGGCCGAGCTGCCCTTCTGCCCGGCCCGGAACGGCTCCGCCGCCTCGCCCACCTCGGTGCGCTGCAGGTGGCGGATCTCGGTGGCCATCATCTCGACGGTGGCGCCGACGGAGGCGCAGGCGTAGAGGTACTCGGCGTGGCGGTCGCGGGGGACGACCTGGGTTGCGGGCGTGGGCGTGAGGCCGAGGGCGGCGCACACGTGGGCCTCGACCCGGGCGTCGATGTTGGAGTAGGTGCCGACGGCGCCGGAGAGCTTGCCCACGGCGATGGCTTCCCGGGCCCGTCGGAGCCGGCTGCGGTCGCGGTCGGCCTGGAGGGCCCACAGGGCGAGCTTGACGCCGAAGGTGGTGGGCTCGGCGTGCATGCCGTGGGTACGGCCGGCCATCGGGGTGTCGCGGAACTCGACGGCCCTGGCCTTCAGGGCCGCGATGAGCTTGCTGGAGGCCTGGATCAGGAGGTCGGCGGCCTTGGTGAGGGTGGCGCACAGGGCGGTGTCGACCACGTCGCTCGACGTGAGGCCGTAGTGGACCCACTTGCCCGCCGGCGACCCGATGGCGGCCTGGACCACGTCGACGAAGGCGGCCAGGTCGTGGTCGGTGATCGCCTCCCGCTCGTCGACGGCCTGGACGAAGGCAGCGTCGACGTGGGGCGCCCGCTCCCGGACGGCCTTGGCGTCGTCCTCGGGGACCACGCCCAGGGTGGCCCACGCCTCGGTGGCCAGGACCTCGACGTCGAGCCACAAGCCGAAGCGCGCCTCGTCGGTGAAGAGAGCCGCCATCTCGGGCAGCGAGTAGCGGGGGATCACGCCCGGGGCGCTCGCCGGGCGTCGAGCTGGCGGGCGAGGTCGGCGTCGGTGATGGCGAGCATCTGGACGACGAGGAGGGCGGCGTTCATGGCCCCGTCGATGGCGACGGTGGCCACGGGCACGCCCCGGGGCATCTGGACGGTGGCGTAGAGGGCGTCGACCCCGTTGAGGGCTCCCCCGCTCAGGGGAACGCCCACCACCGGAAGGGTGGTGTTGGCCGCCACCGCCCCCGCCAGGTGGGCCGCCATCCCCGCCCCGCAGATGAAGGCGGCGTAGCCGTTCTCGCGGGCGCCGCGGGCCAGGGCGGCGACCTCGTCGGGCGTACGGTGGGCGGAGAGCACCCGCTCGTCGACCTCGATCCCGAACTCGGCCAGCGTCGCGCCGGCGGGCGCCATCTTGGCCTTGTCCGACTCCGACCCCATGAGCACTGCGACCTTCACCGAGCGCCTCCTTCAGGTGCCGTGCGCGTGGGGGCGGCGATGTCGGTGCGGTAGTGCATGCCGGGCCAGGAGATCTCGGCCACGGCGGCGTAGGCGCAGGACCGGGCCGCGTCGAGCGTCGGACCCATGCCGGTGACGGCGAGGACCCGGCCGCCGGCCGTCGTGGTGCCGGGGCCGACGACGGCGCAGAAGACCTCGACGCCGGGCCGGGACCGAGCCGCGTCCAGCCCCGCGATCGGATCGCCGGTGCGGGGCGACGTGGGGTAGCCCTCGGTGGCCAGGACCACCGTGACCGCGGCGTCGTCGACGAAGGTGGGCTCCGAGACCAGTCGGCCGGCGGCGGCTTCGGCCAGCAGGGCGGCCAGGTCGCCGGCGTACCGGGGGAGCACGACCTGGGCCTCGGGGTCGCCGAAGCGGACGTTGTACTCGAGCACCTTTGGCCCGTCGGCCGTCAGCATGAGGCCGGCGTAGAGCACGCCCCGGTAGTCGATGCCCTGGCCCCGCAGGGCGGCCAACGTCGGCTCCACCGCCCGCTCCAGCACCTCTTCCACCAGGTCTTTTCCTGCTCCCGGCACCGGCGAGAAGGCGCCCATGCCCCCCGTGTTGGGGCCGGTGTCGCCGTCGCCCAGGCGCTTGTGGTCCTGGGCCGGCGCCAGCGCCACCGCCCGCCGCCCGTCGCACACACACAGCAGCGACACCTCGGGTCCGACCAGTCCCTCCTCGATGATCACCCGCCGCCCGGCATCGCCGAAGGCCGACCCCGACAGCTTGGCGGCCACGTCGGCGATGGCCTCGTCGAGCGACAATGTGACGAGCACGCCCTTGCCCGCGGCCAGCCCGTCGGTCTTCACCACGTAGGGCGGGGCCAGCTGGCGGAGGAAGAGGGCCGCCGACCGCCGGTCGGTGAACACCCCGTGGCGGGCGGTGGGGACGCCGGCGTCGGCCAGCACCGACTTCATCCACGCCTTCGACCCTTCCAGCCGGGCCCCGTCGGCCCCCGGCCCGAACACCAGCCGGCCCGACCCCCGCAGCCGGTCGGCCAGCCCCGCCACCAGCGGCACCTCGGGGCCGATCACGAACAGATCGGCGTCGATCTCCTCGGGCGGGGCGGACACCGACCCCGGGATGCCGGGGTTGCCAGGCGTGACGACGACCTCGGCCGTGCGTCCCAGCACCGATGCCAGCGCGTGCTCCCGCCCACCCCCTCCGACCACACAGACTCTCATCGACGTCGCCTAGATCACGAGGACGCCGGGGCCGACGACGCCATTCCAGTCGTCGTCGTCATCGTCGTCGTCCCAGTCGTCGTCGTCATCGGCGGCGGCGGCCGCCACCGCGTCGGTGGGCGTGGGGGCGAAGCGCACGAACTGGTCCCGTCCCGGACCGACGCCCACCAGCGTGACCGGAACCCCGCACTGCTCGGCCAGGAAGGCGATGTAGTCCTGGGCCGCCTGGGGCACGTCGTCGAGCTCGGTGACGGCGGTGAGGTCGGTGTTCCAGCCCGGCAGCTCCTCGTAGACCGGCACCGACTTGTGCAGCACCGACTGGTGGTAGGGCAGGTGGTAGTGGCGGTCGCCGTCAGGCCCATCTGAAGGGGTGTCATAGGCCACGCACACCTTCAGGGTGTCGAAGGCGTCGAGGACGTCGAGCTTGGTGATGGCCAGCTCGGTGAGCCCGTTGAGGCGGACGGCGTGGCGGACCATCACCGCGTCGAACCAGCCCGGGCGGCGGCGGCGGCCGGTGACGGTCCCGTACTCCTGGCCCCGGTCGACCAGGGTGTCGCTGACGTCGTCCACCAACTCGGTGGGGAAGGGGCCCGACCCGACCCGGGTGACGTAGGCCTTGGCCACCCCCATCACCCGTTGGATGTGGCGGGGGCCGACGCCCGCGCCCACCAAAGCCCCGCCCGACACCGGGTTGGACGACGTGACGAAGGGATAGGTGCCGTGGTCGAGGTCGAGGAACGTGGCCTGGGCTCCCTCGAAGAGCACGTTCTGGCCGTCCTCCAACGCCTCGTGGACCAGGCCCACGGTGTCGCCGATGAGGGGCTCCAGCCGGGAGGCGAGCTCGCCCAGGTAGCGGTCGGCGATCTCGTCGGCCGACAGCGGCAGCCGGTTGTAGACCTTGGCCAGGATCAGGTTCTTCTCCTGGAGGACGACCTCCAGCTTCTGGCGGAAGATCTTGGGGTCGAGCAGGTCCTGCACCCGCAGGCCGACCCGGGCCGCCTTGTCGGCGTAGGCGGGGCCGATGCCGCTCTTGGTGGTGCCCAGCCGGTTCTTGCCCAGCCGGCGCTCGATGAGGCGGTCGAGCTCCTGGTGGTACGGCATGATCAGGTGGGCGTTGCCGCTCACCTTCAGCTTGCTGCAGTCGACCCCCCGGGACTCCAGGCCGTCGATCTCGTTGACCAGCACGCCCGGCTCGACCACCACCCCGTTGCCGATGATGGGCGTGACCCACGGGTGGAGGACCCCGCTCGGCACCAGCTGGAGGGCGAACTTCTCACCCGCCACCACGATGGTATGGCCGGCGTTGTGGCCGCCCTGGTAGCGGACGACCATCTGCATCTCGGTGGCGAGGAGGTCGGTGAGCTTGCCCTTGCCCTCGTCGCCCCATTGCGTCCCTACGACGACGGTCCCCGGCACGTGGGATCACGCTAACGCGTCGAGCGGCCGACCCAACCAGATCAACAGCGTCGGACTCAGAGCTTGTCGACGGCCGCGCCCCGGAGGCGGTTCCGCGTGTCGAGCGCGTAGGCCGCCCGTTGCTCGATCAGCCCGTAGGGGAACGCGTCGTGGTCGGTGAGCAGGATCACCGCGTCTGCCTCGGAGAGCTCGGCCTCGGTCGGCTCGACGAGCGTGATGCGCTTGTCGATCTGCTCGGTGGGCACATGCGGGTCACACGCCCGCACCTCCGCACCCAGTGCCAGGAGACGGTCGGCGACCACCATCGCCGGTGATTCACGGGCGTCACCGCTGTTGCGCTTGTAGCTGAGTCCGAGCAGCAGGATGCGGCTGCCGTTCAATGCCTTCTGCCGGCCATTCAGCGCAAGGACGAGGCGCCGGACGACGTACTCGGGCATGTGGTCGTTGACGTCGTTGGCGAGCTCCACGAAGCGGAAGCTGCGGCCGAGCGACCGCTTCACCCGCCAGGACAGGTACGACGGGTCGATCGGCAGGCAGTGGCCGCCGACGCCGGGGCCGGGGGTGAACCGCATGAAGCCGAAGGGCTTGGTGGAGGCCGCGTCGATGGACTGCCAGACGTCGATGTCCAGGTGGTGGGCGAACATCGCGATCTCGTTGACCAGCGCGATGTTCACATGCCGGAAGGTGTTCTCCAGGAGCTTGGCGAGCTCGGCCTCCTTCGGCGAACCCACCGGCACCGTGGTGTCGACGAGTTCGTCGTAGAAGTCCTGGACGGCCTTGAGCGAGGCCTCGTTGACACCCGACACGACCTTCGGGGTCTCCTTGAAGCCCCACACCGTGTTCCCGGGGTCGATCCGCTCGGGGCTGTAGCCGAGCTGGAAGTCGGTGCCCGCGGTCAGTCCCGAGCCGTCCTCCAGGATCGGGGCGAACATCTCCTGGGTCGTACCGGGATAGGTGGTCGACTCCAGGATGACGGTCGCCCCGGGTCTCAGATACCGGGCGAGGGTGATGGCCGACTCGCGGATGTACCGCAGGTCGGGCGTGCCCTCGTGCAGCGGGGTGGGCACGGTGACGACTGCGACGTCGAAGCCGCCGCAGTCCTTGGCCGACTCGCTGGGCCGGTAGGCACCGCTGTCCAGCGCCGCGCGGATCCGCTCGGAGGTGACGTCCTCGACGAAGGACTCCCCGGCGGCAAGGGTCTTGACCCGCCGGGAGTCGACGTCGTAGCCGATCACCTCGTGGCCGACCTCGGCGGCCCGGATGGCCAGCGGCAGGCCGACGTATCCCTGTCCAACCACGACGACACGCATCAGTGACTCCTGTTCGCGGGAGCGGCCTGCGGGATGAGCCGGATGAACTCCCGTGCCGTCATGAGAAGGAAGGCGGTGTTGGTGGTGACGTAGCGCCTGCCCAGTCGGCGCGGCTCCTGGAGCGCGCGGTAGAGCCACTCGACACCGAACCGCTGCCAGGCCGCGGGGGCCCGCTTGGTGACCCCGGCGAGGATGTCGAAGGAGCCGCCGACCCCGTGCACCACCCGGGCACCGGTCTGCGCGCCGTACGCGGCGGTGAAGATCTCCTTCTTCGGCGAGGTCATGCCGAGGAAGAGCATCTGGGCGCCGCTCCGGGCGATGTCGCCCGCGACGGCTTCCTGCTGGGAGTCGTCGAAGTAGCCGTTGCGGCTGCCGGCGACCTTCAGCGCGGGGAAGCGGTCGGCCACGCGGCGCAGCATCTCCTCCAGCACTTCCTCCTTGGCGCCCAGGAAGTACACGGAGATGCCCGCCGACTCGGCCTCGGCCAGCAGCCGCAGGAACAGGTCGATACCGGCCACCCGCTCGGGCAGCGGGGCGCGCAGGACCTTGCCGGCCCACACCACGGCCTGGCCGTCGGCGAGGACCAGATCGCAGCCGGAGACGGCCTCGGCGAGCCGGGGGTCGCGCCGCATGTTGACCAGCTTGGCGGCGTTGACCACGCCGATCTCCAGCTGCCTGCGGTCCCGCACCGCCGCGAGGCAGCGTTCGACGGTCTCGTCCATGGTCAGCGGGTCCAGTTCGACCCCGAACAGGGTCCGGCGCTCGCTCATATTCGTCCCCCGTGCCAGGCGTAGAGCATCCAGCCGAACTCGTACGGCCGGCATTCGCGGTCCACGGAGAGCGGGCGGTACACCCGGTCCAGGGTCTTCAGGCGCAGGCCCGGAGCGAGGCGGGTGGACAGCCCCCGGGCGGCGCGTACGGCCTTCTTCGGGTCGCCCCGGAAGACCTTGCGCCAGGTCACGCCGAGCTCGTCGAGGATCATCGGCTCGGCGTGTCCGGCCAGTTCGGGCACGTCCGTCATCCAGCGCAGGCCCTTGCGGATGGCCGCGCCGAAGTCGCTGCCGCCGGCGTCGGTGAGGTCGAAGAGCGCGGTCGGCGCCATCGCGTGCTGGTGGACGGTGTAGACCGGGTAGCCCTCGATGACCTGGCCGGTGCGTGCGTCGTAGTGCCACCACCACTGCCCGCCGTCGCCCTGGAGTTCGCAGATGCGCGCGGCGCACGCCTCGGAGGCGGCCAGCGCCTCGGGATCGCCGGCCCCGTCGCTCGCGTGGGCGCGGGCCAGGGCCTGGAGCGGATACGTCTGGTCGGCGAAGCAGGCCACATGCGCCCGGTACCAGGGCACCAGGCCGGGCCCGGTGGCGTGCGGGAAGAGCGGGCTGTCGCCGATGCGGGCCCGCAGCAGACGGTCGCGAGCTGTGGAGAAACGTCTCTCCACGTCGACCGTGTCGCGAGCGGCCGCCAGGGCGGACAGCACCCAGGCCGCCTCGACGGTGTACTGCGGCCGGCCCTCCTCGTCCAGGGCGTCGACCCGGGCCAGGGCGTCGGACAGCTTGGGGTGTCCGGTCTCGGCGGCGGCCCAGGCGATGAGCGCGGCGTCACCGAGGTTGGTGACGCC
>JAXDOC010000042.1:0-2635 GCA_034669165.1 Actinomycetota bacterium
GGCCCGCCTACTCCCACGAGAAGCAAGATCCCGCCCTGCTGGCGATCGGAGCCAAGCCATGACGTTGCTCGTCTCCAAGGTGTGGGTCGACGTCTGCCCGCTGGACAGGCTCATCCCCGGACGGGGCGTGTGCGCCCTTGTCGGTGGTCTGCAGGTCGCCGTGTTCCGGATCGCCGGCGAAGAGATCTACGCCCTCTCCAACTTCGACCCGTTCAGCCGGGCCTTCGTCCTGTCGCGGGGCATCGTCGGCTCCAGGGCCGAGCGGCTCAAGGTGGCCTCGCCCATCTACAAGCAGAGCTTCGACCTCGGCACCGGCGTGTGCCTCGACGACGCCACGGTGTCGGTGCGCACGTTCGAGGTGCGCGTGGTCGACGGCATGGTGCAGGTCGCCTCCCCTTGAGTCGTGCCACCCCGCTCGAGCGGTACCTCGCCGAGCAGGCCGATCTCACCCCGGTCGAACGCTTCTCCCTGGTCAGTGACGCCTGCACGGTCCCGGACACCGGAACCTGGCAGGCCCGCATCCCGCTTACCGCGCCGGAGCCCGGCCACCAGTACGCGTTCGACGTCGACCTCGACACCTGCACCGGCTGCAAGGCGTGCGTCACCGCCTGCCACAACCTGAACGGGCTCGACGAGGGCGAGTCCTACCGCACGGTGGGGCTCCTGACCGGCGGCACCGCCACCCAGCCGTTCCAGCAGACGGTCACCACCGCCTGCCACCACTGCGTCGACCCGGCGTGCCTCAACGGGTGCCCGACCAACGCCTACGAGAAGGACGAGTTCAACGGGATCGTGGCCCACATCGAGGGCCGGTGCCTGGGCTGCGGGTACTGCACCTGGACCTGTCCCTACGAGGTGCCGCGGTTCAACGCCGCCCGGGGGGTCGTCCGGAAATGCGACATGTGCCGGGACCGACTGGCGGTAGGGGAGGAGCCGGCCTGCGTCTCGGCCTGCCCCAACGGCGCCATCCGGATCTCGGTGGTGGACACCGCCGTCCTGCGCGTCGCCATCCGGGACGAGACCCTGGTGCCCACCGCCCCGCCGTCGTCCATCACCCTGCCGACCACCGCCTACCACAGCGACTGGGGCCTGCCCGAGGGCCTGCGGGCGGCCGGCGCGACCCTGGGCGGTGGTGGGCGCTCCCACGACCCTCTCGTGGCCATGCTGGTGCTGACGCAGGCGTCGGCCGGCGCCTTTGCCGTCGACCTCGCCGTCGGCCACCACCGGGCGACAGTGGTGACTGCGCTCGGCCTGGCCCTGGCCGGCCTGGCCATCAGCATCCTCCACCTCGGGCGACCGGAACGGGCGTGGCGGGCCCTCGACGGCCTTCGCCATTCCTGGCTGAGCCGGGAGGTCGGCGCCCTCGGCCTCTTCGGCGGCCTGGCCGCGCTCTCGGTGGTCACCGGCTCCGCGCCGGTCCAGGCCGTCGCCGCCGCCGCCGGGCTGGTCGGCGTGGCCTGCTCCGGGATGCTGTACGTGGTGACCCGCCGGCCGTCCTGGCGGGCCGGCGTCACCCTTCCCCGATGGGCCCTCGGTGCGGCCGTGGGCGGCGCCGCCGTCGCCCTGGCCGCCGGCGGCGGCCGAGCGGCAGCCGTCGTCCTGGCTGCGTCGCTGGCCGCGAAGCTGTCCTGGGAGGCGGCCGTCGTCTGGCGCCGGGACCCCGAGCGCCCCCCGGAGCGCTGGCTCGGCCCAGTGCCGGCCTCCGGTCTGGCCCGGTTCATCCTGGGCGTCTCCGCCCTCTTCCTGGCCCTCAATTCCACCGGTGGTCCAGGCGCGGCCCTGGCCTTGGTCGCCGTGCTGGCCGGCGAGCTGATCGAGCGGGCGCGGTTCTTCAGCTCGGCCAGCTGGACGGGGATGCCCGGTCCCAAGCGGTGATGGCAGGTCAGAAGCCGGCCGGCATGGTGTGCGGGTACTGCTCGGTGGGCTGCTCGCTGGACGTCAATGTCAAGGATGGGGTCGCCGTCTCCCTCACACCGACCAAGGACTACCCCGTCAACCTGGGCATGGCCTGTCCCAAGGGTTGGGAGGCGCTCACGCCCCTCCGGGCGCCCGACCGGGCCACGACGCCGCTGTTGCGCGCCGGCCGGGACCACCCGCTCGCCCCGGTCGACTGGCCGACCGCCCTCGACGCCATGGTGAGCCGGTTCAAGGACGTGCAGGCCGAGCACGGCCCCGAGGCCGTGGCGTTCCTGTCCACCGGCCAGATCGCCTCCGAGGAGATGGCCCTGCTCGGGGCGGTGGCCAAGTTCGGCATGGGGATGGTCCACGGCGACGGCAACACCCGCCAGTGCATGGCCACCGCGGTCGTGGCCTACAAGGAGTCCTTCGGGTTCGACGCCCCCCCGTACACCTACGCCGATCTCGAGGAGTCCGACGTCGTCGTGCTCTGGGGGGCGAACCCCTGCATCGCCCACCCCATCCTCTGGGAGCGGATCTGCCGGAACCCCCACCACCCAGAGGTGATCGTCGTCGACCCGCGGGTCACCGAGACGGCGGCGGCGGCCACCCAGCACTACCCCCTCTTGCCCAAGTCCGACCTGACCCTGCTCTACGGCCTGGCCCACCTGCTCATCGCATGGGGAGCGGTCGACAAGGAGCTCGTCGACCGCTCCACCCAGGGATTCGAGGGCTTCGC
>JAXDOC010000043.1:0-13470 GCA_034669165.1 Actinomycetota bacterium
GGCACGACAGCCAGCAGGCGAGTTTGTGCCCGCGTTCACAAAGTCATAAACTGGACGGTGCCGCGGGCGCCCGCCACGCCTTCGATGGGTCCTCCCGCGACTGGGCTGGAGACGAACGCAAGTGACCGCACGGGCATCCACCGAGCCACGGGAGTCGTCCCGGGACATTCCCGAGGCCACCGTCGCGCGGCTGCCGGTCTACCTGCGGGCGCTCACCACGCTGGCCGAGCAGGGCACGTCCACCTGCTCCAGCGAGGAGCTGGCCGCGGCGGCCGGCGTCAACAGCGCCAAGCTGCGCAAGGACCTCTCCTACCTCGGCTCCTACGGCACCCGGGGCGTCGGCTACGACGTCGAGTACCTCTTCCTCCACATCAACCGGGTCCTCGGCCTCACCCAGGACTGGCCCGTGGTCATCGTCGGCGTCGGCAACCTGGGCCACGCCCTGGCCAACTACGGCGGGTTCTCGGCCCGTGGCTTCCGCATCGTCGCCCTGCTCGACGCCGACCGGCGGCGGGTGGGCGAGTTCATCGGCGACGTCGCCGTGCGCCACGTCGACGACCTGCCCGAGGTCGCGCTCGACCACGACATCGCCATCGGCATCATCGCCACGCCCGCGGCCGCGGCCCAGGACGTGGCCGACCGGCTGGTGGCGGTGGGCGTCCGCTCGATCCTCAACTTCGCCCCCGCGGTGATCACGGTGCCGCCCGACGTCTCCCTGCGCAAGGTCGACCTGTCGATCGAGCTGCAGATCCTCGCCTTCTACCAGCAGCGGCGGGCGGGGGTCGCGGCCGTCCCGGCACCCCCGGTGGCCACCTTCGGATGACCACGTTCGGATGACCGGAACCGCGGGCGCCGCCGGTCCGTACCTGTTTCCCGTGAACCTCGTGCTCGAAGGCCGCAAGTGCCTGGTGGTCGGCGGCGGGGCCATCGCCGTCCGCAAGGTCGAGGCCCTGCTCGCGTGCGGGGCATCGGTCACGGTGGTGGCGCCCCGGGTCGACGAGCGCCTGCACGCCCTTCCCGGCGTCACCGTCGAGCAGCGTCCGTACCGCCCGGCCGAGGTCGCCGGCTACCGCCTGGCCATCGCCGCCACCGACTCGCCCGCGGTCAACGCGGCCGTGTTCGACGACGGGGAGGATGCGGGCGTGTGGGTCAACGGGGCCGACGACCCGGCCAACTGCTCGTTCACCCTGCCGGCGGTGGTGCGGCGGGGGAGCCTGATGGTCACCGTCTCCACCGGGGGCCGCAGCCCGGCCCTGGCCCGCTGGCTCCGGCAGCGGCTGGAGTCCGAGATCGGGCCCGAGTACGAGGTCCTCCTCGACCTGCTGGCGTCGGCGCGCGACCAGCTCAAGGCCGACGGTCGCTCCACCGAGGGCCCAGGTTGGCAGAAGGCTCTTGACTCCGACATGCTCGGGCTCATCCGAACCGGTGACGTCACTTCCGCGCGCGAAACTCTCCACGCATGTCTCTCGTCGTCGTCGGACTGAGCCACCGCACGGTCCCGCTCGACATCCTCGAGCGGATGACCGTCTCGGCCGAGCACCTGCCCAAGGCGTTGGGCGACATGGTGAGCCGCGACTTCGTGAGCGAGGCCGTCATCCTCTCCACCTGCCACCGCACCGAGATCTACGTGGTCGCCGAGCGCTTCCACGGCGGCGTGCAGGACATCCGCCACTTCCTCACCGGGCTGGCCTTCCTGCCGCCCGAGGACTTCAACGACCACCTGTTCACCTACCACGACGAATCGGCCGCGTCCCACCTGTTCGGCGTGGCCGCCGGGCTGGAGTCGGTGGTGCTGGGCGAGAGCCAGATCCTCGGCCAGGTCCGCACCGCCTGGGAGCGGGCCCGCGACGAGGGCGCGGCCGGGTCCCGGCTGTCGGCCCTGTTCCGCCACGCCCTCGAGGTCGGCAAGCGGGCTCGCTCGGAGACCGCCATCGGCCGGGGGGTCACCTCGCTCTCGCAGGCGGCGGTGGCCCTGGCCACCCACCGGCTGGGAACGCTCGAGGGTCGCAAGCTGGTGCTGCTGGGCGCGGGGGAGATGGGCGAGGGCATGGCCCACGACCTGGCCGCCTCCACCGACTCGTCTCCCGGCGACGGACCCGAAGTGGTGGTGGCCAGCCGCACTCGCCAGCGGGCGGCCCGGGTGGCGCAGAAGGTGGGCGCCGAGGTGGTCGACCTCACCGAACTGCCCGCCGCCCTGGCCACGGCCGACGTGCTCCTGAGCTCCACCGGCTCGCCCACGGTGGTGCTGGGCCCGGCCGACCTCATGCCGATCATGGCCCCCCGGGCCCACCAGCCGCTGCTGATCGTCGACATGGGCATGCCCCGCGACATCGACCCTGCCGTCCGCGCCGTCCCCGGCGTCACCCTCCTCGACCTGGCCGACCTGCAGGCGTTCGTGGAGGCCGGCCTCGACGAGCGGCGCAAGGAGGTGGGCCGGGTGCGGGCCATCGTCGACGAGGAGGTCGTCCGCTTCCAGGACGCGGTGGCCGAGCGCCAGGCCGCGCCCCTGGTCACCGCCCTGCGGGAGCGGGCCGACGACCTGCGTCTGTCCGAGCTGGCCCGCTACAAGAACCGGCTCGATGGCCTCGACGCGCGCCAGCAGGAGGCGGTCGCCGCCCTCACCCGCAGCATCCTGGCCAAGCTCCTCCACGAGCCCACCGTCCGGCTCAAGGAGTCGGCCGGCTCGGCCCGGGGCGAACGCCTGGCCGAGGCCATCCAAGAGCTCTTCGACCTCTGATGGCCGGCCCGCCCGCCGGGTTGCGGGCGGCCACCCGGGGGAGCACCCTGGCCCGGGTCCAGACCTCCGCCGTGGCCGACCTGCTGGCCGCGGCCTGCGGGATCGACGTGGAGCCGGTCGTGGTCGACACCCACGGTGACCGGCGGACCGACGCTCCCATCTGGGCCATCGGCGGCCAGGGGGTGTTCGTCAAGGAGGTCCAGGCGGCGGTGCTCGACGGGCGGGCCGACATCGCCGTCCACTCGGCCAAGGACCTGCCGTCGTCGCCTGCGCCGGGTTTGGTCATCGCCGCCATCCCCGTGCGAGGCGACCCGCGGGACGCATTGGTCGGGGGGACGCTGGCCGGCCTCCCCCCGGGGGCCCGCATCGGCACCGGCTCCATCCGCCGGCGGGCGCAGCTGGCGTGGCTGCGGCCCGACCTCACCTTCGCCGGCCTGCGCGGGAACATGGAGACCCGCCTGGCCAAGGCGTCGGGCTTCGACGCCATCGTGGTCGCGGCCGCCGCCCTCCAACGCCTGGGGCGGAGCGCGGAGCGGTCGGAGGTCCTCGACCCGTCGCTGGTCGTGCCCCAGGTGGGCCAGGGAGCGCTGGCGGTCGAGTGCCGGGAGGACGACGTCGCCACCCGGGAACTGCTGGCCGCCATCGACCACGGGCCGTCGCGCCGGGCGGTGGAGGCGGAGCGGGCCTTCCTCCGCGAGGTCGGGGGCTCGTGCGACCTGCCGGTCGGCGCCTACGCCACCGTCTCCGACGACGGGGCCACGATCCGCCTGGAGGGGCTGCTGGCCACAGGCGACGGACGGGTCGTCATCCGCCGCCGCGACACCGACACCGACCCCGTCGCCCTCGGCCGCCGGGTCGCCCGCTACCTCCTCGACGAGGCCGGCGGCGCCGACCTCCTCGACGTCGGCGTCCCCGCGACGACATGACCCGGGGCCGGTGACCGTCTACCTGGTCGGGGCGGGGCCGGGCGACCCCGGGCTCATCACCGTCCGCGGCGCCCAGGTGCTGGCCCTGGCCGACGTCGTGGTCCACGATCGGCTGGCCGAGGCGTCGCTCCTCGACCTGGCGCCGGCGACGGCCGAGCGCATCGACGTGGGCAAGTCCCCCGGCGGCCCCGTCCACCAGGACGAGATCAACGCCCTCCTCGTGGCGCGGGGCCGGGCCGGCCAGGCGGTCGTGCGCCTCAAGGGCGGCGATCCCTTCGTCTTCGGACGGGGGGGCGAGGAGGCGGCCGCGCTGCTGGCCGCGGGAGTGCCGTTCGAGGTCGTCCCCGGCATCTCGGCCGCGGTGGGCGTGCCCGCCTACGCCGGCATCCCCGTCACCCACCGCGGCCTGTCCACCTCCTTCACCGTCGTCACCGGCCACAGCCGCCACCAGGTCGACGACGACATCGACTGGGACGCCCTGGCCCGGGTGGGCGACACCATCGTCGTCCTCATGGGCGTGGCCCACCGGGCCGAGATCGCCGACCGGCTGATGGCGGGGGGCGCGCCGGCCGACACGCCCGTGGCCGCCATCCGTTGGGGCACCCGTCCCGACCAGCACACCACCCGCACCACCCTGGGGGAGTTGCACGCCTGTCCCCTGGAGCCACCCGTGACGATCGTGATCGGGCAGGTGGCGGGCCTCGACCTGCCCTGGTTCGAGTCCCGGCCGCTGTTCGGCCGGCGGGTCGTGGTCACCCGGGCCCGCCACCAGGTGTCGGGGTTGGTCGAGCGGCTGCGGGCGGTGGGGGCGGAGACGGTGGAGGTGCCCACCATCGAGATCGCCGACCCCGATGACGGTGGAGAAGCCCTCCGGGCCGCCGCCGCCCACATCCGGGACTTCGACTGGGTCTGCTTCACATCGCCGAACGCCGTCGAGCGGTTCCTCGCCTGCTTCCACGACGCCCGCGCCTTCGGCGACGTCCAGGTGGCTGCCGTCGGGCCGGGCACCTCCGCCGCCCTGGCCGGGGCGGGCATCGTGGCCGACCTCGTTCCCGAGCGCTCGCTGGCCGAGGGCCTGGTCGCCACCTTTCCCCACGGCCCCGGCCGCGTGCTCCTGCCCCAGGCCGCCGGCGCCCGCCCCGTCCTCGCCGACGGCCTGGCGGCCAAGGGGTGGACGGTCACCGTCGCCCACGCCTACCGCACCGTCCCCGCCATCCCGCCGGCCGACCTCCTGGCGTCCGCCGCCAAGGCCGACGCCATCGCCTTCACGTCGGCGTCCACCGTCACGTCATACCTAGCAGCGGCGGGCGCGACCGCCATCCCCCCGGTCGTGGCGTGCATCGGACCGGTGACCGGGGCCGCGGCCGAAGCCGAGGGCCTGACGGTCACCGTCACCGCCACCGACCACACCCTCGACGGTCTGGTAGCCGCCCTGGTCGCGGCCCTTGACCGCCCCTTAGGGTCAGAGGTCTAGAGCGGGCCCAGCCGACCGCAGGTGCCTTGACCCCATTAGCCTCGTAGAGGTCGGCCCCGCTGGCTCCTGGGAACTGGTGAGTTCCTACCGTCGGTGCCGGCCACGCCGGGCCGACTTGGCCAACCCAGGACCCCGAGTTCACGGGCGCCACGCACCCACCGGGAAGCGGTGGGCCTGGATACTTGCCAGCGACGTCCTATGGCCGGCAGGGGGGCGTCTCCCGACTCGATCGCGGCGCGGTAGAGGTCGGCGACTGCCTCGTAGTGACCGTTCATCAGCCGCTGACCCGGCTTGCGAGGGGGTGGTCGAAGAGCACCAAAAGCCTCGACCAGACTCATCCGTTTGATGGCGGACGACGCTTGCCGCAGGCGTCGAAGCGGAAGACTTCGGAGCCTTGCACTGGTGATCACAACGTCTCGAACTATCCAGTGGGACCGGAGTAGTCCGCCCTCGTCGACGTCTGGCTCGAGTCTGAGGCCCAGGATCTGAGCCACCCCGTCCACCGACTCGACGAGCACCTCCACGCGCCAGGGCAACTCTGGGACAGAGATCTCGATCCAGCCATCGCCTCGTAGCCCGATCCTCCTCGCTGCCTCCTCCATGTGACCTCCTCGGAGTATCGGTTCGCCAACAGAGACTCTAGATACACCAATGGCAAGAGTTTATCGTTCGGACCATGAGACCCACGAGGCCCTCGCTGCCCGCACTGCCTTGGTGGGCCCTCCTGCTGGTGCTCTTGGTGGGACTCCTGGTCATCCTGCTCGCGGTCCTTGCCAATCGGAGTTTGTTCGGTCTGGCCGCCGTCTTTACTGCCATGGCGCACGTCCTCGCATCCGTCAACGGTTCCAAAGCTGACGAGCCCGTCGAATAATGCGCAGTGCGCCGGTGCTCTTCCGGCGAACAGGAACACGGCATTCGATCTCAGGACGCACAAGAGGTCGTCGGGCCGGCGCCCGACCTACGATCGGGCCATGAGCTTTCCCGCCCGGCGGCTGCGGCGGCTGCGGCGCACGCCGGCCCTGCGCCGGCTGGTGGCCGAGACCCGGCTGTCGGTCGACGACCTGGTGGCGCCCCTGTTCGTGCGCGACGGCATCGCCGAGCCCACGCCCATCGCCTCCATGCCGGGCGTCGTCCAGCACACCCGCGAGTCCCTCCGCAAGGAGGTCAGGGCCCTCGCCGACCTCGGTATCCCCGGCGTGATCCTCTTCGGCGTGCCCGCCCCCGGGGCCAAGGACGCCGAGGGCTCCCAGGCGTGGGCGGCCGACGGCGTCGCCCAGCTCGCCGTCCACGACGTCCGCCAGGAGGTGGGCGACGACCTCGTGGTGATGGCCGACCTGTGCCTCGACGAGTACACCGACCACGGCCACTGCGGCCTGCTCACGGCCACCGGCGAGGTCGACAACGACGCCACCCTCGACCGCTACGCCCGGGTGGCGGTGGCCCAGGCCGACGCCGGCGCCGACATGGTCGCCCCCTCGGGGATGATGGACGGCCAGGTCGCCGCCATCCGCCGGGCGCTCGACGACGCCGGCCACCACCAGACCGCGATCCTCGCCTACGCGGCCAAGTACGCCTCCGCCTACTACGGCCCGTTCCGGGACGCGGTCGACGTCCGCATCGCCGGCGGCGGCGACCGCACCGCCTACCAGCAGGACTTCCGCAACGCCCGGGAGGCGCTGGCCGAGGTCGCCCTCGACATCGAGGAGGGGGCCGACATGGTGATGGTGAAGCCGGCCGTGGCCTACCTCGACGTGATCGCCGCCGTCCGCGCCCGGTTCGACGTCCCCGTGGCCGCTTACCACGTGTCGGGCGAGTACTCCATGGTCAAGGCCGCCGCCGAGCGGGGATGGGTCGACGGCACCGCGGTGGCGCTCGAACAGCTCACCGCGGTCAAGCGGGCGGGCGCCGACGTCATCCTCACCTACTTCGCGTCCGAGCTGGCCCAGGCCCTTTGACCACCAACAAGGGCCTCTTCCAGCGGGCCTGCGCCGTCATCCCCGGCGGCGTCGACTCCCCCGTCCGGGCCTTCGGCAAGGTCGGCGGCACCCCCTACTTCGTGGCCCGGGCCGAGGGCGCCTACGTCTGGGACGTGGAGGGCCGCAAGTACACCGACTACGTCCAGTCCTGGGGGGCGTCGATCCTCGGCCACGCCCACCCCAAGGTCGTCGAAGCGATCCAGAAGGCGGCAACCCAGGGCACGTCGTACGGCGCCCCCACCGAGCGGGAGGTCCTCCTGGCCGAGGCCATCCGCGACCGGGTGCCGTCGTGCCAGCGGATCCGCCTCGTCTCCAGCGGCACCGAGGCGTGCATGTCGGCCATCAGGGTGGCCCGGGGCTTCACCGGCCGCGACCGCATCGTGGTCTTCGACGGCTGCTACCACGGGCACTCCGACGGCCTCCTGGCCGCCGGCGGCAGCGGCCTGGCCACCCTCGGCCTGCCCGGGTCGGCCGGCGTGCCCAAGGCGGCCGTCGCCGACACCCTCGTCGTCCCCTACAACGTCGTCCCCGAGATCGGCTCCGACGTGGCCGCGGTGATGGTCGAGCCGGTGGCGGCCAACATGGGCCTCGTCCCCCCGGCCCCCGGGTTCCTCGACGGACTCCGCCAGGCGTGCGACCGGGCCGGCGCCCTCCTCATCTTCGACGAGGTCATCACCGGCTTCCGCCTCGGCCCCGGCGGCGCCCAGGCCCACCTCGGCGTCACCCCCGACCTCTCCACCTTCGGCAAGATCATCGGCGGGGGACTGCCCCTCGCCGCCTTCGGGGGCCGGGCCGACGTGATGGCCGTGCTCGCCCCCGGCGGGCCCGTCTACCAGGCCGGCACGCTGTCGGGGAACCCCCTGGCCACCGCCGCCGGCCTGGCCGTGCTCGACGTGCTCGACGACGCCGCCTACGTGCAGCTGGCGGGCCGGGCGGCCGAGCTGGCGGTCAACCTCACCACCGTGATCACCGAGGCGGGCCTCCCGGTGCAGGTCCCGACGGTCGGCCCCCTCATGGGCCTCTTCTTCGCCGACGCCGCCCCCCACGACTACGCCTCCGCCAAACAGGCCGACGGGGCCCGCTACGCCCGCTTCTTCCACCACCTGCTCGACCGGGGCGTGGCCCTCGCCCCGAGCCCCTTCGAGGCCCTCTTCCCCAGCCTGGCCCACACCAAGGAGGAGCTGGAGCGCACCGTCGACCTGGCCGCCGCCGCCGCCCGGGCGACGGCGAACCGACTAACCGGCGGGTGAAGAGCCCTCGGTGGGCGAGGCCGCGGCCCCGTCGCCCGCCGCCTGCTCCTTCCCCGGCTCCGCCGCCAGCTGCTCCCCGGTGGAGCCCTTCTCCTCCTCCTCCGGCTCCCGCTCCTTGCGCCGAACGAGGAACGTGGCCACCGCCAGGAGCAGGACGATGCCGCCGAGCACGCCGATGCCGGTCATGGCGTGGCGGAACCCTTCGCCCTCCTTGCCCACGAACTCGGCCGCCTCCAGGCTGAGGACGATGATCTCCTTGATGGAGGCGATGATCCCGGCCACGAGGAAGGGCTCCGCCACCAGCCGGTGCTCCACCATTGTCGCCCGTACCGCCGCCAGCAGCTCCAGCAGGATGAACACCAGGAGCAGCCCGTCGAGGGAGTGGACGACGGCGTCGGCGACCCCTTCGTCGAGCTCGTGGACGAGGTTGTAGCCGATCTCGCCGAGGACGGCGACGGCCCCCGCCAGCAGCAGGAGCGCGGAGACCGTATAGAGGACGTTCTCGGCGAAGGTGAGGGCCCGGTCGATCGGGCCCACCATCTCCTCCTCCTTCGACTCGTTGTGCTCGCTGGCCATGCCGAACTCCCCTCAGGCCCAGCCCAGCTCGTCGAGGCGGTCGTCGTCGATGCCGAAGTGGTGGGCCACCTCGTGGATCACGGTGTCTCTCACCGTCTCGACGACCTCCTCCTCCGTCTCGCACATCTCGCAGATCGGGCGACGGTAGATCGTGATGCGGTCGGGGAGCACCATCCCCCCGTACGTTTCCCGCTCCGTCAGGGGCACGCCCTCGTACAGCCCCAGCAGGTCCTCCCCCCGGGCCCGCTCCTCGACCATCACCCAGACGTTGTTCATCTGCCGGCCCAGGGCCTCGGGGAGGGCGTCGAGGGCGTCGGCGACCAGCTCCTCGAAGCGGGCCCGGGGGACGTCGATCGTCGCCCCTAGCGGGACGGCGCCAGCCGGGCGATCGCCGCCACCGCCCGGTAGGCGGCTTCGGCGGGGCCCCGCTCGTCCTCCCGCAGGAGGTTGGCCATGATGCGCAGCACCCATTCCATGAGCGTGCGCGACCGCATCCCGGTGCCGACCAGCATCCGCATCAGGTGGGGGTGGCCGATGATCTTCACGAAGGCCCGCGCCACCCGGTAGTACAGGTCGTACTCGGCCCGCAGGGTGTCCTCGTACGTGCGCAGGGCCATCGCCTGGCCGGTGTCGAGAGCCTGGTGGACGGCGTCGGCCGCGAAACGACCGGTCTCGTAGGCGTAGGCGATGCCCTCGCCGTTGAACGGGTTGATGGCGCCGGCGGCGTCGCCGGTGGTGAGCCAGGTGGGCCCGAACGACGGCCCCACCGACAGGCCCATGGGCAGCTTGCCGCCCGTGGGCGGGCCCAGCGACGTCTCCGGCGAGATCTCCCACGAGGCGGGGGCGTAGTCGACGAACGCCTCCATCAGCTTGGACGTGTTGACTTCCTTCCACTGCTTGAACGTCGACAGCAGGCCCACGCCCACGTTCACCCGCCCGTCGCCCAGGGGGAAGATCCACCCGTAGCCGGGAAGAACGTTGCCCTTGGCGTCGCGCACGTCGAGGTGGGACTCGATCCACGGCTCGTTCGACCGGGGGGAGGTGAAGTAGCCCCGGATGGCCATGCCCAGGGGGTAGGCCCGGTCGCGGGAGCAGCCCAGGGCCCGCCCGAACCGGGAGTTGGCCCCGTCGGCCACGACCGTGTACGTGGCCTTGATGGTGGTGGTGGCGCCCGTGTCCTTGTTCTTGACGACCGCCCCCCGGGGCACGCCGCCGTCCATGTGGGGCTCGATGGCCTCCATCCCCTGGAGGACGGTGGCCCCTGCCTTCTCCGCCCGCTCGGCCACCATCTGGTCGAGGTCGTGACGGGTGATGACGTAGCCGTGGCGGGGGAACCCGGGCCGTTCCGGCCACTGCAGCTCGATGGTCTTGCCGAAGGCGATCGACCGCAACCCGTCGAAGCGGTGGGCCCCGACCGCCAGGCCGTCGGCCAGGCCCATGTCGTCGAGCTGCTTGACCGCCCGGGGCGTCAGCCCGTCGCCGCAGGTCTTCACCCGGGGGAAGTGCTTCTTCTCGACGACCACCACGTCGTGGCCGGCTTCGGCCAGCCAGTAGGCGCAGGCGGCCCCCGACGGCCCGCCCCCGACCACCAGGACATCATGGTCAGCTTCTGGGTGGCCGGTCCCTGGGTGGTCGGCCACGTTCGGAGTTTAAAGCCCTTCGCGTTCGTAGGTGACGACGGCTGTGATCTCGGCGTCGGTCAGCTGTCCGGCGAAGGACGGCATGCCGCCCGTGTTGGCGATGTGCTGGCCGCCCTCGCGAGCGGGGTCGCCGTAGGGCTGGCCCTTGAGCTTTGACGACCCCGTGTGGACGAACGCTTCCTGGTCGGCCTGGTTGGGGAAGGTCTTCGACACCTGGCCGCCCGCCAGCTGCGGGCCGACGCCGCCCTGGCCCTGGGCCCCGTGGCAGTTGACGCAGCCCGCCCGCTGGAAGATCTGGGCTCCCGTCTCCGGTCCCGCGGCCGACGTCGACTCGCCGAACGCGCCCAGGTAGACGATGGCCCAGAGGGGCAGCATGAGGATCACCGGCATCATCCACACCGGGATCCCGCTGCGGGGCCCGGACGGGGCCACGTAGGTGGGCAGGGCCTCGGTGGGCCGAGCCGAAGGGACAGCCGGTGCCGAGGCGGCGGCGGCCACAGGCGCGTCGGCCGGAGCGGCAGCCGCCGGGCTGGCGTCACCCCCGCCGTCGCCGGCCGGCGCGGGCGCGTCCCCGCCCCCACCCAGTCCCAGAGCCGCTCGCCGGGCGCGTGAGCGCTCGAGTAGGTAGTCGGGGACCTCGGTCATAACGCCCAGAATGTAAACCGGGACGGAGCCCCAGAGCGAAGTGAGACCCTCACACGGGGGGCTCCGCCCCCCGTTGACCCCCCCGTGTCGAAGGCATGGAATCGCCTTCGGCGATGCTGCTTTGTGTTCCGACGGCCGTACGGCTCCTTCGTCGCCTGCCGTCGGCGGGACGCTGCCGCCGAGGGGCCGCTGCGCGTCCCGCCCCCGTACCATCGTCCCGGTTGGCCCGCTCCCCCCCCCCGTCTACGCACAATCGAGACGGTGGTGCCCGCTCGGGACGCGCCAGCGTCCCCGGATGCGGCGCCGTCTCGCCGGCAGGCAGGCGACGAAGGAGCCGGTACGCCTGCCGGAACAAGAAAGCAGCCCGCCGCAGGCGGTCGTCGCGGTTGACTCGGGGGGTGTCGGGGGGCGGAGCCCCCCAGACTTTCGCCGATGTGTCTCCGGAGTAAGGGTCGTGGTAGAACCGCAGGCAGCCTCCAGATCGATTTTGAGGCTTTCGTCCCAGACAATGTGATCGCGTTCACGAGGGGAGGTACCGGGTGGTCGCGCTAGTGGTTTCCACGCTCGCTCTCGTCGCCGGGATCAACCTCGTCTTCGCCGTGGGCCGCCGGCGGCCGCCGGGTACGCCCGTGACCTGGGGAGAAGCCTTCCTGGGCGGCACCTTCATCTTCGCCATGTTCGTGCTGGCCTACGGCATCATCCCCCACCAGTGGTTGACGTTCGCCGACAACCAACTCCTGTGGCGGCCCGACAAGCTGATGCTCGGCATCTCCGGCGACGGTGTGAAGCTGGGGGCGGCAGCGAAAGAGCTCGGCGGCACCGGTCGTATCATCGTGAATGCACAGGCCGTCCGCGACATGGTCGCAGCCGGTATCTACATCGTCTTCCTCGTCATCCAGGTGTACCTCTGGTCCGTGTGGCAGAAGCGTGGCCGCAAGGCGCCGGAGGTCGAGCTCAGCTCGCGCTTCGGCCGGCCGGTGATGAAGAAGGCATGAACGTTGTCACGAGAGTGGTGAGGAACTGATGGGAAAGAACGACGCCAACCCCCCGATGCCGACCTTCAGCGGCGACTACGTGCTGCAGGAGATCCCCAGCGACGAGCTGGCCAAGTCGGTCAAGCCCAAGCAGTTCCTGCACATCGACCAGTCCGAGTGCATCATGTGCGAGGGCTGCGTCGACATCTGCCCGTGGAAGTGCATCCACATGCTCTCCACCGACAGCATCTCCGAGGCCCTCAACACCACCGGCCCCGGTGAGGACCCCGATGACCACGTTGTGTTCATCGTCGACGAGGACGTCTGCACCCGCTGCGGTCTGTGCGTCGACCGCTGCCCCACCGGCGTGATCATCATGGGAAAGGCCGGCGTGGGCGCCCGCGAGGGCGACGCCCACCAGCGCGACGGCAAGCACGGCTACGCCTACGGCATGCGGTTCTAGGGTCCAACAGTGGCGAAGCGACTTTCCAGCAACGGGAGCGGGAACGGTGACGGCAACGGGCACCGCCCGTCGCTGCCCGAAAAGCTGGCCGAGGTAGGCGAGAAGATGCGGGGCTCCCAGGCGTGGGCCTCGATCTTCCGACCGGGCTCCATCTTCCGCAAGGGCTACACCGACAGCCCTCGGAACCGGTCCTACGTCGTCATGAACAGCCTCATCTACCACCTGCACCCGGTGAAGGTGAAGCGCCACGCGGTGAAGGTCAGCTACACCCTGTGCCTGGGCGGGCTGTCGTTCTTCCTGTTCCTGATCCTCACCGTCACCGGCATCTTCCTGATGTTCTTCTACCGGCCGACCGAGGTGCAGGCGTGGGCCGACATCCGAACGCTCGAGACCTCGGTCACGTTCGGCCTGCTGGTGCGAAACATGCATCGGTGGGGCGCGCACCTCATGGTGATCACCGTGTTCCTGCACATGGCCCGGGTCTTCTACCACGGGGCCTACAAGCCGCCGCGGGAGTTCAACTGGGTGATCGGGGTGATCCTGCTCACCCTCACCCTGCTCCTGTCGTTCACCGGCTACCTGCTGCCCTGGGACCAGCTGGCCCTGTGGGCGGTCACGGTGGGCACGAACATGATCGGCTATACGCCTGTGTTCGGGGCCCAGGTGAGATTCGTGCTCCTGGGGGGAGTGGAGATCAGCACCGAAACCCTGCTCCGATGGTACGTACTCCATGTGCTGCTCTTCCCGTTCGTCATCGTCATCTTCATGGCCATCCACTTCTGGCGTGTCCGCAAGGACGGCGGCATCTC